>NZ_JBEZDM010000002.1:0-749200 GCF_040648335.1 Nonomuraea sp. NPDC049158
GCTCGCCCACTACCGGGGCACGCGCCCGGTTCGCTTGTGGGGAGCGGGCCGGACGTAGGTCGATCCGCCACGACGACGTGCCCTGTGATTGGCTGATCGGCATGGAAGCACCTTCTCTGACCACGTCCGCCGACTCGTTGCGGCGCGTCACCGAGCTGCTGCGTGAGCACCCGCTGATCGACGGGCACAACGATCTGCCCTGGGCGGCGCGCCAGCTCACCGGCTACGACTTCGACCGGCTCGAGATCAGTGGTGACACCTCCGACCGGACCCATACCGACCTGCCCCGGCTGGCGGCCGGGATGGTCGGCGGGCAGTTCTGGTCGGTTTTCGTGCCGTGCGGGCTGCCCGGCGGGCAGGCGGTCACCGCGACCTTGGAGCAGATCGACTGCGTACGGGCCATGGTCCGGCGCTATCCCGACCAGCTGGCCCTGGCGACCACGGCTGATGAGGTGGAGCGCGTCTTCGCCAGTGGGCGGATCGCGTCACTGATGGGCGCCGAGGGCGGTCATTCGATCGACTGCTCGCTGGGCGCGCTGCGGATGCTGTACGAGCTCGGCGTCCGCTACATGACGCTGACCCACAACGACAACACCCCCTGGGCCGACTCCGCGACCGACGAGCCGGTGCACCACGGGCTGTCCGCGTTCGGGGAGGAGGTCGTACGGGAGATGAACCGGCTGGGCATGCTGGTCGACCTGTCCCACGTGTCGGCCGACACGATGCGTCACGCCCTGCGCGTGACCCGGGCGCCGGTGATCTTCTCCCATTCGTCGGCGCGGGCACTCTGTTCGACGCCGCGCAACGTACCGGATGACGTGCTGGAGACGCTGACGGGCAACGGCGGGGTGTGCATGGCCGTGTTCGTGCCCTCCTTCGTGTCGCAGGCCAACTGGGAGTGGCGGCAGGTCGCCACCGACGCCGCCCGCACGGCCGGGGTCGACACCCATGACTACGAGGCGACCCACGAGTACCTGGCCACCTGGGAGAAGTCGCACCCCAAGCCCGCTGTCACGCTCGACGACGTGGTGACGCACCTGGAGCACATACGCGAAGTGGCCGGCATCGACCACCTCGGCATCGGCGGCGACTACGACGGGTGCGACGGGCTGCCCGTCGGCCTGGAAGACGTGCGCGGCTACCCTCGGCTGTTCGCGGCGCTGGCCGACCGGGGCTGGTCCGACGCCGACCTGGCGAAGGTGGCCGGGCGCAACGTGCTGCGGGCGCTGCGCGGCGCCGAGGCCACCGCCGCCGACCTGCGGGAACGCGAGGAGCCGAGCACGGTACGGTTCACCGCGACCGCCGGCTCATAACGACTACCCGTCCCAGCCCTCGTCCGAGCGTCCGGCCGGCCGCTCGTCCGAGCGCTCGTCCGGGGGAAGGCAGATCGTGAGCGCGCCCGGGACGGCCTTCGCCTTGACGCAGGTGGTGGCCTTGCGGTCGCCGCCGTCCAGCTCGTACGTCAGCGGAGCGCCGAAGCGGGCGGACACCTTCCTGGCGCGGGTGATCCGGACGAACGGGGAGTCGTCGGAACGTCCCGTGGCCATCCTGCCGATCACCCGGGCCCACTGGACCGGCCCCTGGGCGGTGGAGACCCCGACATCCAGCCAGCCGTCGTCCGGCCGGGCGTCGTCGAACGCCTCGATGCCGCCGGCGATCGTGCTCACGTTGCCCAGCAGCAGGCAGCTCGCCTCCCCCTCGAACCAGGTCGTACCATCAATCTTGATCTCCATCGGCACCAGCGGCCCGCCGACGTGCCGCACGGCCGCCTTGACGTAGCTGAGCTTGCCGAGCCGCTCCTTGGCCTGCCTGTCGGCGTCGGCGATCATCTCGGCCTCGAACCCGGCTCCCGCCATCACCGCGAAGTGCTCGCCGTTCAGCACTCCCAGGTCCAGCTTCTCCCGCCGGCCGTGGAAGCCGATGCGTACCGCCTCTTCGAGGTCGATGGGGATGCCGACGTTGTTGGCGAACAGGTTCCCGGTCCCCGCCGGGAGGACCGCCATCGGCACGCCGGAGCCGGCCAGCACGTCGGCGCACCGTTGCACCATGCCGTCGCCGCCCCAGACGAACACCAGATCCGCGCCCCGCTTGAGCGCCTCGCGGACCTTCTTACGCGCCTTCTTGCTCTTGGGCACCTCGTACCAGAGGAGCTCGCCGACGTCCTCTTCGGTGATGAGCACGCGCAGCCTGTCCAGGCCTGCGCCGAGAGTCTTCTTGCGGTGCGCGACGACCGCCACGGTGGGGGACATGGTCACCGGACTACCCCGGGCGCCGGTTTTCAGGCAGGAATCAATGGCCGCTGTCTGGGTAGCCGAGCGCGAATGCCTATCAAGGGAGGATCAGGACAGTGAGCCGCCAATGGGTCAAAGCTCGCGTCGATCCTGACCGCAGCCTGGGACTGCGGCTGACGATCGCCGGCCTCGCGGTGGCACTCATCATGGTCCCGTTCAGCCTGTTGCTCGTCGTGGCCAAGATGCCGGTCAACGGACTGGACAAGCAGGTCGCCGATGATCTGCACGCGTACGCGATCACCCATCCAGGCGTGACCAGCGTGCTCATCGTATGGACGGATCTGTTCAGCCCCTGGCCGTGGCGGATCGCGGTCATCGCGTTCGCCGCCTGGCTCTGGCACAAGGGCGCGCGACGGCTGGCCGTCTGGGCGATCGCCACCATCACCGTGGGCGGGCTGCTCGGACTGACGCTCAAAATCATCACTGCCCGCGCCAGACCGCACCTGCCGGACCCCGTCGCGCTCGCGCCCGGCGACTCCTTCCCGTCGGGCCACGCGGTCAACGTGACGCTCGGCGCGGGCGTGGTCGTCCTGCTCCTCCTGCCCATGCTGCCCCGGTGGGGGCGGCGCGTGACCTGGGCCGTCGCCTGGTTCCTGGTGCTGTCGGTCGGTTATACCCGCATCGCCCTCGGCGTGCACTGGGTGAGCGACGTGGTCGCCGGGATCATCCTGGGCGTGGCCGTGGTCGCCGCCACCGCGGCGGGATTTGAGACGTGGCGGCGCGAGCAGGGCCGCAGGCCCAACTCGCCGCTGGCCGAAGGAGTAGAACCCGAGTCAGAGAAGGTGACCCATGACCAAAGCTGAGCACGTGAAGTATTACGCGCTGACGATCTTATTGCCGATGCTCCTGATGGCCGCGGTGACGTTCGGCGTGGGCAAGCTGATCGTCGCCTGGCCCACCGGCGAGGCGGAGGTGAGCCGGAGCCTGGCCGCCGGGCGTACGCCGCTCTGGAACACGCTCACCGACTTCGGTACCAGCCTCTCGGACACCCCCTACATCGTGGCACTCACCGCGATAGCCGCGATCGTCTTCAGGCTGGTGTACAAGCGCTGGCGGGAATCGATCTTCCTGATCGCGGCCGTCTGGAGCCAGTCGCTCATCTTCCTGGCCACCACCACGCCCGTCGGCCGGCACCGGCCGCCGGTGCAGCACATCGACCCGGCCCCGCCCACCTCCAGCTTCCCGTCGGGACACGTCAGCGCCGCGGTCGGGTTCTACTGCTCGGTCGCGCTCATCCTGAGCATGCACGTCCGCAACAGGGCGCTCCAGGTGGTGATCTGGGTGCTCGGCATCGCCGCCCCGCTCATCGTCGCCTTCTCCCGCCTGTACCGGGGCATGCACTTCCTCACCGACGTGACCTGGGGGCTGCTGCTCGGCATCGGCTGCGTCGTGATGGCCGCTCGGGCGATCTTGTACCGGCGTGACAGGCAGCGTGGGCATCAGGCGCCGGAACTCGTCCGACCGGCGTAGATGGCTCCTACTTGAGCACGCGGCCGACGAGCTTCCCGCCGTTCCCGGCGACGGCCAGGCAGTACGCCGTTCTGTACTTCGGCCAGTCCTGCTCCAGGGGGATGAGTTGCATGAGGCCGATCTCCTCCCTCCTCGACGCCACGTACCGCAGCCTGGGGGCGCAGCCGTTCTCGGACAGGCGTCGCATTTCGGCCATGCCCGGCCATGGGCCGTCGGCGATGACGTACGTGGTCCCGTACTCCGCCGAGTGCGGCACGGTACAAGGCACCACGGTCACCATGAAGCTCTCGGGCATCGGCTCGATGCAGTCGCCGGGGCGTAGCACGGTGGCGTGATACCGCACCCCGGCCGGGCTCGCCGCCACGGCGGGGGTCGCCGCTGCGGCGGGAGGCGTCGCTGCGGCGGGAGGCGTCGCTGCGGCGGGAGGCGTCGCTGCGGCGGGAGGCGTCGCTGCGGCGGGAGGCGTCGCTGCGGCGGGAGGCGTGGCACCGCAGCCCAGGAGTGCGGCCAGCAGGCACACGCCCGCGAGTAAGGGACGGGTCATGGGACCGGATGATGGCAGCTGGAGATCACGCGGCAGTTTCGCCGGGATCGCGCCTTGAGACCAGGCGGGCAGTGCCTTGAGGCCAGGGCACAGCCTGCCTGGTCTGCTTCGCGGCACGTTTGCGAGCCAGCCTCGGGGTAGCGAGTTGACTTCATGAGCGACCTGGAAACTGGCACCATCACCACCAAGGTGCCCGCGAGACTGGATCGGCTGCACTGGTCACGCTGGCACTGGATGATCGTCATCGGCCTCGGCACCGTCTGGATCCTGGACGGGCTCGAAGTGACCATCGTGGGCAACCTCTCGGCCCAGCTCGCCAAGCCCGGAAGCGGCCTGGACATCACGCAGGCGCAGGTCGCCGGTCTGGCCGCCGCGCTGTACGTCGCGGGCGCCTGCTCGGGAGCGCTGTTCTTCGGCTGGCTGACCGACCGGTTCGGCAGGAAGAAGCTGTTCCTGATCACGCTGGTCGTCTACCTGGTCGCGACCCTGATGACCGCGTTGTCGTTCGACGCGTGGTGGTTCTTCCTGTTCAGGTTCATGACGGGCTTCGGCATCGGCGGAGAGTACGCGGCGATCAACTCGGCCATCGACGAGCTGATCCCGAGCGCCCACCGGGGGCGGATCGACATCATCATCAACGGCAGCTACTGGCTCGGGGCGGCGGGCGGCGCCCTGCTGACCGTGCCGCTGCTGAACGACCTGCCGGTCAACATCGGCTGGCGCGTCGCCTTCGGGCTGGGTGTGGTGCTTGGTCTGGCCATTCTGCTCGTACGGCGGCACGTACCGGAGAGCCCGCGCTGGCTGTTCATCCACGGCCGTGGCCAGGAGGCCGAGGAGATCGTCGACGACATCGAGCGCCAGGTGGGCGGAGACCTGCCGGAGCCCGAGCAGTCGATGACGATCCATCAGCGCAAGTCCATCGGGTTCGTCCGGATCGCGCACACCATGGTGGCGCTCTATCCCAAGCGGACGGTGCTCGGTCTGTCGCTCTTCATCGGCCAGGCGTTCCTGTACAACGCGATCACCTTCGGGTACGCGCAGATCCTGTCCACGTTCTTCAAGATCGACACGCATACCGGCTACTACTTCGCGGTCATCGCGGTCGGCAACTTCCTGGGCCCGCTGCTGCTCGGACGGCTCTTCGACACGGTCGGCCGGATCCCGATGATCTCCGCCACGTACATCGGCTCGGGGCTGTTGCTCCTCGGCACGGCCTGGCTCTTCAATCAGGGGATGCTCACGGCGGTGACGCTGACGGCCTGCTGGTCGGTGGTGCTGTTCGTGGCCTCGGCGGGGGCCAGCTCGGCGTATCTGACGGTCAGCGAGATCTTCCCGATGGAGACCCGGGCGATGGCCATCGCGTTCTTCTTCGCCATCGGCACGGCGGCTGGAGGCATCGCGGGTCCGCTCGTGTTCGCCCACCTGGTCGAGACGGGTGTGCCGGGCGACACGGCGCTGGCCTTCTCGATCGGGGCCATCATCATGATCATGGCGGGTCTGGTGGAGCTCTTCCTGGGCGTCAAGGCCGAACGCAAGGGCCTGGAAGAGATCGCCACTCCCTTGACAGCCGCCGAGACCGGCCAGGCGGCATGAGGCCTGGTGTGCCTCAGCTTCCGAGAGGGAGGACGAAGACGGCCCGTCCTGGCAGGACCTAGGACGGGCACCCCTACCGAGGGGGAGGTAGAACGGACGCGGGTCTGGACAATGTGCAGCCAACGTGATCTGACGGAGTAAGAGCGTCAACGATCACGAACAGGAGTACCTGGACATGAGCGACACGCTGCGACTCCACACCGCCGGCCCCGCCCTGCTGGAGCGAGCCCGTGACCTGCGTCCGCTGATCGAGCGTGCGGCGCCCGCCGCCGAGGCGCAGGGCAGACTCACCACACCCGTCGTGAATGCCCTGCATGACACGGGACTTTTCGGTATATGGGTGCCTACGCCGCTCGGCGGCGCCGAGCTGTCCCCCAGGGAGCTGCTCGCCGTCTTCGAGGAGCTGTCGTACGCCGACCCCTCGACCGGCTGGGTGGTCATGGCCACCACCCTGGAGAACGGTACAGCCGGCGCCTACCTGGGTGACGAGGCCGTCGCGCGGATCTTCACGGGCCCGCGGATGCCGGTCATCGCGGGCCAGGGCACCCGGCCGGGCACCGCCGTACGCGAAGACGGCGGTTTCCGCCTCAGCGGCCAGTGGGGTTTCGCCTCGGGCATGCCGCACGCCCAGTACGCCCACAGCCTGGGCGCCGTCGAGGGCACCGACGAGGCCCGGATCTTCATCACCCCGATCGAAGACGTCAAGATGCTCGGCAACTGGGACGTCCTGGGCCTGCGCGCCACAGGCAGCATCGACTACTCCATCGACGGCGCCTTCGTACCTGAGTCGCAGACGCACATCTTCACGCACAACGAACCACTGCGCGGCGGCGCGATCTTCCGGCTCGGCGTCCTCGACCAGGCGCTGATCTGTCACTCCGGCTGGGCGCTCGGTGTCGGCCGCCGCCTGCTCGACGAGCTGAGCCGTCACGCCGGGGCGCGGGCCGGGCGGCCCGGCCAGATCGCCGCCAGCGATGCCTTCCACGCCGGCTTCGCCCGCGCCGAGGCCGCGTTCCGTGCGGCCAAGGCCCTGGTGCACGAGACGTGGGACGACACCGAACGCACCCTGGACGCGGGCCGGACGCTCGACGTACGCCAGGAGACCATGGTGCGGCTCGCGCTCAACCACATCACGTCGACGATCGCCGAGGTGGCCCGGTTCGTCTACGCGTCCGGTGGCACCTCGGCGCTGCGGGACGGGTTGATCCAGCGGCTGTTCAGGGACGTCCACGCCGGCACCCAGCACATCACCTCGGGCCCGCAGGTGCTTCAGGAGTGCGGCCGGGAACTGGCTGGGCTGGCTCCGGGCGAGTCCTGGATGCTCTTCGCCCTGGAGGGATGAGGGGCGCCCCGTCACTGGACGTCGCTCGGGGGCAGGGGCAGCTCGCCGGACGCCGTCGCCGCCCGCGAGCGGCTCGAACCGATCCTGCACGGGTTCGACCCGGACTGGACGCTCGAAGACGTCACCTTCCCCTGGCAGCGCTCGTTCGAGATCGACTTCACGCTGACGCGGCAGGACTCCTAGATGCGGTGCGTGGTCCAGAACGACGACAGGTTGACCGTCGTCGCGGCCTGGGCGGCGGCCTTGAAGTCGGCCACCGTGGAGATGCCGTACCAGTGCGCGGCGGCGTAGTCGTGCAGCAGCGTCTGCATGGCCGAGGTGCCGATCAGGCGGCGCAGGTCGTGCAGGGCGCACTTGCCGTAGGTGTAGACGACCGTGCCGTAGCGGCTGGAGTGGGCGTCCCAGTAGGCCATCGAGTTGCTGATCTTCTCGGCCGACGACTGCCAGGAGACGCTGTTCCAGCAGTTGGTGCCGCTGACGCCCTGGTACAGGTCGGTGGCGTAGTCGGCGAAGGACTCGTCCAGCCACGGGGTGTTGTACTCGTCGTCGCCGACGATGCCGTACCACCACTGGTGGGCCAGCTCATGGGCGAGCGCCGTGGAGCTGACCAGGTCGAGCACGAACCCCGGATACTCCATGCCGCCGAACCAGAAGTTGTTGTCCAGGACGACGTCGACCTCGCCGTAGGGATAGGCGCCGAAGCGGCCGGCGTGGGCGACGAGTGAGTTCTTGGCGGTGTTCATCATCGAGGTGGCGCTGGCGGCGCTGATGCCGCTGACACGGTAGACGTTCACGGTGACGCCCGTGGTGGTCGTGCCGGTGGTCTTGGTGAACGCGCCGGCGCCCCAGGCGAACTCGCGGACGTGGCTCGCGGTCGCGGTGGTGATCGTCCGGCCGGAAGTGCCGGGGGTGTCCACGGAGGTGCCGGTCGCGGGGACGAGCAGCGAGCTGGGGTGGTCCAGGGTGACCCGGTAGTCGCTGGCGAGCTGGTAGAAGGACTCGCCGTTGTTGGTGTACGGGTCCAGGTGCCATCCGGCGCCGTCGCGTACGGCCAGGACGGGGAGGGCGTTGCCGATGAAGTTGTACGCGCCGTCGTGGCCGAACCGGTCGGCGCCGCTGGGCACGACGATGCTCAGGTCGAAGCCGACCGAGCCGTTCTGTCCCTGGGCCAGCGGCCCGGGGAGGGTGATCTTCAGTGCTGTGCAGGCGACGGTCAGCGCGCCGGCCGTGCCGCCGGTGACGTTCGTGACCGTGATCGGGGTGGACGGGCAGCTGCCGTGGTAGTTGTCCCACAGGCGCAGGTAGACCTCGGTGAGGGGGTCGGCCGACAGGTTCGTGAAGCTGACGCTCTCGTGGCCGGTCCACGTGGTGCCCGAGGCGTTGCTCGTGAGGTTCACCGTGTAGGAGGCCGAGCCCGGCGTACGGGTCGCGTCGACCGCCCAGGCCGGAGCGGGGAGTCCGGCGGCTAACGCGATGGCGATCGTGCAGAATGTCAGCATTCTTCGGATCATGGGCTGGCTCCTTGTGTGACGCTCGGGCCCCCGATCTGCCGACGAAACGTAACTTCCTCCGTCAGGACCGTCAATATCCCGGACGGGAAGCGTTGTGCGTTTCCCGTCCGGGACAGGGCTCAAGCGACGAGCCGCTTGTCGGCCGCCCGCTGGATCAGGTCCTTGTCGGTGATGACCACCGCGTCGGGGATCGCGTCGGGCAGGTCGTCCTCCAGGTAGCGGACCGGCCGGTAGCGGTAGGCCGCCAGGCCGATCAGCACGGTCACCGCGCCCGCGACGAGGGTGAGCAGCGCGATCCCTCTGCCCTGCGCGGCGCCCGCGATCGGGTCGAAGACCCGCTCGACCAGCGGCCCGGCCAGCAGGAACCCGACCGGGACCATGGCCCAGCCGAGCATCAGGTTGGTGGCGATGACCCGGCCTTGCAGGTCGAGCCCGACCTTCTGCTGCACGATGGCGAACCAGTGCGCGTTCAGCAGCGCGGTGAACAGCCCGACGAAGAACAGCCCGATCGCGGGCAGCGCCGGGTGCGGCGCGATCCCGATGACGGCGAAGGAGACGCCCAGGGCCATGAAGCAGCCGAGGATGCCGTACGTGCGGCGGGCCAGGCCTCCGGTCACCGTCATGATCACGCTGCCCACCAGGAGCCCGACGCCGGTCATCGAGAGCGCTATGCCCAGGCCGCGGGTGTCGGTGAGGCTGAGCAGCAGCGGCGTGGACAGGACCTCGACCATGGCGAAGGGGAAGTTCAGGAAGGAGGTGAACAGGATGATCGCCAGCAGCCCGTGCCTGCGGGTGATGTAGCGCCAGCCGCCCGTCATCTCCTGCCAGAACGACTCCTCCCGCTTCTTGAACAGCGTGTTCGGGAAGCGGACCGCCAGGGTCACGGTGACCGCGAAGGCGAAGGTGGACAGGTCGATCACGACGATGCCGTGCAGCCCGATGGCGGCCACGAGCGCGCCGCCCAGCAGCGGCGCCAGTACGGTCCCCGCCGCCTGCCCCAGCTGGGCCAGGCCGCTGGCTCTGCCGTAATAGCGTTTGGGCACCAATTGGGCCACGGCCGCCATGTAGGCGGGCTGGTGGAAGGCCGTCGACACCGCGCCGACGGCGACGATGAGGTAGACGTGCCAGAGCTGGAGCCCGCCCGTCCAGAGCAGGGCGGCCAGTGAGGCGGAGGAGACCCCGGCCGCCGAGTCGGCGGTGATCATGACGAGCCGGCGGTTCCAGCGGTCGGCCACGGCTCCGGCGACCGGCGCCAGCACGACGGCGGGCAGCAGCGCCATGACCGAGACGATGGCGAACATCGAGATCGATTGGGTCTGCTGGTAGACCCACAGACCCAGGCCGAACGTGGTCAGCCCGGTGCCGATCAGCGACACCAGCTGGCCGAAGGCCACCAGGAAGAACGTCTTCAGACTGGCCTGCTGGTAGCGGGGCGGCAGCGGCGCCGGTGACCGGTCCCCGGCATCGAGGATCTCGGCCAGCTCGGGCGCCTGATGCTTCTGGAAGTAGTGCCCGGCCTTGGGGATCACCTCCAGCGACACCTCGTCGGAGAAGGCCTCCCACTCCCGGAAGCGCTCCTCGTACAGCTCGGTGGCGCGGTCGCTCTCGCCGACCACGCAGACCAGCGGTGCGGACAGCTTCTTGATGGGCGCCTGGTAGAGCTCGGTGTAGTAGTCCTCGCCCTCCTGGGTGTCATGGAGGAAGACGCCCATGATGAAGTCGCGCTCGGCGGGGTTCAGCGCTTCGGTGAAGAAGCCCATGGCCCGCAGGAACTCCAGCGCCTGCCGCTTGGAGGTCCACTTCTCCATCGGAAAGACCTTGCGGAACCAGGCGAAGGTCTTGCCCGGCAGGCGGGGCGCGGGCAGGTGCCCGCCGATGACCACCTTCTCCAGCGCGACGCCTTCCTCCTCCAGCCGGCGCGCCAGCTCGACGGTGAGCGCGCCGCCCATGCAGTGGCCGTACAGGGCGAGGGGGCCGTCGACCTTCTCCTTGATCTCCTTGACGCAGCCCTCGACGAGCTCGTGGAAGGGCAGCACGGGCTCGCCGGGGTTGCCGGTCTCGTGGCCCGGCGGCTGCAGCGCGAGCATGGTGATGTGCTCGGGCAGGGCCGAGGCCAGCGGCTGGTACGTGATCGCGCCGCTGCCCGCGAACGGCACGCAGACCAGGGTCAGCGAGGCCGCGGATCGTGGCGGCGTCAGTTCATGCAATAACCCGATATTTCGGGATGATCCGTTGAGTGTGGCGAAGGTGCGGATGGTGGGGTTCTTGAAGAGGTCCAGCACGGTCGCCTGGATCCCCGAGTCCCGTACGGCGCGTACGGCCTTGAAGGAGTCGCCGCCCAGCGCGAAGAAGTCGTCGTCGATCCCGATCCCCGTCACGCCCAGGATCGCCGTCCAGAGCTCGACCAGCTTGAGCTCGGCCGGTGTCCGCGGCGCCGCACCCTCAGCGCGTGCCTGGGCGACCGGCTCGGGCAGCGCCTTGCGGTCCACCTTGCCGTTCGGGGTGAGCGGCAGGGCGTCCAGCAGCACGAACGCCGAGGGGATCATGTAGTCGGGCAGCTTGCGCCGCAGATATTCGCGCCAGTCGTGCTCGGAGTCGGCGGCCAGGTAGGCGGCGATGCTCTTGTCATCGTCCGAACCACGCACCACCACGGCCCCCTCGCGGACCGCGGGATGCGCCAGCAGCAGCGACTCGATCTCGCCCAGCTCGATCCGGTAGCCGCGGACCTTCACCTGGCCGTCGGCCCGGCCGAGGAACTCGATCGAGCCGTCGGCCCGGCGGCGGGCCTGGTCACCGGTCCGGTAGAGCCGGCGCCCGTCGCGCCAGGTGATGAAGCGTTCGGCGGTCAGTTCGGGCTGGCCGAGGTAGTCGCGGGCCAGGCCCGCCCCGCCGATGTAGAGCTCGCCGACCACGCCGGTGGGCACCAGCTGCATCGCGGCGTCGAGCAGGTGGATCTGGGTGTTGGCGATCGGGTGGCCGATGGTGATCGGCCCGTCGGTGACCCGGGTGAGGGTGGACCAGATGGTGGTCTCGGTCGGGCCGTACAGGTTCCACAGCTCGGCCACCCGGCCGCGCAGGTCGGCGGCCAGGTCGGCGGGCAGCGCCTCGCCGCCGCACAGGGCCTTCAGGTCCGGCTTGCCCGCCCATCCCGCCGACAGCAGCAGCCGCCAGGTCGCCGGGGTGGCCTGCATGACCGTCGCGCCGTCCAGCAGGGCGGCCAGCCGCAGCGGATCGTAGGCCGCCTCGCGGCTCGCGATCACCACGTGGCCGCCGACCGTGAGCGGCAGGAACAGCTCGAGCACCGAGATGTCGAAGGCGGTCGTCGTGACCGCCAGGAGCGTGTCCTGGCCGGTCAGGCCGGGCTCGCGGCTCATGGAGGTGAGGAAGTTGACCACCGAGGAGTGCTGGACGCGCACGCCCTTGGGCCGTCCGGTGGAGCCGGAGGTGTACAGGACGTAGCAGGGGTTCTCCTGGGTGGCCAGGGCGGGCAGCCGTTCCGGGCTCTCGCCCTCGAAGCCCCCATCGGCCAGGATGAGCTTCCCGTGGTAGCCGGTGTAGCGCCCGGCGAGCTCGCGCTCGGTGACCAGGACGCCGATGCCGGAGTGGTCCAGGATGTAGTCCTGACGGTCCTGCGGGTACATCGGGTCGAGCGGCACGTACGCGCCGCCCGCCTTCAGCACGCCGAGCAGGGAGACCAGCATCGTGGCCGAGCGCTCCATCGCGACGCCCACCAGCGTCTCGGGCCCCACCCCGGCCGCGCGCAGCCGCGTGGCGACCCGGTTGGCCTGCCCGTCCAGCTCCCGGTACGTCAGTGAGGCGCCCTCGAAGGTGACGGCCACGGCGTCGGGCGTCTGATCGGCCTGGGCCTCCACCAGCTCGTGGACGCACAGGCCGGGCACCTCGACGTCCTGGCTGTCCAGCTGCTCGGCCAGCTCCTCACCGGTGAGGAAGTCCAGCTCGGACAGCGTGGTCTCGGGCGCCGCGACGATCGCCGACAGCAGGGCCTCGTAGTGCCGGAGCAGCCGCTGGACGGTCCCGGCGTCGTAGAGCGCGGTGTTGTACTCCAGCCGGCACTCCAGCTCGTCGTCCTGCTCGTTGACGTAGAGCACCAGGTCCACCTGTGCGGTGCCGACCTCCACGGCCAGCTCCCCGACGGCCAGCCCGGCCATGTCCAGGTCGCTCTTGGGCAGGTTGAGCAGGTTGAACAGCACCTGGAACAGCGGGTTGCGCGACAGGTCCCTGGGCGGGTTGAGCTCCTCCACCAGCCGCTCGAACGGCACGTCCTGGTGGGCGTAGGCGCCCAGCGCGTACTCGCGTACCTGCGCCAGGAGTTCGGTGTAGCGCAGGCCGCCGTCCATCTGGGCCCGCATGACCAGGGTGTTGATGAAGCAGCCCGCGATGCCTTCGAGCTCGGGGCGGGTGCGCCCGGCCACCGGCGAGCCGACGCAGATGTCCTCCTGGCCGCTGTAGCGGTACAGCAGCGTGTGGAGCGCGGTCAGCAGCGCCATGTAGAGCGTGGCGCCGCGCTCCTGGCTCAGCTTCCGCAGCCCTTGGGCCAGGTCCGCGGGCAGCACGTGGGTGGCGACCGCCCCCTCGAAGGTCTGCATCGGCGGGCGCGGCCGGTCCGTGGGCAGGTCCAGGCTGTGCGGGATGCCGCGCAGCCGCTCCTTCCAGAAGCCGAGATCGACGGCCTGCGCCCGCTGCCGGCGCGCGTAGTCGCGGTATCTGACCTGCGGCTCGGGCAGCGTCTCGCCGTTGTACAGCGCGACCAGCTCGCTCCTCAGCAAGGTGATCGTCCAGCCGTCCACGACGATGTGGTGGAAGTTGAGCGACAGGACGTGGTGATCCGGGGCGAGCCGCAGCAGCCGGGCGCGGAACAGGGGCCCGTGCGCCAGGTCGAACGACTCGGTCGCGGCCTCGGTGAGCGCCCGTTCGGCGTCGTCGCAGTCCTCGATGGGCAGCGGCGTCTCCCCCGCGGGGAGCACCACCGGCATCGGCTCGCCGTCCGGGGCGCGGAAGACGGTCCGCAGCGACTCGTGCCGCCGCACCAGCTCGCCCAGGGCGCCGTGCAGCCGCGCCACATCCAGCTCGCCGCGCAGGTCCAGCGCCGTGGCCACGGCGTAGGCGGCCGAGCCGTGCACCTGGTCGATGAACCACATGCGCCGCTGAATGAACGAGACGGGCGCGGGCTCCTCGCCGACCGGGATCATCTCACGAAGACCCGCCGAGACGGCGACCGGCGTCACCTCAGGTCGGCCCGCCGAGGCAAGGACCTTTCGGTGGTCCGCCGAGGCGACGGCCGGGATCGCTTCGCGGGCGGCCGCCGAGGCGACGAGCGCCCGCTGGCCGTCCAGCGTGGGGTGGTCGAAGACCGCCTCGATGGGCAGGCCGAGACGGGAGGCGAGCTGGGTGGCCACGAGGGAGTCGCCGCCCAGGTCGAAGAAGTCGTCCTGCGGGCTGGTGGGCGCGAGGCCGAGCACGTCCCGCCAGACGGCGGCGACCACGTCGAGCTCCTGGACCGCCTCCGCCACCGGCGCGGCCGCGACCTCGAAGCGCCGGGTACGCGGCCCGATCCAGTAGCGGCGCCGCTCGAACGGATACGTGGGCAGCGGCACCCGCCTGCCCGATGGCCCGAACGCCGTCCAGTCGACGTCGGCGCCGTTCACCCACAGCCGCCCGACGGCCTCCAGCAGGGCGGTCCGCCCGCTCTCCGGCTCGGTGAGGGCGACGGTGGCGACCGTCGCCTGGCCGCCCTGTCGGCGTACCAGGGTGGTCAGGGTACGGCCCGGCCCCGCCTCCACGACGGCGGCGTCGGCCGCCACGAGGGCGCGGGCGCAGTCGGCGAACCGCACGGTCTCCCGCAGATGGCGCACCCAGTAGGCGGGGTCCTTGGTCTCGGCGCCGGAGGCCCAGCCGCCGGTGACGTTGGACAGGTACGGCAGCTCCGGAGTGCTCAACTGCACCGAGGCGATCTCGGCGGCGAAGGCGTCGAGCACCGGGTCCAGCATGGCGGAGTGGAAGGCGTGGGAGGTGCGCAGCGTGCGGCAGGCGACACCCTGCCGTTCCAGCCGCCGCTCCACCTCCGCGATGGCCCGCTCCGGCCCGGCCAGGACGCACATGTCGGGGGTGTTGACCGCCGCCAGCGAGACGTCCGCGCCGAGCAGGTCACCCACCTCGGGCTCGGGCAGCGGCACGGCCAGCATCGAGCCGGGAGGCAGGCTCTGCACCAGGCGGCCGCGCGCGGCGACCAGGCGCAGGGCGTCCTCCAGGGTGAAGACCCCGGCCAGGCAGGCGGCGACGTACTCGCCGATGCTGTGCCCGGCCATCATCGCCGGGCGGACACCGTGCTCGATCAGCGCGCGGGCGAAGGCGTACTCCGTGACGAAGAGCGCGGGCTGGGTGAGCCAGGTCTGGTCGAGGTCGCCGGCCTCGCCGTACAGGACCTGGCGCAGGTCGAGGCCGAGGTACGGCTCAAGGATGCCGGAGCAGGAGTCGACGGTGGCGCGGAAGACCCGCTCCGATCGGTACAGTCCCGCGCCCATCCCCCGGCGCTGCGCGCCCTGGCCGGGGAAGACGAAGGCGACCTCACGTGGGCGTGACTCGCCCGTGACGAGCTCGGCGTCCAGCGCCGACCGGCGGTCCTCGGCGATCAGGATGCCGCGGTGCCGCAGCTGACGGCGCCCGTACCGGAGCGTGCCGGCGACGTCGCCCAGGTCCGTGTTCGGACGCGCGCGCAGGTGGTCGCGGAGCCGCGTGGCCGTCTCCCCCAGCGCCGAGCCGCTGGCCGCCGACAGGATGAGCAGGTGCGGGCCGATCGCCCGTGGGGCGAAGGGCTGGGGGGCGGGGAGCCGCGCGGGTGCTTCCTCCAGCACGACGTGGGCGTTGGTGCCGCCCATCCCGAAGGCGCTGACGCCCGCCCGGCGCGGCCCCGCCTCCTGCGGCCACTCCGCGCTGGCGGTGGGCACGTAGAACGAGCTGAAGTCGATGCGCGGGTTGGGCGTCGCGAAGTTGACCGTGGGCGGCAGCGTGCGGTGCTTGAGCGCCAGGACGGTCTTGATCAGCCCGGCCATCCCGGCGGCGGCGTCGGCGTGGCCGATGTTGGACTTGATCGAGCCCAGGGCGATCCGCCGATCCCCGGTGAAGACCTGGGAGAGCGCCGCGACCTCGATGGGATCGCCGAGCGCGGTGCCGGTGCCGTGCGCCTCGATGTAGCCGATCGTGCCGGGGTCGACGCCGGCCGAGGCGAGCGCCGCGGTGATGACCTCGGCCTGGCCGTCCACGGCCGGCGCGGTGTAGCCGACCTTCCTGGTGCCGTCGTTGTTGACCGCGGAGCCGCGTACGACGGCGTGGATGGTGTCGCCGGCGGCGATGGCGTCTTCCAGCCGCTTGAGCACGACGACGCCCACGCCGCCGGCGCCGATCGTGCCCCGGGCCTCGGCGTCGAAGGGACGGCAGTGGCCGTCCGGCGACCCGATCCCGCCGCTCTGGTAGACGTAGCCGCGGCGGGTCCAGGCGTTGACCCGCACCGCACCGGCCAGCGCGACGTCGCAGTCCCCCGCGATCAGGCTCTGCCTGGCCAGGTGGAGCGCGACGAGCGAGGTGGAGCAGGCGGTGTTGACGCTGATGCTCGGCCCGCGCAGGTCGAGCTTGTAGGAGGTGCGGGTGGGCAGGGAGTCCTTGTCGTTGCCGAGCATGACCTGGTAGTCGCCGACCGCTTTGAGCACGTCGGGCGCGGCCAGCAGGTTCTCGATGAGGTAGCTGCTCATCGCCGAGCCGGCGAAGACGCCGATCTGCCCCGGGTGGCGGGCGGGGTCGCAGCCCGCGTCCTCCAGCGCCTCCCAGGCGCTCTCCAGGAACAGCCGCTGCTGCGGGTCGAGGATCTCGGCCTCGCGCGGGGTGAACTCGAACAGCGTGGCGTCGAACAGGTCGATGCCGTCCAGGACGGTACCCGACCTGACGTAGGCGGGGTCCGCCAGCCGGTCAGGGTCCTCGCCGTCGGCGAGCAGTTCCTCGTCGGTGAAATCCTGGACGGCTTCCACGCCGTCGCGGATCGCCGCCCAGAACTCCTCTGGCCCCGTGGCGCCGGGGAAGCGGCAGGCCATGCCGACGATGGCGAGCGCGCCGTCGGCGGCGGGCGCGGTGGTCGAGACCGCCGCCGGTGCCGGGCCGTCGGCGCTCAGGTAGGCGGTCAGCGAGGCGATCGTCGGGTACCTGAACAGGTCGGTGACCGTCAGGCTGAACCGCTTGCGTAATCGTTCGTGCACCTTGAGCACCAGCAGCGAATGACCGCCTACCTCGAAGAAGTTGGTGTCGGGGCCGAAGGCGTCGGTGCCGAGTGCCTCGCGCCAGGCCTGGGTGACGAGCTGGGAGATCTCGCGGCGTGGCAGCTCCGCCGACGTCTCCCTCGGCGGCTCGTCCCCGCTCATCGCCCCGGCCAGCACCTGCTGGAGGTCGGCGACCAAAGCGCGGATCGTGCCGGCGTGGAACAGGTCCGTGTTGTACTCCACGAGCCCGTCCAGCGTCTCGCGGACGCTCACGGTCAGGTCGAACTTGGCCGTGTGCTCGGGGATCTCGACGGAGGTGACCGTCAGGCCGGCCAACTCCAACTCCGCCGTGGCCTCGGGCAGCATGCTGAACATCGTCTGGAACACCGGGCTACGGTCCAGGCGGCGCTCCGGGTTGAGCTCCTCCACCAGCCGCTCGAACGGCATCCCCTGATGGTCGTGGGCGTCGAGCACCGCCTCCTTGACCCGCTCGACCACCTCGGCGAACGACGGCTCGCCCGACAGGTCGGCGCGGATGGCCAGGGTGTTGGTGAAGAACCCGATCAGGCCCTCGTACTCGATCCGGTCCCGGTTGGCGATGGGCGTGCCCACCACCAGGTCCAGCCGGCCGGAGCGGCGCGAGAGCACCACCAGGTAGGCCGCGAACAGCACCATGTACGGCGTGGCGCCCAGACCGCGGCAGTAGGCCGTGAACTCCTCGCGCGGTAGGTGGAGGGAGAAGGGCAGCTCGGCGCCCGCGTACGTCTGGACGGCCGGCCGCGGCAGGTCCGTCCGTAATTCGGTGAACGGCGGCGCGCCCGTCAGCCTCTCGCGCCAGTAGGCCAGATCCCCGCTGTAGTCCTGCTCCCGCTGCCAGATCGCGTAGTCGGGGTACTGCCGCGACAGCGCGGGCGGCTCCTGGCCGTTGTAGAGCGCGCTCAGCTCCCGGCGCAGCACGTCCAGCGACCACGCGTCGGCGACGATGTGGTGCAGCAGGAGATGCAGGACGTGCTGCTCCGCGCCCTCGCGCACGAGGTGGGCGCGGATGAGCGGGCCGGTGGTCAGGTCCATCGGCGTGCCGTCTTCGACGTCCGCCAGGTCGACCGTGAGCGAGTCGGCCACGATCTGGTACGGGCCGTCCTCGTCCATGGCGAACGTGGTGCGCAGGCTCTCGTGCCTGGCCACCAGGGCGTTCAGCGCGCGGTGCAGCGCTTCGCGATCGAGCGGGCCTTCGACGCGGAAGGCGAGCGGTATCAGGTAGTGCGCGGCGCCCGGCGCCATCTTGTCCAGGTACCAGGCGCGCAGCTGGGTGAAGGACATCGGCAGCCGATCGGGCCTGGACCGCTCAGTCTGCTGCTTCTTCTTGCGTAACGCGTCCAGGAGCTGGCGCTGCTGGGCTGACAGGCTCATTGATCACCTTCCATCGAGCGCAGCAGGGCCTCGGCCTCTTCGTCCGAATACGCGACGACCATCAGATAGAGCTCCGCGGCCGCCTCCACGTCCGGCGAGGTGAGCCGCACGCCCAGCTCGGCGACGGTCGGGTGGGCGAAGAGCGTCCGCAACGGCACCCGCACCTCCAGCGCCTCGCGCATCCGGGAGGTGATCTGGGTGGCGTTGAGCGAGTTGCCGCCCAGCTCGAACAGGTTGTCGTGCCGCCCGACCGGCCCGCCCAGCACCTCCTGCCAGATGGCGGCGATGGCCTGTTCCACCGGGGTGGCCGGGGCCGTGACGACCCGCGCGCTCCGGCCGGGCTCCGGCAGGGCCTGCCGGTCCACCTTGCCCGCGGGGCTCACCGGCAAGGAGTCCAGCGCGACGAATGTGCTCGGCACCATGTACTCGGGCAACCGCTCGGCCAGGTACGGGCGTAGCTCGGGGGTGCCGTCGGCGACCACGTAGGCCACCAAGGCGCCGTCCCGGACCATGACGAACGCCTCACGGACGGCAAGGTGCCCGGCCAGCACCGCGGCGATCTCGCCGGGCTCGACCCGGTAGCCGCGGATCTTGACCTGGTCGTCCGCGCGCCCGAGGAACTCGATCTGGCCCGCCTCGTCACGGCGGGCCAGGTCCCCGGTCCGATAGAGCCGGCGCCCGTCCCGCCAGGTGATGAACCGTTCCTGGGTCAGCTCGGGCTGTCCGTAGTAGCCCCTGGCCAGGCAGGCGCCGCCGAGGTGCAGCTCACCGGGGACCCCGTCGGGCGCCTCGTGGCCCAGGCGGTTCAGGATCGGCGTCTGGACCCCGGTGACCGGCCTGCCGATGGGCGGCAGCCGCGGCCAGCTCTCCGGAGGGCCGGTGAGTGTGTGGGCGATGTCGATGATCGCGCCCTCGGTGGGGCCGTACTGGTTGTGCAGCGTCATCCACGGCCTGATGAACCGCTCCAGCTGCGGCGTGACCTGGAGCTGCTCCCCCGCGGTGATCACCTCGCGCAGTGTGGCGGGCGGCTCGATCCCGGCGCCGGCCAGTGCCTGCAGCGCCACGAAGGGCAGGAAGATCCGCTCCACCCGGGTCCTGGCGATGTGGTCGAGCAGGGCGGACGAGTCGCGCCGCACCTCGTCGCTGACCATGACCAGCGTCCCGCCGTACGCCCAGGTGCTGAAGATCTCCTGTACCGAGACGTCGAAGCCGAGCGCGGTGAACTGCAGGCTCCGGTAGGTACCGCGGTGCCAGGCCATGAGATTGGCGACCGGGCGGTGCGGCATCGCCACACCCTTGGGCTGGCCGGTCGAGCCCGAGGTGAACAGGATGTAGGCCAGGTCGTCGGGCGTGACGCCGCTGTCCGGCCGGTGTTCGGGCTGACCGTCGAGGTCGGTGTCGACGTGGACGGGCCGCTCGTGCGGCAGTGCGCCGGCCAGGGCCTGGTGCGTCACCAGGACCGGGGTGCCGACCCGGCCGAGCACCTGGGTGAGGCGTGCCTCGGGGTAGGAGGGGTCGAGCGGTACGTACGCGCCGCCGGACTTCAGGATGCCGAGGAGCGCCACGGGCAGGTCGAGCGAGCGCCGTACGTGCAGGCCGACCGGCACCTCCGGGCCCACGCCCAGCCCGCGCAGCAGGTGGGCCAGCCTGTTGGCCCGCCGGTCGAGTTCGTCGTAGGTGAGCGCGACGCCGTCGAACTCGACGGCGACCGCGTCGGGCGTTCTGTCCGCCTGCTGTTCGAAGAGCCGGTGCAGGCACTGGTCGGGGCCGCGACCGGCGGGCTCGTGCCGCCGGGCGAGCAGCGTGGAGATCGGCGCCGCCGGGTCGGCCACCACCTGCTCCAGGACGCGCAGGTAATGCCCCAGCAGGCGCTCCACTGTGGCGCGCTCGAACAGGTCGGCGGCGAACTCCAGGCTCATCTCCCGCCCTTCGGCGTAGAGCACCAGGTCGGCCTTGGCGCCGCCGTTCTCCACTTCCTCGAGCATCCGGAAGGTCACGCCGTCGCCCCGCTTGACGTCCAGCGACTCCTGCATCGCGAACATCACGTCGAAGGGCGGCCGGCCATCGGGGCAGAGCTCCCGGACGATCTCCTCCAGCGGCACGTCCGTGGGCGTGGCCAGGACCGTCGCCCGCACCTGTGCCAGCAGGCGCTCGAAGGAGGGGTCGTCCGCCAGGCCGGTCCTGATCGGCAGCGTCTCCACGAAAAAGCCGATCATGGAGTGCGCGCCCGGCGCCTCCCTGCCGGAGAACGGCACGCCCGTCACGAGGTCGTCCTGGCCGCTGTAGCGGTGCAGCAACGCCTGGAAGGCCGCGAACAGCACCATGAACGGGCTGGCCCCAGCGCTCCTGCCCAGCGACTCCACCTCGGCGAGCAGCCCGTCCGGCAGCGTGGCCCGGACCCGGCCGCCGGGCCGGAGCGGCCCCGTCGGCCCCGGGCGATCGGCGGGCAGCCCCAGCCGCTCGGGCGCGGACTCCAGGGCCTTCCTCCAGTACGGCAGGCTGTCGAGACCCTGCCCGCGCCGGTACGGACCGCCCGGCGCGGGCAGGCTCTCCCCCGCGTACAGCCGGGCCAGCTCGTCCAGGAAGACCCCGACCGACCAGCCGTCGAAGGCGATGTGGTGCACGGTCACCAGCAGCCGGTGCCGGTCGTCGGCGAGCCGGAGCAGCAGCGCCCGCAGGACAGGACCGTTCCGCAGGTCGAAGGGGTCACGGGCGGCGTGCTGGGCCAGCGCGTCCGCGCCACGCGGGGTGGCGTCCATGACCTTCATCGTGATGAGCCCATCGGCCGGCTCGACGACGATGGGCACCGGCTCGCCGTCGTGCTCTTCGTAACGGGTGCGCAGGGATGGATGCCGGCGCACGATCTCGTTGATCGCGTTCTCCAGGCGGCCGGTGTCGAGGGGGCCGTCCAGGGCGTACAGGATGGGCACGTTGTACTGCGGGCCGGGCGCCACCTGGTCGATGTACCAGAGCCGGCGCTGCGCGGGCGTGAGCCCGGCCTCGGCGGCGGTCGGCGCCGCCGACCGCGGCAGGCCGTCGATCGCGCGGGCCAGCGCGGCGAGCGTGGTGTGTTCGAAGAGCATCCGTGGCTCGACCGGCCTGTCCAGCCTTTCGCAGGCGCGGGCGGCGATGCGCATCGCCAGCAGCGACTGGCCGCCCAGCGCCAGGAAGTCGTCGTCGGCGCCGATCGGCCCAGCGTCGAGGACGTCCTGCCAGATCTCGGCGAGCAACTCCTCGGTGGGAGTGCTGGGCGGCGTGATGAAGCGGCGCTCGCGGACCGGGTCGGGCAGCGCGGCGCGATCCACCTTGCCGTTACGGGTCAGCGGGAGCTCGTCCAGGAAGACCCAGGCGGTGGGGATCATGTAGTCGGGCAGGAACCTGCGCAGGTGGCCGCGCACCTCCTGCTCGGTCGCCGTGCCCACGAGATAGGCGACCAGGTCGTGACCGCGGACGGCAGTGGTGGCGGCCCGGAGCCCTTGGTGCCGGCCGAGCACGGTCTCGATCTCGCCGAGCTCCACCCGGTTGCCGCGGATCTTGACCTGGTCGTCCGCGCGAGCCAGGAACTCGAACCGGCCGGCCTGGTCACGGCGGCCCAGGTCTCCGGTGCGGTAGAGGAGCCGCCCGTCCTGGTCGTGGACGAAGCGCTCGGCCGTGAGGTCGGGCCGGTCGAGGTAGCCCAGGCCGACGCACACGCCGCCGAGGTAGATCTCGCCCTCCTCGACCGGCCGCATCGCCTCGTCAAGCAGGTGGAC
The DNA here is from genome assembly GCF_040648335.1 of Nonomuraea sp. NPDC049158. Lineage (NCBI taxonomy): Bacteria > Bacillati > Actinomycetota > Actinomycetes > Streptosporangiales > Streptosporangiaceae > Nonomuraea > Nonomuraea sp. NPDC049158. Next base: position 22,178 of record NZ_JBEZDM010000002.1, read on the forward strand.
GGTGATGCCGGGCAGTGGCGAGCCGAGCGTGGGCGGACGGCTCTGGCCGGCGGAGACCGGCACCTCGCCGACGATCGCCATGACGCAGCATTCCGCCGGGCCGTAGACGTTGAACAGCCGGAAGGGCAGCTCAGGTCTTGGATACGTGGTGAGCCGGTCGCCGCCGGTGCTCAGCGTCGCCAGCTTGGTCCGCTCCGGCCAGGACATGCCGAGCAGTCCCTCCGCGATGGGGGTTGGCGCGAAGCAGGTGGTCAGCTCCTGATCCACGATCCAGTCACGCAACGCGGGCAGGGAGAGCCTGGTCCGCTCGCTGGGAATGACGATCGTGGTGCCCGCGGTCAGGCACCGCCAGATCTCCCAGACCGACGCGTCGAAGTTGGGGCTGGTGAGCAGCGGGGCCCGGCCGCCGGTTCCGAAGGTCTCGTGCGACCAGCTGATCAGGTTGGTCAGCGCGCGGTGGGGAACGAGCGCGCCCTTGGGAGTCCCCGTCGAGCCGGAGGTGTGGATGACGAAGGCGAGATCGCCGGGCTCGATGTGCGGCGGGGGTAACGCGTCCCCCGGGGCGGGCGCGTCGATCACCGGGATGCCGTCGGGCACCAGAGCTCTCCACTCCGGCGCCGTGACCACGGCCGCGGCTCCCACCAGCATGGTGTGGATCCGCTCGGCGGGCGTGGCGGGGTCGATCGGCGCGAAGGCGAGGCCCGCCTTCAGCGCACCGAGCTGGCCCGCGACCAGCCGGATCGAGCGGCCCGCGAGCACGGCCACCCAGGACTGCCCGGTCGTCGTGAGACGAAGCAGCTGAGCGGCGATGCCGTTCGCGAGGCGATCCAACTCTCGGTAGGTGAGGTGTTCCTGACCGTCCGAAACAGCGATCCTGACTGGGGCTGTGGACAGTCGTTCTTGGTAAAGCTGCAGAACAGATGCTAATTGTGGTGCATCCAATGTCATGCCTGCCGATTTTGAGTTGTGCGACTTTCCGGGCACGCCGCGGAACAGGATGACCTGGTCACCAGATTGATGTCAACCCCCTTTGGATCATGCGGCCGAGCCGGGGTTCGAGGGCGCGGTTGACGGCTTCTCCAGCAGCGACGTGTCGACCCGTGGGACGCGCATGCCAGGTGATGGAACGCGCCGGAACGCCTCCTGTGTGGGTGCTGAAGGGGCACCGTCTCGCACGACCGCGGGAGTCCTCAAGTACGACGCTCCCGTGGGGGGTGAACGACCAGATCACCGTGAGCGCCGGCGGCGCCGACGGCTCGGCCAGTGGGAGAACATGGGCTTCGCCGACTTCATCAAGGCGAGCATCATGTCGCAGGAGTATCGGGATCTGCCGGCCAGGCTGTTCACCGCGTCGCTGGTCGCGGCCCAGCCGAACAAGGCCAACACCCGCACCATGGGCCTGATGTTCGAGGCGCTGGTCTACAGCGGGCTCGGCCTCGGCCCGTACGGTCCGCCCGACCGGGTGCTCAGCGGTCCGTCCAACGATGTCTGGCTCACCCCCTGGATCGGCTACCTCACCAGCCTCGGCGTGCAGTTCAAGGTCGGCTGGAGCACCACCGGGTTCGACTACTCCGGCGGCCGGATCACCGGCGCGCGGGTGAGTGATCCCAGCGGGGCCGCCGGCACCGTCACCGCCGACCACTACGTGGCCGCCCTCCCCGTCGAGCGCCTGCGCCCCCTGCTGACCTCCGCCATGAAGGCGGCCGACCCCGCCCTGGCCCGGCTGGATCGTCTGGAGACGGACTGGATGAACGGGGTCATGATCTACCTCAAGGAGCCCCGCCCGATCGCCAACGGCCACCTCATCTACGCGGGCACGCCCTGGGCGCTCACCTCGATCAGCCAGGCACAGTTCTGGAGCAGGGACTTCGCGACCAGCTACGGGGACGGCACGGTCACCGACTGCCTGTCCCTCGACCTCTCGGACTGGAGCACGCCCGGCGTCCTGTTCGGCAAGACCGCCCGGCAGTGCACCCGGCCGGAGATCGTCCAGGAGGTCCTGGCCCAGGTCCGCGCGGCCCTGCCCGGTGGCGCGGCGCTGCTGCCCGACTCGATCGTACGGTCCTGGTTCGTGGATCCGGCGATCACCGGCGAGGCCGGGCGCATGGCGGCCAACGGGATCCTCGACGCCGCCGGCTCCTCCGCGTCCCGGGCCCGGCTCTTCAGCCTCTATCTGCCACGCGAGTTCAAGCTGCTCTACGACACCGACGACGCACGCTACCTGCTCGGCCTGCCGAACCAGTTCGACCTGCTCAGCCCGTACTGGCCGGGACGGTGACGATCGCTTCCCCGGTGCGACACCGCTCTGGACGTGCCGACCAGCCGTTCGGCACGTCCGGCTGACGCGCCGAAATTGTCCTTGCCCTCCGTCATGATGGCCCCGCTCGTGTCCACGTACGTGATCTCGAAGGGGCTGTCATGACCACAACGGAGACCGCAGGATGGTCAGGTTTCAGGTGGGGCTCCTGGGCGGACCTCGCTCTGGTCCGCGCCAGGCTCGACGCGGGTGCCGACCCGAACGAAGGGGCCCACCCCTTCGAGCGGCCGCTGCACGCCGCGGCGGAACGCGGTTCGCCGGAGGTGGTCGCCGTGCTGGCCGGCCGGGTCGATGACATCGACGCGGAGTGCGAGGGCCGCACCGCGCTCTGGGGCGCGGTCTTCAGCGACCGGCACGAGAACGCCCTCGCCCTGGTCGCCGCCGGAGCGGACCCATGGCGGCCCATGATGGCCGGCTGGTCGCCCGGCCGGCTCAGCCTGGCGGGCCCCACGCCTGGCCTGTTCTTCCCGTTCCCGCCGGGTCATGCCAGGCTGACCGAGGCCGAGACCGCCGCCGTGACGGAGGCCGACCGCCTGATCGGCGCGGTCGGCGACATCGGGTACGACGGTTACAGCCTGGCGTGTGTACGCGGCATCAGCGCCGCCGAGGCGGCACAGCGCTTAGCCGCCACACCCGCCGACGAGGAGGAGCTGGCAGAGGTCATGGAAGACCCGTTCGAGGACGAGGCCATGCGGTTCATCGGCTTCTCCGACATACCCGGCGGCTGCCTCGTCAGCCAGCAATGGGGCTACATGGCCTCGGCTCCCGTCGTCATGCGGGTGCTGTCGGCGGGCACGGTCGCCTACGGCATGTACGCCAACCCCAAGAGCGGCAACCAGGGCAGCGTCTACCGCGACGGCGAGGTCGTGGACTGGGACACCCACCCGGGCGGCGGCGACGTGTCCGGCGATGACTCGGCCGAGGAGATCCTGCTCAAATACCTGTACGTGGGTCAAGCCGCGGCCTACTGCTTCGCCGGCGCGGGCCTGCGCCCGACCAGCGCCCGCGCGATCACCGATCCGGACACGCACCTGCGGCTGCCCGAACGGGACTACTGGCACTGACCGAGCGCGGGCCGTCGCGTTCGACGAGGGCGGTACAGGTGTCCGCGTAGTAGCGGAGTGGCTCAGGCGGTGTCGCCGCCGTCGGCGAGCAGCGTGCTGCCCGTCATGAAGGTCGACAGGTCCGACGCGCAGAACAGGACGACGCGCGCGATGTCGTCAGGGACGCCGACCCGCCCGATCGGGCCGTTCAGCATGAGGTCGGTCGGCGGGATGTCGTCGGTCATCACGGCCGCGGCGGCCATCATGTTGCCTTCGGTGGGGACGAAGCTCGGGGCGACCCCGAGCACGCGGATGCCGAGCGGGGCGAGTTCGAGGGCCAGCTCGCGCGTGACACCGCGCGCGGCGTGCTTCGACCCGACATAGGCGGCCAGGCCGGGCGCGCTGCCGCGGAAACCGGCGGTCGAGACGATGTTCACGATGACACCGCCCGTGCCCGCCGCCGCCATTCGCCGGGCCGCCTCACGCGCGCCGACGAAGACGCCGCGCGCGTTCACCGCGAACACCTTGTCCCACGTCTCCTCGGTCATCTCCAGCAGGGGGACGGCCGGGAAGATGCCGGCGTTGTTCACCCAGATGTCCAGGCCGCCGAGATCGGCGACCGCGCGGTCTGCCGACGCGGCGACGGACGCGGCGTCGGTGACGTCCATGGCGGCGCCGATCACCCGTACACCGTGGCGCCGCGCCAGCTGCTCGGCGGCGGTCACGGCGAGCTCTTCGTCAATGTCGCCGATCAGCAGGTCGGCGCCCGCCTCGGCCAGGCGCGAGGCGATCGCCTTGCCCAGACCGCGACCGCCGCCGGTCACGACCGCGCGGCGGCCCGTCAAGGAAACAAGCTCGGCCAGGGACCTGCTCGACACATCAGCGGTGGACATGGTGCTCTCCTTCGGGGGAAAACGTGCGCGTGTAAGACCTGAGCGGTCCAGAGGCCGACGAGTCCGTCTCGTACGACCTGAGTGGTTAAGAGGCCGACGGGTCCGTCGACCTCATCTCCTCCCGCCCTCGTTGATGCGGTAGTGCGCGTTCAAGAGCGGCCAGATCACCTCGGCCATCTCGGCGGGGGTCCGGGCACATCCGCCCTCGAGCCAGTCGACGGCCACGCCGAGGAGCGCCCCGGCGGTGAACGCGGCCGTGACCTCATGCGGAACGAGCTCCGGCCACTGCCCGGCGTCGGCCGCGACCAGGTGTTCTTGGATGACCGTGGCCATGCGGTGGCGGATGTGGCCGACGACGCGCGCGCTGCCCTCCAGCCCCAGCAGCGCGCGATACAGCCCCGCGTGCTCGGCGAGACTGGCGAAGAACGCCGCCAGCGACCGGATCGCCTCCCGCACCAGGTCCGGCGAATCGAGCTCGGGAGCGGGCAAGGACTCGATCAAGCCGTCGATCATCGCGGTGCAGGCGTCCTCGGCCAGCTCGTGGACGTCCCGGTAATGGTCGTAGAAGGCCGAGCGGCTCACGCCGGCGCCTTCGGCGACGTCGGAGACGCTGATCCGGGACAGGTCCTGCTCCTCGACCAGCTGGATCAGCGCGCGTGCCAGCGCTGTCCGGGTACGGCGCACGCGCCGGTCACCTGATGAGGCCTTGCTCTCTCTGGCGGTGTCCACAGTCGCCATCCTATCGAACGCCTACAGGTGCAAGTTTCCTTGCAGCTGTAGGCTAATGTGTGACCGGGACGACGAAGGGATCTCGACCTATGTGCATAAATGCACCCCAGGCCCTCGCCTTCGCACCGGGCAGCGCCTCGTGACCTCGCGCGGACACGTACTGATCGTCGGCGCCTCGGCCGCCGGCCTCAGCACCGCGGAGGCGCTGCGGCGGCTCGGCCACGAGGGCCGGCTGACCCTGGTGGACGCCGAGCCCCACCTCCCCTACGATCGGCCGCCACTGTCGAAGCAGGTCCTGGCCGGCGCCTGGGAGCCGGCCCGTGCCCAACTTCGTAGCGCGCCCCAGCTCGACGCCCTGGCCGCCGAGTTCATCCGGGGCGAGCCCGCCGTCGCGCTGGACGCGGCGGAGCGGACCGTCACCACTGCCTCCGGCCGCGTGCTGCGGGCTGACGCCGTGGTCGTGGCCACCGGTCTGACGCCGTACCGGCTGCCTGGGCAGGACGGGCTGGCGGGCGTACACGTGCTGCGCGGCCTGGACGACGCGCTCACGCTGCGCGCCCGCCTGACCGCCGGCACCCGGCTCGTGGTCGTCGGTGAGGGCGTACTGGGTGCCGAGCTCGCCGCCACCGCCCGCGCCATGGGCCTGGAGGTCACCCTGGTCGGCATGGGGCGGACGCTGCTGCGCGAGCAGCTCGGCGACATGGTCGGCGGCCTGCTCGCCCGCACCCACACCGAGCGCGGGGTACAGCTGCGACTCGGAGTCGCGGTCGCCGAACTGACCGGCACCGACGACCAGCTCGGGGCCGCGGTCGCCGAACCGCCCGGCACCGGCGGCCGGGTCACCGGTGTGCGGCTGGTCACCGGCGAGTTGCTGCCCGCCGACGCGGTCGTGGTGGCCATCGGGTCCCGCCCGGCGACCGGCTGGCTGAGCGGCAGTGGCCTCACCTTGGGCGACGGGGTGGAGTGCGACGCGCGCTGCCGCGCCGCCGAGGGCGTGTACGCCGTCGGCGACGTGGCCTCCTTCGAACACGCCGGGCTCGGCAGGCGCCTCCGGCTGGAGAACCGTACCAACGCCACCGAGCAGGCCCAGGTGGTGGCGGCCAACCTCCTCGGCGCCGACCGTCCGTACACGCCGATCCCGTACTTCTGGACCGACCAGTACGACATCAAGATCCAGGCCCACGGCCTGCCCGCACCGGCGGCCGAGGTCACCATCGCCGAGGGCGACCCCGAGCAGCACCGTTTCGCCGCCGTCTATCGCGAGGGCGGCCAGGTCACCGGCGTACTCGGCTGGAACATGCCCAAGCAGGCCCGCCTCCTACGGCAGCAGCTCTTGAGCACCTGGCAGCCCACCCCACCACTCACGCCCGCGTGAGAGCCCGCACAACCAGTAGACCATCACCGTCCATGAGGAGATGCCCGATGAGCATCAACGAGCAGGTCCTGAGCTATCCGATCCCCAACGACGCGCCGCTGGACCCGCCCGCGGAGTGGGCCGAGCTACGCGGCAAGTGCCCGGTGGCGCACGTGAAGCTGCCCAGCGGCGACCAGGCGACGCTGCTGACCCGCTATGACGACGTCAAGGAAGTGCTGGCCGACCCGCGCTTCACCCGGCTGCTGAACGCCCCCGACGCGGCCCGGCTGTCGGCCACCGACGACGGCGGGCTGTTCAACAGCGACATGGCGGCGATCATCCCCGACAGCGGGGAGGAGCACCTGCACTGGCGGCGCCTGGTCGGCAAGTGGTTCACCGCCAAGCGCATGAACGCCCTGCGGCCCCAGATGGCGCGAATCGCCGAGAGCCTGATCGACGACATGGTCGAGCGCGGCGCCCCCGGCGACCTCAGGGCGGGCCTGGGCTTCCCGCTGCCGGTGTACGTCATCTGCGACATGCTCGGTGTGCCCGCCGAGGACCGGGACCGGTTCTCGTACTGGTCCGACACGCTGCTCAACCTCACCCGCTACGGCAAGGACGAGATCGAGGCCGCCCAGGCCGAGTTCTTCCAGTACATGTCCGACCACCTCGCCGCCAAGCGCACCGAGCCGGGCGACGACCTGCTGAGCGAGCTGATCGCGGCCGGCGGCCCCGAGGACGGCGGGCTGTCCGAGATCCAGATCCTCGTCACCGGCATGGCACTGCTGGTCGCCGGCCACGAGACCACCGCGAACATGATCGGCAAGATGGTCTCCATGCTGCTGGCCGACCGCTCCCGATGGGAGCGCCTGCTGGCCGAGCCCTCGCTGATCCGCTCCACGGTGGAGGAGACGCTGCGCCTCGACGCCAACTCCGGGTTCGGCCTGCCGCGCTACCTCAAGGAGGAGACCGAGGTCAGCGGCACCGTACTGCCCAAGGGCACCACCGTGATCTGCAGCATGGCCGCCGCCAACCGGGACGAGAGCGCCTTCGAGGCCGCCGACCAGATGGACCTGACCCGCAGCCCCAACGCCCACCTGGCCTTCGGCTCCGGCGCGCACTCCTGCCTCGGCCAGGCGCTGGCCCGTACCGAGCTGCAGGTCGTCCTGGAGGTGCTGCTGCGCAAGCTCCCCACGCTGGAGCTGGCGGTGCCGGTGGAGGAGCTGGAGCGCGTGGAAGGACTGGCGGTCGGCGGCCTGCGTACGGTGCCGGTCCGCTGGTGATCCTGATCGACAAGGAGGGGAATGCTGAGATGAAAGTCATCGTGGACGAGGACAAGTGCTGCGGAGCCGGCCAGTGCGTGCTGATCGCGCCGGAGGTGTTCGACCAGCGCGACGAGGACGGCATCGTCATCCTGCTCGAACCCGAGCCCGCGGCCGACCAGCACAGCGCGGTCCGCGAGGCCGCCGCCGTCTGCCCCGGCGCCGCCATCGAGGTAACCGAGCAGGCGTAAGCACGAAACGCTCCATACTCCCCGCAACTGTGCATTACGCGATGGAATGTCGGGGATGCAGTAACCCTCACATGAACGTCCCCGGAATGAGATCCGGGGGCGTTCAACGGAATGGCGCAATTCGCGAAGTCCTGTCGTCCATTCGACGCCTCGGCGAGTCGCGGCTATGAACTCCAGCGGCAGGCGCTTCATTCCCGCCGACTCCGATGGCTGACCATCAGCAAAATACGGCGCAAGCCTTTTGCTTGTTGGATCGTGCCATTACGATCTCGTAGGCGCATCGCACCGGGGGTCTATACGGGGATGGAATCGCTCTGCGATGGCACGGCCAAACCCGATCCGTCGCAGAGCCAGGCGCCCAAACCCCTCGCGCTGGGCGCCGTCGCCAAGGAGCCGCCGTTCTCTTTGAAGGTCCTGTCCGTCAGCCGCGAGCAGACCGTGAGCAGCTCGATCGACAGCCATAAGGCCCAGGGTTCCTACGTGGTCGTGCGGGTCCTGGTGAAAAACACCGGCAACAGCCCTGCCGCGTTCGATGGCACCGACTCGGGCATCCTGGATAGCGGCAGCAAGCAGTACAAGGTCGACTCCGACGCCACTATCAGCCAGAACCTGGAGGTCAAGGACAGTGAGCTGGCGTCCCCGGCCTGACGATCGGCACCGGATCGACCGTCGTCACACCGGCACCGAGCTCGGCCATCTCGATTATCACGTAGTCAATCGAGCCCGTCGGCTTTGAAGGATGCTCATTCTTTTCACTTCACGCTGCCTGCTCGCCGTGGAGATCGTGTCAGCGGATGGGGCGGCCCCCGGAGCGGTTGTCTCGGGGGCCGCGATGACAGATGACGTCCGGGGCTATGGCGCCGGGATTTCGCGCACGAGCTGGGAACTCCAGGGGCACCAGACAAGGCCCGGCAGGAACGGCCCGCCGGCCTCGTCCAGGTGATCCTCGACGTACGGGATGGTCGCGTCGCAGACCTCGATGGCGAAGTCGAAGAAGTCGACCGTTTCGGGCCTCAGATGGTAACTCCAGCGCCAGTTGTAGGGAGCGGGTCTCTTGTCGATGCGTCCGATGACGTGTGGTTCGCTCGTGGTGGCGCCGCTGAGCAGGTCGCGGGCGTGCTGGATCTTGCCGGGGTCGGTGAGTTTGACGACGAACTCCGCGCGGGTGACGTCGGTCATCACGAAGTAGGCCGAGTCGGCCGCCTGGGCGGGTGCAGGGGCGACGACACCGATTGTCGCGATGGTGGTGCCAACCGTGAGGATCTTGGTCAGGATGCGGCGCATGGAGACCCTTTCACTACGCGTGATTACTTTGAGTTGCTGTCACATACGCTAAGTAATCACGCGAGGATGAGAACGGCCCCTAACGTCACGGTGATAACGCAGTCACCGCCTGCACCCAGGCTTCCCTGAGGCGCCCCTTCTCGCCCGGATGCTCGGCAACGGCCGGCAGGCCAGCGCGCACGACACGGTCCCGTTCACCCTCTGGGTGGCGGCTCGCGAACGCCACGACTTCGAAACGGCCATGTGGACCACGGCGGCGGCCGGCGGGGACGTCGACACCACGTGCGCCATCGTCGGCGGGATCATCGCAGCCGCCGAAAGCACTCAACTGCCGCCACAGTGGAGAAGCAGCTGCGAACCACTGCCGCACTGGTCAGGCGCCCCACGCGAGTCCACGCATTAGTCTGATCCCCGGACGACTCGGACGGAGGCGCGAACGCAGATGAGCCAGGCCGATCCGCACATCCACGTCGAGCAGAAGGTGATGCAGGCCGGTGCCGCCTTCCGCAATGTGATCGTGTCGACGCTGGGCGGCGCGCCCGACGCGCCGAGTGTCGTCACCACCGGTTGCGGGCTCCAGGTGCCCTATGCGATGACCTCGCCGCGCCCGGAGAGCGTCACCTGCCTCCCCTGCCGCGAGCACGCTCACCAGGAGCACCTGCGCTACGCCGAGCAGGTGGAGCGCCTGAGCCGGATGCCCGGCGCACCCGTCTCGGGCGACGATGCGGCCAAGGCCGCGCAATGGGCGCGGGACGTCGCGAAGAGATTCGTCGGCTGAAGCGGCACGTGAGGGCGGTTGCACAAAGCGGCCCGGCTCATACGGCGACGGGTAGATCCGTCCGCCGGTGCAGGGATTCGGCGGCGCTGATCAGCATGCTCGTCGCGTGGCTGAGCAGCGGGTTCGGGTCGGTGGCGCGGCACACGGTGAAGACCCGGCGAATGTGGGAGGTGTCGCCGAGCCGGAACACGCACACGTCGTGCGACTCGATCATCGCCAGCTCCGGCACGATCGCCACCCCCAGCCCCTTGCGTACGAGCTCGAAGGGCAGGTTGTAGTCGTTGGTCCGGAACAGCACGTCGGGGTCGAAGCCGCTGGCCGCGCAGATGTGCGACAGGTTGAGCGAGGCGTCCATCCCCTCGGTGTAGGAGATCCAGCGTTCGGCCGACAGCTCGCCGAACTGGATGCGCTTGCGGGCGGCCAGCCGATGACCGGTCGGCACGAGCACGTACAGCGGCTCCTCCATGATCAACGTCATGTTCAGGTCCTTCGGCCAGCTGTGCGGCACCATGCCGTACTCGAAGACCACCGCCAGGTCGAGCCGCCCCTCGTTCACGGCGGGAATGGTCCGGTGCGGATCGCCTTCCTCGTAGCGGATGTCCACGTTGGGGTGGTCGCGGAGGAACTCGGCCAGTACGGCGGGCGCCAGCCGGAATCCGGCCGACCAGAAGCTGCCGAGCCGCAGTCTGCCCCGGTGGGCGGCGGCGAAGGAGCGCATCTCCTCCTCCGCCGCCTCGAGATCGGCCAGCAACCTGGCGGCCTTGCGGGCCAGCTCGGCCCCCGCCGCGGTGGGCCGGATGCTGCGCGGCAGGCGCTCGAACAGCTGGACCCCCAGACTCCGCTCCAGCGAGGAGACCTGCTGCGAGATGGCCGACGGGGTGAATCCGAGGCGTTTGGCGGCAGTCCTGAGCGAACCGGTGGCGACCACTTCACGGATGGCCTGCAACTGGCCCGGGGTAAGCATCGGGCCAACTTAACAGTCCGGCGACTAGCATCACCAGAGCGCGACCCAACATGGGCCGGTGCGACCGACCGCATGCGTCGGCTGGCTGGTGGAGCCGGGTAAAAGGATAAGCACGACTGAACAGCCTGTGCACCAATGCGTATGCTCGCTCACCTTGTCGTTTCCAAACGGACCCCCAATATTGGTGTTTACGGAACGTCGTACTACGCCTGAGAGGGGGTGTCCTGCTCCATGCGGTTCACCCGAACAGCCGCCGCATTCGGCCTGGTGGGACTCCTGTCCCTGACAGCTTGCTCTGGAAGCGGCACGTCCCAGGCGGCCGCGCCAGCGCAGCAGAAGAATCAGGAGCTCCACGAGCTTCTGCCCGACAAGATCAAGAAGAGTGGCACGCTCAACATCGCGGCGGGTCACAACTACCCGCCCCTGGTCTACCTCGACACCGACAACAAGACGGTCATCGGCCTCGAACCCGAGCTGATGAAGGCCATCGGCCAGGTACTCGGCGTCGAAGTCACCTTCAACCAGGCCAGCTTCGACAGCCTCATCGCCGGCGTGCAGGCCCGCCGCTATGACCTGGCCGTCCAGGCGATGCTCGACAAGCCGGAACGCCGCGAGAAGGTCACCTTCGTCGACTACTTCAAGACCAGCAGCTCGCTTCTGGTCCAGGAGAAGGACGCTCAGGCGATCAAGTCCCTCGAAGACCTCTGCGGGAAGACGGCCGCCGTCGAGCAGGGCACCGCCCAGGCCGACGACGCCGAGCAGCAGAACACGAAGTGCACGGGAGCGGGCAAGCCGGCGGTCAAGGTGCTGGTGTTCCCCGACACGGCGGGCTGTCTGCAGGCCGTCTCCACCGGCCGGGCCAACGCCTTCATCGGCGGCACCCCCACCATCACCTACCAGGCCGCCCAGTCCAGCGGCCGGATGAAGCAGGTGGGCCAGCCTTACCGCTTCCTCCCGTACGGGATCCTCGTCAACAAAGAGGACCAGAACCTGTCCAAGGCCGTACAGCAGGCACTGCAGAAGCTGATGGACAACGGCTCCTACGCCAAGATCCTCGCCAAGTGGGAGATGGCGTCGGGCGCCCTCGACAAAGCGGTGATCAACGGCGGCGAGTCGTGACCACGACCCGGCAGACGGCGGGCCCGGATGCGCGGACGCGGATCCAGGCCGTCCCGCTCCGTCATCCGGGGCGTTGGGTGGGCGCGGGCGTCCTCGGCTTCCTGGCGATCTTCCTGCTCCAGGGGTGGGTGGCCAACCCGCGCATGGAGTGGAAGGTGGTCGGGGAGTATCTCTTCTCCCCCGCGGTACTGACCGGGCTCGGCACCACGCTGCTGCTCACGGTGCTCGCCATGGTCGTCGGCGTCGCGGGCGGCATCGTCCTCGCGGTGCTGCGCATGTCGCCCAACCCCTTGCTGTCGGCGCTGAGCGGGTTCTACATCTGGATCTTCCGCGGCGTGCCCCTGCTGGTGCAGCTGTTGTTCTGGTACTTCCTGTCCGCGGTGGTGCCGACGATCGGGCTCGGCGTGCCCTGGGGACCGACGTTCGTCGAGTTCGACACCAACATGATCATCACCCAGCTCACCGCGGCGGTGCTGGGCCTAGGCCTGCACGAGGCCGCCTACATGGGGGAGATCGTCCGGGCCGGCATCACCTCCGTCGACCCCGGTCAGACGGAGGCGGCCCACGCTCTGGGGCTGACCCGCTTCCAGACCCTGCGCAAGATCATTCTTCCGCAGGCCATGCGGGTCATCATCCCGCCGACGGGCAACCAGGTGGTCTCCATGCTCAAGACCACCTCCCTCGTCTTCGCCATCGCCGTACCGGAGCTCCTGACCTCGATCCAGGGCATCTACTCCAGGAACTTCCAGCAGGTCGCCCTGCTCACGGTGGCCTGCTTCTGGTACCTGGTGGCCACGACCGTCCTGAACGCCGGGCAGCACTACATCGAACGAAAGTTCAGCAGATGAAGACCCTCATCCGCGCGGAAGGCGTGTACAAGCGTTACGGAACGGTCGACGTGCTCAAAGGCATCGACCTGGAGGTCGCGGAGGGAGAGGTGCTGGCCGTGATCGGCCCCTCGGGGTCCGGCAAGTCCACCTTCCTGCGCTGCGTCAACCACCTCGAACGCATCGACGCCGGCCGCCTCTACTTCCGCGAGCGCCTGATCGGCTACGAGGAGCGTGAGGGAAAGGTCTACGAGCTGCCCGACAAGGCGATCGCCGCCCAGCGGGTGGACATCGGGATGGTCTTCCAGCGCTTCAACCTCTTCCCGCACATGACCGCGCTCGAGAACATCATGACGGCGCCGATCATGGTCAAGAAGGAGCCGAAGGCCGAGGTACGCGAGCGCGCCCACGCCCTGCTGACCAGAGTGGGACTGGCCGACAAGGCGAACAGCCGCCCCGACCAGCTGTCCGGCGGCCAGCAGCAGCGCGTCGCCATCGCCCGCGCGCTGGCGATGCGGCCCGGTCTCATGCTGTTCGACGAGCCCACGTCGGCCCTCGACCCCGAGCTCGTGGGCGAGGTCCTGGACGTCATGCGCGACCTGGTGAAAGAGGACGGCATGACGATGATCATCGTCACCCACGAGATGGGATTCGCCCGCGAGGTGTGCGACACCATCGTCTTCATGGACGACGGGGTCGTCGTCGAATCCGGGCCACCCGGCGCCGTGCTCGGCGAGCCCCGGCACGAGCGCACCCGGGCATTCCTCAGCAAGGTCCTCTGAACCCGAAGACCCGAAGACCCCGAAGGAAAGATATCCACGTGTCCCGCGTCATCGTTCTCGGTGCCGGAGTGCTCGGTGCCTCCGTCGCCTACCACCTGGCCGTCGCCGGGGCCCAGGTTGTCGTCATCGAGGCCGGCGGCCCAGCCGCGGGCACCTCCAGCGCGACCTTCTCCATGGACGTCACCCATCTGAAGACCCCGCGCACCTACTACGACCTGAACCGCGCCAGCTCCGCCCTGCACACCACGCTGGCCGAGGAGCTCGGCGGCCCATCCTGGCGGCACCCCATGCCCGCCATCCAGTGGGGCGACAGCGAGGAGAGCCAGCGCGGGCTCAGGGAGCGGGCCGGCCGCCTCAGGTCCTGGAGGCATGCCTGCCGCATCGCCGACCCGTCCGAGCTGCGCGAACTCGCTCCCGACGTCGACCCCGCCGCGTGTACGGCGAGCGAACTCGTCATCCACGACCAGAGCGCCTGGTACGACGCCCCGCTCTTCGTCCAGCGCCTGCTCGATCGCGCCGCCACGCTCGGCGCCGACATCAGGTACGGCCTGCGCGCAGAGGCGCTGATCCGCAGCGGCGACACCGTCACCGGCGTCGAGACCGGCACGCGACGCTGGGAAGCCGACTGGGTGGTCAACTGCACCGGCCCGGACGCCGACCGCATCGCGGCGCTGGCCGGCACCGACCTCCCCATGACCCGGATCCCCGGCCTGGTCGGAGAGAGCACTCCCATCCCCGGTCTCCGGCTCGGCGCGATCCTGGCCACGCCGCAGGTGGACCTGCGCCCCGCCCCCGGCGACCGGATCTGCTCCATCTCCTGGCCCGTTGACGCGCTCCTGCCCGGCCAGAGCGACGACGCCCTGGCAGAACGGTTGCACGCCGCCGGCCAGCGCATCCTGCCCGCGCTGCGCACCGCCAGCCTGGCCGGGGTCCGTCTCGGCGTCCGGCCCGTGCCGACGGACGGCCTGCCGCTGGCGGGCACGCACCCCGACGCCCCCGGCCTCTATCACCTGGTCACCCACAGCGGCGTCAACCTCGCCCCCGAACTCGGCCGCCTCGTGGCTCAGGAGATCACCCACGGCGACGGCCCCGACCTGGCCCGATACCGCGTCACCCGCGACATCGCGGCTTCCGTGGAGGACGAGAGCCTGACCCTCATGACCACGTCCTGACCGTCAAGTCATCCGATGGATTGCCGCGTTCCATGGCAATAGCGTCTTGACCGCGACCATTGCTGATGTAATCCTCCGATGTGTGCCTGAGCCTTTCACGCTGAGCCGCCGTGCATTGATCGGCGGCGTCGCCGCCGTACCGGCGCTCTCCCTGTCCCCCGCCAAGGCGGAGACCCGAGCCCGCCAGGGCGACACGTCGGCGGCGCTGCTGGAGGAGTGGGCGGCGGCGGAAGGCGGGCATCCGCTGGTGCCCGACATCGCGCGGGCCGGCTACCGGCTCGGGGCCCGGCCACCGCGCCCCCGGGTGGTGGCGAAGGTGACCGACTTCGGTGCCCGTGCGGACGGGACGACCGACTGTGCCGCCGCTTTCAACGCGGCCGTCCGCGCCGCCGGCGAACGGGGCGGCGGCGCGGTGCTGGTGCCGGGCGGGACCTACCTGCTCTCGTCGCCGGTGTTCATGCACTGGTCGAACGTGGTCCTGCGGGGCGCCGGGCGCGACTCCACCATCCTGCGCTTCACCCGTACGCTGGACGACGGCTACCGGCCGGCCAGGCAGTCCAACGGCAACAGCCGCTGGTCGTGGACCGGCGGCCAGGTCTGGTTCATCGCGGCCGAGCGGCGCGCCCGCTCGGAGTCCGAGGACTACGCGGGCACCGAGGGCTGGCTGCTCGGCGACACGCTCGCCGAGGTCGGCGCGGCCTCGCGCGGCCAGCGGACCCTGCTGGTGTCCGACACGAGCAAGCTCCGCGCGGGCGACCTGGTCGTGCTCGAATGCGACAACCCGCCGGACGCGACGTTGCTGAAGCACCTGGCGGGCGATATTCCGGGCACTCGGTCGTACGACTGGCCGACCCGCGCGCCCCAACTCGTCACCGGATCGGGCGGTCAGTACATCCAGTACGCACTCCTCCAGCGGCCGGTGCGCATCGAGGCCGTTCTGGGCACCCGCCTCGTCAGGCTGGCCCAGCCGATCAGGTACGACCTGCGCCCCGGCTGGCCCGCCCGGCTGCGCGCCCTCGGCCCCACCGTGCACGACAGCGGCGTCGAGGACCTGACGATCCGCAACGACCTGGTCCCGATGACCGCCCACAACAAGCACCCCGGCTCCAACGGCGTGTGCTTCCAGGCCGTCCACGACTGCTGGGCCAGGGACGTACGCGTGGAGAACTGCGACCTCGGCTTCGGCTTCACCACCGCCAAGTCCAACACCCTGACCCGCGTCGCGGTCGGCGGCCGTTCCGCGCACCACAGCTTCGCCTGCCGGATGCAGTCGCACGACAACCTCGTGGACGACTTCGAGATCGAGGCGTTCACCGTGCCCGTCCCCGCGGGAGCCGTCCACCACGGCCTCAACCTGGAGGGCCTGTCATCCGGGAACGTCTGGCGGCGGGGCACGATGGCGGAGGGCACGTTCGACTCGCATCGGGCGCTGCCGTTCGAGAACGCGCGGACCAACATCACCCTGGTCAACAACGGCCGGGTCGGCGGCTCGGCGGCCTCGGGCCCGCTGTTCGGGGCGCGGATCGCGCACTGGAACATCCGTATCACCGGCGGCAGCCCGTACGCGATCACGATCGCGGATGTCGCGCCACGCAGCCTCACCGTTGGCGTGCAGGGGACCACGGGGACGGTCAGCGAGCTGGCTCCCGACTTCACCGGAGACCTGGAGAACCTGCTCGCCGACCACGGCACCCGCCCCCGGGTCACCGATCTGTACACGGCCCAGCGCGACCGCCTCAATCTGGATTGAGAGCGGCCGGCTGCGGCTGTCGAAAGGTCTCAGCAGGGGTTCTCGTTGAACACCGGGTACGACCCGCGCCTGCCCACCCACGTCTCATCCCCGACGCAGTTCTCGTACTTGACCCCCACCAGCGTGGTGCGGGTGGAGTCGCTGTAGTAGTACGTCTCGCAGTGGTAGTCGATCATGCAGGCGCGAGCGTGGGCGGGCGAGCTGATGACGGTGAGGGCGCCGAGGGCGACCAGGACGGCCAGCGATGCGCGGCGAATCATGAAGATCCTTCCTGAGGTGCGGAAGCGCTACTGCCCTCGATGATCGTTCGTCGAAGTGAATAGATCAATAAGGTCAATCCCGGTACTCAAAGGGTCAAAACCACTGTCAGAGTGAGAGTGCCGTCTCGGCGCCTTGACGGGTGCGACGAGATCGTTAACACTCCCACCGAGCACGCAATCACCAGGGTGCTCGGCCAGAAATGTTAGCGCTACCATCCGCCGGACCCGAGCATGGACAGGACAGTGAGATGGCGAACATGATGCCCAGGCGAGAGGCCCTGCGGCTGGCGGTGCTGGCCGCCGTCACCCCCTCCGCGCTCGCCTCGCTCCCGCTCGGCACCGCCCAGGCGGCCCGTACGCCCCTGGCCCCGCCGCCGCAGCACGACCCGCCGGTGCCCGGCGCCTGGATCGTGAAACCGTTCGCCAACAGCCAGGTCACCTTGGGCGAGAGCCTGTTCAGCGTCAACCGTGACCGGATCCTGAACTTCCTGCGCGCCTACCCCGCCGACCGGATGCTGGCCAACTTCCGGGCCAACGCCGGGCTGGACACGCTGGGCGCCCAGCCGCCCGGCAGCTGGGACGACGCCACGGGCAACCTGCGCGGCCACTACAGCGGGCACTTCCTCAGCGCGCTGGCCCTGGCCTACGCCGGCTCCGGCGACGCCTTCTACAAGGACAAGGTCGACTACATGGTCAAGGCGCTCGGCGAGTGCCAGGACGCGCTGGCCGCCAGGGTCGGGCAACCCGCGCCCGCTCCGGACCCGGTCGCCAGGGTGGCGGGGAAGTTCGGCAAGGCGGCGAAACTCGACGGCCCCCAGTACGTGTCGCTGCCCGCCGACATCGTGAGCGGCCTCGACGACTTCACCATCTCCGTGTGGCTGAACCCGGCCGCGATCACCACCTGGTCGCGGATCTTCGACTTCGGCACCGGTACGAGCCGCACGATGTTCCTGACCGTGAGCGCGGGCGCCGCGCCGAGATTCGCCATCACCACCAGCGGCGGCAGCGGCGAGCAGCGCATCAACGGAACCGCCCAGTTACCCACCGGCCAGTGGACGCACCTGGCGGTCACCCTGTCGGGCGGCACCGGGACCCTCTACGTCAACGGCACACCGGTCGGCACGAACACCGCCATGACCCTCAAGCCGTCCAGCCTCGGCCCGACCGGAAACAACTGGATCGGGAAGTCGCAGTACGGCGACGCGTACCTGAAGGGCTCGGTGGACGAGTTCCAGATCTACGGCCGAGCGCTGACCGAGGCGGAGATCGCGGCCCTGACGACCAGCGCGGACGGCGGGCTGGGCGGCGGCGACGTCGCGTGGTACCGCTTCGACGAGGAGAGCGGCGAGAGCGCGGCCGACTCCTCAGGCAAGGGGAAGGACGCCCGGCTGGTCTCCGAGCCCACCGGGCAACCCGGGCCGAGCTACCCCGGCTTCCTGGCCGCCTACCCCGAGACGCAGTTCATCCTGCTGGAGCAGTACGCCACCTATCCGACCATCTGGGCGCCCTACTACACCTGCCACATGATCATGCGTGGGCTGCTGGACGCCTACCAGTACGCGGGCAGCGAGCAGGCACTCACCATCGTGATGAAGATGGGCGACTGGGTGCACAGCCGGCTGGGCCCGCTTCCCAGGGAGCAACTCAACCGCATGTGGAGCATCTACATCGCGGGCGAGTACAACGGTATGAACACCGTGATGGCCGACCTCTACGCCCTCGGCGGCAAGGAGGAGCACCTGACGACGGCCAAGTGCTTCGACAACACCGCGCTCCTCACGGCCACGGTCAACAACGAGGACACGCTGAACAGGAAGCACGCCAACCAGCACATCCCCCAGTTCATCGGCTACCTGGCCATTTTCGAGCGCGACCAGGAACGCCACTACTTCGACGCCGCCGTGAACTTCTGGGACATGGTCGTCCCCCATCGCACCTTCACCGACGGCGGCACGGCCGGACCGACCGACAACGGCGAGCTCTTCGGCGCCCGCGACGTCATCGTCGGCACCCTGGGCACCAACAACGCCGAGACCTGTCCCGTCTACAACATGCTGAAGCTGAGCAGGGGCCTGTTCTTCCACACGGCGAACCCCAAGTACATGCAGTACTACGAGCGCGCCCTCTACGGCCAGATCCTCGCCTCACGCCGGAACATCGACAGCACCACGGATCCGCTGCTGACCTACTTCATCCCCATGCGTCCGGGCGCGTCCCGCAGTTACGGCAACCTCGGCACCTGCTGCGGCGGCACCGGACTGGAGAGTCACACCAAGTTCCAGGACTCGATCTACTTCCGGTCGGTGGACGACTCGGCGCTCTACGTGAACCTCTACCTGGCCTCGGAGCTGCGCTGGCCGGAGAAGGGCTTCACGATCAAACAGGTCACGAACTACCCGACCGACCCGGCGGGGGTGACGACGCTCACGGTGGAGGGCACCGGCCGTCTGGTCGTGAAGCTCCGCGTGCCCTATTGGGTGGAGAAGGGCTTCGCGGTCCGGGTCAACGGGATCGACCAGAAGGTCAACGCCAGGCCCGGCGAGTACGTGACGCTCAACCGGACCTGGCGGCGCGGCGACAAGATCAGGGTGTCGATGCCGTTCTCCCTGCGGGTGGAGAAGGCGCTGGACGCGCCGACCACCCAGAGCATCGCGTACGGCCCCGTGCCGATGGTCGCCAAGAGCGACGAGACCACCTTCCGCGACTTCTCCTTCTTCAAGGACTTCACGCTGTCCGGCGACCTCGCGCAGACCATGACGTCCACCGCCCCGATGACCTTCACCACGCACGGCCTGCCGCTCGTGCCCTTCTACAGCGGCGACACCGACCGCTACCACGCCTACTTCCACCGCGTCGAGCCGAAGATCGTCTTCGGCAAGGTGGACTCGGGTGTGCCGAACTACGCGCGGGCGGATTCGGCGACGTTCCTGGACGCGCTATGGGCCATGGCCCCCTTCGACAACCAGGGCCGCTTCGTGTCCGCGGTGACCCGCACCGCGGACGACTGGGTTCGGGCCGGGCTGATGACCACCACCGAGAAGAACGCGGTGGTCTTCGCGGCCGCCAAGGCCAGGCTCCGCAGGTAGCTCCCCGGCCTAGGAGCAGGTGATGTTGGTCGGGCCGGGTGTGGAGGGGCCGTTGGCCTGGAAGCCGAAGGTGGCCGACGCGCCCGGTGCCAGGCTCGTGGCCCAGTTCGGGGCCTTGATCGTCCATGTGGTGCCCGACGGCGTGATGGTGGAGTTCCAGGCGCTGGTCAGGGTCACGCCGGACGGCATGGTCCAGGTGACCGTCCAGTTGTTCCAGGTCGTGGTGCCCGTGTTCCGTACGGTGACGTTGGTCGTGAAGCCGCCCTGCCAGGCGTTGGCGACCTGGTAGTCCACGCCGCACAAGACACCGGTGCCGCCCGTGGGGGTGGGGGTGGGGGTCGGGGTGGGCGTGGCGGTCGAGCCGGTCGAGGTGGTGTAGCTGACCTTGGTGTACGGCGTGCCGCACGGGTTGCAGGTGGACGGAAGCGTGAAGCTGTACACGCGTCCACCGTTGATCAGCGTGTCCGTGACGTCGCGCACCCGGATCTGGTACTGGTTACCACCCGAGGTGGTCCCGCCGATGATGTACGACTGGCCCATGTCGCCGTTCATCTGGGCCGTCTGCCACGCGCCGTTGGCGAAGTACTCGACGCCGTGGATGCCGTTGGCCAGGTGCGAGACGGAGATGGCGGGCCACCAGACCTGGGCGGACTGCAGGAAGCCGATGGTGATGTCGCCGCTGTAGTTGGGCGCGGGGACGAACGACCAGGTGATGTGCCGGTTGTTCCAGTGGCTGGGATACATGTCGCCGATCGGGGCGCCGTTCTTCACGAACCGGTTGAGCGAGTCCTTGGACAGGTCCAGATGGTACGGATCGTCGCGGCACCAGGCGTTGGAGTCGCCGCAGCTGTCGGCGACCAGCATGGTCAGCTTGGCGCCCTTGTAGGCGTCGGAGACCCAGGAGCCGTTGCGGCAGAACGCCTGGTTCTGCGCGCCGTCGTTGGTGCCCGTGCAGTAGTCGCCGATCTCTACCTGCATGTAGCGGCCGCAGTTCAGGCCGTTGTTCCACAGCCCGGCCTTGCTGAGGTTGGCTCCGGTCAGCGGCCGGGGGTAGAAGGAGTAGTCGCCGGGGGTGTTGTAGACGTTGAGCGCGACGAAGTCCGGTGAGTCGATGTTCGCCTGGGGCAGGCCGCAGCCGCCGTACGGCATGCCGAGCCCGTCGAAGTAGGTGGCGTTGCCCGTCACCGGGCCGGGCGGGTCGCTGACCGCGCTGGCGGACTGTTCCGTCAAGGGCGCCAAGGCGCCCAGCGCGACCAGGAAGGCGGAGAGCAGAATGGCGAGCAACCGGCGACGGGGGTGACTCATCGGACTCCCAACTCAGAAGGTTCGACACGAACGTCCTCGCAGAGCGGCGGCCGGTCAAGCTGGGATGCGCCTGAGCTGGGGAAACTCGCCAAAAAGGGTGAAACTTTCATCGAGTCCCGAAAATAAAGCGGCTGCCGCCGACACCTTGATCGACAGCGCTTATCGTGATCTCATTCAGGCAAATAGCTTCGGCGTTCGCTCTGGCCCGAAACTCGGCTGATCTGGAGGAACCTGCATGAAAATGAAGCGCGGCGTTTTAGTGGTGGCGCTGGCTATCAGCGCCCTCGCCCTCGGCTCCACCCCGGCCCAGGCGATACCCCCTCCCCCGCCGGGGGGCGACCTCCTCCTCGTCATCAGCTACTTCGTGGGGGACCAGATCGTCGGACAGCGCTGGTCCGGATGCTCTCAGCCGCCCGGCCAGTGGGGGACGACGGACGGCCAGGCGAAGTACTACTTCACCCCCTGCTGAGCGCGACCCCTGCCCCCTGCTGAGCCGGCGTTCCCGGACCCGGCTTGAGCTCGGCGAAAAGACGTTCCTCCGCGACATCCAGCGCGCAGCGCACGGCTCCGATCGCGGAGGAATGGTCGCCCAGCACCGAGCAGACCACTTTGGGCGGGAAGTCCGTCTCGCGTTCGACGCGGACGCGTACCGGCTCGCGGATGGCCTCCCCGGCGGCCGAGATGCCGCCCCCGATGATCACCAGCTCGGGGTCGATCGTCACCATCACCGGCGCCAACCCCTCCACCAGCAGGTCGGCGAACCCGTCGATACCCGCCTGGGCGGCCGCGTCGCCCGCCTTGGCCGCCTCGAAGATGGCCTGGATCGCGTCATCCTGATCCGTACCGCGCCCCGGTGCCAGGTCCAGCAGCCGTTCGTACGCGTGCGCCCACGGCAGCCCGCGCCACAGACCGATCTCGGCCGCGGCGCCGTGCCGTCCGGCGTGCGGCCGGCCGGCGACCAGCAGGCCGGTGCCCATGCGGCGGCCGACGTGGACGTACACCACGTCGGAGGCGTCACGGGCCACGCCCTTCCAGTGTTCGGCCAGCGCGGCCATCCGCATGTCGTTGAAGACCTGGGTCGGGATGCCGAACCGGTTCCGGACGTGCCTGCCCAGGTCGACGCCGGCCCATTCGGGGATGGCCGGAGCGTGCGTGACCTTGCCGTCCGGGCCGACGACGCCAGGGGTGGCGATCGCCGCGCAGGAGATGTCGGCGGCGGACAGGCCCGCTTCGTCCAGAGCCGCGGCGATCGTCTGGTTCATGATGGTCAGACGCCTGGAGCGGGGGGAGGTCGGGCGCAGGCTCTCACGGCGTTCGGCGACGATCTCCCCGGACAGGTCGCTGACCAGCACCAGCACCTTGTGACCGCCGATGTCGACGCCGAGCACGTGGCCCGCCGCCGGACGGAACTCGAAGCGCTGTGCCGGGCGTCCCCGCCCGTCCTTCTTCTCGACCTTGTCGATGACCTGGTCGGCGGTCTGAATCCAGCCCGCGGCGAGCAGGTCGGAGATCGCCTGGGTCGTGGTCGGGCGCGAGATGCCGGCCGCCGCCGCGATCGAGGCGATCGTGTGGCTGCCGCCGCCATAGAGCACGCGCAGCACAGAGCGCAGGTTGAGCGTCCGCAGCGCGGAGGTGTCACCGCCGAGCTGCGTGCTCGTGCTCGGCCGAACCTTGGAGGAGGTCATCCGTTCGCTTCCTGATCCATTGCCAACGCGGCGTTGCCTACAGCCTGCCCGCTGAGCGCCGGTTGTGCCGCGATCTCGATGAGCATGGCGGTCTCGGGCCGTAGCGTGGGCAGCCTTACGCCGACCGTGCCGAGCGTCGCGCCGCTGAGCAGGCCCGGCGCGTCCAGCCAGCCGGGCCGGGGGCCGAGGTCGTCCCGGTTCGGGCCGACGAGCCGCACCGCGTACCGGCCGGCGGGGTCGAGCCCGGGGAAGGTCATCCGCCCGGCGGGCTCCTCGTCGGAGCGGCGCGTCGCCGCCACCGAGTACAGCGCCAGCTCCGGCGTCGCCACGCCGGTCAGCCAGCGGCCCGTGCTCGGGTGCTCGTCGCGGACCAGCGTGCCGGAGTGCAGCAGCGCCCGGTAGCGCTTGTAGATCCCGATCCACTCGGCCAGCTCCGCGGTCTCGGCGTCGTCCAGCCTGGTCAGGTCGAGTTCCAGCCCGAAGTGCGCGAACAGCGAGGTGATCGCCCGGAAGGCGAGGTCGTGCCGGCGGCCGGTGGTGTGCGAGACGGTGGAGGCGACGTGGCCGCCGATGAGTTCGAGCGGGATGAGCTGGCTGGTCCAGCGCTGGATGGTCTGCCGTTCGAGCGGGTCGATGCAGTCGGAGGCCCACACCCGGTCGGTGTGCTCCAGGACGCCGAGGTCGACGCGGGCGCCCCCGGACGAACACGACTCGATCTCCAGACCGGGGAAGGTGGCCCGCAACTCGTCCATCAGCCGGTAGGCGGCCAGCGTCTGCCGGTGAACGTGGGGCGCTTCGATCAGGTCGCGGTTGTGGTCCCATTTGAGGTAGCCGACGCCGTACTCGGCGATGACCGCGGACATGCGCGTGAGCACGTGCTCGTACGCCTCCGGGTGCGCCAGGTCGAGCACCTGCTGCCAGCGCGAGGCCGGAGGCAGCTGAGGACGGGCCCGCATGATCCATTCCGGGTGTTTCACGGCGAGCTCCGAGAGCGGGCTGACCATCTCCGGCTCGAACCACAGCCCGAACGTCATACCGAGCTCCTTGACCCGGTCGACCAGCGGATGCAGCCCGTCCGGCCAGGTCTGGTCGTCCACGAACCAGTCGCCCAACCCCCGGTCGGAGGCGTTCCTGCGGTGGAACCAGCCGTCGTCCAGGACGAACCGCTCCACCCCGAGCGCCGCTCCCCGCTCGGCCAGGGTGAGGAGTTTGCCGAGGTCGTGGTCGAAGTACACGGCCTCCCACACGTTGAGGTTGACCGGCCGGGGAGAGCCGGGATGGTTCGGCCGTTCCCTGAGGTGCCGGTGGAAGCGGGCGGCCAGCTCGTCGAGCCCGTCCGCGTACCCGAAGAACAACTCGGGCGACTCGTAGCTCTCCCCCGGCCGTAACACGATCTCACCGGGCAGCAGCGACTCGCCGCCGCCCAGCGTCCTGAAGCCCTCGCCCGTGCGCTCGGCCCAGGTGCGGTGGTTGCCGCTCCAGGCCGTGTGCACCGCCCACACCTCCCCCGTCCGGAACCCGAATCCGGGCACCCCGGCCACCACCACGGTCGCGGCGTCGGCCCCGGTCCGCCCGCGCCGCCCTTCGCGAAGGTGCACGCCCACGTTGAACGCCCCCCGCTGCGGCTGCCGTTCCCGCGACCAGCGCCCGGCCAGGTCGAGCAGCTCCGCCGCCCGCTCGGGCACCGGCAGGACGGCCGAGACGGCGTCCACCCGGTAGTCGTCCTCCCCGTCATTGCGTACGGAGGTGCGCAACCGGACCAGCCCGCTGCCGGTCAGCTCGATGACGAGGCGCAGCCCGAGCGCGGTGCCCGGATCGGCCGCCTCGACGGTGAGCCGCCGCTCCTCCTGGACGGCCTTGCTCACGGTGAAGCGGGACGCCCACGCCGCACCCGAGCGGGAGCCGGACAGCCCGGGAATGCCGAACCACCCGGTGTGGCCTTCGGGCAGCACCGAGTGCGAGACGGGTCCGTCGATGAGGTTGATGACATGCGGCGGAATGGCGGCCTCGGCGATCGCGTCCAGCTCGGCCTGGTCGCACGGGCCCGGATCGGCACCCCAGTGAACGACGGTGGGCAACCCGGCGGACCGGAGGTCGAGGATCAGGGCCACACCGGCGGCTCGGAGCTGAACAACGTGCCGCGCGACGTCGGAGGTCTTCGTCATCCTGACCTTTCTTCGCTCTGTCATCGGATGTCTCCAGCGTCCACAAAAAGTGGACTAACCGGCACAAGTCTCAGGATGTGAGACCTTTCACCTTGCTGGAGTCCAGGCATTGTGCCTAGAGTCACCCCATCTTAATATGCAGAAGCCTTGCATAAATAGAGGCAGGCTCACAGAAACATCGGATGGGTGCGCGAACGAATGAACGTGACCGTGTGGAACGAGTTCTATGAGGAGCGGACGTATCCCAGCGTCTCGTCGGTGTATCCCGACGGGCTGCACGTCGTGCTCGGGCAGGCACTGGCCGAACATCTCGGCCCCGAGGCACATGTACGTGTCGCGCTCCAGGAGGAGCCCGAGCACGGTCTGACCCAGGCCGTACTGGACGACACCGACGTCCTGCTCTGGTGGGGCCACCTCAAGCACGACGAGGTCAGCGACGAGGTCGTCGAGCGGGTCAGACGGCGGGTGCTCGACGGCATGGGCCTGCTCATCCTGCACTCCGCCATCGAGTCGAAGGTCGCCCAGGCCCTGCTGGGCACCTCCTGCAAGATCGCCAGCTGGCGGCACGACGACAGTGAGCTGCTCTGGACGATCCTGCCCGGCCACGACATCGTCCGCGGCGTCCCCAACCCGGTCGTCATCCCCAAGGGCGAGATGTACGGCGAGCCCATGGACATCCCGGAGCCGGACGAGCTCGTCTTCATCAGCTCGTACGAGGGCGGCGAGGTGCTGCGCAGCGGCTGCGCGTGGCAGCGGGGCAAGGGCCGGATCTTCTTCTTCGCCCCCGGCCACGAGGAGTCCCCGATCTACTTCCAGCCCGAGATCCGGCGGATCCTGGCCAACGCGGTCCAGTGGGCGACGCCGCCCGCCCAGCCCCAGCCGAAGGTCACCAGGAAGGGCGAATGGCCGCGGAACTGGTGGGCCGAGGCATGACCGACCTGATCCAGATCGGCCTCGGCCCCTGGGGGCTCGACTGGGCCGCGAAGATCCTCCCGCAGCTCCCCGACGTCCGGGTGACCGGCTGGGTGGACGCCTCCCCCGAGGCACGGGCCGCGTTCACCGCCAAGACCGGCGCCGGCAATGTGTTCGCCACCGTCGAGGAGGCGCTGGAGGCGACCGGTGCCGTGGCCGCGATCGCGCCGGTCGCGATCGGCGCGCACGCGGCCGTCGCCCGGCAGGTCCTGGAGGCCGGCGCGCATCTGCTGCTGGAGAAGCCGTTCACCCTGGACGCCGCGACCGCCAGGGAGCTCGCCGGCCTCGCGGAACGCGACGGCCTGGTCTTCGGCATCGACCAGAACTACCGGATCTTCCCCGGCGCCCCGGTCGTGCGCGACCTGCTCGAACGGCGAGCCGTCGGCGCCGTCCGCCGGGTCTCGGTCGAATGGCACCGCGACCACTCCGGGGTCCGGGGCGCCAATTCCCTGATCGAGCTGGCCATCCACCACTTCGACCTGATGCGGTACCTGTTCGGGCGGGAGGGGGCCGCGATCACCTGCGTACCGGTCACGCCCATACGCTCGGCCCAGGATCACACCCCCGGAGCCAGCCTCATCGTCGAGCTGGACGGCGGGCCCACGATCGACTACGTCCTGTCCAGCCAGGGGGTCGGCCCGCAGACGCCGTGGCCCGGCGTGTGGCGGATCTCCGGTGACGAGGGGCTGCTGACCTGGGGGGCCGCGCCGGACGACCACCGGGCCGTGTCGATCACCGACGCGGCCGGGGGCGTGCGCGCGGTCGAGGTGCCCGAGCTGCCGCTGTTCGAGCGGGCCGGGGTGCTGCGGGCGTTCGTCGACGCCGTGGCGGGCGCCGGTGAGCCGACCTCGCCCGCCGCCGACAACGCGCACAGCGTCGCGATGCTGGAGGCCGCGCTGACCTCGGCCCGTACCGGGGAGCGGACGAGGGTCGAGCGATGGTGACCTCCGCTCGTACTGGGCAGCGGATGAGGACCGGGCGATGGTGACGGCCGCCGCCGACCGGGTCGCGACGCGCCGAGCGCGGCAGCGGGCGGGCAGCACGCTGTTCGGTCCCAAGACGATGCTGTTCCTGCTGCCGGGCGCGATCTACCTCGCGGTGCTGTCGGTCTACCCGCTCATCGACCTGTTCCGTACGGCGTTCTCCGACGTGACCGCCGAGAACCTGCTGGGCGAGCGGCCGTTCAACGGGCTGGACAACATGTGGCGGGTGATCGACGATCCGTCGTTCGGTCACGTGGTGCTCCAGACGCTGGCCATCGTCGTGATCGTGCTGGTGGTCGGGCTGGCCGGCGGGTTCGCCGCCGCGCTGGTGCTGCGTCCGCGTACCCGGCTGAGCGGCGTGACGCTGGGCGCGATGGTGTTCGTGTGGACGCTGCCGGCGGTGGTCGCCGGAAATCTGTGGAAATTTCTGCTTGAGTCGGGCGGGCCGGTCAACTCGGTGCTGCTCTGGCTGCACCTGATCGAGCAGCCGATCCCCTGGCTGGCCAACGGCACGCTGGCGATCGTCGTACTCGGGCTGGTCAACGCCTGGATGGTGGTGCCGTTCTGCGCGCTCGTGCTGCGCGCGGCGCTGCTCGACGTCTCCCAGGAACTGCTGGAGGCCGCCGCGCTCGACGGCGCGGCCGGCTGGAAGGTGACCAGGCACATCGTGCTGCCGCTGCTGCGCCCGGTCATCTCCATCCTCGGCGTGCTCGTCGTGATCAACGCCTTTCGCTCGTTCGACCTCATCTTCGTGATGACCAGCGGCGGGCCCGGCACCTCCACCACCACGCTGCCGTATCTGGGTTATCAGCAGGCGTTCAAGTTCTACGAGTTCGGCCAGGGCTCGTTCACCGCGACGTTGTCGCTGGTCATCGTGCTCTTCCTGAGCGCCGTCTACCTGCGGATGAACCGGAGGGAGCAGGCATGACGGACGCCAAGCGCAACACGCCGGTCACCGTGCTCAGCTGCGTCCTCCTGCTGGCGGTCTACGCGCTGCCGCTGTACTGGCTGCTGGCCACCTCGTTCAAGAGCCTCAAGGACGTGTTCGCCGGATCGGCGGCGGTCATCTTCAAGCCCACGCTCCAGGCCTACATCGACGTGTGGAACGGCGGCTTCGCCACCTCCGCGCTCAACTCCGTGATCATCGCCGTGTCCACCACGGTCATCGTGCTGGTCGTCGCCGTGCCCACCTCGTACGGCCTGGCCCGGCTCAACGGCGCCATCGTGACCGGCGGGCTGGCCGCGCTGATCATCCTGCAGATGGTCCCGGCCACCTCGACCCTCATCCCCCTGAACCGGCTGCTGGCCCAATGGGGCCTCACCGGCAACCTGTACGGCGTCGCGCTCGCCATCGCCGCGACCAACCTCCCGTTCAGCATGCTGCTGCTGCGGCCGTTCTTCACCGGCGTGCCGATCGCCATCGAGGAGGCCGCCGCCAGCGACGGCGCGAGCAGGTGGCAGCGGTTCGTCAAGATCGTGCTGCCCATCACCCGCAACGGGATCGCCACCGTGGCCACCCTCACCTTCATCGGCGCGTGGGGCGAGTTCCTGTACGCGATCACCTTTCTCAACGACCCGGGCCAGTACCCGGTGAGCGCGCTGCTGGCGCAGCAAATGTCCTCCTACGGGGTGAACTGGCCGGGTCTCATGGCGGTCTCCGTCCTGGTCTCGGTCCCGACCGTATTGATCTATCTGTTCGGGCAGCGCCTGCTGGTCGGCGGTATCACGATGGGAAGCGTTCGTTGATCTCTGCAAGACTCCGCGTCGCCGCCGCCGCGGCGGCCCTGTGCGCCCTCGCCGCCTGCGGCACCTCCGGCTCCGGCGGCTCGGGCGACGCCAACAAGGTCACGTTCTGGCACTACTACGCCCAGGGCATCCCCGCCACCGCGAAGTTCACCAAGGACCTGGGCGACATCTACGCCAAGGCCAAGCCGGCCAAGCCGCTGAACAGCGTGTACGTGCCCGGCGAGCAGCTCACCCAGAAAGTGATCGCCACGGCGGCCACCAAGCAGGGCCCCGACGTCTTCGTCCAGGGCGGCGCCGACCTGCTCCAGCTCATCAAGGCCGGCGCGATCGCCGACATCACCGCCCAGTTCGACAAGTTCCCGGACAAGGCGCAGATTCCCGACGCGAACGTCATCAAGAAGGACGGCAAGGTCTACGGCGTCCAGGGCTTCAACAACACGACCGCCCTCTGGTACAACAAGACGATCCTCGACGAGCTGGGCATCACGCCGCCCACGACGATGGACGAGCTGACCGCCGCCCTGCAGAAGATCGGCAAGAAGTACGTCGGCATCGGCCTGCCCGGCCAGGGCGACCAGGACGTCAACGCCTTCTCCTTCATCACCGCCTACGGCTTCGACTACGCCAAGCCCGACGCCGCCGCCCTGGAGACCTCGCTCAAGCTGGTCGGCGGCTGGGCCGAGAAGGGCTACGTGCCCAGGGACGCCGCCACCTGGACCCCTGACGTCGCCTTCCAGAAGTTCACCGCCGGTGGCATGGCCTTCGTGCTCGGCGGCAACTGGCAGTACGGCAACGCCAAGAAGACCGCCTCCTTCAAGTACGGCGTCGTGCCCGTGCCGAACGGGAGCGCCCCGGCCAAGGTCTACCAGTTCGGCGACAACGTGCACGTCAGCGCGTTCACCAAGGACAAGGACGCCGCTTTCAACGCCGTGGCCGCGATGTTCCTCAGCAAGGAGGGCGAACTGGCCGCCCTGGAGGCGGGCAGCATGCCGGTGCGCAAGGACCTGGCCGACACCGAGGGCATGAAGGACCCGATCTACACCCAGTTCAACAAGGCCCTGGAGAACGGCGTGCCGTACCTGCTGCCCGGGTTCGGCACCGAGCTGACGCAGATGCGCAAGCCGGTGGCCGAGGCGTGGAGCGCCGTGCTCGCCGGACAGTCCGCCCCGGGCGACGCCGCCGCCACCGCGGTCGCCGCCATCCAGCGCGTCGCCAAGTAGGGAGAAATTCGCATGCGCCTGCGCGCCATCCTCGCCCTCGCGATGCTGGTCGGCCTGCTCACCGCCGTACCGGCCCACGCCGAAGTCGTCCACCCTCGCCAGCAGTGGTTACGCGACTCCACCGCGGGCCTGTTCCTGCACTGGGGCATGTTCACCGCGCCCCGGCACCTGGACTGCGCCGCGTGGGAACGCGACGTCACCGACGGCGGCTGGACGCCTGACTACTGGATCGACCAGGCCCGTGACCTCGGCGCCTCGTACATCGTCCTGGCCACCTTCCACAGCGCCCTGGGCTACGCCCGCCCCTGGCCGTCCGCGATCCCGGGCAGCTGCGCCACCCGCCGCGATTTCCTCGGCGAGCTGGTGAACGCCGGGAAGGCGAAGGGTGTGCGGGTCATGCTCTACATGACCGACGACCCGCAATGGCACAACAACACGGGTGTCGAGATGCTCGACTCGGCCGCCTACTCCGCCTACAAGGGGCGGCAGGTCGACATCACCACCCGGCCCGGCTTCGGGATGTACAGCCAGGATCTTTTCCTGGAGGTCATGGAGAAATATCCGGACCTGGCGGGGTTCTGGATCGACAACGAGAACGAGTACTGGCAGCAGAACGGCCTGTACGACAAGGTCCGTGAACGGCGTCCGGACTGGCTGCTGAGCAACAACAACACCGACACCCCGATCATGGACACGGTCAGCAACGAGCAGAAGACCGGCATGACCCCCGCCTACGACTACCCGCAGGCGGCATGGACTCCGATGCCGCGCCTGGTCGAGGCGGACTACAAGCTCCCGACGATCGGCGACTGGTGGTACGACGGCGCCGACCACCCCGTGGACGCCCGCCTGTCCACCGGCCGGTACATCACCAACGCCGGCTCGTCGATGAAGTCGCTGATGGCGGAGACCGCGATGGTGAACGGCAGGTTCCCGCCGCAGCAGGAGGCCTTCAACGCCTTCATGTCCACGTGGGTCCCGCCGATCAAGGAGTCCCTTCGGGCCACCGAGGGCGGCGGCTACATGTACGGCGGCCTGCAGCCCGGCTTCTGGAACGACGGCGCGCACGGCGTGATCACCGTCCGGCGCGACGACGGCGGGAAGCTCCAGTACGTCCACGTGCTCACCAAGCCCAGCACCGACCGGGTACGGCTGCGCGACAACGGCTATCGCGTCACCGGGGTGAGCGACCTGCGTACGGGCGAGCGGATGCGGTTCACCCAGTCCGGCGGCTACCTGACGATCCTCGGCGTCACGCGGTGGGACGACTACGACACGGTGTTCAAGGTCGAGACGGCCGGCCGCCAGGGCTTCCTCACCGGGGTCAAGGCCACCGCGTCCGCGTCGCAGGCCGAGCATCCCGCCGCCGCCCTGGTTGACGGTGATTTCACGAAATATTGGGACTCAGATGGCAACCAGCCGGTATCGGTGACGCTGGATCTCGGCAAGCGGAAGAAGATCGCCTACCTGGCGGTCAACCAGCGCGAATGGTCGCCCGTCTACGCCAGGGTGACCTTCGGGCGGCCCGAGGACTCAGCAAGGATCAAGGACTACCGCGTCTACGTCAGCGACGACGGCCGCCGGTGGGACAAGCCGGTGCGGGCCGGCGCGCTGCGCAGCGCCCGCGGCATGCAGATCCTCGACCTGGGCGAGCAGCAAGGCCGCTACGTGAAACTCGAGGTGCTCAACACCTGGGCGGGCGCGCAGGCGCCCCGCTTCCACCGCAAGCTCCGGATCGACGAGATCCAGGTCGCGGACTCGTACCCGCTCTCCCGCGACAGCCTGCCACTTGAGGCGGAGCGGCAACAGCGCACGGGCAAGGCCCGCGTCGAGGCCTGCACCGCCTGCTCGGGCGGCGCCCAGGTGGTCGGGCTGCGGGACGGCACGCTCACCTACCGCGATGTGAGCGTCCCGGCGGCGGGCGAGTACCGCTTGCGGATCGACCACACCTCCGCAACGCCCGCGACGCTGTCGGTCGCCGTCAACGGCGCGGCGCCGGTCCAGACGCGGGTGCCGGGCGACAACAAGGGCGTCCCCGCCGCCACCGCCCTGCCCGTCACCCTGAAGGCGGGCACCAACACGATCACCCTGTCCGGGGAGGCGGGCGTGGACCGCCTGGCCATCGCCCCGATGCCGCCCGCCTCCTACACCCCCACGACCACCATGACCGTCGACCCGTCCGGCCTGCAGTGGGTCAGCCCCGGCCAGCAGTCGCTGCGGGTCTCGGCCACGCTGCGCCTGGACAGCGAGGACGTGCTCGACCAGGTCGCCTTCGCCCCGGCCGTCCCGGCGGGCTGGACCGTCCAGGGCGAGACGATCACGGCGTCGGCCGTACGGCTCGGGCAGACGCTGACCGGCTCATGGACGCTCACCTCGCCCCCCGGAAAGGACGTGACCGCGACAGACATCCCGATCACCGCCACCTTCCAGTCGCTCGGCCGCCCCTACACGGTCACGAACCAGGTGGGAGTGCGTCCGCGCCCCGCCGACCGGGTGTTCATGCGAGAGGCCGAGGACTCCCGCAACAAGATCGGCGAAGCCGGGATCACCGCCTGCGCGGCCTGCTCGGGCGGCCAGAAGGTCCGCAACATCGGCGGCGGACCGGACCAGGGCAGCGAGCCGAACGCGTATGTGCTGTTCGAGGACGTCACGGTCCCCGAGGCACGGACGTACACGCTGTACATCGACTTCACGGTCAACGGCCCCAAGTCGTACTTCGTGACCGTCAACGCCGGCACGCCGACCGAGGTGAAGGTGAACGGGGCGGGCAACAACACCCTCTACACCGTCAGCGTCCCCGTCACGCTGAAGGCCGGCCCGAACACCATCAAGCTCCACAACGACACGACCCCGGCCCCGGACCTGGACCGCATCTCTCTCAGCTGATCTCGGTCAGTAAGGCGCGACCCCGGCCGGATCATCTCCCGCGCCGGGGTCCAAGCCCAGAAGCAACGGCTAGCCGTACGATTTGCCGACGCTGTCGAGCAGGTGCTCAAGGGTGTCGTAGGAGGGGATGTCCACCACGTCGATGAGGTCGGTCGCGACGCTTACCTGGTGATCCGCGGCGACCTTGGCGAAGTCGGCGGCGTCGGCCGAGCGGAATCCGTGCTCGGCCGCGAGCCGCTGCAGCTGCGGGTCGGTGCTGAGCAGGCGTCCGACGCGGTCGCCGGACGCGTTGAGCGGCACCAGCGTGTGCTTGGACAGCACCGTCGGCGACGGGTACATCAGCACCATCCCCGGCTTGATCTGCCCGCGCGTGGCGGCGTCGACGAACTGCGCCTCGTAGATCCAGACCATCGGCGACGGGCCCATGCCCACCGTGAGATATTCGTTGAACGGGCCCTCGGAGGTGTTGTCGGTGTAGCCCTGGCTGGTGAAGAGCTGGGTCACCAGGGGCAGCACGTTCTTCTCCGCGGTGGCGCCGTGCACGACCTTGCCGCCGTTCGCGACATAGCTGGTGATCGCCAGGTACATGGCCGCGGAGTTCGACGTGCGCGGGTCGGTCGTGGAGATCAGGATGTCCTTGTCGACACGGTAGCCGGAGTTGCCCGTGAGCTGATCCCACTTCGCGTCCGTGGTGACCAGTTCGAGGTAGTGGCCGATGTTGAAGGTCGGAACGGGTCCCTGCTTCACGACGCCCGCCGTGGTGAGCAGGTCGGCGATCGGCTGGAACGTCGCGATCGCCATGGGCGAGGAGAACGGCGTGTACTTCGTACTGACCTTGCGCTTGCGCTGGATGTACTCACCCGCCGGCGCACTCGACGGGAACGCGAAGTCGAAGCGGCTGAGGTCCATCGAAGTGGCGATCTGCCGGGAACCGGCCGATTCGACCTCGACCTTCACGCCCTTGTCGGCGAAGGCCCGCACCACCTGCGGATCCTCGAAGAACGCCTTCTTCTCGGAGCCGATCACGCCACGCACGATCGTGAGCGGCGGGGGCGGGGGCGGGGCCTCCTCCTTCCCGAGGTTCACGACCACCACGGCGGCGACCACGACGACCGCGACGGCCAGACCGATCGGGAGCAGCACCTTGCGGCTGGGCATTTTCGCCATCAACGCGGCCGGTCGGGCGGCTGTGGTGGTCTCAGGCCGAACGTCCGCGGACTTGTCCGACAGCGCTGCGGCCGTGGGCGCTGCGGCCTCGGCGGGTGCGGCCTTGGCAGGCGCGGTCTCGGCGGGCGCGGTCTCCGTGGGCGCGGGCGCCTTCACCTGTGCCGTCAGCTCACCGCGAGCGATGCGTTCGACCATGACGGGGACGAAGTCACGGACGGGAAGGCCGTCGAAGCGGCGATAAGCCGCCTGCATCACACGCTCGACGTGCTCGGCGGAATGGGTGCCGGCGAAGACCTGCACCAGGTGGTCGGTGGTCCGGCGAATCGCCTGTTCCTCGCGGAGGTTATCGCCGCTCACCAACATCTCCCCGACATATCAATTATCAGATTTCGCGGCAGGCCATCAGGCCCGCTCGAGCGTGCGAGACCCCACCATATAGGGAGTTTCGGCCGCGTTGATAACCACATCGGTCTTTATTTAGAACCCGCAGGTAAGCGCCACCTGGCCGCCCTCGGAAATCACCTGTTCATATTGTCCAACCTTTTAGTCAGGCGAAATACATAAATGTTTATGTTCGTTCATCCGCGGGCGAGGGCGGTGGCACCGAGAAGGGCCAGGCAGTTCGTCCACAGAGCGTCGAGGCGCTGGGTGTTGTTGTAGAGCTTGGCGAAGAGCACCTGGCCTTCAAGCTG
Source organism: Nonomuraea sp. NPDC049158 (assembly GCF_040648335.1). NCBI lineage: Bacteria > Bacillati > Actinomycetota > Actinomycetes > Streptosporangiales > Streptosporangiaceae > Nonomuraea > Nonomuraea sp. NPDC049158. Next base: position 56,870 of record NZ_JBEZDM010000002.1, read on the forward strand.
AGCGACGACGGACCGCGCGGCCTCGTGGGCGTCGGCGGCCGTGACCTCTCCGCGCTCCCGGGCTTCGATGATGACCTTCTCCACCATGTCGACCTGCGACTCGAAGATCTGCTGCAGGCGTTCGCGGAGGGCTTCCGTCTGGTTGCTCATCTCCAGGGTCAGGTTCCCGAAAAGGCAGCCCGAGACGGTGCCACAGCTCTGCTGCCCAGCGCGCTGGTCGGCTTCGGTGGCCTCGAACAGCTGCCGCAGCCGCTGGAGGGGCAGGTCGTCGCCGCGCAGGATACGGTCCCAGTTACCGTGCTGGCCGGCCCAGTGCTCGTCGATGACGGCCAGGGCGAGCTCCTCCTTGGAGTTGAAGAAGTAGTAGAAGCTGCCTTTCGGCACGCCCGCCGCCTTGCAGATCTCGGCCACGCCCAGCGCGGAGTAGCCACGCAGCTCGATGAGCGTCTGCGCGGCGCTGAGGATCCTCTCCTTGGCGTCACTGGTTCGTCCCATACCATCAGTGTACGCCTTTACTAGACCGGTCGACTATTTCCGCCCCGCAGTGCCTCATCTCACTTTGACGGGTTGTCGACCGGTCGTCTACGTTGATAGACGACCGGTCGGCTAGTAATCCGTCCGGCATCACCAGGAAGGTCATCATGAGCAACCTCAGCCAGAAGGTCGCGGTCATCACCGGAGCGTCGCAGGGCATCGGAGCCGGACTCGTCGCCGCCTACCGCAAGCTCGGCTACGGCGTCGTCGCGACCTCACGGACGATCGCCCCCGCCGACGACGCCGACGTGGTAACCGTCCAGGGCGACATCGCCGACCCCGCCACCGCCGAGCGCGTCATCGCCGCCGGCATCGAGCGCTTCGGCCGTATCGACACCCTGGTCAACAATGCGGGGATCTTCATCGCCAAGCCCTTCACCGACTACACCGCCGACGACTACGCCGCCGTGAGCGGCGTGAACCTGACCGGGTTCTTCCAGATCACCCAGCTGGCCATCCCGCACCTGCTCGCCCAAGGCGGCGGCCACATCGTCAACATCACCACCAGCCTGGTCGACAACCCCGACTCCCATGTCCCCTCGGTGCTCGCCTCGCTGACGAAGGGCGGCCTGCAGTCCGCCACCAAGTCCCTGGCCATCGAGTACGCGACCCGCGGCGTCCGCGTCAACGCCGTCTCACCGGGCACGATCAAGACCCCGATGCACCCGGACGAGATCCACCAGACCCTCGCCGCGCTGCACCCGGTCGGGCGGATGGGCGAGGTGAGCGACATCGCCGACGCGGTGGTCTACCTCGAGACGGCCCCGTTCGTCACCGGGGAGATCCTGCACGTAGACGGAGGCATGAGCGCCGGCCACTGACAGCCGCGCGGAAGCGGCATCGCGACGGTCCTCGCCGCGTCAGTCGTCCTTCTCGTCCGCATCATCCTGCTCATCCGAATCGTCCTCGGCGTCGTCCTCATCGTCCGAATCGTCCTCGGTGCCGTCCTCGTCGTCCCAGTCGTCCTCGGCGTCGTCCTCATCGTCCCAGTCGTCCTCCTCGTCGTCCCACAGGTCGCTCGCCGACAGCGGGTGCTCGTCATCGATGAGGGAACTGTCCACCGAGCGGCGCCAGGCGCCCCTCTCGTCTGGGTCGGCCCAATCCTCGTCGGTGATCCTCGGGATGGGGATGGTGGCCCGCCGGTGGTCGACCATCCAGGAGTTGCGGAAGAAGTCGAACTTGAGGTGGTAGCAGCCGGCGGACTCGGTGTACATGATGGGCGGGACGAGGAACTTCGCTACCCCGACCTTGGCCGCGACGATCACGTAGTCCTCGGGAATGGATTCGTCGTTCCAGCAGGCGGCGAAGTTCACCGGCTTGAGCGCGCCCTCGCCGAGCACGTGGATGAGGGTGTCCTGGATGACGAACCGGTCTGGGTCAAGGGCCACGTCCTCGCCGAGCATGAGGATCGGCGCGGGCAGGATGTGCGCTTTGGCGAAGGACTGCGCGTCGGTGTAGAGCTCGATGATCTCGTCGTGGCGCGTGGGGTCGTAGCGTCCGGAGTGGAACGGGCAGCAGATCTGGCCGTTGGGCCGCTCCGGCTCGGGGAAGAACGCGGATTTGTCGACCCGTGTCATGGCCGACCCGCTGTGCCGGGCCCGCAGGAACTCCGGGATCCAGCCGGCATTGTCGGACTCGATCACCTCTGTCCGGCACAGCGCCCGGAACGCGGTGTCGCCGAGCTTGCAGTTGAAGTAGTCGAGAAGGGTGAGCGCGGCGCACTCCGCCAGCGACAATGCCTCGGTCTTGGGGAACCAGAAGTCGTAGCCGTTGGCCACGAAGTGCACGCCACGGAACTCCTTGTGCACGAAGGTCTCGCTGCTGCGGCTTCCCCCCAAGCCGCTCCAGTGGGCCGCCGCCACCTGGTTGTAGTACGCGTCGGCCGACCGGGCCAACTCTGGCGCGAACACACTCTCACCGGTCAGGTAGCACGCCTTGCTGAACAGCTCACCGATCTCCGGCGCCTCGGTGACCTCGTCGGCGGTGAAGATGAGTTCGGTACGCAGGAACACCTTGCGGCCGTCGCGGTAGGGGGCGCCCTCGTGCTCGTACCGCTGATCGAAGATCACACACGTGAAGTCGCCGATCTCGCTGAGCGCGGCACCGCCGACCAGGTCAAGCGCCGGCGATCCCGTACCGCCGGTCAGGTACAGCAGCACCGTGTGCCGGGAGATGTGCCGCCGCGCCGCGTCGAAGTACGGCGTGTCCCGATGCCGGTGGAAGTTCGCGTCATCCGGCTCGAACCGGTTGCACCTGAACACCGGGTTCACGTGCGAGAACCCCTCCGCCGTCGCCGGAGGCAACGCGTCGGCCACCGCCGCGGTCAACGCCTCGGCCAGCAGCGCCGAGTGGAAGATGAACCGTTCACCGCCCCGGGAGGCGGCATTCAGCGGCGGCACGTACAGGTTCAACTCATCCAGCTGTGCCAGCCGGGCCTGGGCCTGCGCCGGCAACCGCAGCGAGAACGAGAACACCCCCTCCGTGTGCTCCACCCGCCCGGCCAGTTCCGCCTCCAACGGCACGTCCTCGAACAGGCGGTCCAGCGGGATGATGTTTTCGAACGTGCGAAACGACAACTCGTGCGGATCCACGAACACCGCCGCCAGGTACGGCGCGTCCGCGCTGGGACGGGCGAACAGATCCCGCACCCGCTCGTCGATTCGCTCGGCATCAATGAACCGCACCGCCTTGAACCGCGCCGACGGATGCCACGAGATGTCCAATCCATCGACCGTCGCGGCCGGCTCGGCATCGGTCGCGTCCACCTCCGCCCGATATCGAGCGGCCTCATCGGTGGCCACATCCCTGGTCGACAGGACGAAGAACCGATCCCGAAGTTCGATGCTCACACGCACCTCCACAAGCTGCGCAGCCCCGACGGAAGGTTCGCGGCGTGCGCCAGTTTCCGCACGCCGGCCTGGCCCACATCGGAGCCGTACAGCCACAGCCGCGCGAGGGACCCGACGAACGGGGCGGCGAGCAGGGCTTCCGCGCCCGCCTCGCCGATGTCGTTGTACCGCAGGTCGAGCTCGGTCAGCTCCGGAAACCGATGCAGGGAACGCACGCCCTCGGCGGTCACCCTGTTGCGCTGCAGGCGCAGGCGGCGCAGTCCGCCCAGGTGCGGGGACGCCCCGAGGGCCGCCAGACCGGCGTCGCCGATACGGCAATACCGCAGTTCCAGCGCCCGTAACCGGTCGGTGCGGAGCGAGGCGGCGAGAATCTCGGCGCCGTCGGGGCCGAGATCCAGATAGGAGAGGTCAAGCTCGACGAGTCGCCCGACATCCAGTCCGTCGAGAAGCCGCATGTCCAAGGTGCCAGGGCGCAGCTCGGCCGCCGGGCCGCCTTCCCCCTCGTCGTCGTCCCCCTCGTCGTCGTCCCCCTCGTCGTCGTCCCAGTCGTCGTCCTCGCCGGCCGCCGCGTTCGGCGCGATCCTCAGCGTGGTGACGAACCGCCCGTGCAGCACCTGCTCCACGGCCTCGCGGACGTCGTCCGACCACTGGACGGCCACTTCCGCGGCGAACCCGTACCGGCGCGCCAGCACACGCGCCGTCGCCGGCAACCCGTCGTCCCATCCGTCCTCGTGCTCCGCGACGAGGTCGGCGATCTCGCGCTCCAAGGCCGGGCGATCAGCGGGGCGGGTGCGCGCCAGGCGCTGCTCAAGGCGGATCAGCGTGCCTCTGGCGTCGCCGTGCTCCAGCAGCCAGTCGCTGTAGGCACGCCACGAGGCCATGTCATCGGGATGAGCCCGTAACGCGTCTTCGACGGCGGTCACTTGCATTCGTCCGAATGTACGGAGATCGGCGGATGTGTCAAGGCGACCCACGCCGTCGGCAAACGGACCCCGAGTGACCTCGCGGGCAGGTATTCTGCTGCGCCGAGTACATGATCGCTGGGGTGGGCGGCCCCAACCGGCACGAGTACATTCTGGCGTCCTCGGACGGGGTCAGAGGCTCGCCTCAGTTGGAGGTCTCCACCGTGAATCCACCGGGTTCAGCCCCTTCGGCAGCCGATGATCGGGATGCGGAGCGCATGCCCCGGGCCGCGTGCGGCCGCGACGACACCGCCGCCGAGAGGCGGGCGTGGGAGTCCGCGGCCCGTGCCTGCTACCAGAAGATCGGGCTCCCGTTCCCCGAACGGGTCGTGTGGGTGTCCTCACCGCTCGTCGGCGCGTTCGCCGCACCGATCGCCGCATGTCTGAGCACCGGCCACCGCAACAACCGCGTCCTGGACTCCGTCTACCGCGCGTTGGACGATACCGCCGGTGAGGCCGTCGGTCACGCGGTGCGCGCCGCGGTCCGGGTCGCGGCCGACGGCGCGGTGAGCGATCCGGTGCACGGCGCGGCGGCCACCGCCCTGCACGCCGAGATCGCCGAGACAATGGGCTCCGCGATGGCCTCGGCGGTGCGGGAAAGGGCGCGCGTCACACCTGCCCGCAAGGAGTCGGCACCGCCGACGAGCCGGAATGTACCCACCGGCGCATTGGCCACGCTTGCCACGGCGTCGCAAGCGGCCGTGGGGGCGGCGGTGGACGCAGCGGTGGGCGGCCCGCGGCAGGATACGATCCGCGGCGAGGTGCGTCGGCTGTGGCGGGCCCATCTGGCGGGCCAGCGGTCCGACACCTGGCTGACCCTGGTCGGCCTCTTCGGGCAGGATGCGGTCCCGCCGCTCGACGAGCACCGGTCGTGGCCAACCGTCGCGGAGCAGGCCGCGGCGCAATCCGCACCCGCCGGCTGGTGGTGGTGGCCTTTCCGGGGCTTTGTCATGCTCTGTCCGCGCCCGGCCGAGCTGTACCTCGAGCAAGTCGGCGAGGGCGCCGGAGTCACGCACCGGCCGCACCGCGCCGACGGCCCCACGGCCGTCTGGCCCGACGGGTTCGGGCTGTACTTCTGGCACGGTACCCACGTCACCCGAGCCGTCATCGACGACACCCTCACCGCCGACGAGATCCTCCGCGAAACCAACGTCGAGATCCGCCGCTGTGCCATCGAACGTCGCGGCTGGGACCGCTTCATCACCGAGGCCCGCCTTGCCCAGGTCGGCCCTGCCGTACCCGACCCCGGCAACCCAGGGCAGACCCTCACCCTGCACGAGGTCCCCGCGGACATATACGCCACACGCGTGCGGGTCCTGCTGTGCACCAACGGCACCGTCGAACGGGACGGCACCCGCCGCCGCTTCGGCCTCACCGTCCCCGCGGACTGCACCGACCCCCTCCAGGCCGCCGCCTGGACTTACGGCCTCACCTCCGCGCAATACATCACTGCACAACGACGATCCTGACCCTCCGCCCACCGGCAAAGGAGCCCGAGAAGATGCCCACCATCGAACAGGCCATCGCCACCTTCGGCGTCACCATCGACGAGCACCTCGACCGGCACGCCGAGATCCCCGTCCTGTCCGGCCTGCAGTTCCAGGGCGATGTCGCCGTCGTACCGGCCGACCGGGATCCGGCTCGCATCCCCGTCCCCGAGATCGGCGTCCCGATCGTCCGCGGCCAGGCCGAGGCCAACACCCACCTCCTGCTCGCCACCGGCAAGGCGTTCTTCAGCCCGGAGCGCTTCGGCGGCGGAATGGTGCTCGGTGTGCTGACCGTCGCAGAGGGGGCGTCCGCCTACCTCGCGCATCCCGAACACGCCTTCACCGGCATCGCACCGGGCACTTACGAGCTGCGGCGCCAGCGCGAGCAGGCCGGCGAAGCCCGGCTCGTCGCCGATTGAGGGTGCCGCCGGTCCGGGTGAAGGCAGTCTGAACGGCCTCTGGACACGTGTGGTGCGCCTCAGGTCACCAAGCCCCTGCGGTAGGCGTAGACCACGGCCTGCACGCGGTCACGCAGGTCGAGCTTGGTGAGGATGCGCGACACGTACGTCTTGACGGTCTCCTGGCTGATCACCAAGGTCGCGGCGATCTCGCTGTTGGACAGGCCGTCGGCGATGAGGCGCAGGACCTCCAGTTCGCGCGGGGTCAGCGCGATGCCGTCCGGGGTGTCCTCGGCGGGACGGATCCTCGACGCGTACCTGCCGACGAGCCGCCGCGTCACCTCGGGTGCCAGTAGCGCGGCACCTGTCGCGACGGTGCGGATGCCGTTCAGCAGCTGCGCCGGTGGGGCGTCCTTGAGCAGGAACCCGCTCGCGCCCGCCCGCAGCGCCTCGTAGACGTACTCGTCCAGGTTGAACGTCGTCACCACGAGCACCTTGATGGGATCCGCCACCCCGGCACCGGCCAGCAGGCGGGTCGCCTCGATCCCGTCGAGCACCGGCATCCGTACATCCATCACCACCATGTCCGGCTTCAGCCGGCGGGCGAGGTCGACCGCGGCGCGACCGTCCCCGCACTCCCCCACCACCTCAAGGTCGGGCTGCGCACCGATGATCGTCGCGAACCCGGTACGGATCAGCGCTTGGTCATCGCAGATCAGCACCCGAACCGGCGCGTTCATGACGGGCTGCCCGCGGGGACGCGGGCCCGCACGACGAAGCCGCCGCCCGCGGGCCGGTCCGCGCTGAACTCGCCGCCCAGGGCGTCGACCCGTTCGCGGAGCCCGGCGAGACCCCGCCCGCTCCCACCAGGAGAGCGGCTCCGCGAGCCGGAGCCATCGGTGCTGACCTCCACGCTGATCTCCTTCTGGCCATAGCGCACACGGACCACGGTGCGGCTGCCGTGGGCGTACTTGAGGGCGTTCGTCAGAGCCTCCTGCACGACCCGGTAGGTCACGAATTCGGCGCTGCCGGCCGACTCCGCCGGCCGGCCCTCCTCGGTGAACTCCACCGGCTGCCCGGCCTGGCGCGTCTGCTCCACGAGCGTGTGCAGCTCGCCGACGGACGGCGTCCTGACGTCGGTGTCGTGGCCGGGGTTGAGCAGGTCGAGCAGGTGCCGCAGGTCGGCGATCGCCCGCCGGCCGGTGTCGGTGACGGCGCTCAGCGTCTCGTCGAGGCGATCGGGCACGGCGGTCAGGTAGCGTGCCGCCTCGGCCTGTACGACCATCGCCGTCACGTGGTGAGTCACGACGTCGTGGAGCTCGCGGGCGATGCGGGTGCGCTCGGCGGCGCGGGTGGCCTCGGCGACGTGCCGGCGGAGCTCGGCCTCGGCGGCCCGGGTGGAGCGCAGCCAGGCCCCGACGCCCCAAGCGAGCACCAGCGCCAGGTAGAACAGCACGAACCCTTCCGGCCGCTCGGCCCCGCCGGGCCGGTCGAGCGCGACGGCCAGCGGCAGGTACGCCACGGAGAGGACGACCGCGATGACGCGACGATGACGCTCCAGATGGGCGCCCGCGCTCACGAGCGCGATGGGCAGCCCGGTGCCCGCCAACGCGTGGTAGCCGCGCAGCTGGTCGAGCGCGAAACCAAGCGACACCAGGACGAGACAGACGGCCGGCCACCGCCGGCGTACGGCGAGCGGCAGGCTCTGGAGGGCGACCGCCACGACGGCCAGCACGTCGAAGGGGCGGAGCGGCAGGTCGCCGACCTGTGTCCCGGCGCTCTGCAACGCCGGAAAGAACGACGCGACGGCCAACAGCAGCGCCAACGGAGAATCCCGGACCGTGACGTCACACCGCCGCCACAGATCCGGGACCCGATGGAGACCGATCACTGGGAGAGCGTAGCGGCCGTGCCGGGCCGGGCGCCGCGCCGGCGAGGGACCAGGTTGCCGCGACGGCGGGCCAGCCACATGAACGCGATCGTCGCCAGCACGCCGAAGACGACCGAGTACGGGCTTCCCTCCGGCCCGAAGTCGCCGCCGGTGAGCAGGGCCGGGCCTGACGTCACCCCGTGCAGCAGCCCTTCCGACGCGCCGTTGCCGGAGACCTCGGTGCTGAAGATGCCGGCCGCGGCGAAGTTCCAGCCGAAGTGCAGGCCGATCGGCACCCACAGGGTGCGGGTGGCGACGTACGCCGCGGCGAGCATGCCACCGCCCTCGATCGCGATGGCGAGCGCGCCCCACAGGCTGGCATGCTGGTTGAACAGATGCGCCATGCCGAACACCAGGGCCGTCAGTGTCAGCGCTATCCACGTGCCGGTACGTTCCTCGACGATCCGGAACAGGATGCCGCGAAAGAGCAGTTCCTCCGTCACCGCGGCGGCGGCCATGAACCCGACCAGCCCGATCGCCCCCGCCACCGAGCCGCCGCCGTCGATCCGGTAGCCGCCCATGAAGGCGATGTTCACGATCACGGCCGAGAACAGCCCGATACCGATCAGCACCCCTCGGCCGACGGCGGTGGCGGCGCCTTTCGCGGCCACCTCCACCGGCTCGCGGCGTTCGGACCACCGCACCACCCGGGCGTACACGAACACCGCGAGCGCGGCCGTCGCGACACCGAGAACCAGAGTGAGAAACGCGTTCCCCTGTACCGCGCCCACCACCGAACTGCCGACGAAGGCGACCACCGCGACGGCCACGAGCTGCTTCAACAGTCGCATGACGACTCCTCTGCGAGATTCCATGAGATTCCGCGACCGGGGCGCCGCGGCTACGTCGAGAACGCTAGGGATTCGACGGCCGGGAATCGTCACCGCGCAGTGGACACTCGCGGGTAGCTCGCACGGGGGACAAACGTCAAGCAGCCACCTCAGCCGGGACGCCGGGGCGTGATCCGGGCCTCGATGGCGTCCAGCAGTGCGGCCAGGCCGAACTCGAACTCCTCGCGGCTGCCCACGCGAGACAGCTCTTCGGCATGGGCGACCAGTCCAGGATGCGCGAGCAGGAAATCGCGGAACGAGTGCGTCCGCGTGGCGCGCGCCCGAGGTGGCCGGCGTCCGCACCGTGCTCGTCACCAAGAAGGTCTGAGCCATGCCCGAAGTGATCATCTCCGGCGCCGGCCCCGCCGGTCTGACCCTGGCCATCGAACTGGCCCGGCGCGACGTGGACTTCGTGCTGATCGACAAGGCGTCGCATCCGCTCATCGGATCCCGGGGCAAGGGCATCCAGCCCCGGACCCTTGAGGTGTTCGAGGACCTTGGCGTGCTGGACCGGATGGTCGCGGCCGGCGGCGAATACCCGCTCCAGCGCGTCTACACCGAGGACGGCCCGGTCGACCGGCGCGTCATGGAGCACCAGGACCCGGCGCCCGCGGAGCCGTACCGCAACGCGCTCATGCTCCCGCAGTTCCGCACCGAGAGCGTGCTGCGCGATCGGCTGGCCGAGCTCGGCCACGCCCCGCGATACCAGTACGAGCTGCTGAGCTTCGACGCTGTTCCACATCACCGACGGCGAATGGGAGGTCTACGTCAACGACACCGTGCACCTGGTCACCCCCGGCTGCACGGTGTGGATTCCGCGGAACACCGCTCACTCCATCTTCGTCCGGTCCAAGCGTGGCCGCGGCTTCTGCGTCGTCACCCCGGCGGGGTTCGAGAAGTTCTTCGAGGACATGGGAGAGCCGGCGACGGTGCCGAGCATGCCGACGCACCAGACCCGCGACTCGTCGGTCGAGGAACTGCTGGCCGGCGGTCAGGCGATGGGCTGGGAGTTCGTGGAGCCGCGACCACGCCGGCTGCCCGGCTGATCGTTCGGACCATGGGCGGGGCGTTCGCGCTGCTCGTCTCCCCTCGACCGTGCGTTCGCCCCCCGGATTGCGGGTACGTGAGCCCGGGGGGCTCGAGCATCCATGACGACCAGGGGGACGTCTCATGACTGAGCACATCTTGGAGCCGGCGGCACAGGAGATCGCGGACGCGACCTCGAAGCCCCCGTTCCTGTACGAGCTGGGCCCCGAGGGCGCCCGGAAGGTCCTCGACGACATCCAGGCCGCCCCGATCGACAAGCTCGACGTCGAGGAGAAGTGGATCACCGTACCGGCCGAGGTCGGGGACGTTCGGGTCCGCATCGTCAAGCCCCCGGGCGCCACCGGCACGCTGCCCGTCATCCTGTACGTCCACGGCGGCGGCTGGATCCTCGGCAACGCCGGCACGCACGACCGGCTCGTCCGCGAGCTGGCCGTCGGGGCGAAGGCCGCCGTGGTCTTCGTCGAGTACGAGCGCTCGCCGGAGGCGCGCTACCCGGTGGCGATCGAGCAGGCGTACGCCACGGCCCGCTGGATCACCCGCGACGGGGCCTCCGAGGGACTCGACGCCACACGCCTGGCGGTCGCGGGCGACTCCGTCGGCGGCAACATGACGGCCGCCCTGGCCATCCTGGCCAAGCAGCGCGGCGACGTGACGTTCGTCCACCAGTCGCTCTACTACCCGGTCACGGACGCCGCCCAGGACACCGGCAGCTACCGGGAGTTCGCCAACGGGCCCTTCCTGACCGCGAAGGCCATGGCCTGGTTCTGGGACGCGTACCTGCCGGACCACGACAGGCGCGCGGAGATCACCGCCTCGCCGCTGCGGGCGAGCCTGGAGGACCTCACCGGGCTGCCCGAGGCGTTCGTGATCGTGGACGAGAACGACGTGCTGCGGGACGAGGGCGAGGCGTACGCGCGCAAGCTCGTGGCGGCCGGGGTGCGTACGACGAGCCTGCGCTACAACGGCATCCTGCACGACTTCATGATGCTCAACCCGCTCCGGCAGACCGCCGCCACCACGGGCGCCGTCGAACAGGCCATCCAGGTCCTGCGCAAGGCCCTCGGCACGACCTGACGCCCGCACCCGCCACGAGCACCCGGACGCCATGGTGACGCCTGATCACCAAGCCGCCCGCGTCGGAAAAGCCGCAGCTCGAATGCTCAGACGGCCAGCCGGTCGCGGAGCTCGTCGGCGGTGATCCCGAAGGTCTCGCGCACCGTCGCCCCGCCCGGGCCGACGTCGATGACGGCGACGTCGGTGTAGACGCGGCTGACGCAGCCGATGCCCGTCAGCGGATAGGCGCAGGTGGACACCAGCTTCGAGCGGCCCTGCTTGTCGAAGAGCGTCATCATCACGAAGACCTGCTTGGCGCCGATCGCCAGGTCCATCGCGCCGCCGACGGCGGGGATGTCGCCGGGCTTCCCGGTGTGCCAGTTGGCCAGGTCACCGGTGACCGAGACCTGGAACGCGCCCAGCACGCACACGTCGAGGTGGCCGCCGCGCATCATGGCGAAGGAGTCGGCGTGGTGGAAGTAGGAGGCGCCGGGGAGTTCGGTCACCGGGACCTTGCCGGCGTTGATGAGTTCCGGGTCGATCTGGTCGCCGGTCGCCGCGGGGCCCATGTTGAGCATGCCGTTCTCGGTGTGCAGGACGATCCCGGAGTCGCGGGGAAGATGGTCGGCGACCTTGGTGGGCTGTCCGATGCCGAGGTTGACGTAGGAGCCGGCCGGGATGTCGCGGGCGACGATCGCGGCGAGTTCGTCGGTGGACAGGGGCATGATCAGCACGCTTCCTGGACGATGCGGTGGACGTAGATGCCGGGGGTGACGACGCTCTCGGGGTCGATGCCTCCGGCGGGGACGATCTCGCGCACCTGCACGATCGTGGTCGTGGCGGCGGTGGCCATGACGGGGCCGAAGTTGCGGGCGGTCTTGCGGTAGACGAGGTTGCCCATCGTGTCGGCGCGGTGGGCGCTGACCAGCGCGACATCGCCCTTGATCGGATACTCCAGGACGTAGGCCCGCCCGTCGATGGTGCGGGTCTCCTTGCCTTCGGCCAACAGCGTGCCCACGCCGGTGGGAGAGTAGAACGCGCCGATGCCCGCGCCCGCGGCGCGGATCCGCTCGGCGAGGTTGCCCTGCGGCACGACCTCAAGCTCGACCTTCCCGGCGCGGTAGAGCCCGTCGAAGACGTAGGAGTCGGTCTGCCGCGGGAAGGAGCAGATCACCTTACGCACGCGGCCGGCTTGGAGCAGCGCGGCCAGCCCTGCTTCGCCGTTGCCGGCGTTGTTGGACACGACGGTGAGGTCCTTGGCGCCCTGCCGGATCAGCGCGTCGATGAGGTCGAGCGGCATTCCGGCCATGCCGAAGCCGCCGACGAGGACGGTGCTGCCGTCCTCGATGCCGCTGACCGCCTCGTCGGCGCTGTCCAGGATCCGCGCCCGGCTCATGCTGCCACCGCCAGGTTCTCCAGGACCACGGCCAAGCCCTGGCCGACGCCGATGCAGATCGCGGCGACGCCCCACCGCTCGCGGCGCTCGCGCAGCACCCCGGCGAGTGTCCCGAGGATGCGGCCGCCGCTGGCGCCGAGCGGGTGGCCGATCGCGATCGCGCCGCCTCTGGTGTTGACGATCTCCGGGTCGATGCCCCAGGCGTCGACGCACACGAGCGACTGTACGGCGAAGGCCTCGTTGAGTTCGACCGCGCCGACCTGGTCCCAGCCGATTCCGGCGCGGGCGAGGGCACGTTCGGCGGCCTCGACGGGGGCGTACCCGAACTCCCGCGGATCGAGCGCGGACGCGCCCCGCCCGGCGATGCGGGAGAGCGGTTCGATGCCGAGCCGATCCGCGGCGGCGGGCGAGCCGAGCAGGAGGGCGGAGGCGCCGTCGCTGAGCGGCGAAGCGTTGCCGGCGGTGATGGTGCCCTCGGGGCGGAAGCTCGGCTTGAGGGCGGCGAGCTGCTCGAGCGAGGAGTCGGAGCGGACGCCCTCGTCGCGGGCCAGCCCTTCTGTGGGGACGATCAGGTGGTCGTAGAAGCCCTCTTCCCAGGCGGCCATGGCCAGCCGGTGGGAGCGCAGCGCGAAGGCGTCCTGCCGCTCCCGCGTGACGGCGTGTTTCTCGCCAAGTTGCTCGTTGGCCTCACCGAGGGAGACGGTCCATTCCTTGGGCATGCGCGGGTTGACCAGCCGCCAGCCGAGCGTCGTCGAGACCGCGGTGAGGTCGCCGGGCGGGAAACCTCTGGACGGCTTGGGCAGCACCCACGGCGCGCGGGTCATCGACTCGGCCCCGCCGGCCAGGACGATGTCGGCGTCGCCGGTCTCGATCGCGCGGGAGCCGATCATCGCCGCGTCCAGGCTGGAGCCGCACAGCCGATTGACGGTGGTGCCCGGCACGCTGGTCGGCAGCCCGGCGAGCAGGGCGGCCATCCGGCCGACGTTGCGGTTGTCCTCGCCCGCGCCGTTGGCGTTGCCCCAGACGACCTCGTCGATCGCGGCCGGGTCGAGCTCCGGCACCCGGTCCAGGAGCCCGGTGATGACGCGCGCCGACAGATCGTCCGGCCGTACGCCTGACAGGGCGCCGTTGAACCGGCCGAAGGGAGTCCGGACGGCGGAGTAGAGGTAGCAGGCCATGACACCGAGATTAAGGACCGAGCTTGATACTGTGAAATATCAATATCCAGCCCTATTGAGACGCAACTCCTATGGATCTACGTCACCTGCGGTACTTCGTGGCCGTCGCCGAGGAGCTCCACTTCGGGCGGGCCGCCGACCGGCTGCACATGGCCCAGCCACCGCTGTCGCAGGCGATCCGCCGGCTCGAGGACGATCTGGGCGTGGAGCTCCTCCAGCGGACCACTCGCCGGGTCGGCCTCACCGACGCGGGGCGCGGCTACCTGGCCCGGGCCCGCCGGATCCTCGACGCGGTGGACGAGGCGGCGAACGAGGCCCGCCGGGTCGCGGCCGGCGCGGTCGGCCATCTCGCGATCGGCTGTGTGGGCTCGGCGACCTACAGCCTGCTGCCCGCGCTCGCCCGCGGCCTGTCCCACGAGTTGCCGGGCGTCGACTTCTCCTTCCGCGGCGAGATGCTGGTGCCCGACCAGGTAGCCGCGCTGCGGAGCGGTGAGATCGACGTGGCGCTGCTGCGCCCGCCGATCGCCGATCTCTCGCTCACGGTTCTGCCGCTACGCCGGGACCGGCTCGTCGTCGCGGTCCCCGCTGAGACTCGCCTGGCCGCCCAGCGGCAGGTGATGATCACCGATCTGTCGGAGGTCGGCCTCATCGTCCATTCCGCGGATCGGCGCTCGGTGATGTACGACGTCGTCCTCGGGTTGTTCCGCGATGCCGGCGTCGAGCCCCGGATCCGGCACGAGGTCGGCGAGACCTCCACCCTGATCACGCTCGTCGCGGGCGGCCTCGGCGCGGCCGTCGTCCCCGAACCGGTGACGGCCCTGGCCTTGGAAGGCGTCGCCTTCCGGCCGCTGGCCCCTCCCGCGGCCATCGACCTGGCGGTCGCCCATCGGGCCGACCGCGCCGAAACCCACCTCATCCGCGCCGTCTCCGCCGTCCAGCGCATCGTCCGTACTTACCAGATGAGTCCCATCAGCCGGTCGCGAGCCAGCGGTCCATCGATCGAGTAGGTCACCCTAAGCGTGGTGAGTTGCTAAATTCCCTACGCAATGAGGCAAATGTTGCCTATGGGGGAGGTTGGATGCGCAGGTGGACTGCTCCATCCATGATCGGCTGGACGCTCGTATCGGTCGTCGCGCCAGGCGTCGTACACCTGCGGGCGGGCCGCAAGCGTACCGGCATGATCATGCTGGGGATCTTCGGCGTGCTGCTGATCGGTGTCGTGATCGCGCTGATCAACCGAAATGCGCTGGCTGGTCTGTTGCTCGATCCGACCTGGCTGGCCGTGATCACCGGCCTGTGCGTGGTGGCCGGGCTGGCCTGGGCCGGGGTCGTGATCAGCTCGTACATCGTGCTGCGACCCGCCAGGCTCGGCAAGTGGGGACAGATCGGTACGGCCACGGTCGCGGGCGTGCTGGCGGTGACCGTGGCGCTGCCTTTCGGGCTGGCCGCCACGACCGCGCGTACCTCTGACGACGCGATCGGCAGCGTCTTCAAGTCCTCACCGACCAAGCCGATCGATCACCGGGATCCGTGGCAGGGCCGCGATCGGGTCAACATCGCGCTGCTGGGCGGGGACGGCGCCGCCTCGCGCAAGGGCGTGAGCATCCGTACCGACAGCATCAACGTGGTCAGCATCGATGTCCGCACCGGCAACTCCGTGGTCCTGGCGCTGCCGCGCGAGATGGAGAACGCGCCGTTCGCGCCGGGATCCGCGCTGGCCAGGCGGTTCCCGCCGCCGAAGAACTTCTACTTGCCGCCGGCCCAGGGCCGCGGCTCGGCCGACCTGCTCAACGCGGTCTGGGCGTACGCCGACACGCACCCCGAGGTGGCCGGCCACTCCGCCGACCGCGCCCCGGAGGCCGTCAAGGGCACGCTCGGCCAGATCCTGGGCCTCAAGGTCGACTACTACATGCTCGTCAACATGTGGGGCGTGGCACGCCTGATCGACGCTCTCGGCGGCGTCACCATCAACGTCGAGCAGGACGTCTGCTACGGCGTGGGCCGCTCCGACGGCGGCGTGGTCAAGGCCGGCACCCGTACCCTCGACGGCAACGAGGCCCTGTGGTACGGCCGGGCTCGCGACCATCCGGGCAGCACCTGCGCCGGCGCCGACAACCACACCCGCATGCTCCGCCAGCAGTGCGTGATGAGCGCCATGCTCAACCAGCTCAACCCGAGCAACGTGCTGTTGAAGTTCAACGCGCTGGCCAAGGCCGCCAAGGAGACCTTCCGCACCGACATCCCGCGCGATCTGCTGCAGGACCTGGTGCCGCTCGCCCAGAAGGTCAAGGGCGCCAAGGTGGCCAAGATGAACTTCGTACCACCCGCCTACAACCCGGCCTATCCCGACTATCCGCGCATCCGCAAGGCGGTGCGGGCCGCCATCGCACGCGCCGGCAAGGTCGTCCGCGCCGGGGCCGCCACCCCATCTCCTGCCAGCACGCCCACCACCACGCGATCACCAAGCCGGCTCGCCCAGCCGTCCGACCGACTGGACACGCTGGACTCGGCATGCGCACCCGCCAAGAAGAAGACCTAGCCGTCTCCTTTGTTGGCGAGATGCAAGCGGCGGCATAGAAGCAAGGGGACAATTGTGGCGATTGGTACCGTTCGCACATCCCTTACCGCCTCAGGCGAGAGGATGCCCCCAACGATGGGTTAGGTCATGGCCACACGACGAGAACGTCTGCGCTACCGGTTCGACAACAGCATGTCGAAGGGCACACCGGCCCTCATCGGCTGGCTCGCACTCGTCACCGTCGTGATGGTCGTGATCTTCGCGGGCCTGTCCATAGTCTTCGCCGACGACGACGTCCACGACAGCTGGTACCAAGCGCTCTGGGGCAGCCTCATGCGCGCCATGGACCCGGGCACCGTGGCGGGCGACAACGAGGGCAGCACGATCTTCACGATCCTCGGGTTCGCCATCACGATCGGCGGGCTGCTCATCGTCTCCAGCCTCGTCGGCGTGCTCACCACCGGCTTGGACAACAAGCTGACCGAGTTGCGCAAGGGCCGGTCCCGCATCGTCGAGTCCGGCCACACGGTGCTGGTCGGCTGGTCGGATCAGGTTTTCACGATCATCCCCGAGCTGGTCGAGGCCAACGCCAGCGAAGCCAAGTCCTGCATCGCCATCCTCGGCGACGGCGACAAGCTGGAGATGGAGGAGGAACTGCGGACGCGCGTCGGCGACACCGGCAAGACCCGCGTCGTCGTACGCAGCGGCAGCACCGCGGAGCCGACCGATCTCGACCTGCTCAGCCTGGACACCGCCCGGTCCGTCATCGTCCTCTCCCCCGCGGGTGAGGACGCTGACGCGCACGTCGTCAAGACGCTCCTCGCTCTGACCAACCGCAACTGGCGCCGCCGCCGCCCGCCGATCATCGCCTCGGTCACCGACAGCCACAACCGCGTCGCGGCCGAACTGGCCGCCAACGGGCACGCGCAGGTGGTCGACACCGACGACATCGCTTCGCGGCTCATCGTGCAGACCTCCCGCCAGTCGGGCCTGTCGGTGGTGGTCACCGATCTGCTGGACTTCGGCGGCGACGAGATCTACATGCGGACGGAGCCGAAGCTGACCGGTTTCCCGTACGGGGAGGCGCTGTTCGCGTACGAGACCGCCTCGCTGATCGGGATCCGGCGCGGCGACGGCTCGGTGGTCCTGAACCCGCCCATGGACACCCAGGTCATGGACGGAGACCAGATGATCGTGATCGCCGAGGACGACTCCACCGTCCGGCTCGTCCGCAGCTTCCCGCCCATCGTCGAGCAGGCGATCGCCCATCCCGCCCGCGAGGCCTCGCCTCCGAAACGCACACTGATGCTCGGCTGGAACAGCCGCGCCCCGAAGATCGTCGCCGAGCTCGACCAGTACGTGACCCCCGGCTCGATCCTGAACGTGGCCGCCGCCGTCGACGAATCCGAGTTCGCGCTCGAGCTCCCCAACCTGGCCCTGAACGTCAAGGAATGCGACACCACCGACCGGATCACGCTGGAGTCGCTGGAACCGGGCATGTTCGACCACATCATCGTGCTGGCCGACGACCGGGTGGAGTCGCAGCACGCGGATTCACGCACGCTGGTGACGCTGCTGCACCTGCGCGACCTGGCATCCCGTACCGGGCAGCGCTTCCCGATCGTCAGCGAGATGAACGACGACCGCAACCGCCGCCTGGCCCAGGTGACCAAGGCCGACGACTTCGTGGTCGGCACCAAGCTGATCAGCCTGCTGATGACCCAGTTGTCGGAGAACCCGCACCTGGGCGGGGTGTTCCGCTACCTCTTCGACGCCGACGGCTCGGAGATCTACCTCAAGCCCGCGACCGACTACATCCGCCCTGGGATGACGGTCAGCTTCGCCACCGTCATCGCCTCCGCCAGGGCCCGCGGCGAGACCGCCATCGGCTATCGGCTGACGGTCGAGGCCACCGCCCCGCCCAACTACGGCGTCGTGCTCAACCCCGGCAAATCCGACCCGGTCACGCTCGGCCCCCGCGACCTGGTCATCGTCCTCGCTGAAGACTGACCTGCTGGGAAATGACACGACGGCCGAGGCGCTGCATGGGGCCTTCGATGAAGCGGTGGCTGAGCCAGCTGGCCGGGATGAGCAGGCTCAGGAAGAGCACGCTGATCCCGATCTGCAGGGGCAGCGGCGACCAGCGCATCTCACCGGCCACCCGCATGATGATCAGGAGTATCGGCAGGTGGACCAGGTAGAGGGAATAGCTGATCGTGCCGAGCCAGGTGAGCACGGCAGGAAAGGGGCGAGCACGTAAGGCCATGCCACCGGCGAAGGTGAGGGCGGCGAGGAGGACGGTCAGCCCCCACACGTCCGGTCGCACCCACCACCACCCGGCATTGAGCGCCCAGAGCGGCGTCGCGGCCACGACCATCGCGGTGACGACCACGGGCCAGAGCGGCGCCTGCCCGCGTTCCCAGCGACGGATCGCCGTGCCGGCGAACATCACCGCCAGGATCGCCGCCCCGAACCAGGGGACGCGGCTGCTCAGCAGTACCAGCGCCAGCCCCATCACACCCAACGCGCAGGCCGCGACCGTACGCCCCCGCCCGGAGACCACGCAGCCGAGCCCGACCACGAAGAGGCCGGACGACACCCAGGCCAGCCATCCGCCCGACAGCGGCGGCCCGGTCAGGACCAGCCCGGCGACGGCGCCGATCAGCGCGAACGTGGCCGGAAGCAGGTTCCGTCCGTCGCGTACACCGACCACGAACAGCGCCGCGGCCAGCAGATAGAAGACCATCTCGTACGACAGCGTCCACAGGGTGTTCAGCACACCTGCCGCCCCGACCGCGTCCAGCAGCATCGTCAGGTGCGCGGCCACCGAGGACAGGTCCCTGGGCACCTCCAGCCGCACCGGGATCCACCAGGCAAGAGCGAGGACCAGGGCGATGACCGCCAGGTAGAGCGGATAGAGGCGGAAGAACCGGCCGATCCAGAAGGCCCGCACGTCGCCGTGCCGTTCCAGCGAGGACGGGATGATGTAGCCGCTGACCAGGAAGAACACCAGCACGCCGTAGACGCCGAGGTTGAACGAGGTAGGCCGCAGCCACGGCATCGCCCAGGTCGTCAGATGCTCCCCCACCACCGCCAGAGCGCCGATGCCACGCAACGCGTCCAGCCAGGCGAACCGGGAGGGAACCTGTTGCACATCAAGGGCGGGGAGCATACGGCCCAACGTATCGGAATCGTGATCCTTCGGACGCCACGTCCGACCTTGGCGCCCGGCCAGCGCGGACCCACGACGCGATCCCGCCCCACCGGCCCCTCTTGACCTGCTCTCTTGACCAACGTATGCACATTCCTATGCACTTACTTTAGCCAAGCAGGTCCCACTGCTCTCCATGAGCACACCAGCCGGAGTGGAAATCCCCGATGTCTCATTCACCGGTTCCTCCCGACGCGTTCACCTCCACCTCCGGATCGATGTCCCGCCGGGCCGTCTTGGCGGGCGGCGCCGCCGCCCTCGCCGCCGTGCTCACCCCGGCCTCGCCGGCGAGGGCCGGCATAACCGGGAACGGCGGTAAGACAGCCGTCGCCTCCGGCACCGACTTCGCCGTCGCGGCCTCGCCCGACGGCCGCCTGCTCGCCCTCGACCTGCTCGGCGTCCTGTGGGTCTGCTCCGCCTCCGGGGGCACCGCCCGCAGGCTCACCAGCGATCTGTACGACATCGCCCAGCCCGACTGGTCCCCGGACGGATCCACCATCGTGTTCCAGTCGTACCGCGACGGTGTCTTCAACCTGTGGACGATCCGGCCCGACGGGTCCGCGATCAAGCAGTTGACCACCGGCCCGTTCGATCACCGCGAGCCCCGCTACAGCCCGGACGGGCGCACCATCGCCTATTCCTCCGATGCCGGCGGCAGCTACGGGATCCACCTGCTCGACCTCGCCACCGGAGCGACCCGCGTCCTGACCGACACCTCCGCCGAGGAGTACGAGCCGGCCTGGTCACCCGACGGGAGCAAGGTCGCGTTCGTCGTCGCCGACACCAGGATCGACGTCATCGAGGTCGCCACCGGCACGCGCGCCACCGCGGTCACGGTCCCCGCCGGTCAGGTCATTCACCAGCCGTCCTGGCTGCCGAACGGCACCGACCTCGCCTACCACCTCTTCCACGCGGGCGCCAACGATCTGGCCGGCACCGCGGGCACCCTCGTCACCGGCGAGGAGGTCTTCCCGTTCCGTGCCCGGTTCGCCCCGGACGGACGCTATTACTACACCTCCGCGGGCACCATCAAGGTCCGCCGCCTCAGCTCCACGTCCGTCGGCACCATCGGCTTCACCGCCGCGCTGACGACGACGACTCCGGCGTACAAGAAGAGGGTCCGGGTATTCGACCAGCCCGGGTCATTCCCCGTCGTCGGAATCGGCAGCCCGGCCGTCTCCCCGGACGGGTCCGCCATCGCCTTCCGCGCGCTCAACGACATTTATCTGATGCGCGACGGTGGCCCGCCGGAACCGCTTTTCCGTGACCGCTGGTGGAAAACCGACCCGGATTTCTCCCCGGACGGGCGGCAATTGGCATTCGTCACCGACCGCACCGGCACCCTCAATATCTGGGTCCGCGACCTGAGCACCGGCGCCGACCGGCAGCTGACCCAGCTGACCGACTCCGCCGCCCTGTCGGTCCGGTGGTCACCCGACGGCAGGGAGATCGCCTACCTGGACCAGGACGGCGCCCTGTGGGTGGTGGACGTCTCCACCGGCGACATCCAGAAGGTCTTCGACGCCACCTTCGAACCAGGCCGCCCGACCTGGTCACCCGACGGCAGAACCCTCGCGCTGGCCGCGGTGGTGCCGTACTCACGACGCTACCGTGAGGGACTGTCCAAGATCCTGCTCGTCGACCGGGCCACGGGTGCCGGCACGTACATCGACCCCGCGCCGCACCGGTCCTTGCAGACCCGTGGTGACGACGGCCCTGTCTGGTCACCTGACGGCGGCATGCTCGCCTTCGCCATGGAATCGCTCCTGTGGGTCCTGCCCGTAGACAAGAGCGGACGGCCCACCGGCAGCGCCCGTCAGGTCACCCGGGAGGTCTCCGACGCCCCCGTCTGGGCAGGCGGCTCGGCCGCCCTCCTCTACCTGAACGAGGGCCGTCTCAGGAGCGTGCGCCTCGACGGCAAGCCCGCCCAGTCGATTCCGATGCGGCTGACCTGGCGCAACGACACGGGCCCCGATCAGGTCGTCATTCACGCGGGCCGCATGTGGGACGGCGTCTCCAAGAGCGTCGTCCGCGACGTCGACATCATCGTACGAGGCCAGCGCATCGCCGCGATCGAGCCGCACCGGGACGGAAGGCCCGGCGCCCGGATCGACGCCCGCGACAGGTTCGTCATGCCGGGCCTGATCGACATCCACCATCACCGTGAGATGCAGGGCTACGCGTACGGATCGCGGCAGGGTCCGCTGTGGCTCGCCCTGGGCGTCACCACGACGCGCTCACCTGGCTCGCCCGCGTACCACATGGTCGAGGAGCGCGAGTCGGTGCAGTCCGGTGCCCGGCTCGCACCTCGCTACCTGGGCACGGGCGAGGCCATCGACGGGGCGCGCATCTACTACAACTTCATGCGCCCGACGTACTCCCACGACCAACTGCGGCTCGAACTGCAGCGGGCCGCCGCCCTCGACTACGACATGATGAAGTGCTACGTGCGGCTACCGGTCATCTGGCACAAGGAGGTCATCGACTGGGCCCACCGCCAGGGCAAGCCGGTCAGCTCGCACTACCACTATCCGGCGATCGCCATGGGCGGCGACCAGACCGAGCACGTCGGCGCCACCAACCGGTTCGGCTACTCACGCACCGTCACGAACGTCGGCTCCGCCTACTCGGACGTCATCGCCATGTTCAACGCCTCGAAGATGGCCAGAACCCCCACCCTGTTCAACTCCTCGACCCTCTACAGGGACGACACCTCGCTGGTCACCGACGAGCGAGTCCGCCGGCTCTACCCGAACTGGCGGATGGCCGCGCTGCGGGCGACGGTCACCACGGCGCAGACCGCCGACCCGACGGCGGTCCAGGTGATCCGGACCAACCTCGCCAACCAGGTCGCGCAGCTCACGGCGATGATCCGCGGCGGCGGCGTGGTCACCGCGGGCACCGACGCACCGATCGATCACCTCGGGATCAGCCTGCACATGAACCTGCGCGCCATGGTCAAGTACGGCCTGACGCCGCAGGAGACGCTCACCGCCGCGACCAGCACGTCCGGGACCTACCTCGGCCTCCCGCTGGGCAGGATCGCCAAGGGCATGTACGCCGACCTGGCCATCATCGACGGCGACCCGCTGTCACGCATCGAGGACGCCGCCAACGTCACCGCCGTCGTCGTCGGCGGGAGACACCGCACCGTCGAGCAGCTCCTCGCGCCGTACCCGTCCTCGACCACCAGCGACCAGGCGCCACCCGCGACCTCCGCGCCTTCCGGAAAGGTCAAGGACCGCGTCCCCGTCCACCAGAGCGCGGCGAGCCACTGGTGGAACGACCCCGCCGAGCTCGAGGGAGCCCGGGTCGCCTGCTGCTACGACCACTGAAATTTTCATCGGGTACGACCCGCGTGGGCGGGTGATCCGGCGGCCTTGACCACCGCCTTCGCGATCGGCAGGGACCGGAGAGCCTACCCGGGAATTGACAGGCCGCGGCGGCGTCATATTTGCTCTGTGCCATCACCGCTATCCCTCAATGGCGCCCATGAAAGGGATTACTCCATTGAATGTTAGCGCTCACAATGTCGGCTGGAATCTCAAGGGATGCGCGCCCCGCCGACCCGGCGTCTGACGCGGTCCTTTCGCCATTGGGGTGACAGGAGAAGCCATGCGTAAGGTCCTGTTATCAATCGTCTCCGCCCTGATCACATCCCTGTCGCTGGTCGCCCCGGGCCCCGCCTCGGCCACGGTGATCGGCGCGACCGGGTGCGACGCCCGGGTCGCCCACGCGGCCGCGACCGCCGCCCTGGCGACGACCACCGTCTGGATGGCCGGCGACTCGACCATGGCCAACCCCAGTTCCACCTGCCCGGTGGGCTGGGCCACCGAATTCGACTCGCTGTTCCACAGCAACATCGTGGTCGACAACCTCGCCGTCGCCGGGCGCAGCATCCAGACCTGGCTCTACGAGGGGAACGTGACCTCCACGATCGGCTCGAACGGCGAATGCGTCCTCAGCTCCACCGCCTACTCGTCCCGGTGGCAGCAGATGCTCACCGGCATGAAGGCCGGTGACTACCTGTTCATCCAGTTCGGCATCAACGACAGCTCGACGACCTGCCCGCGCCACGTCGGCACCGCCCGATACCAGGCGCTGATGACGATGATGGCGCAGGCGGCGAAGGACCGCGGCGCCCACCCGATCCTGCTCACCGCCGTCGCGGCCATCACCTGCTCGGGCGGCACCGCGGTCAAGAACCGCGGCTTCGTCTCCCAGACCACCGCTGCCGCCACCGCCACCGGCTCACCGGTCATCGACCTGCAGACCCTCAGCGTCGACTACTACAACTCCCTGGGCCTGTGCCCCAACAACGGCGACTACACCTCCGGGCCGGTCGGACAGTTCTTCTGCAACGACCACACCCACTTCGAGGCGTACGGCGCCCGGCGGATCGCCCGGCTGGTCACCGGCGCCCTGCGAACGCAGAACATCCCGCTCGCCGGATCCCTGCTGTGACACCTGCCGCCACTAGCGGTCCCTGGCCGCGCGGCGGGCCGCGTCGATGGCCTCGGCGGGCACCGACCGGGCCGGGCGGGTGAGGATGCGGCGGATGACCGCCGCGGGCACCTTGGGCTCGCGGTCCTCGGTCAGCAGCCCGTTCGACTCCTGCTCGGTGTCCGTCAGCTGGGTCCAGCACAGACCGGCCAGCTCCGGGTTGTCCAGCACCGCGTCCACGATCTGCCGGAAGCCCTCGGCCAGCTCCTCGGTGGAGCCGACGGTGCCGTACCCGTGCCAGGCCTCGTCCCGGGCCGGGCGGAGGCTGGTCCCGCCGATCTCGGACAGCACCACCGGCTGGCCGCGCCGGACCGGGTCGCCGAGCAGGGCGACGCGCCGCGCGGGCGGGCGGTCGCCGAGGATGCGCGCGAGCGCCTCGGGACCGGCGTAGCGCTCGCGGATCGATTCGCCGGTCGGCGCGTAGTCGTGCAGTCCCCAGATGTCGCTCTCCGTGTGCTCCCATCCGTCGTTGGAGATCACCGGCCGGGTACCGTCGAGCGCCTTGGTGAGGTGGTAGAGCGCGGTGGCGGCGTGCCGCTGCTCGGGTACGTCCGCCGCGTGCCAGACGCCCCAGCTCTCGTTGAACGGCACCCACGTCACCACGCACGGGTGGCTGCGGTCGCGGGCCACGACCTCCAGCCATTCGCGGGTCAGTCGCTCGACCGTGCGGGGGGCGTACTCGTACGCGCTGGGCATCTCGCTCCACACCAGCAGGCCGAGCCGGTCGCACCAGGCCAGGAAACGCGGGTCCTCGACCTTCTGATGGATCCGGACGCCGTCGAACCCCAGCTCCTTGGCCAGCTCGACCTCCCGGCGCAGCGCGGCGGCGTCCGGCGCGGCCAGGTGCGAGCGGGGCCAGTAGTTCTGGGCCAGGACCAGGCGCAGGAAGCGGGGCTGGCCGTTGAGGAGGAAACGGCCGTCCCGGACGCCGGTGCTGCGCAGGCCGACGTACGAGGTGACCGCGTCGATCGGCGCGCCGTCGCCCCTGATCACCTCGACCCTGGCGGCCAGGAGTGTGGGCTGCTCCGGCGTCCACAGCAGGCGGCCCTGCTCCATTTGGTGCCGGGCCGCCGGGACGGCGATCGTCCAGCGGCCGTCCCGCCGGTCGGTGCGGCACGTCTGCTCCGCCAGGACCTCATCGCCCAGGCTGAGGACGACGCGGACGTCCACGGCGGGGTCCGGCCGGCGGGACAGCTCGACCTCGACGGTGACGGACGCGCCGGGGACGTCGGGGGTCCAGTGCAGGCCGCGGACGTGCAGGTCGGGCACGACCTCCGCCCAGACCGGCTGCCAGATGCCGGTGGTGCGGTGGTACCAGATGTCGTGGGGCTCTCCGCGCCAGTCCTGCTTGCCGCGCGGCTGGGTCGCGTCGTCGCACTCGTCCTGCGCGCGGACCACGACGACCTGCTCCTCGCCGGGAACGACGGCCTCGGTGACGTCGAAGGTGAAGGGCGTGTGGCCGCCCTCGTGCTCTCCGGAGTACTCGCCGTTGAACCACACCCGCGCGCGGTAGTCCACCGCGCCGAAGTGCAGCAGGAGCCGCTCGCCCGGCCCCGGCTCGCGCTCCAGGCGCAGCCCGCGGCGGTACCACACGATCGGGTGGGGCTCAGGCTCGTGTACGCCGGACAGCTCGCTCTCGGGCGGGTACGGCACGACGATCGCGCGGGTGAAGGCCCCGGCGTCGCGGTGCCAGCCCTCGGCCAGGCCGCGGTCGCGGTCGTCGGTCGCGTAACCCCACTCGCCGCACAGGTCCTGCCAGTGCGGGCGCATCAGGAGGGGACGGGGGTAGCCGGGATCGTGGGTAACGAAAGCTCCCCGAGAGTCGGTAACGAAGGCTTCTCGAGTGTGGGTCACGAAAGCTCCTCCAGCAGGGTCAGCACGGTCACCGAGTGCGGCGAGATCTCCCACGCCCCACCGCTCGCCTCGACCTCGCCCAGGTCCCGCACGGCGATCGTGTCCTGCGCGCCGAGCGTGTTGACCGCGCCGAGCCCGGGGGCGTCGCCGCCGACGGTGCGCACCCGCGCGCGGGCGGGGGTGGCGCCGGTGCTGCCGTCGAGGACGATCCGCACCCGGATGTTCTCGTCGCGGTGCCGGTTGACGACGGCCACCCGCACCGAGCCGTCGTCGGCGCGGGTGGCCGACACGTCGATGTACGGGACGGTCATGGGCGCGGTGACCAGCCGGCCGTCAGGGCCCCAGCTGTCGCCGAGCCGGACCGCGGCCGTCCTGGCCGGACCGTCCACCTCAGACGGCAGCACGGTCCTGCCGGTGTGGTGCCGGTAGAGGTGCCAGACGTGGTAGATCGCCGAGCGCAGGGCGCCACCGGGGCGGGCGACCACCAGGCCGTTGGCGTTGACCAGGTTGACCGGGTTGGCCATGGCCACGGGCGCGGGCAGGGCGGCGGAGCGGTGGACGGCGTGGAACACTCCGGCGCAGAAGACCAGGTCGGCGACCGTGCGGGGACTCCACCGGTTCACCCGCACCCGGCGTCCTGGGCCGCCGCCCGCCTCGGGCAGCTCGGGCCCGGCGACGCCGCCGCCTGTCTCGGGCAGCTCGCGCTCGGCGATGCCGCCGTCGTCGCCGGGCAGCGGCCGCGGCCAGTCCTCGGGTTCGAGGTGGCGCATGGTCCACTCGTCGAGCGTGAGCGCGGGCGGGCGCTCCAGGCCCAGCTCGGCGGCGAGTTCGGTGACGAGCTGGGAGTAGGCGTGGATCTCCCGCTCGAAGTACAGCGCCTGGGCCACGACGGCGTCGTAGTCGTCGTCGCCGGTCCACAGGTGGGTGCTGGCGCCGTACAGGTGCAGGGACAGGTAGTCCAGCAGCTTGCCCGCGCGAGCCAGCAGCGGGCGCGTCCACTGCTCCTGCTGCCAGGGGATGCCGACGCCGATCAGGCGGATCTCGGGGTCGACCAGGCGCATGAACCGGGCGTGCTCGAGAGCGGCGGCGGCGTACTCCTCGGCCGTGCGGTGGCCCATCTGCCACGGGCCGTAGACCTCGTTGCCCACGCCCCAGTAGCGCACCTTCCACGGCTCGGCCCGCCCGTTCCCGGCGCGGCGGCCGGTGAGCGTGGTCGCGCGGGCGGAGTTGGTGTACTCGACCCAGCGCACCGCCTCGTCCACGTCCCGGCAGGAGTGCACCAGGTACGGCTCCGCGCCCGCCGCCTCGCACCAGGCCAGGAACTCGTCGGTGCCGAAGCGGTTGGACTCCTGCCCGCCCCAGGCCAGCTCCAGCCGGCTCGGCCGCGTCTCGCGCGGGCCGATGCCGTCCTCCCAGTGGTAGGCCGAGGTGAAGTTTCCCCCGGGCCAGCGGATGGGACCCGGCCCCAGCTCCCGTACCAGTTCCAGCACGTCGGTGCGGGTCCCGTGGAGCAGGCCTGGTTCGGCGACGGACAGCGGTGAGCCCTCGTCGAACACGCCGCCCTCGATGTTCCCGAAGAACGCCGATTCCAGGAAATGTCCGTATACGTCGTCGTCGATCCGGCCCGCCGGGCGGCGGGTGTCGATCGTCACGAGTGCCTCACGGCCGTGGACAGACATATGGCTCAAAGCTCCATTCCGATCACTGCTTCACCGCTCCCGCGATGCTGTCGACGAACTTCCGCTGCAGGACGACGAACACGGCGATCACCGGGATCAGCGAGATCACGGCGGCCGCGGCCATCCCCGACCAGTCCGTTTCCCGCTCGCCCATGAAGACCGTCATGCCCACGGCCAGCGTCCGCAGGTCGGGGTCGCTGAGGGTGAACACCAGCGGTAGCAGGTAGACGTTCCAGGCGAACAGGTACGTGAGGATGACCACCGTGGCGGTGATCGGCCAGGCCAGCGGGAGCATCACGCGGAAGAAGACGGTGAAGTGGCCCGCGCCGTCCAGGCGGGCGCACTCCTCCAGTTCGTTCGGCAGCTTCCTGAAGAAGCCGGCGTACAGGAGGGTCGAGGCGATCTGCCCGCCCGCGCCCAGGCCGAGTATCACCCCGGCGTGGGTGTTGAGCAGCCCCAGCTGGTCGGTGAGCTGGGTGATCGGGATGATCGTGTACCCCTCGGGCAGGAAGAACGTGACCAGGAACAGGCCGATGACCACCTTCTTGCCGGCGAAGTCGTAGCGGCCCAGCACGTAGCCCGCCAGGGCGCTGCGCACGACGACGAGCACGACCGTTCCGATGGTGATGACGAGGGTGTTGACGAAGTACCTGGCGAAGCCGACCTCGCTCCAGGCGCGGGCGTAGTTCTCCCAGACCGGCTCCTCGGGCAGCAGGCCGAGCCCCGAGCCGAAGATCTCGGGCGAGGTCTTGAGCGACGCCGAGACCAGCCAGACGAACGGGTAGATCCACAGGGCGCCGAGCACGAGCAGCAGGACGGCGGTCACCACCTGCCCGGCGCTCAGCCGGGACCGCGCGGTCATGCCGAGCCCATCCGGTTCCTGGCCCAGCGCATGCCCAGCGCCTGGGCGATCGCCAGGGCCATGGTGAGCAGGCCGAACAGCACCGCCGCCGCCGAGGCGTACCCGAGCTGGGGGACGGTGGCCTGGAAGGCCGTGCGGAAGATGAAGATCTCGATCACCTCGGAAGAGAAGGACGGGCCCCCGCCGGTGAGGGTCTGCATCAGGTCGAAGACGTTGAGCGCCGCCACGGTGTCGATCAACGTGATGATCACCAGGAACGGCACCAGCAGCGGCAGCGTGACGCGCCGGAACTCCGACCAGGGGCCGGCGCCGTCGATCATCGCGGCCTCGTGGACGGCCGGCGGGATCGTCTGCAGCGCGGCCAGCCAGTAGATGAGGGTGATGCCCAGCCACTTCCACACCCAGACGGCGATCCCGGCGTAGAGCGAGGTGCCGGCGTCGGCGGCGAAGTTCGCCGGTGAGTCGATCAGGCCCGCCCAGACCAGCGACACGCTCACCGGGCCACTGGCGTCCAGCAGCAGAGTGAACACGATGCCGACGATCGCGCCGGTGGTGACGACCGGCAGGAAGAACAGCGTGCGGAAGAAGCCCTTGAACGGCGTCTTCCTCCGGTTGAGCACGATCGCCAGCGCGAGCGCCAGCCCGACCCGCAGCGGCACGGCGATCACGAGGAAGACGATCGAGTTCCAGAACGCGTTCCAGAACAGCTCGTCCTCGATCAGCCGGGTGAAGTTCTCGACGCCGATGAACGTCCCGGTGTCGGCGAAGCCCGGCCAGTCGAGGAAGCCGAACCACCACGACGCCAGCAGGGGGTAGATGGTGTACGCGCCGTACCCGACGAGGGTCGGCAGCAGGAAGAGGTAGATCCACCAGTCCTTGCGCAGGCGCCTCAGCCGTCCGGGCCGGGGGCGCGCGGAGTGGGTTGTCGTCATGGTGCTCCTGTCCGGCCGCCCCTCAGCGGCCGGCGTAGTCCTGCTGCTCGTAGTCCTTCTCGCGGTCCCAGTTGGCGAAGACCCAGGCGTCGAGGCCGACCTCGACCCCCTTCTTCTCCTTGACCGCCTTGATGGCGCGCTCGCGCTCGGCGCTGAGCTGGTCCTTGTAGCGCCGGAGCTGGCCGCCCACGTCGGAGTTGGAGCCGGTCAGCACCGACTGGACGATGTCGCCGAGGTCGGGATGGATGTCGCGCATCTCGGCCAGCACCTGCCACACGCCCGGCGTGCCGACCTCGGGCACCGGTGCGATGCGCACGTCGTCCTGGAAGTTGGCCACGCACTTCCGGTAGGCGGGGTGCACCTCCGCCTCCTTCACCACCTCGGCCAGCGCGGGCGGCTGGTCCATGGCGGCGGCCAGCTTGAGCTGGAACTCCTTGGTGGTCATCCGCAGCAGCACCTCGGCCGCGGACTTGGCCTTCTTCGACTGGCTCGACACCCAGAACGTGCCGGGCATCGGCGGGCTGTAGACGAGGTTCCTGGTGGTCTCGGGGCACGGGATGTGCCACACGCCGACCCCGCGCTCGACCGCCTCGGGCTCATCCACGCGCAGGCCGCCGACGAACCACGCGCCCCACGGGTAGATGGCCGCCTGCCCGGCGGCCCAGCGGGCGCGGGCGTCTCGGGGGCCCATCGACGCGGACGCCGGGTGGACGACCTTGTCCTTCTGCAGCGCGAGGAGGAATTCGACGGCGTCGATGTACGGCTGGGAGTCGTGGACGTACGCGCCCGTCGCCCAGTCGATGGCGCCGGGGGCGCCCGCGGTCATGGCGAGCCGGTGCACCAGCGTCGCCAGGTACGCGGGGTCCTTGAGCGGGATCACCATTCCGTACGCGCCCGCGGCGTTCCCCTTGGTCACGCGGCGGGCGATGGCGCGCAGGTCGTCCCAGGTGGCCGGCTCGTCCTCGGGGTCCACCTTGGCCTCCTTGAGCAGCGCCGAGTTGAACCACGGCACCGCCTCGTGATTGCGGCCGGAGAACGGGGCGAAGGAGTAGATCTCACCGTTGAAGCGGTGGATGCCGTCGTAGAGCTGGCCGGCGATCGAGCTGCCGGCGAAGTCGGCCAGCTTGCCGACCGGCTGGAACCAGCCCCCGCTGACCAGGGCGGCAGGGGAGACGGAGCCCAGCCCCGCCAGCGAGTGCACGTCCGGCATCTGGTTGCTGCGCCGGGCCACCTGCAGCGCCTGGCCCAGGTCGGGCGCGTCCATCTGGCGCCGTTCGATCGTGACGCCCGGGTGACCCTGCTCGTAGGGGGTGAAGAGGTCGCTCTCCAACATCTTGGTCAGCGGCCTGAACTGGTCCCACCACTGCAGCGCGTCACCCGCGGGCTGGCTCCGGCGGCTCATCTGCCCGCCGCCGGTGCACGCGGTCAGCGCCGTGGCCAGGACGGCGGCGCCCGCGCCGCCGAGGAACTGGCGGCGGCTGACGCCTGCCAGGCCGGGCGGGATTTCAGGGATTCGGCGATGCGACCCCATGGCGACTCCTCTTGGTCGTCGGCTCGGTCACGATCCCGCCCAGCCCTGAAGGTTCAGGACTCCCCGCGAAGCGGATCCATGTTTGCGCAAACCTATGGCTGACCTCTATCAACGTCAAGGTCATGACGGTTAGCTTGTTAAAAGACCAGTTCAGAGGCCTAACCTCCGCTGCGACATGTTTGCGGAAACACGCATGACGGCTCCATGAGCGGCGACAGAGGACGTCGATGTACGCTGTACGCCGCTGCTACGAGGAAGGGAGAGCGCCCCGCGTGGCTCGACTACCAGGAACGGGATCGTCCGGCGGCCCGTCGATGGCGGACGTCGCCCAGCTCGCCGGTGTCTCAGGCCAGACCGTGTCGCGGGTCGTGAACGGCAACGACCGGGTGACCGCCGCCACGCGGCTCAAGGTCGAGACGGCCATGAGACAGCTCGGCTACCGCACCAACATCGCCGCGCGGGCGCTGGCCACCGGCCGCTTCCGCACGATCGGCGTGGTCATGTTCAACCTCAGCGCCGTGCTCAACGTCCGCATCCTCGAGGCCGTCGTGACCGGCGCCCAGACCCGCGGCTACTCCGTCAGCGTCGCGATGGTCGACGGCCCGACCGAGAAGGACATCCGCGCCGCCGTCCGCGGCCTCACCGACCGCGCGGTGGACGGCGTGATCGTGATCGAGGCCCGGGTGCTCGACACCCCGCACCTGCAGCTGCCCGAGGAGGTGCCGGTGGTGATCGCCGACAGCAGGGCGGCGCACCGGCACCCCACGTTCGGCATGGACGAGGCCGCCGGCACCCGCGCGGCCGTGGATCACCTGCTCGGGCTCGGCCACGCCACCGTCCACCACGTGGCCGGGCCGACCGACTCGATCCCGGCGCAGCGGCGCCGGGCCGCGTGGCAGCGGCTGCTGAAGCGGTCGGGCCGCGCCGTCCCGCCGCCCGTCGTCGGCGACTGGTCCCCGCAGTCGGGGTACGACGCCGCCCGCCGCCTGCTGGCCGCCGACGACGTGACCGCCGTCTTCGCCGCCAACGACCAGATGGCCGTGGGCGTCCTGCGGGCGGCAGCCGAGCTGGGCCGCAGGGTGCCGGAGGACCTGAGCGTCGTCGGCTTCGACGACCTCGACTTCACGCCGTTCCTGTCCCCGCCGCTGACGACCGTGCGCCAGGACCTCGCCGCGGTCGGCCGCCGCTGCCTCGAGCAGCTCATCGCGCGGATCGAGGCCCCGCAGGGGGCCGAGGCGTCCGCCTCCGCCAGCCGGTTCGTGCTGCCGGAGCTGGTGGTGCGGGCCTCCACGGCGCCGCCGCGCCGCTGACCTCGACGCCGACCTCCCCGCAGACCTCACCGCAGACCTCATCGCCCCCGTCCGTTGACAGGCCAGCCGGGTTAGCGCAAACATGAATGCGGCCAGTCGAACGACGCATCGGCCTCCCTCCGAGAGAGCAGGTCCCATGCTGCGCCGACTCTCGACCCTCGCCATGACAGCGGTTCTCGCTCTCTCGACCCTCACCCAGGCCGCCGTCGCGGAAGGAGCCGAATCCGTGGCCCACGACAAGCCGTGCGCCCGCGCGTACGGCGCTCTGGGCGCCAACTTCAACGAGAATCTCGACACCCTCGACTTCCGGGAACTGCGCGAGGCCCACGCGCGGTGGGTGTGTACGCGGCCAAGACCGTGCGGCCCCGCGGCGACCTCGCGGGACGCGGCTACTGGCTCGACAGCTTCCGCGCGCTGCGGCAGCCCTGACCCACCTGCGCGATCACCGACTAATTCTTCCGGGTTATTGACGATAAATAAGCGGCTGGGGACACTCACCCGCAGGCTGCGCACCGAACGGACCGCGCGCGGACGTGGAGGACGTGACTAGTGACTGATTTCAACGACGGATCGACCGTCAACCGACGGTCCCTGCTGGTGGGAGCCGCAGGCCTGCTGGGTGCGGCGGCACTGCCCGCGACCGCCGCGCGGGCGACCACCTCCATGAAGCGATACCCGTCGAACTGGCCCGAGCTTGCGCCCTACGGCCTCGCCGACACCCGGCTCGACCTGTGGCCGCGCGAGGACAACTCCTTCATCCTCCCGCTGGAACTCCGCCCCCGTGACAAGGAGCTGGGCCGGGTCTGGATGCGGGACACGTACGTCAACTGCTTCGTCGTGCAGGGTCGTCCCGTCTACGTCGCCACCGGCACCACCCGGGTGCCCGGGCTCGCGGGCGCCGCCCCGTGGAACGACGGCGTCTTCATGTGGGTGTCCCCGTCCCTGCGCGGGCCGTGGACGCTGGTCGACACCACCGGCATCCGTCCCGGCGCCGAGAAGGGCAAGGTCTGGTCGCCGGAGTTCGTCGAGGAGAACCGGCCCGGACGCATGGTGGTCGCTCCGTGGCAGGAATACTGGAACGACGACCAGTTCGGCAAGCGCGGCGATGTCTGGGCGCCGGAGGTGCACTACTTCCGCGGCAAGTGGTACATCGTCGCCTGCATGGGCGACCACTCGAAGAAGGTCGGCTCGTTCATGCTCGTGAGCGAGGGCGGGCCCGAAGGCCCGTACCGGCTCGTTCAGGGCAACCACGACAAACCCTTCGGCGACTCCTTCATCGGCGGGCCCGGCTTCATCCTGCCCGGCGCCTACCACCACATCGACGGCGGCCTCTACACCGAGGGCGATGACGCCTGGCTGGTGCTGCACAACAACCTGTACGCGAAGTTCCGGGACGACATGGAGGACATCGTCCCGACCACCAACCTCCCGCAGTTCCAGCAGACGCCCTACGCGCCCGAGCCGTATCTCGAAGGCGCGTACGTCTTCAAGCACGGCGGCAAGTACTTCCTGCTCCAGGCCGCCTGGAACCGATCCTCGGCCAATGCCGACGGCAGCACCCGCTACGCCTACGACCCGCCCGGCGCCGGTCGCGAGCAGTACCACTACGACGCGGTCGTCGCCGTCTCGGACACGTTCGAGGGACCGTACTCGAAGCGGTGGACCCTGGGTGTCGGCGCCGGCCACAACAACTTGTTCGTGGACCGGAGCGGCCAGCTGTGGGCGACGTTCTTCCGCAACCCCAGATTCGGCTACTGGGCCGACCCGTCACGCGTCGGCGACACGGCGGTGCCCGGGATCGTGCGGGTGGAATGGACGGGGCCGAAGGGCGACCGCCTGTACGTCCAGCGCCGGAACCACGGGCGCGCGATCAACGACTGACCCTCCGGCCGCCGGTGCCGCTCATCCGAGCTCGGTGACCGTCACCGTCGGCTCATCGATCTCCGCGTCCGTGCACGACCGGAGGATGACGTCCCATGCCCGCGGCCCGGAGCGCACGATGCTGTTGCCCCTGAAGCGAATGCCCCGGGTGCTCTTGGCGTCGAGCGCCGGGACGTCACGGAGCACGAAGAGATTTCCTTCGACGACGACGCCGCGGTGAACCGGGTACGCGGAGTCGGTCCGCGGATCGACGAAGACCGCCGGTCCACCCGGTTCGACGAACTCGTTCCCGCGGACGACCAGATCGCGTACCGGACCGGACTCCCACCATTCGGCGGCGTCTCCTGAGACGTAGACCGCGGCCATTCCCGGGCGTTCGAACCGGTTGTCCTCGATGACCACCGGACGCCGCGTGGTCACGAGGACGGCGCGCGTGGGCACGTTCCGGAAGAGGTTGCGGGCGATGTGCACGGCCGGCGTCCGGGTCACGTTCTCCACCGCGGCCCGCCCGGTGAGGTCGCCGGGAAGCTCGGCGCCGGCGGTCAGGACGACGACCCTGAGCGGGTGGGCGCGGTCCCGCCCGCTCGGCTGCCGTACGCGCTGCACCGTCGCGGTCGCGATCGGCTGGAGCGTCTCCCGCTCGACGATCTCGATCAGGTCGCCGAGCGAGAACTGCGGGAGTCCGGCCGTCTCCGGATGCGCGTACTCGAGCACCAGCGTGCGGCGATCGGGCTGCTCGGCGACGCGGAGGTAGGTGCCGTGCACATTGATCGGGTCGTCGTGCGGCCCGTCAAAGAGGCAGTCGCGAACGGCCGCGACTCCCGAGCAGCCGGAGAACTGGACGAAGTCGGCGAAACCCGCCGTGTGCCGCCCGCTGCCCGGCGGGCTTCGGAACTCGCAGCCCTCGATCGTGATGTCACGGCTCGCCTGAGCCACGACGCCGAAGCCGTGCAGGAACCGGAAACGCAGCCCGGACAACCGCACGCCGGAGCTGTCGAGCACGAGCGCGCCGGGATGATCACGTGTCGTCAGGCGCATCTCATAGACGAGACCGAGGTCGGCCGGTTCCTCGCCGCGGTCGTAGTCGATCCGGATCTCGCGGTCCCCCACCGCCGTGATCGACCGGACGTCGTCGAAGAGCGGGTTCGGCCCGCGCCGCGTGGTGTGGCCGGACGGATCATGGATCTGCGTGTACTCGAGCGCGTCACGGCCCTCCCAGGCGACGGCGCCCGAGCCGAGGGCCTCACCGTGCCAGCGGATCGAGCGTCCTTCGACGGAGAACAGCGTGACCTCGGGCACCCGGATCACCCGGTACGCCCGCCCCGCCTCGACGCCCACGTCCACGACCGTGGCGTCGACGACCGTCGGCACCGCGAAGTCGAACTCCAGTCCCTCGACGCGCACCCGCCGCGAGTCGATGATGGCGAAGGTGGTCTGGAGCCCATGAAGGAGGATGCGGGCGCCCTCCCCCGAGACGACGAGGTCGTCCATCGCCTCGACGAGCACGGCGATCGTCTTCTCGCGGTACCGCGGATCGTCCCCCACGGTGTTGGAGACGTAGAGCTCACGACGTTGAGCGCCGTCCGGCCAGAAGTGATAGTCGCCCGGCGGGAATCGGAGGACCACCGGCCCCGCCACGGCGCCGGCGGCCTGGAGGGCCGCCGCGACCGCGGGCGCGGCATCGGAGCGGCTGCCGGGAGCCGCCCCGAAGTCGGTGACGTCCAACGTCACCGGGCTCATGTCGAGGGCATCGATGAACGGGCTCGGCGCAACCGGGCGAGCCCGCCGGAAGGAATGGCCAGCGCGTGGGGCCCGGCGGCCAGAACGATGTCCCCCTCGACGACCCGCCGCCCCCTGGCGTCCCAGATCTCCAGGCCGGCGCTGACCTCGTCCCCCTCGTTCAGCAGGATCGGGGAGCTGTCGTCGGCATTCGCCACCAGCAGTTCCGTCCAGTCGCCGGCCGGAATCGCGATGGCGTGCGGCGCGTACCTCGCGACGAAGTGCCGGCCGCCGTCGTGAACGCGGGCGACCGGGTACATCAGTTCGGGGCGCTCGGGCACCAGCCGGCCGTGCAGCAGCAGGTCGCGGTGCTCGCGCCAGACACTGAGCCAGAACGTGAGCGCCTCGGACTGGCCCCCGGGAAGCCGCGTCAGGTCCACGGAGATCTGCGGCACGCCCAGCAGTGCGTTGATCAGATGATGGGCGACCCGCTCCGGGCCGTCGCCCTCGGCCCACATGATCGGGTCGCTGTGGATCGGCATGCCCGGCCGGCTCAGGCGCAGGTCGAGGATGCCGACGCGGTTCTGGACCGCGTTCAGCGGGCAGTCGCCGACGCGGATCATCGAGGCGTGCCGGCTGGGCACTGGATGAACGTACGGCTCCCGGAACTCGATCAACGGCTCGACTCCGAGCCCTCGTAGCCTGTCGACGATCTCGGATACGGTGTCGACGGCCGCGGCCACGGACCCCGGCGCCCCCTGGTCATGGAACTCCTCCAGGAAGTCGAGCTTCAGGCCGTCGGCCCCCGTCCGCGCGATGATCTCCTCCATCCGCCCGACCAGGTAGGCGCGGGTGAAGGGGTCTCGCGGGTCGAGGACCTCCGCCTCCAGTTCGAGTTTGTCGCGCAGCGTGGAAAGCCCCAGGTCGCGGGCCTTCGCCCGATAGCCCAGGAAGGGTGTGCCGATCCACCACACGGTACGCAGCCCTCGGGCGCGCAACGCCGCGACCAGGCCGGCCGCGTCGGGGAACTTGTCCTGCGTGACCTCCCAGTCGCCGCACGATCCGTATCCCCGGCCGTGCGAGTTCGTCTGCCAGCCGTCATCGACGATCACCGTGCCGAACCCCATCGCGGCCGCGCGATCGGCCTGCGCGAGCACGGTGGCGGCCGAGACGTGCTGGTGCGCGAAATACCAGGTGCACAGCACCGGGTCCTCGGCCCCCGGCGCCTCGCGATGACCTTGCTCCCCCTGGAGCCAGCGCCCCGCCTCAGGTACGGCTTCCGCGAAGGTGCCGCCGGACACGTCCAGGAGAAGCCGCACGTCGCCCGTCGTACCAGAGCCGCCGACGGCGATCTTGATCACGAAGTCGGCGGTCTCCTCCACCAGGCCGGCCAGCACCTGGGTCTCGCTGCTGCCGCTGTCGACCGCGTAGACCAGACGGGTGAGGTCGCGCGAGCCGAGCAGGGCCCCGAGCGGAATGCCCCGCAGGGCGGTCGCGTCGACCGCCGCCCCCCACGATGGCGGGATCGTCGCGTGCGGCTCGGTGCTGCCCGGGCGCCACCACGCGCCCGCATCGGTCGCGGGGATCGTCACGGTAAGACTGAGCGGCTCGCCCAGCGTGCCGAACACGACCTCGAAGACGCCGCCCCGCAGTTCGCGCACGTCACCGGGCCGGGTCGCGCGCACCAGGAGCCCCGCGCCGGAGTGATCGGCGCCCAGCGGGACAGGCTCCTCAGGCTCCGAGTGGGTCCACCCCGGTAGCCAGGCGGCACCCGTGGCAGGCAGTTCGATTTCCGTCATTTGATCCCCGTGAATGATATTCCGCCGATGATGTGACGCTGCGCGAAGAAGAAGAGAAGAACGCATGGAAGGGTCACCACCAGGGTGGTGGCCATCAGCAGTGGCGTGTTCGTGCCGTGCACGGACTGGAAACCCGCCAGGGCGAGCGGCAGCGTCTTCCACCGCTCTGTCGAAAGGTAGATCGCGGCCTGGAAGAAGTTGTTCCAGTAGGACATGAACTGCAGCACCGCGGTCGCGATGACGATGGGCCGGGAGAGCGGCAGATAAATCGAGAACCAGATGCGGAACCAGCCGGCGCCGTCGATGAGGGCGGCATCCGTCAACGCGTCCGGCAATCGCAGATAGAACTGCCGGTACAGGAAGATGAAGAACGAGGAGCCGAAAAAGGTCGGCACGATGATCGGCCACAGCGTGTCGATCATGTCGAGATTCTTGAAAAGAATGAACTGCGGGACGATCGTCACCTCCCCGGGCAGCAACATCGTCGACAGCACGATGGCGAACAGCACCCCGGAGCCCCGGACCCGGATCCGCGCGAACGCGAACCCGATGAGCGAGGACGAGAAGACCACCGCGACGACCGGGACGAGCGTGCTCAGCACCGAGTTGCGCAGGTAGGTCCAGAAGGGAAACGACCCGAGACCGTCGGAGAAGTTGGACCACTGCCACTGGATGGGCCAGAGCGACACCCCGCCCTGCGACACGCCCGCCTGCGTCCGCAGCGCGGTCGCGATCATCCAGAGGAAGGGGTAGACGAAGACGACGGACCCGACCACGAGCAGGGTGACCGCGAAGACCCTGGGCCCCAGCGGCCGAGGTCGCGCCCCCTCCGCGCTAGCTGACATGGACACGCCGCCTCCGCTCCTTCGGCCGTTGCGATTCGTAGTAGACCCAGAAGGCGCTCCCCCGGAACACCAGCGCCGTGAGCACCATGATCATGGCGAACAGGATCCAGGCCAGGGCGGACGCGTATCCCATCTGGAAGAAGGAGAACGCGTTCTGGTACAGGTACAGGACGTAGAAAAGCAGCGAGTCGGACGGGCCGCCCCCGTTGTGCGTGACCACGTAGCCCTGGGTGAAGGTCTGCATCGCGCCGATGAGACCCGTGACCACGTTGAAAAAGATGACGGGGCTCACCTGGGGAAGCGTGATGTGCCACAGCGAGTGCCAGCGCCCGGCGCCGTCGATCTCGGCCGCCTCATAGAGGTTCTTCGGTACGTCCTGCAGGCCCGCGAGATAGATGATCATGTTCCCGCCGACCGTCCAGAGGCTCATGAGAATCACCGCGGGCAGGGCCCAGCCGGCGTCGAAGAGCCACTTGGGTCCATCGACGCCGAACAGGCGCAGCAGCCCGTTGACCAGGCCGTAACTGGGATGGAAGACCCAGATGAACAGCACCGCCTGGGCCACTCCCGTCACGAGCGAGGGCAGGTACCAGATGGTCCGGAACACGTTGACCCCGCGGACCCGGACGTTCATCAGGAGCGCGACACCCAGGGAGAGCAGCGTCTGCAGGGGAACGCTCACCACGGCGTACGTCAGGGTGACCTTGATCGCCTGACCGAGCTTGGGGTCCGAGAGCGCTTCCTTGTAGTTGGCGAGCCCGGTGAACTTCGCCGGATCGATCAGGTCCCAGTCCATGAACGACAGGACCAGGGAGTACACCATCGGCCCACCCGTGAAGATCACGAAGCCGACGATCCACGGAGAGACGAAGAGCCAGAACGCGGCGGTGTTCCGCGAGATCCAGCGCGCCCGGAGGGCGCCCCACAGACCGGCGCCGATGAGGCCGAACACGATGGCCAAGATGATGACCAGGGAGAGGATGGGCCGGAGCCCCTCGTCGACGTGCAGCCGTTCGAGGAATCCCGAAAGCCCGTCCACGATGCCTGACATGCCGCGATCCCCTCTACGCGATCCGCTCGGTGATCGTCACTGCGCCGCGTCCAGCAGCTTCTGGCACTCGGCCTGAAGCTGCGGCAGCACGACGGCCGGATCCTCGGTGCCGGAGCCGATCGCGGTGCGCGAGTTCAGGTCACCTGAGAAGGCGCTCTCGATCCGCACCTTGTCCTTGACGGCGGGCGTGGTCACCGCGTTCTTGACGGCGTCGATGAAGGCCTGCAGGTTCACCTTCGGGGCGATGGACTTGAAGGCGTCGAGCGATCCCTGGATGACGGGGATGCCGAGCGCGGACTTCGTCGTCGCCAGCAGGTTCTGCGCGTCGGGGGTCGAGCTCATGAACTTCGTGAAGGTCTTCGCCGCGGCGGTCTCCGCCTCGTTCGCGTCCTTCGCGATGCCCAGGCTGTCGACCTCCATGGGCTCGCCCTTGCCGGGCAACGGCACGATGAGGAACTTCGAGGTGTCCAACGCGGCGATCTTGGCGATGTTCCACGGGCCGAAGTCGGGCAGCATCGCGACCTTGCCGTCGGCGAGCCACTGGAACATGTCCTGCCCCTGGGCGTCGGCCTGGTTGGGCGCGAAGCCGCCGGTCTTCACGGCGTCCACCACGGTCTGGGCGGCGCGGATCCCATCGGGGTTGCCCATCGTGCACTGCTTGCCGTCCGCGCTGTAGTACGAGCCGCCCTCCGCGATCAGCCAGCCGTCGTACCAAAGGGGCGCGGAGCCGTAGACCTTCTTCGGGCCCGATCCCGACGTCAGTTTCTTGGCCGCGGCCACGAAGTCCGCGGTCGTCATCGGCGTCGCGCCGGACGGGACGGCGACGCCGGCCTTGTCGAAGGCGTCCTTGCTGATGGCCATGACCTTGCTCTTCGCGACGAAGGGCACCGCGTAGTCGGCCCCGCCGAACGTCCCCGCCCGCTGGACGGCCGGCGAGTAGTAGACGCTCTTGTCGACCTCGACCTTCTGGAAAGCGTTGGCGAAGCTCGGCAGCGAGGTGTCGGAGATCTCCGCCACGGTCGGGGCGCCGCCGCCGGCGATCGACGTCTGGAGCTTCTGCTCGTAGTCGCTCTGGATCCAGTTGGGCTCGACCTTGATCGTCGGGTTGGCCTTCTCGAACGCCGCGATCATCGCCTTCATGGTGGCGGCCTCGTCGGTGG
This sequence comes from Nonomuraea sp. NPDC049158, assembly GCF_040648335.1. Taxonomy (NCBI): domain Bacteria; kingdom Bacillati; phylum Actinomycetota; class Actinomycetes; order Streptosporangiales; family Streptosporangiaceae; genus Nonomuraea; species Nonomuraea sp. NPDC049158. Next base: position 97,389 of record NZ_JBEZDM010000002.1, read on the forward strand.
TCCCCCAGAAGGCGTAGCTGATCGTGGTGGTCCCGGCCGAGGCTGCTCCATCACCGCTCTCACTGCTACACGCGGCGAGCGCGAGGAACGAGGCGGCGGTGACGGCGGCGAGTGCCTTTCGGTGCAAGGGGGGTCTCCTTTTGTCAGTGATCTATCGCTGCCCGCGAAGCACGACGACGCTGCCGTCGGCACTTGCGCGTACGCGTGAACCGTTCGGCACGTCAACCGTGGTGACGTGCCCGTCATCCCAGGTGGAGGTCCAGGTCACGCCTGGTCCGCCGGTCACCTGGAACTCGGTGGCCTCCCTGGCCTCGTGCCGCAGCCCGACGACGGAGGCACCGACGGGAACTTCGTCCACCTCGATCCACTCCCCGGCCGGAAGATGCGAGCGGGTGTGGACGACGCCCCCCTGGGCGCCCGGCTCCAGCCCGGTCAGGCCGACCACGATGTGGGCGACGTGCGTGAAGGGGACCTCGGGATAGTCCGCCCTGGAGCCCGCGAGGTAGCGCATCCACCGCAGCGCCTCGTCGTCCCACCCGTACCGGAAGAAGGCCTCCGGAAGGTAGGTGAAAGCCTCGATATTGAACGGCGGCGTCGCCGCGAGGCCAGATCGGAGGAAGTCGAGATGCGCGCTCGAGCGCTGGTCGTCGCGCATGATCCCCTTGAGCGCGGGGAACCAGGTGCTCTCCAGCCGGAACCCGCCGACCGGTCCGTCGGCGGTGAAGCCCGCGGTGTAGTGCTGGTCGCCGGGCAACCACCATGACGTCGAGAAGTGCTCGTCCAGTTGCTCGGCCCGCGCACGATTCCACGCGGCGAACTCCTCGTCGAAGGTGATGGAGCCGAGCGCCAGGTGCGCCGCCCATTGGCTGGCGATCCCGTCGGCGGCCACCAGGAGGTGCGGGGGCCGCTCCCCCTCGTTGTAGGTCGCCGTTCCGCGGAAGATGTCCCCGCTGCCGCCTTCGCCCGCGACACCCGTCCCGAGGGGATCATGGGCGTCGACGAACGACGTCATCGTGTTGCGCACGAACGCCGCGATCTCCGGAGCGAGCAGGAATCGGTCGTCCGCCGTCCAGCGATATTGCTCGACCGCCTTCTCGACGAGTTCGAATGGCGCCGGGATCTCTCGTACGAAGTCGTCATCCGAGTGGTAGTCGATGGCGGCCGGCGTGCCGTCGAAGTCGAACGCCCACAACGGATACCAGCCGCGGGCGCCGTTCGACGATCCGGCGAAATGCCGGAGCATCGAAAGGTTCTCCGCGTCCAGTCCCAGCAGATGCGCGCCGAGCATTTGGTGGGCGAGGTCTCGCGAATAGAACATCGGCCGGTCCGTCAAACCGGCCCAGTAACTCGGGAGATATCTCGGGTCCCGTCCGGTCTGAACCCACTCACGCGAACGATGTGACGCCCAAATGAAAGATTCGACAAGATCGTGCATGCTCGAATCAACTCGAAGATGCCATGGTGGGTGGTTTTGACCGGACCGTGCGACCTGCGCCGCAGGTGGTGACTGCCTCGTCATGAAAAGCGAGTGTTACATACACGTCATAAACACGTCAACAGTAGGGCAACGCAGTGCGTTACAAGACGGCCACACGCTCAAGGAGCCCGCGTCGCGAAGGACAGGGCGGGCCCATCGTGGGCTCGGCAGCCCGTCATGGTGGCAGGCAGCCCCCATGGTCTGGGCAGCCATCAGCGGAGGACACACCCCGCGAGCAGGTACGATCGCCGATGCCGTCACACTGGCGGCATCGGGCGAATCCGGTGAATCAGGCGATCAGCGAGCGGCAGCGGACCAGCCCGCTGAGCCGCGATCGGCGACTATCTATGCGCGCGGGGCGGCCGTCGAGCCACGAATGATCAGCTCGGGGTCGAACATCAGCTCCCCCGCCGGCACCGGCCGCCTGTTGACCAGATGCACCATGGTGGCGGAGATCGCCTGCGCGATCCGCTCGATCGGCTGCCGGACCGTCGTCAGGGGCGGATCGACGAATCCCATGATCTGGGAGTCGTCGTAGCCGACGACGGACACATCGCCCGGCACGGACAGACCGCGCCGGCCCGCCGTACGAATCGCACCCAGGGCCATGTAGTCACTCGCGGCGACGATCGCGGTCGCACCCTGGTCGAGCAGGGTCTCGGCGGCCGACATTCCGCCCTCGACGCTGTAGACCTGACGCGCGACGAGTCGCCGCGGGTCATCCACGCCGCGTGAGCTCATCGCCTCGACGAAACCGTCGAGGCGCCGCTCGCTGGGCCGGTTGCCCACCGGGCCGACGATCATGCCGATGTCGCGGTGGCCGAGGTTCCACAGGTGCTCGACGGCCAGCGCCGCCGCCACTTTGTCATTCGTGGAGAAGCTGGGGGCCGGGAGGCCCTCGATCGCGCCGTTCATCGAGACGAACGGGATCTGCCGTTCCTGCAGCAGCCGGTACGGCGCCGGGTCCACGCCGATCAGGGTGTTACTCGCCGAGGCGAAGACCGCGCCCGCGATGCCCAGATCCATGGTGGAGGTGATGAAGTCGATCTCCTGCAACCCGCCCACCGTCGTGGAGCACACGACGGCCTTGAACCCCTGAGGCGCCAACGCCGACTCGATCAGCTCGCAGAGCCGTCCGAAGAAGGGCTGGGCGAGGCCAGGGGTCAGGACGATGACGAGCTGACTCTGCCCGCCGCGGTCGTATCCCAGCTCGCGGATCGCGTCCTCCACGACACGGCGCGTGCCGGCGGCGACCACACCCCGACGGTTGAGCACACGGCTGACGGTCGCTTCGCTGACCCCGGCACGAGCGGCGACGTCACTGATTCCGACCTTGGCCATAGCTCCCTTTTGATCGATACGGACGACGCGTGATGTCACTATACGGCCAGACCTACTGCGCGGGCAGTTCAGTAACACCGCGGCGATGGAGTCGATCCTGGACCTGCCGTGACAACGTGGCGGCTGACCGGGCAGAGAGGGATGGGCGGGCTGCTGGCCGGCCGATCTTCGCCATGGCGCGGCGACACTTTCGCCGGCGGCCGGGAACCACATGAAGACCACGTCCGCTCGGCGTCGACCATCGACTGAACACCAGGTCCACGACCGGAATGATCGGGAGGAACAACATCATGACCGCGTTCGCGCTTCCGATCCGCACCGGTGACCACCCCAAGACCGGCCCATCGGTCCCCCACGTCCAGCTCAGCCAGAACAGCCCCGATCAGCTACGGGAGCAACCCGCCGGAACGGTGCTGCTGCCACCTCGCCTCAACGCCGAGTTCGTCCACGTCCACCCCGACGGCAGCCTGCACCTTTTCCTGTCGAAGGAGGGTCAAGCAGAACTCATCGCCAAAGGCTGGGGCGAGCGCCACCCGCTCTACTCACCCACGCCGTTGACCAGGCGCCGCAGCGTGGCCGGCTCGGCCGGGCCGACCGCCCGGGGACGTCCGGTGCGGTTCTTGCCGGGCAGCATCCGTGTCCGGCTGCTGGATCGGCTCCATCAGCCGGACACGCCCGCAGCTCTGTACGGCGGTCAGTGCTTGTAGTCAGCGCTTGTATGCGGCGACGACCTCCACTTCGACGAGCCAGCCCGCGACCGGGAGGTTGGCGATCTCGATCGTCACGCGGGCCGGGCGGGCCGGGTTGACCTCCATGGGCGAGGCGGGGGGCGCGGTGCCGAGAGGGACGGGTACGGGCTGGCCGGTGGCCAGGTCCGTGTTGGCGAAGAACTGGCGGTAGGCGCGGTTCCAGCCGGTGAAGTCGGCCGACTCGGCTCCGGGAGGCTTCTCCAGGTAAGCGCGCATGGAGACGACGTCGGCCAGGCCCAGCCCAGCGGCGGAGAGGTTCGCCTTGATGCGCTTGAGCACGTTGAGTGCCTGGGCCTCGGTGATGGTGACGCCAGGGGGCAAAGTAGCGCCGGGGAAGTCGACGTAGCGCTCGGGAGAGTCGGCGGGAGCCCCGGTGTTGGCCGCCGCCGGGCCCAGGCCGCTGGCAGTGTAGGAGGCCACCTGCTTGCCGAGCGCCACGCCGTCGGCGATCGCGGGGTTGGTGGTGCCGGCCGGGAGGAAGGGCTTGACCTCCTGCGGCCGGGGCGACCAGGTGGGGTTGGCGGCGGCCGTACCGGTGCCGAGCACGAGGACGACTGCCGCGGAGAGGGCGATGGTGCGGATCTTCATGCGGAGGTGTCCTCTCAGGAGGTGCTCAAGGCGCGCTGGTGCAGCTCGGTGACGACCTTGCGGGCGGACTCCAGGGCTCCCGCCTGCCAGGCGATCATGTAGCTCAGCCAGTCCCCCGCGAAGTGCACGTGCCCGGCCGGTCTGTTGAGGAGCTGGTACGCGCCCTGCCGGGACGGCCAGCCCACCCATGCGCCCTCGATGTGCGGCTGGAGTTTCCAGGCGATGGACACCGACGAGGCCAGCTCGTCGCGATACTTCGCGCCATGGATCTTCATGCCCTGCTCGATCGCGCGGCGCTCGCGGTCCGCGTGCTTCAGCGCGGCGTACGCGTCGGCCTGGGCGCCGAAGTTGTAGTAGCCGACGACCATGCCGCGCGAGGTGCCGTACCCGTAGGAGGGATACCAGATCGTGGACAGGTCGAGGTCGGTGGCGGTGATGCCACCGTAGATGTCCTCGTCGTTCTCCCACCAGCGACGGCGGTACTCCAGGCCGATCTTGCCCGCGTTCGTGGCGGTCGGGGTGGCAAGGGCGGCCTGGACGTCCGGGCCGAGGTTGTGCGCGGTCTTGGCGAGGATGTGCGGGGGCATCGCCGCGACGCACAGGTCCGCTTTGATCTTCTGGGTACGGCCGTGGCGGTCCTGGTACTCCACCTCCACGCCGTCCGGCAAATCGGTGATCTTGGTAACTTTGGCGCGTAGCCGGATCCGCTGCCGCCCGATCTTGCCGGCGAAGGCCCGCGGGATCGCGTCCATGCCGCCCACCGGCTGGAACATCAGCATCGCCTGCTCGTAGCCGAACTCGAACGAGAACCGCTGCCCGACGCCACTCGCCAGCACCTCCGACAGCGACGGCACCGGCTCGAGCAGCGTGCCCGGCTGCTCACCCGCGCCCGGGTTCACGCTGTGGCCGCGGCGGTCGCCTCCGGAGTACTTGAATCCGCTCGCCTTGTTCCCCACCGCCCCGAAGCTCGACAGGAAGGCGATCAGCCGCTCTTTGTCCTGCGCGGTGAGCGCGGCGTCCAGCGCCCCCGCGTCGGTCGCCCGCGACAGCAACTCCGAGACATACCCGTATACGTCGGCCTTGGCGGTACGCCAACGGACAGGGGACTGCATGTTCTGGTGGTAGATGTAGGCCTGGGCGTTGGAGTTGGTGAAGACCTCCAGGTCCACGCCGAGCTCGCGGCAGTAGTCCATGGTGACCATCCACTGCGCCAGCCGGGCCGGTCCCGCATTGAGATAGACGCCGTCACTGAACTTCGCGACCTGTGAGGAGCCGTCCAGCTCGGTCACGCGGTCACCGCCGCGGATGGTCCAGTTCCGGCCGCCCACCCGGTCGAGCGCCTCCAAGATCGTGCAGTCGTAGCCCGCCTTGCCCAACTCGTACGCCGTGGCAAGACCGGCTATCCCCGCGCCGAGGATCACCACCTTCTTCGCAGACCTCCCGGTGAGCGAGAAGTCAGACTGCTGCGGCGGGTCGAAAGATTCCTTCGCGGCCGCCTCGGCGGTCGGCGCGAGGCCGAGCGTGCCCATGGTCGCGAAGAGCGCGCCTGCACCGCCGGAAACACCGACGGCGGACAGGAAATCGCGTCTGCTGTAGCCCAACACATACCTCCAAGATTTGCTGGAGGCGAGTCTTGGGAGGTTTTGTTGCCGATCGTCCGACATTGTGTTGTTTGTGGGTTTCAAGCTCATCATCGTGTTTGTAGATGAATGTGAGGTTTCCGGGCCTCCCGTGTCGCGTGAGCGTCAGCCGCCGATCGTGGCCGACGGCACCGCGCACTCGGCTGTGCGGACACTTCGAAACTGCCTGTCCACACGGCCGTCCGGAGGGAGTTGCACCACCAATCGACGCCAAAAGAGGGGGAAGCGCCTGCACAGTTGCCTCGAGCGCGCGTCGGAAGGGTCGCGTCCAAAACGGCTGTCCACCGGGCAGGATGGCCGCTGAACAGGGTGTCGAGGGAGACGGCAGTGACGGATCCTCCGGCGGGTGCACGAGACGGGGACAGGTGACCGATCCGTTCCGCTTCGACCTGGACGTGCACCGCGCCATCGGCCCCGGCGCTGTCGGCCTGTCCGCGTTGCCCGCCTACGTTGAGCGTGATCATGACCGAGCGGAGCCTTGGCGGCTGTGGCATCCGATCGAGCCGAGCCGTCCGGAGGGAGTGCTCGCCGATCTGGCGAACTCGTCGCTGCTGTAGTTCGAGCCGGCTAGGACTCGTAGAGATCCGTCTCGCTCAGGACCGGGCTGCCGTCGTAGGAGCGCCCCAAGCGGGCCGCGGAACCGAACATGGGTCCACGAGCGCGCTGGATTCCAGCGAACCGGCCAAACCCGAGCGGCTTGGGAACGTCGTCGTAGACGGCCTCCATGCCGCCCCTGACCGAGTACGTCTCGTGCCAGAAACCGGTGCCGCCCGAATCCCGCAGGAACTCCAGCCACCACTCCCGATGAGGCTCGGACCGGGCGAAGGCGAGCAGCGACGGCAGGTCCCGCCAGTACTGGCGCATCCCCATGTTCATCGGGAAGAACGAGTAGTACACGGGCTCGTGCAGCAGCAACCCGTCCGGCTTGCCCGCGACCGAGCCACTGATCTTCCGGCCGAAGCTGAAGAAGGTCCGGATCCCGTACAGGCGATTCACTCGCATGCCGAGGTACAGGACGATGAGGTCTGGATAGGCGGACAGATCGACGGTCTGCCGGTTCACCCGAGTTGGCATTTGATGCTCCTTAAGGGCGCGGTTGCGCATGGGCCGGTCGTCGGTTCAATGGAGGTCAGGACGGGCGATGGACATGTCAGTCGCCGGTGAGCGCCACGTGTACGGAGGAGACCGCGCTCGCGCCATCGCCGACGGCCGTGGCCACGCGTTTCGTCGAGCCCGAGCGGAGGTCGCCGACCGCGAAGACCCGGGGAGCGCTCGTCTGGAACGGAAGGCGCGAGCCGGACGAGCCGGTGGGAAGCGGACCGTCCGTGAGGACGAAGCCGTCGTCGGCCTTGGCGACGCCGGACAGCCAGCCCGACACGGGGTCGGCTCCGATGAAGCACAACAATGCGTGACAAGCCAGCCGTTCCGGCCGCTCGCCCGGCCTCTCGACGACAATCGACGTGAGGGTGTCATCTCCGGCCAGTTGCCCCCGATGACGGCCACCGGCTGATGCTCGTACTCGCGGACGTCCAGCTCGGTCGCCGCATACCGGATGCAGCCGGACTTCTCGAACGTCGCCCACTGCGGAATGTCGAGACGGCGGTAATGGGCTCCGGTAGCCGCGATCACCGCGCGGCACGGAATGCGTACGCCGTCCTCCAGCAGGACGGTCGGCCGTCGATCGTCGGAGAGATCGAGACCTGTCACCGCGCACGGCGAGTGGATCCGTACGCCGGACTTGAGTGCCTGAATCATCGCCAGGCGGGTCAGGTTCGAACCGCTGACACCGTGAGGGAAGCCCAGGTAGTTCTCGATCCGGGCGCTCTTGGCGGCCTGGCCGCCGAGCCCGCTTCGATCCAGCAGCACGGTGACGAGGCCTTCGGACGCCCCGTACACGGCGGCGGCCAGTCCCGCCGGGCCGGCGCCCACCACGACGAGATCGACCGCGGATCCGTCGGCCCGGTAGATGAGGCCGAGCAGCTCCGCGAGCGTTCTTGGCGTCGCGCGCCGCGACACCGAACCACCGACGATCTCCAGGACGTCGCCGGCGGCCGAGCGGATGACCTCGCGCCGTTCCCGGAACGCCGTCAGCACGAGGTCGGCGATGTCATCCTGTTCGGCGAGGGCCCGGCGTAACTTCGCCACCCCGATGCGCACGACTGTCCCGGCGGACACCACCCGAGCGGTCAGGTAGACGTGCTGACCGGTCAGCAGGTTGAGCTCGCCGAGAAAGTCGTCGGGGCCACCGTGGAAGATCAGACGTTCCGGCTCGATCGCCGTCGCGTCCCGGACGATGTCCACGGTCGCCGTCAGGAGCAGGAAGAAGTCGTAGGAGTCGTCGCCGGACACGTACAGATCCCGACCGGCCTCGGCGTGTTCCACCTCCCCGTACGCGGCGAGCCGGCGGAACTGCTCGTCGTTCAGGACCGGCCCGCGCCGCGCCGCACCGTCGTTCATGTGGTTCCTCCGTCGTACCGGGCCGGAACAGTAGGTCGAGCCAAATCACTGGGACCGGCCGCCGGCTCGACCCCTTGAGACGTCAGCGCGCGGCGCTTTTGATGAGGTCGGCGGCCATGGAGGGCTGCGAGATCATCGCGACGTGCGAGGCGCCGACCTCGTGGACCCGTGACCCGGCCCGCCGTGCCATGAACCGCTGCGCCGCGACGGGGAGCACTTGATCGTTCCTGGCGATCAGGTAATAGGAGGGAATGGTCTTCCACGCCGGGGCGCCCGACGGCTCTCCGAGCGTGCGCGTGTCAGCGGGCCGCTGGCCGGCCTGCATCAGGTCAGTGGTCGCCCTCGGCACGTCCCCGGCGAAGACGCCGTGGAATACCTCCTTCTTGATGTATCCCTCGACGAGCCCATCACCATAAGGACGAAAGTCCAGCGCAGCCTCATTGAGCTTGCTCCCCGGATACTTGTTCTGCAGATCCAGCAGCGATTCACCCTGGTCAGGGGCGAACGCGGCCACGTAGACCAGCGCTTTCACGTTCGCGTTACCGATCGCGGCGTTCGTGACGACGATCCCGCCATAGGAATGCGCGGCCAGGACGATCGGGCCGCTGAGCGTGGCGAGAAGGGAGGCAAGGTAGGCGGAATCGGCGGCCACGCCGCGCAGCGGATTCGCCGGGGCGATGACCGGATAGTTCTCGCGGATGAGCCTGGCGCTGACGTCGTTCCAGCCGGAGGAATCGGCGAACGCGCCGTGCACGAGCACCACGGTGGGTTTGGGCTTGGCTTCCGCCTGCGCCTCGGACGTTCCCAGCAGGGCACCGGTCGCTAAAGCGGCGGATCCGGCCAGCACCGCTCGGCGGGTCGTCGTCATAGACGTGGTCCTTTCAAACGTGTGTGATCAGCACCTCGATTGCAGGTCAGAGTAGATCCCGAATAGTTGACGATCGCTGAACCCGGTAGGTCAGTCTTTGGGAAGTACGCCTCAGTCCTTGACAAGTACGTCGACCTAGCCTGCGGGCATGAAAACGAACAAGAGCGAGACGGCCAGGAAGTGGGGCCTACGGATTCATCTGCTTCTTTATGTTCTGGCCAATCTGGCCCAGGTCGTTGTCTGGTTTCGCTACGACTCGAGAAGCCACTTCTGGCCTGTTTGGTCGATAGCCTTTTGGGGCATCGGGCTGGGCTTTCACACCTGGAGCGTCTACTCGCCGCCCCAACCGAATTCCGCAAGCAACTTCTCGGCGCGGCGGGAGAACAGGTAAGACCCGCGTTCGTCGGACCGGTCGCGGGCCTTTTCCGCGGCGGCCCGTACGACGTCCGCGGGTTCGCCGCGAGCGTGCAGCAGGCGCGCCCGCAGCAGCAGGACAAGTCCTTCGGCGTAGCGTTGACCGTAGGCCTCGAGGGCCTGGTCCGCTCGGTCGAGGGCGACGCCCGCCTCGTCCGGCATCCCGGCGGCCAACCACATCTCGGCGATCAGCGCGTGGTGGAACGCGACGCCCCACCGCGGCGGGTCGACCATCGTCGCGGCCAGGAGCTGGTCGGCCTCCGCCGCGATGACGGCCGGGTCATCGCCGGTGAGGGCACGGGCCCAGTACCAGTTCAGCCGTATGTAGTGCTCCTGCTGGATGGCCGCGCGGCCGGTGCCCACGGCCATCCACCGCTCGATCGTGCGCATCACCCAGCCCGCGTCACCGGCCACCGAGGCGATGATCGTGGTGTAGTAGGCCCAGGTCGCGACCGCGTACGAGTCGTCGGGGCCGTTCCACTTGTCGATGATGGTCTCCGCCGTCTCGACGTCACCGTGCAGTGCCGTCACGACGGCATGCCAGCCGGGCCACTCACCCGAGACGTCACGCCGGATCGGGGTCTCGCTGTGCGCGGAGACGACCCCGTCGAGCAGGGCGGGGTTGTTCTCGCTGAAGCATCGGTATGCCGCGCCGATGTGGCCGATGTCCCATTGGTGCAGGCCCCAGGCTTGCCGGCCGTACACACGGATGACCGGATCGGAGGACGCCTCCCCTTGCTCGTACAGCCGTCGGACCAGGCGAACGCGGTCCCACTCCAGGAAGGTGTAGGCCCCGAACAGGCGAGCGAAGAGGAGGCCGGCTGCCTCGACGTCCCGGCCGAGTTGGCGGGCCAGGTGTTCCGCACGCTCCAGCAGATCGAACGTTGTGCCGCCGAACCCGGCTTGCCGGCGCGGGGCGATGGCGAGTAGCGAGAGGGCGGAGAGCTCGAGTTCCGGGAGCTTGGCCGTCCGCGCGATCTGGGCGGCCGATTCCAGGTGCCGATCGGCGGCGGCGAACGCGAGCTTGGTCGCCGCGCGACGACCGGCGCGCTTCAGCGCCTCCACGGTACGAACCGGGTCGGCGAGCGGGCCGGCGGCGGACAGGTGGAAGGCGAGGCGTTCGGTGCTGGACTCGTCCTCCGCTTGGCCTTCTTCGAGCGCGTCCGCGACACGCAGGTGCAGCCGGACGGCCCGCAGCTGCTCCATCGTCTCCGTGATCGCTTCGCGCACCAGGTCGTGCGCGAAGCGCCACGAGAACGGGTTCTCCGGCCCCGTTTCGAGCAGGCCGAGCGCGCGCAGCGGTTCGCGGCATGCGAGGCAGTGAGCGACGTCGACACCGGCGGCGCGGGCGAGCAGGCCGAGGTCGACGTCGCGGCCGATCAGCGCGGCGACGCTCAGCAGGTGGCGAGCCCTGTCGTCGAGGCCTGCCATCCGATCGCGGACGACGTCTCGTACGGTGGACGGCACCCCCGCCCGCGCCGATGCGTCGCCGTCGCCGAGCGCGCCGCGATCGCTGAGAAGCCGCGAGAGTTCGCGGACGAAGAAAGGATTGCCGGCGGTGCGGACGTGGATGTCGCGGGCGACGTCCGCGCCGGGTTCGTGGCCGGTCTCGCGGCGGATGAGTTCGGCCACGTCGGTCAGGCTGAGCGGGCCGAGTTGGATCCTGCGGTGGCTGGGCAGCCGGCTGGCGGCGGCCAGTACCCGCGAAAGGTCGGGGCTGGGTGTGGGTACGCGGTCGCGAAGGGCGCAGATGATCGCGGTGCCGGTGGGTAACCGGCCCGCCAGATGGCTGAACAGCTGGAGCGAGGTGGCATCGATCCATTGAAGATCGTCCATGACGAGGAGCATCGGCCGTTCCGCCGAGGCCTGGCCGATAAAGGTGACGACCTGCTCGTACAGGCGGAACTGGGCGCGGCCCCCGGAAACCGGCGGCGCGGCGTCATCGTCTCGAGATTCGAGGAGGCGACCGAGTTCACTGGCCAGCCACTTCTCACGCGCCAGCACGGGCAGGCTGTCGAGGACAAGGGCGAGCGCCTGCTCCCATGGCCACATCGATGGTGTTCCGTCGCCTTCCAAACAGGAAGCCCAGACGACGAGCGCGCCACGCCGGTCCGCGCCGGCGGCGGCCTCTTCCAGCAGACGCGTCTTACCCGAGCCCGGTTCGCCCTCGACGATGGCGAGCCCGGTGCGGCCGGTGAGCGCCGCCTCGATGGCCTGCCGCAGCACGCCGAGTTCCTCGCCCCGGCCGACCAGGCCGGCCGCCTGCCCCGCCGGTGCGCGGTCACCCTCACCCTCCGTACTCGTCACCACCGGTGATGTCGGACTCTGCGTCAGCACTCGCAGGTGCGCGGCCTGCAACGCCGAACCGGGGTCGATGCCGAGTTCCTCGGCTAGGCGATCACGGACCGCGTGGAACGCTGACAGCGCCTCCGCCTGCCGCCCGGCGGCGCCGAGGGTGGTGATGAGGCCGGCATGTACGGGTTCGTGAAACGGTGCCATCGACGCGGCCAGTTGCAAGGGCGGGATCACCCGCTCCGGTCGGCGTAACGACACGGCCAGTTCGGCCGCTGCCACGCAGGCGGCGTAGAACTCGTCGTCGAGGGCGGCGAAGATCGGCATCGCGGTCGATCCGTAGGACAATCCATCCCCCGCAGGGCCACGCCAGAGGCCCAGCGCCTTGACGTAGTCGTCGAGCGCCACTTCGCGAGCCTGCCCTTGGGCGCCGTTGAGGAGTTCCCGGAACGTGACGAGATCCAGCGTGCCGGATCCGGCGCTGAACACGTACGCGTTGCCGCGGCGGTGCAGGTATGTACCGGCTGCCCGGGCGGGGACAGCGGGCTCGAGCACCCGCCGCAATGCCCCGATGTACTTCTGGATGAGATTGAGCGCGCTGGCGGGGGCGTCATCGGCCCACATCAGGTCGATCAATTCCCTCGTACTCACCGGATGGCCCACGCGCGCCAGGAGCAGGGCCAACAGCTGCGCCTGCTGCCGTGGGCCGGCGTCCAGTTCGGCGCCATCGCGCCACAGCCGCAACGAACCGAGGATCTGCAGTCGCAGCGAGCCAGCACCGGTCGGCGGACCCTCGCCGTCGGGCCGAACGGGATGGGCTGGCCCGGTCACGTCGACTCCCGGATGGACATGACAAATTTGTCAGCTTACGACCCGTTTCGCACCGTGGCGCGCACCGATTATATGGGCCCGGGATCGGCCGCAGAAGGGCCGACCGACCTTCGAGCTCGACGGCTGATCAACCAGCCGAACCCGGTCGCCGTGAAGAACATGACGATGCCGTACACCGCGCCTGGGATGGCGATCGCGGCGCTGTTCAGCAGCGTCGGGCTCAGCGCCACCGTGATGGCGAGCCCGGTGTTGTGAATGCCGATCTCAAACCCGGCCGCGGTCGCCGCACGGTGATCGACACCCGCCAGGCGCGGCACGCTGTAGCCGATCAGCAGGCTCACGATGTTGAAACCCAACGCGACCAGCCCGACCGAGACGAAATAGTCGACGAGGTTCTCCCGCTCCGCGTACAACACGGCGTAGATGACCCCGACCAGGACCACGACCGACAGCGCCCGAACGGGGAGGTTGAGCCGCCGCGCCACCTCCGGCGCCCACGCGCGCACGAGCATCCCGATCGCGACCGGTAGGAGCACCATCACGAAGACCTGCGACATCTTGTCGAACTGCAGCCCGAGGGCGGCCTCGCCGGACAAGAAATACCCAGCTGAGAGGTTCACCACGATCGGCAGGACGACCACGGCCAGCACCGAGTTGATCGCGGTGAGCGTGACATTCAGCGCGACGTTCCCGCCGAACAGGTGGCTGAACAGATTGGCCGTGGGCCCACCGGGCGACGCCGCGACCAGCAACATCCCGACCGCCAGCTCCGGCGGAAGCCCGAAGGCGAGCACCAGGCCGAAGCAGATCGCCGGCAGCAACACGATCTGGCACAGCAACGCGACCGCGGCCGCCTTCGGATACTGGCCCACCCGCCGGAAGTCGTCCAAGGTCAGGCTGAGACCCAGGCCGAGCATGACGATGCCGATGGCGAAAGGCAGACTGGCCAAGATCAATGGGGAGCCCATGGCGGACATTCTCGGGCATGCTGACAAATCCTGGTAGGGGCCAAAGTTTGTCGTCGTTCCAGGCTGACTACAGACCACCGATCATGCAAAAGGCCAGGTCAACCCGCAGATTGCCTGGTCTCGGTCGCGCGCCCTGAAGACTCGAACCTCATGACTGTGTACGCCCCAGACTTGTCAACGGCCACGTGCGTGTCGCTGGTGGCCAGGTAGAAGTCCCCAGCTCTTCGTAGTTGACTACTTCTTGATCAAGCGTGCTGGTGTCCTGGTTCGTGCCTGTTTCATGCGGAAGGACTCGCCCTCGGTGACCACGACGATGCTGTGGTGCAGGAGCCGGTCCAGCAGGCTGACGGCGGTGGTGTGTTCGGGCAGGAAGCGTCCTCATTGGTCGAAGGGCCAGTGTGAGCCGATGCCGAGGGCGCGGCGTTCGTAGGCGGCGGCGACGAGGCGGAACAGCAGCTGGGCGCCGGTGTCATCAAGCGGGGCGAACCCAACTTCGTCGATGATGATCAGTTCGGCGCGTAGCAGGTTCTCGATCATCCGGCCGACGGAGTTGTCGGCCAGTCCGCGATAGAGCGTCTCGACCAGCTCGGCGGCGGTGAAGTAGCGGACCTTGTGGCCGGCCTGGATGGCGGCGACGCCCAGGGCGATGAGGCTGTGGGATTTGCCGGTGCCGACTCGGCGCCGACCGCGCAGCGCAAGGAGGTCGAGACGCAGGTACGGCAGTACGTCCGCCGCCACGCTGCTGACCCCGACCTCTCCATTGCCGGCATCGCCCGGGCCCTGGGGTGGTCGGCGCGATACCTGCAGGATGTGCTGCAGGCCGCGGGCACCACATCCCGCGAACTGATCCGCTCCGAACGGCTGCGGCTCGCCCGGACCCCGCCTGCACAGCTCCGCCTGGGACAACCGGTCGATCGCGCAGGTCGCGCACGCGTGCGGGTTCGCCAGCCACGCGTCGTTCGCCACCGCATACCGGCACGAGTTCGGCGTGACACCCAGCGAGACCCGCGGCGACCGCTTCCGGGGCAACTCGCGCGGCTGGAGGTCGGGAAGTCTTTCGCTGCGGCGCACGGCGCTTGCGCCAGAGCGCATAGAGCGGCTCGAAGCCCAGCGAGCAAATACGCAAACCGCGTGGAAGAGGCGTGCCGCGCCGAATGAGGTCGAGCGGCTGAGTGTGATCGACGCACTGACCGGGCGTCACGCGGTGTTCGTGGCGTAGGTGGCGAGATCGTCGGCCACAACCCGCCCCCAGGGGCACGTCCAACGAGCACATCAGTCCCGGCCTGCTGCGACACGACGCGGTACGCCGGGCCTGCCCGCAGTGCGGGGTACCGGTGGTTCACCGACCCCGCCGCCCGGCAGATCTACGCGCCCGAGGAGCATGCGTTCCTGACAAGGATGTATGCCGCCGGGCTGCGCGAACTGGTCACCCTCCGAGGCCCTGACTCCCGAGCAGCGCACCTGGCCGAGCTGCTGCCGGCCCATAGCGAGGAGTTCCGGCGGGTGTGGGACGACCACGAGATCGGGATACGTCCCCATGAGGTCAAGCACTTCGTCCACCCCGAGGTCGGCGCGCTGGAGCTCACCTGCCAGCGGCTGGTCGACCCGGGCCAGGCCCACTCGCTGATGGTCTACACCGCCATTCCCGGCAGCGAGAGCTACGAGAAGCTCCAGGTGTTGTCCGTCATCGGCGCGCAGACGCTTCGCTGAGATGCGCGACCGCGTCTATCTTGGGTGCTCATTTAACGGTGACGCCCTCATTCTGCCGGTCATCGCGGTGGAGGACATCGGATGGTTTACGCACTACGGCGGGCCTCGGTCAACGTGCCCGAGGCCCGCCGGGCGTCATCGCAGGTTGTAGGCGCGGATGACGGTGTAGTCGACAGTGCCGCCATCGGCCCGCGCCGCGTGCGCGCGCACGGACACCGAGCCCTTGCCCGGGTGGTTCAGAGCGGCCAGCCACGTGTCCGTTCCCGTCGGGATCAGGACCGCCTTCCGCCACGTCGCGCCCTCGTCGTAGGAGACCTCGACACTGACCCACCGCGTCCGCGAGGCGGCCGAGCCCGGCTGCGCCTTCAGACTCACCGGCATCATGAGCGGCCGACCGGCCGGTGCGCTGTTGGCCAGGTCGACCGGCGGCGTGAAGGAGAACGAGGCCAGGGGCAGGTAAGTCCACTTGTCCGTGCCCACCTCACCGGACTTGAACGTCCACGCACCGCTGATCTTGGTGGAGGCGTTGAAGCCGGTCGTACGGTCGACGTCGTACTCCAGCCGATAGGTGCTCTCGGCTGACGGCACCGGCCCGCTGGCGTCGTAGAAGTATTTTGGTATCTCGGCCAGTTGGACGCCGTCGCGGTAGAACCCGACCCGGCCGCCGTCGAGCAGCGAGTAGCCGGTGTGCCCGGAGTCGTCGCCGAACGGCGGGATGTTCAACATGATGATGTTGCCTGCTCGGGCGACGTACGTGCGCGGGTTGAACTTCGGCCCGGCAGGTCCGCGTTGCCAGTCGACCACGAATTTCCTGCCCGGCTGCCAGGTGGTGTCGTCGTACCAGAACTGCGTCTGGCGCGCTCCGCTCGTCTCCCACCGGTTATCCCAGACCACGCCCTTCGCGCTGTAGTAGATGGTACGGGTGCTGGGCACGTCATACCTGATCGGTCCCGACATCGCGCTGCCGCCCTCGGGCGGGAAACCGAAGTTGTGCATGTAGCCCTGCTGCTTGTCCGGGGTCACGCCGTGGTTGCGGTTGACCACGGTCGCCAGCTCGCCGGGGCGCACGGTGTGGCGGTAGCCGGTGAGGAACCGCCCGCGGACGAACTGCACGAGGTCGTACTCGTACGGCGAGCCGTAGAAAGTGCCGTCGGCGCCCGGCTCGGCCCAGAAGCTGCGCACCTCCGACACCAGCGTGCCCTGCTCGGCCGTCACCTCCTTACCCAGGTCTGCGGTGAACAGCTTGCCGAAGTCGGCGCCGACGATCCGCGCTGCCAGTCCGTATCCGCGCGGCAGGCCGCGGGAGAAGCCGGCCGCGGCCAGCCGGGTCCGCGCCGAGGACTTCGGTACGGTCACCGACACCGGTGTGCCCTGGCGCGCGTCGAGCTTGAGGACTCCCTCGTCGGTGTTCCCGACGGTGAGGTTCGGCTGTACCAGCAGCGTCGAGGTCCCGTCGGGTGTGATCACCGTGGCCTGAACGTGGTAGCGGCCGGGCCGGAGCTTGGCCTTCACGGTGCCCGACGCGTCGTAGGGAACCTGGTAGACGTCCAGATCGAGACCGACCACCGACAGGTCGTAGTCACTCGCCGGTGTGCCCGCGCGGTCGGTGAGCTGGAAGGTGACGGTGCGGGTCTCGTGTCCCTTCGTGATCGTCAGTGGGGTCCGCACCGACACGCCGTCGGCGTTCGAGGCCAGCAGCGTTCCGGTGAAGGTGCCTGTCGCCGACGGCACCCGGGTGTCGGCGGTCAAGGTGAGCGCCGCGGTCCCACCGGCCGGCACGACGGCCCGCGCCGGACTGGCCGTGAACATCCCGGCCGGCGCGACGACCCCGTCCGGGCCGGTCGCCGTGATCGTGAGGTCGAGGGTGACGGGAGCTGTGCCGTCGTTCCGGTAGGTGATCGTCTTCGTCACGGGAACGTCGTCGTCGGCCGGCCACGGTTGCGACCCGAGCGCGAGGCCGGTGACGTCGGGCAGGATGGCCTGCTGGACCGCGCGGCCGACGTCGACCCTGCCGGCGCCCTGCTGGAAGGCGTTCAGGCTTGGGTTCGGCTTGGCCGTGGCGACCAGCGCGGCTTTGAGGTCGGGGCCGGTCCACTTCGGGTGCTGCTGCGCCAGCAGCGCCGCGGCTCCCGCGACGTGCGGCGTGGCCATCGACGTCCCGTTCAGCTGGGTGTACCCGGGCGAGTACTCCGGATAGTCGGATCCCTTCGCCAGCGCCGCGACGATGCCCACGCCCGGCCCGGTGATGTCCGGCTTGATCGCGCCGTCGACGCGCGGCCCGCGGTTGGAGAATGACGCCAAGGCATCCTGCTTGTCGACCGCGCCCACGGCGAGCGCGGCGTCCGCGGTGGCCGGCGAGGACACACCGCCGTCCCGGCCCTCGTTGCCCGCGGCCACGACGAACAGTGTGCCGGTGGTCGCGGTCAGGCGGTTCACCGCCTCCTCCAGGACGTCGACGCCCGGGAAGTCGGTGCCGCCGAGGCTCATGTTGACCACTTTCGCCCGCTCGGCGGCCCACTCCATCCCGGCCAGGATCGACGACTCGGCGCAGTTGCGGGTGCTGCACACCTTGCCGATCAGCAGGTTCGCCCCGGGCGCCACGCCGCGGTACTTTCCGCCCGATGCCGAACCGCTGCCGGCGATGGTGGATGCGACGTGCGTGCCGTGACCGACGTTGTCCACGGTGTCGGCGGCGTCGGTGAAGTTCTTCTCCTCGACGATCTTCCCGGCCAAGTCCGGGTGAGAGTTGTCGATCCCGGTGTCCAGGACGGCGACGGTAATCCCGCTGCCGTCGTATCCGGCCGCCCAGGCGGTCGGCGCGCCGATCTGCTTCACGCTCTGGTCCAGCGAGACCTCGCGCTTGCCGTCGAGCCAGATCCGCCCGATGCCGGACGCCGCGGTGCGCTGGGTCGCCGGGCCGGCGGTCACCTCGGTCCAGAACTCGTGCGCTCTCGCTTTGCCGACCTTCACCGCGGCGGCGCCGATGCTGGGCAGCGTGCGAGTGACCTTCCCGGCCGACCTGACCCGGGCGGCGGCCTTGGCCTCGTACGACACGATGGTGGGCACGTCGTCGACGTGCGCGTCGTCGTATCCGGCCTGGACGAGCCCGGTCACGTCGAACAGCCGCCGGTCGAGCCGGGCGGCCGACACCAGCTTCTGGGCGTCGTTCGGCACGACGAACTGGTGCCCGTCGCGTTCGTACTGGCTGAAACCAACCTTTTCGCGGCCGGGAGCGGGGTCGATCGAGACCCGGTTCCCCTCGACATAGACCCGGTCGCCCGTCAGCAGGGTGACCCACGAGCCGCGGGGCGCCGTGGACTGGGTACCGGAGGTCCACCGGGAGGGTGCCGGATCGGCGCTCGGCGTGGGCTCCGCGCTCGCGGTGGAGGTCAGACTCGCGGTTAACAGGGCGGTGGTGAGCAAGAGACCGGGCAGGCGCCGGCGGAGAGACGTCCTGGACATCAAAATCCTTCCTCATGGTGCAGGGAAGATTCTGAGATCACGACATTGAGCGTAGGTACTCCTAATCGGGCATAACATCGCGTTATGCAGTTGGAGATCCGCCACCTCCGGGTGGTCGCGGCGATCGCCGAGTCCGGCAGCATCAGCCGGGCCTCGGCCGTGCTCGGCTTCAGCCAGCCGGCCGTCACCGCGCAGTTGCAGCGGATCGAGCGCGCGCTCGGCGGGAGGCTCTTCGCCCGCGACGGCACCGGCGCCAAGCCCACGGCGTTGGGTGCCATGGTCCTGTCCCATGCCCAGGGCATCATCGCGTTGCACGACGATCTGGTGCGCGACATCCAACGCCGTGACGCTGACGGCGACCTGGCGACGCTCAGGATCGGCGCCACGGCCGGGCCGATGGCCGCCGGCCTGATGACGGTCAGCCGCCGGTTGCTGCCGGAGGCCGAGGTGTCCCTGCACGTGAGCGACGCGGACGAGGAACTGGTCGAACTGCTCGCCGAATCCCGGCTGGAGATCGGGCTGAGCGTCGACTATCCGGGCTACGAACTGCCGGTGCCCGAAGGGCTGAGCGAAGCGGTACTGGGCGTCGAGCCCGTCTTCGTCGTCCTGTCGAGGGACCACCCGCTCGCGGCCGAGCCCGAGGTGCCGCTGGCCGCGCTGGCCGGCGAGCGCTGGCTGCCGGGTGTCGGCAAGGACATCAGGATGCGGGCGATGTTCCGGGACACCTGCCGCCGCGCGGGGTTCGTGCCGCGGCGCATCCAGCGCACCGACGCCAGCCTGGTGTTCTCCCTGATCAGCCAGGGGCACGGAGTGTCCCTGTGCAGGGCGATCACAGCCGAGCGCGAGAACGTGGTGGTCAGGCCACTGGCCGGCGACCCGATGTGGGTACGGGAGCGGCTCCTGTGGTCGGCGGGCTCGCCAGTCGCCGAGCACGTACCAGGTATCCGTGACGTGCTCGCCGCGGCGTACCGGGAGCAGGCGGAGGCGATGCCGGCTTACCAGGCGTGGCAGCGCAGCCGCCGCCGGTCCTGGTCGGAGCGCGACGTGGAGCCCTTCGCCTAGCAAGTACCGCACTCGCCTCGGATTAGAAGCAAGATCTTTAAGTGTTACCTTGTGACGCTTTCTGATACTTCGTGCCGCTTTGCCGCGCCGTTCGTGCCCCGCGATGCCGCATCGTGACGGGATGTTCCAGGGCGCAGGAGCACGCACCGAGCACGATGCATCCCCCGACGCACGAAGCATGGGTCTCGGGCGGCCGTTACGTACCCTCCTTTCCGGATCCGGCCACAAACCTGAAGCACGTCTCCGACCTGGCCGCAACACCGACGGGAACGGCTTGGAGGACTTTCGGCAAGCGACTCATTTGTCCGCTTGAACTGCATGGATGAGATTTTCGGTAGGCGCAGTGCTTGATCACGGTTTGGTGTCGTGCGACCGGCCGATCTTGACGCAGGTGCACCCATGAGACGTTATTAAAACGTCTGTTCCCATTTGTGCAGGAGGTCCTCGTGCGCCACCCACTGGTTCGCCGATTAGCCGCAGCTCAAGCGGCGCCGCGCACCGTGGTATGCCCAGCGGACGGTGCTGGTGGGCTGGTCCTACGGGGCGCCGCTCGCGCTGCACTGGGCCACTCGCAACCCACTCGAACCTGCCGGAGTCACAGGTCCGGCCGCACGCCGAAGGCTGCGCCCGGCCCTGGCCGTTGCTCGAAGCGCCGCGACCTGGACAGGTCGACCGCTTCCTGCTCCTCCAGAGTGCGCCAGCAGAAGTCGCCGTAGTCGTCGTCGCCGAACGCGGCGGCCAGCGATGTGCGCAGGCCCAGCCGGCTCATCACGGTGGCCGCCCGTCTGCGCAACCGCCAGTGTTTGAGCACCTATCCTGCTTGCATGGGTGACGTACTGAAGGGGCGAGGTTGCGCGTGGGAGTTCGAGGACGAAGGACTGCGCATTACGCCTGAGCCGGGTAAGGCGTCGAAACTGAGCATGGAACTCGGCGAGCGGTTCGTGCCGTACGACGCGCTGGCCGATGTCATGGTGGAGCCCGGTGCACGCGGCAGGGTGGTGTTGCGGGTGGTTCCCCGGGAGGGAGCCGACCCGGTCATGTCCGCGGCAACGGGGCAGCTCCAGGAGTCGCTCGATCCGTACCGGCTGGTGCTGCCCGCCGCCACGAAGACGCTGGCCGACCAGTATGCCGACGAGATGCGCGCGGCCCTATCCGAGCGCGGTCCGGCTGAGCGGTTCTTGATCGCCGGTCCTTCGGTGCCGCGTAGTTTCAAGGCATGGGACGGTGAGGCCGCCTTCGACGGGCAGGCTGTCACCTTCACCTGGTTCTCCTCCGGGGCTTCCCCGGCCAAGTTCACGGCAGGTGACCGGCGTTACCCGATCACCGAGATCGAGGGCGTCGATTGGCATGCACTGGAGGACGCTCGCGGGTCGTTGCGGCTGCGCATCCGTGGGCAGCAGGCCCTCTCCAACCCCAACAACGATCCCGCCTCCGTGGTGTTCGGCATTGGCTGGGGAGCCACGCATCACTCCCTGCCCTTCGCCGCCGCCGTGCTGGCCGCCGTATAAGCGATCTTGAGGACGAGGCCGAACGACGCTTCACCGAGGTTCTAGCGGACGGCCAGGCCAGCACCGTGCACGGGTCGTGGGCAAGCATTGGGCGTGGACGCCCGCAAACGATCAGCGAGAGCCGTGGACGGCCGGACATGCGAAGAGAGCCTCTGACCCGCATTACAGCAGGTCAGGGGCTCTTTTGTGCTGGTCGGGTGAAGCGCGCCCTGCAGGATTCGAACCTCCGACCGTCGGATTAGAAGGTGACGGGGCGTACAAGCACGCACCGAGCACGGCTGACCGCCAGTGCTGGGGTCTGACGGCACGCTCCGGGGGGCGATCCTGGCCGGGCGCTTCGGCATCGGCCACCGGGCTTATCGCCCAGACCCTGCTGACGTGACTCCCGCGGCGGTCAGTCGCAGCCGCAGCCGTCACAGCAACAGCCGTCCTCGCCCGGGCAGCAGGAGCAGCAGTTGCCGCAGCAGTCGTAGCCGGAGCAGTCGAAGCGCTCGCAGAAGGAGCCCTCGCGGTCCTCGTCCCAGGCAGGCCGGTACAGGCCGCACGTGCAGCAGGTCAGTGCGGCGCACGCCAGCGACAGCAGCCCGCCGGGATCCTGCTTCGGCGGCCGTCCTCCCGGCGGCGCGCCGGGATCGCCGGGCGCGTGTCCGGGCGGGTGACCGGTGCCGTGGGTTCCGGCGGTGGCGAAGGCTCGGGAGAGGGCGCTGCCGGTCTCCCGCACCAGCAGGGCGCGCGTTAGGCCAGGTCGGGGCATGTCCAGCTCGTCCACGGCGGCGCGCAGCTCGGCGTGCGCGACGTCGCAGTGGCGGCGCGCCTCGTCCAGGCCGGTGCCGGTGGCTGCCAGCGGGTTGTACGCCCCGGACTCCCGGTCGTCGGCCAGGTCCTCCACCGCGTCGATCAGGTGTGCCAGCTTCCCGAATCCGCGACCGGCCGCCTCCAGAGCCTCCCGGTTGTGCGGCTTGCCCGCGAGCACCGCTGTGTGCGCGAACGCGGCGGCTACGGCGTCCTCAGTAGGCCCCGTCAACTCTCGCAACCCGGGCGCCGCGCTGCTCCCCGGGGGCGCCTGGGCGGGAGCGCGTTCCAGGAGGGTCTGGCGGTCGGCCGCCGCCGTCAGCGGGGTGGGGTCGAACCCCAGCGTGCCGGCCATGGCCGCGCCGGCCGAGGACCAGCGGCCCGCCAGGCGGGTGGCGCCGGCGGCCACCGGGCGGCGGGCGTACACGCCGTCCCCGTCCGCCACGTGGTCGCTCACCTTGCCGGCCGCCAGGAGCAGCGACACCGAGGCCGCCAGCCGTACCCCCTCCGACTCCACTACGTCGGCGCCCTTGAAACCGCGTAGCGCACACGGGCCCGCCC
Source organism: Nonomuraea sp. NPDC049158 (assembly GCF_040648335.1). Taxonomy (NCBI): domain Bacteria; kingdom Bacillati; phylum Actinomycetota; class Actinomycetes; order Streptosporangiales; family Streptosporangiaceae; genus Nonomuraea; species Nonomuraea sp. NPDC049158. The sequence goes on from NZ_JBEZDM010000002.1 coordinate 120,109, forward strand.
TCCTGCGCGACGCGGACGTGGGCGACTGGGCCTCGGTGAGGACGGACACGAGCAGGCCGTCGTAGTTGGTCACCAGGCGCGACAGGTGTCCGTGCTCGTCGCGGAGCGCCAGGCAGAGCCCGCACAGGTGACCCATCCAGTCCGCGTAGAGCCCTTTGCACAGGACGTGCCGACACGGGCGGACAATGCCGAACATACGTCCCCTTATGTACGCATCAGAGAGCCAACCGTAGCACCAGGCCGCCGGTAGATACCGCGGCGCCGAACGGATCCGCAGGAAGGAGAAGGTGCCCTCACCGACAGGCCTGGCGCACTGCGCCTGCCGACCTAAAAGGACCAAAATCGTTTGGACAACGGGTACCCACATGGCCATCGTTTGCCGTGATCGGATCCAGCTCGGTGCGCAGCCGCGCCGCTTGTCTGACCACCACCCGCGGGCAACTGCGGAAGCCGTTAGAGGCTCAGAACGGATGGCCAGCGGCAAGTCGTTACGTCTGGGCCCGCACCTGACCAGCTTGGGGTCGGTCATCCACCGGAGCAGATACACCCCCTGTCGACGTGGTGCAGGCCCGGCGAGGGCGCTGAGCTCGTCGTCGCGGTCGGCGTGGTGTTTTCGCGCGACCGCGTCGTCGCGATGCGGCCCGACGGCGCCGCGTCCTTCCGGTTCACCGACTTCGACCGCATCTCGGAGGAACTGGGCGAGTACGGATGCACGCCGAACGTCTACCTGTACCCCATGACGACCCACTAACGATCCCCGCAACGCCACGGCCGGCCCTGGCGGCGCGGGACCTACACGGCTGGTACAAATGGGGCATGAGCGAATCCGTCGGGTATCCCCCGCGGCCGAATGTGCCAGCGGCCCGGCGTGTCTACAGTCGGACGTACCGTGTGTGGGCCCGGGTGCTCCTGTGGACGCCGATCGCGCTCACGGTGGCCGGCGTGGTCCTCGGCCTGGGGCTGTTCGCGGCCGCTGACGCCGACCCGACGCACAGTTCGTCCGCGCTCGGCTATCTCGGCCTCGTTGTGTGGGGCGCCCTCGCGGTCCTGTCACCGGTCCTGCTCGGGTCGTTCATCGCCGGGCTGGTCATGCTGAACCGCACGCGCAGTTGAGGTCGCGGCGGGACACGGCCCGACCCAGAGTGCCGCTGCGCAGGCAGCCAGGCGGAGAAGCGGCGCCGGGGCGGAAGGCGGGTGGACCGGATAGATGCCTACACCAGCGTGCCGCGGCCACGTGACGGGGTTCGTCGAATCAGTCGCCTGGCAGGCGTGCTCCGGTACGCGCCTCGATGACCGCCATGACGGCTGCCGCTTGCGCCGGCCAACGAGTGCGGCAGGCTCGGCGCCGTGCAGCGCGTGCGGATCCAGTTCCCGGGATCATGGCAAGCTGCCACCTGCTGGCCACGTACTCCAGAAATCTCCCACCTGTAAGGTTCCACGACACGTGCCGCACCTGCGCGTCCTGGCTGAGCCATTCCAGGACGGGCACCCGCGCGGCGTAACCGAAACCGCCGGGGATCAGTATGCCGTCCAGATAATCGTTGCCCGTACTATGGCGAGGACGTCGTGTTACGTTGAAAGCGCCTCGTCGAGCTGCGGGCTCGGTGGGGTAGGGATAAGCGGGTCGGCTGGGCCGGGCTATTGGCACTCGCTTGAGATACGAGCTGCAGTAGTGTCGATGGTCATGGGTTCGATTCCCACCGCGCATGTCATCGTGCGCACGCCCGGCGGTCTCCACACGTTCGGCGCGGAGACCGTTGTGCCTTTCTTCTCGCTCGATGGCTCAGTGCTGTCGCCCTTATGGCACGAGTACGGAACCTGGCCAGACTCATCCTGTGCCGCTCGAATATTGAGTTACTTAGGCTGAGCTGCGGTTAAGCGGCGTGGCGTATTCGCTGATCATGCCCGCGACGACGGGTTTTCGGTGGATGGATCGCAGGTCGTTGAGGTCGGTCACCTCGCGAGCAGGCCGCGGTGCGGTGTCTGGGGGACGTTGTTGCCGGGACTGGTGCGGCCGGTCCGTTGTAGTGAATCAGGTACTCGCGAGCGCGCCAGGGCCAGATGACGTTCGCGGAGGATCAGGATCCGGTCCAACAGTTCGCGGCGCAGGGTACCGATGACTCGCTCGCAGATGGCGTTCATCCTCGGCGTCTGTGCCACGGTGGCGGTGATCCGAAACCCTTCGGCCGCGAGCACCTCCCTGAACGCGGAGGAGAAGAGTGGATCGCGATCGTGGATCAAGAACCGCAGCTCGGCGATGCGCTCCCCCAGGTCTATCACCAGGTTGCGGGCCTGCTGGACGTCCACGCCCCGGTCGGACGCGCGGTTACCCCACCCAGATGCAGCCGCCGAGTGCCGTGCTCGATGAAGACCAGCACATACAGCCGGTTGAGTAGTACCGTCTCGACCACTAGGAAGTCGCACGCGTTGATCGCGGGGGCCTGAGCGGCCAGGAACTGCCTGTGGGTGCCGAATACTGTGTCTCCTCATGCGTACTGTGTCTCCTCATGCGACCTGGGCGTACTCATGCAGGAGACCGCCGAGCCGGTCTCGCCGGGAGACCTCGATGTCGGCGTCGACCGGGTCGGGTAGCGCCCGTAGCGGGCTGGCCTGCTGCAAGGCCCGGTGCGGACGATGCCCATCGAAGTAGGTCTCGTACTCGGCGAGGACTTTGCACAGGTGGCGTTCGTTCATGATGAGGATCCGGTCGAGTAACTCGCGGCGTACGCTGCCCACCCACCGCTCCATGACCGCGTTCATCCGAGGAGCCCGAGGTGCTGTGAGCACCACACGAATGCCCTCGGACCTGAACACCTCATCGAACAGAGCAGTGAACTTACTGTCCCGGTCTCTGATCAGGAATCGGAAGTCGCCGATCCGATCGCCCAGGTCAAGTATCAGGTTGCGGGCTTGCTGGGCGACCCAGCCGGCGGTTGGGTTCGCCGTGACCCCCAGTACGTGCACCCTGTGCCGCGTCAAAACGCAGCCATGATGGCTCTGACCTGTGGTTTGACGGGACCCGCCCCTGCAGACAAGATCGCGTCTTGTGCTTGTCCGCCTGCTCTATCTCATCACGCTGCGGGTGTTCGGCTGGCTGATGTTGCTGGGCCGTAGCCAAGGCGTCGAAGAACGTGGAAATCATGGTGCTGCGTCACGAAGTGGCGGTGTTACGGCGCCAGGTCGAACGCCCCAAGCCGGACTGGGTCGATCGAGCCCGTAACGCTCCAGAATGGCTGCATAGCTCTTGACCTGGGACGACACTCCCCGTACCGATACGACACCATCGATCGTGTACTCGTCCGACTGCTCTACCTGATCGCCACGCGAATCTTCGCGTGGCTCGTCCTGCTGTCTCGTTCCTCCGCGGCCAAAGACGCAGAAATATTGATCCTGCGGCACGAGGTAGCGGTGCTGCGCCGCCAAGACACCACGCCAAGGCTCACCTGGGCGGACCGCGCCCTACTCGCCGCCCTCGCCCGACTACTCCCCCGTGTACTACGCAGCCACCGAATCGTCTCCCCACGCGCCCTCCTTGCCTGGCACCAGGGCCTCATCAAGAAGAAGTGGACACAGCCGCCGTCCGCAGAACGCCCTCCAGTTCCAGAGGACCTGCGCGAACTGATCACCCGCCTTGGCGCCGAGAACCCGCGCTGGGGCTCCCGAAGAGTGCACGGCGAACTGCGCCGCCTCGGGCACAAGGCCAGCCCGGCCACCGTCCGCCGCGTCATGCGCGCCGCCGGCCTGGGTCCCGCTCCGCGACGTCACCCAAGGCGGAGCGAGTGGACCACCTTCCTCAAAGCCCAAGCCCACGACCTACTCGCCACCGACCTGTTCCACATCGACACAATCGGACTGCAACGGCTCCTACGCCCTGTTCGTCATGGAGGTACACACCCGCACGGTCCACATCCTCGGCGTCACCGCCCACCCCACCGCAGCCTGGGCCACCCAGCAGGCCAGACAGCCGCTCTGGCACCTCGGAGAACACGCCGACCACTTCACCCACCTCATCCGTGACCGCGACGCGAAGTTCACCGCCGCCTTCGACGCCGTCTTCGCCAGCGAAGGCATCACCATCACGAAGATCCCCCCACGTAGCCCCAACTGCAACCCGCACGCCGAGCGCTTCACACGTTCAGTACGCGAGGAGTGCACGAACCGGATCCTGCTGTTCGACCGCGGTCACGCCGAGAGGGCCCTCCACAGCTACGCCCGCCACTTCAACGAACATCGCCCTCACCAAGGTCGCCAACAGCTTGCGCCGCTGGACCGACCCCGAGGTCGTACTGCTGCCAGCAACCCAGATCAAACGCCGGACAGCCGTCGCAGGCCTCATCAATGAGTACCGCCGGGCTAGCTGACCAAGCGACAAAACCCCAGCTCAAAGCCGGTGAAGCCGTTAAGAGCGGTACGCCCAGAACCCCTGGAGGCGCTGCAGCGGGGATGGCGGGGAGACAGGACACCGCTTGAGTGTGCCCCCAGGGCACGGTGTTCCCTAGTGCGTGGAACAACCATCTCGACCCAGGAGGACCGCCCGATGTCCGTACCAGAACCCGGCCAGACCCCGGCCACTGCAGCGCGCCCGAGCTCACCGCACCAGGCCGACGACCCGGCACCCGGACGTCGCGGGCCGGAGGTCGACGGCTCCCGGCCGTTCGGTGCCCACGTCCGCATGAGCTGGTGGAGGCCGCTGATCGTCCTCGTCATGCCGCCGGTCGTGATGGTGCTCCTGCAGATCCTGCTATACCAGGTCGTTGGCGCCATCGAGGGCAGCGACGACCCGATGTCCGCCACCTTCACCCCGCTGAAGCTCCTGGCCGTCAACCTGAGCGTGGGCATCTCGGGCGTGGTGGCGATCCTGCTGCTGGCACGGCTGGCGAAGGTGCCGTGGCGCAGCCTGATCAGCTCGCCACGGGCGTTCGACGGTCGACGCCTGGCGCAGTACCTGCTCGGCGCGGCCCTGCTGGTGGGCGCCGGCATCGGCGTGGTGGCGCTGGTCGCCCCCGAGTCCCCAGGCTGGGTCGCGTTCGGTGTCTCCGGGACGACGATCCTCATGCTGGTGATCACTGTGCTGAGCACCCCGCTCCAGTCCGTCGGCGAGGAGCTGATGTTCCGCAGCGCCGTGCTGCCCGCCGCCGCGTCCTGGGTGCGCGCGGTTCGCCCGGCCCTCGCCGTCGGTCTGGTGGTCTCCAGCCTGGCCTTCGCGGTCGTTCACGGCTCCAGCGACCCCTGGCTGTTCGGCTACTACACCTTCATCGGCGTTGCCACGGGACTGATGGCGATCATCAGCCGCGGCATCGAGGCGCCGGCCGCGTTCCACATCGCCAACAACGTCCTGTTCTCAAGCGTGAACACGCTGATGGCAGACGGCGAGGGCTACACCATCAACCGGTCCACCGACACCGGTGACGCGGCCCTCCTGATCCTCGCCGCCGTTAACATCGCCATGGTCGTCCTCGTTTGGGTGCGCGAGCGACGTACACGGAGCACGACCTAGAACCGGCGCCGGACGACGAGGTGAGGACCCATGGCCTGGAGCACACGCGAGATCGCCGACCTGGCGGGCATCACGGTGAAGACGGTGCGCTACTACCACCAGGTCGGGCTGCTCGACGAGCCCGACCGCGAGCCCAACGGCTACAAGCGCTACGAGGTGCATCACCTGACGCGGCTCCTGCAGATCAAGCGCCTGACCGGGCTCGGTGTGCCGCTCGCGCAGGTGGCCGAGATGGGTACGAGCGGCGAAGGGCAGGCCTCCGTCTTCCGGACCGTCGACGCCGAGCTCGAGGCGACGGTCCGGCGGCTGGAGAGCATCCGGCGAGAGCTGGCCATGCTGGCGCAGCCGGGTGCGTCACCGGAGGTGCCGACCAGCTTCAGCGGCCTCGTCCAGGACCTGCGCGACAACGACCGCGCTCTGCTGACGATCTACGCCCAGCTTTTCTCGGACGAGTCGATGGAGGTGCTGCGCCGGACGCTCGAGGCACACCCGAACGACGATCTCGACGAGGCGTTCCGCGACCTGCCCGAAGACGCCGACGATGCCACCAGGCAGGCCCTCGCCGAGCAGCTCGCGCCCTTCATCGTCCCGGGCGCCACCGCACATGGCGTGACGCTGGAGCCGAGGGCCACCACGCCAGGCCAGGCCGAGGCGGCGCGGCGCGCCGTCGGTCACGCCCTCAGGGCGCTCTACAACCCCGCGCAGGTCGACGTGCTCCGTCGAGCGCACCTGCTCCACGAGGCCGACGACGACGGTGCCGACACCGGTGCCGACGCCCCGTGACCCCCTCGATGATGTAGACCGCCTCCCACACCCCGCACGGCACGAACCTGGAGAACAGCGCGATGTAGTTGTCGGCGATGTGTCCGCCGCAGCCCGCAACCTGGAGTCCGGCACCGCGCAGAACGCGTGCCGTGCAGTACAGATTCCTCGCCCACCCGGTCACTGTCATCGGCGACCGGTCGTCTGCGACACCGACCACCGCAGCTGGTTCGGCCTTCTCCGATCTGCGAGAGCGGCACACCCAGCTCGGCAAGACGTCGGATCCGCAGGAGGCGGCCAAGGGTGTGGTCGGGTACGCGCGACGTTGCTCAGGGTTGCCGGCGCTCGGCGTCCGGAGATGGGGGCGCCAGTCGTCCGTGGCCGTGCAAAAAAGGGCACTCGGCCGTTGACACCGGTCCGATGGCGCGGCCGGATCGCTCCGGGGTTCACCAGTGACGCCGCGTCATGGACTTCACCTGCGAATGTCATGTGGCGAGGTGGTGACGTGGCTGCACTGCCGGAAGAGCACCGCAACGGCTGTAATCGACCCACATGAGGCACTTAAACCCAGCCGCCGGCGAGCTGCTCGACACGCTGGACCGGCAGGCAACCGCAGAGATCGAGCGGCTGACCAGCCGGCGGGCGACGATCGCCGACTTCCCGACATCGAAGTCGGCCTCGACGCGCCCTCGATGCTCACAGCCTACGGCGAGCACCTGCTCAACGACCAGCAGCGCCGCACGAACCGGCTGTTCCAGGCACTCATGACCAACCCGGACGAGCGCTGATCACGCCTCCCCAGGGCCCGTCCACGCCCATGCCCATCTCGTTCGTAGAAAGTGATCAGATGCGAAAAGCCCTGACAGCCCTGATCGTCGCCGCCGTGGCGACGACCCTCCTGCCGGGAGTGCCCGCCGCGGCAACGACCATGCCGAGCGCGGTGCGGTGGGGGCCGTGCCTGGAGAACGTCGCCGCGTCCGGTCTGGAGTGCTCGACGCTCAAGGTTCCGCTGGACTATCGCAAGCCGGACGGGCGGACGATCGACATCGCGATCTCCCGCCTGGCGAGCAAGGACCGGACGCGGCGGCGCGGCGTGCTGCTACTCAACCTGGGCGGCCCGGGCGCGGCGGGCCTGCGGTTCCCGGTCGATCTCGTGGCCGCCGGTATGCCGCGGAGTGTGCTGGACACCTACGACGTGATCGGGTTCGACCCGCGCGGCGTCGGCCACAGTACGCCGGTGACCTGCGCTCTGACACCGGAGCAGCAACTGCGGGGCAACATCCCCCCGTACGCGCCCACCGCGGCCTACGTCGCGAAGCAGGCGGAGGAGGCCAAGGCCATCGCCAGGCAGTGCGCCACGTCGAAGACGGGGTTCATGCTGCCGTACGTCACCACCGCCAACACCGCCCGCGACATGGACCGCATCCGGCGGGCACTGGGCGAGCCGAAGCTCTCCTACCTCGGTTACTCCTACGGCAGCCACCTCGGCGCGGTGTACACCACGCTGTTCCCACAGCGCGGCGATCGGATCGTGATCGACAGCAACCTGCCCCCTGGCGGCATCAACTACGAGGACAGGAGTCTGTTCGCCCGAGGCGTCGAAGATCGGCTCCCCGACTTCGCCGAGTACGCCGCCGCCCACGCCGGGTACGGGCTGGGCAGCACATCGGAGTTGGTGACCGAGAAGTACTTCGAGATCGCCGAACGATTGGACAGGACACCGGTCCAGGGAACCGACGGTGCGCTGTTCCGGATGCTCACGTTCGCCATGCTCTTCCGCGACGCGAATTTCCCTGCTCTGGCCGGGCTCTGGCAGTCGATCGACACCGGCCAGGCGCCGCCGGCGGGGGCGGCGGATGATTCCGTACTGAACTCGGACAACTCGATGTCCAGTCACCAGTACGTGGTCTGCGGCGACTCGCGCTGGCCCCGGTCGATCCATACGTACCAGCGCGCCGTCGAGGCCGACCGGAAGCGGTACCCGATGTTCGGCGCGGCGGCGGCCAACATCCGGCCGTGCGCGTTCTGGCCGTCCGACCCCATCGAGGCGCCGGTGCGCGTCAATGACCGGGGCCCGTCGAACGTCCTCATGGTGCAATTCCTCCGCGACGCGGGGACACCGCTGGCCGGCGCCAGGAAGATGCAGCGGGCGCTCGGCGACCGGGCCCGGATGGTGACCGTCGAGCAAGGCGGCCATGGTGTTTACCTGCTCGGCAAGAACACGTGCGCGGACACCGCGGTGACGACGTTCCTGACCACGGGGAAACGCCCGGTGCGCGAGCTGACCTGCGCGGCAGAGCCCGCCTGATCCGAGTCGCCGTGTTGGCCTGCTCGACGAACCGGCTCGCAGGCCCAACGAGTACAAGTACAGGGTGTCGCATCTGCTGCGCCTGCTCCGGATCCGGCGTGTGAGGGACCTCGGGATACTGGTGCCCCTTTGGGGTGCCAAACGGCGAATACCGTTGCTGAACTGGGCGTTCGCAGGGCGATCAGGCTGCTCTCCGGTACTCGCCGATCAGTCCAGTGACGGTCCTTCGACGGTGGATCTGAGAGGCCATGTCGATCACCTCACTAGGTTCGTGCAACGGCGGGCGAAGCGAACGGCCCCGATGCAGGCCATGGTGGTTGAAATGGCGTTCGTACTCGGCCAGGACCTTACGCAGGTGCCGCTCACCATAGAGCCTTGCCCAACAGCAACGGCCCACCTGCACGGGGCGGCTCCCCCGCCATATCGCCTCGCACCGTTGCCCCCGGCCCGTGTAGGTGAGAGCCAGTTGCACGATCAGGTGCGGAACTCGCCGGGGGTCCAGCCGGTCGGACACGACCCCATCGAGGAGGCGGTGTCATCCGTAGTCGTCGGGGAGCCGGTCGAGGACCCGTTCGAGCGCGGGTCCGATGACATCCAGCTCGGCGTCGGTGAGCACGCCGATGAAGTACCGCCGGACGGCGGCGACGTGTGCGGGAGCGGTGGCGACGATGGCCGGGGCGTCCCGCTGCGGTTCCCTGTCAAGTTAGCGTGTTGAGGCGTCCCGCATGCCCGTCGCGGAGCACGTCCGCTTGCTGGAGATCCAGTGCCATGCCGTACACCTCATACCCAGCTGTGCGTTGGCGTGGCACGCTGACGTTGTTCCGGCCATCTGGTCTGTGGATGTTGGTACCGGGGTTGTTGTCAGCCTCGTTTGCCGGAACGCGCAGCGCGGTCGGCAGTCCAATCGGCGGCATCGGCTCGACTCCTCGCCGAGGAGCCCGCTCGGGCCGTGGACCTGCTGGTCGATCTCGGCGCCGACGTCGATGTTGGTGGCTGCGCCGCCTGGATAGTAGCGGCATAGAACCTGGCACGCTTCAGATGCCACCCATCGTGTGGTGCCTGCTCAGATCTGGTTCGTGCCTCCGTCGACGTAGATGTTCGCGCCGACTACGTAGCTGCTCTGTTCCGAGGCCAGGAAGGCCACGACTGCGGCGGCCTCCTCAGGCTGCCCCATGCGGCCCTTGGCCACGGTCGCGGCAACATTCTCCTTGACGGCCCGGGCGGTCTCCTCGTCGCCGAAAGCGGCGGTGCCCCCGGGAGTCTCGATCCATGCCGGCGAGACCACGTTGACCCGGATGCCACGACCCTTGAGCTCGTTGGACCACGTCCGCGCGAAGGACCGGACGGCCGCCTTCGACGCCGCGTACGCGCCGAACGCCTCTACTCCACGGTCGCCGGCCGTCGAACCGACCAGGACGATCGAGGCTCCGTCGTTGAGCAGCGGCAACGCCTTCTGCACGGTGAACAGCGTGCCTCGGACGTTGACCGCGAAGGTCTGGTCGAAGTGCTCCTCGGTGGTCTGTTCCAGCGTCACGAACGCACCGACCGCCGCGTTCGCCACGAGCACGTCCAAACCCTCGCCTCGCGCCCGGACCGCCTCGTAGAGCCGGTCCAGGTCCTCCGGCTTCGAGATGTCGCCGACGACCGCGGTGGCCCGGTCTGCTCCGATGGTCTTGACGGCGGCCTCCAGCTCGGCCTCGCGCCGGCCGGTGACGAACACGTACGCGCCCTCGTCCGCCAGCCGTACGGCGGTGGCCAGCCCGATCCCGGTGCTGCCCCCGGTGACCACCGACGTCTTGCCTTCCAGCTGTCCCATGTGGGTATCTCCATCACTCTCTCGATGCCGATCCGTTCGACATCCATACTGCGGGAGATCGGGGATACTATCCATGATGCAGAGTCCGGCATTCTTTACGTATCGTCCAGGAGGTGCCGTCGGTGCTCGGATTTCGGGATCCAGTGGCTGACGCGATCGGCCTGCTCCGGCCCCGCACGGTGATCGGGCCCAGTCTCCGGGCCGTGGGAGAGTGGGCTTTGCGCTTCGACACGTTCTTGCACGTGCGGATCGGGGGCCTCGTGCGCGGCACGTGCTGGTTGATCCTCGAAGGGCACGAGCCGGTGCTCCTGCAGGAGGGTGACACCTTCATGCTGGGCAACCCGCCGCCTTACGTGCTGGCCAGCACGCTCGACGCAATCCCGCGCCCTGCGGAGCCGGTGTGGGCGGGTGCCGAAGACGGGTTCGTGCGGATCGGCCCGGAGTCCGAGGAGGACCTCTACCTCTGCGTCGGGCACATCGCGTTCGACGACAGGAACGCGGCCCTCCTGACCGATCTTCTGCCGCCGCTCGTGATCGTCCGCGTGGCCGATCCTCATGGCAGGCGGCTCGCGCAGCTGATCGATCTCCTGGCCACCGAGGTCGGGGTCGCCGCCGCCGGCGGCCCGCTGGTGCAGAACCACCTCGCACAGATCCTGCTCGTGCACATGCTGCGTGCTCACGCCGGTCAGACAGACCGGCCCACCGGCTGGCTGGGCGCCCTGAACGAGGACGGCATCGGTGCCGCCCTGCGTGCCGTGCACGCGGACGTGGCCCATTCCTGGAGCCTCAAGGAGCTCGCCGAGATCAGCCACATGTCGCGTTCCGCGTTCGCCCAGGCCTTCAAGAGCCACGTCGGGGTCCCGCCGTTGGAGTACCTGATCCAATGGCGCATGAGCCTCGCGCGCGACGCCCTCACCCGCGACACTCTGTCGATCTCCGAGCTCGCACGGGCCACGGGCTACCTGTCCGAGAGCGCGTTCAGCACCGCGTTCCGCCGCGTGGTCGGCTCATCGCCCGCACAGTTCCGGCACCAGGCACGGCAGCCACCGCGCTCGGCCGCGAACGGAAGTTGAAGGAGGCATCCTGTGCTCGGCTGCGCCGCTCACGCTGGCGACGAAGACACCAGCACACCGCCCGCCGACACCACTACCAGCGACGCGGACACGCGTCATAAACGCGACTGCAGTACTGGTGCGATCGCGTTGGCGTGGATGCCTGGCCCCGGGTCGTGGCCATGCCGTCCCCGACCTCGGCGTTGTTGGCCACATGCCGACGCCGGCCCGCTGGCGCAGAGTTGGCGCTTCGAGCCAGACGCCTCTACCTCGCCGACCAGTCCACGCCCGATGACCGAATCAGAGACGCGGCACCACCCCGTGGCACCCCCACCACATCACCGAGCGCTATGGCTTGTTCACGCTCATCCTGCTCGGCGAGAGCCTACTCGCCTCCTCCAACGCGATCATCGAGGCCGTCCACGACGCCGAAGCCCTCGGACGGCTGATCTCGATCGGCGCGCTCACCTTCGTCGCGACCGCCGCCCTGTGGTGGATCTACTTCTGGCCGCCCCACCACCGGTCCATCACCAGCTTCGGCGGGTCGCTGCGCTACGGCTACGTCCACTACTTCGTGTTCGCCGCCGCCGGTGCGTTCTCCGCGGGCATCGAGGTCGAGATCGACGTCCTGACCGGGCACAGCGAGCTCAGCAACCCGGCCGCCTCCTTCGCCGTGACCGTCCCGGTCGCGATCTTCCTGGCAGGCACCTGGTGGATCGCAATCCGAGACCACGCCGACCGGCTCGTCAACACAGTCGTCCCGCTGGCCGCAGTTCTGGTCCTGTGCGACCCGCTCATCGCGGTTCCCGTCACGCTGACCGCCGTGGTCCTCGTGCTCGTCGTGGTTGTCCTAGTCCTGCAGCCACCCGTGAACACACGTGCCCCATCGCGATAGAGCCGAGGCTCCTCCAGACGCGGATTGCGTGCTCCCGGTACCGGGTGACATCGCCGTCGCCTCGGCGCCGGAGAGAATCGCCCGAGCCGCATGGGTAAACACCGGCGCAGACCGGTTGTGGACTGGCTTCTTGACCTGACCGCATGGTCGGGAGTCATCGGCCTGATCGGCTTCACCGTCGCCGCACTGGTCCGGATCCGTTTCTCTGGGCGAGTCGAAGAACGTACAGTCCCACAGCCCGCGCCACTCAATCATCACCCTCGCCCTGGAAGTCGGCGTCCCCGAGCGCGACGTCGGCGTCGGCCTACCGGGCACCTCGCAAACGACCGTCGCGCCAGCGGCGAAGACCACCGAGACGTAGCCTTCGATACCGGCCGTTCGCGGCGATGGCGTAGCCGGGCGCACGCTGGGCGAGCTTGAGCATGCGGCGGGCTCTGCGTGGCTGAGCCCCGGCTGGGTCAGCCCGCGAGCTGCTTCTTCAGGGCCTCGGCGTCGTGAACGGCCGACATCTGCACGAACTTCCCGTCGCGGATCCGGTAGATGGCGAACTCGTCGATCTCGATCGGAGCGCCCGTGGGAGCCACCCCGAGCCATTCCTTGGTGGGGGTGCCGTGGTTGACGGAGTGGCAAGCCAGAGTTTCACCATTGATCGCCACCTCCTTGATCTCCCAGTGGAAGTCGGGAACTGCGTCGGTGATGCCCTTGAGCGCCGGACATGACTGCCTTTCTCGCCCGGTGTCCGGGCTGTTCTCGTGTACTCATGGTTCACCTGCGACATCGATACTGCAGAAGCAGCGGAGTACGATCCATGATGCAGAGTCCGTAATTCTTTACGTATCGTCCAGAGGGAGTGCTCGGTGCTCGGCTTTTCGGGATCCAGTGGCTGACGCGATCGGCCTGTTCCGGCCCGCACGGTGATCGGGCCCAGCCCGCCTTCATCAAGGTGTGCACCTATTTCCCTATCCGGCCAAGATCTGGCTCAACGGGCACGAGTGGGCCAAACGCCAGGCCACCCAGGCCGGGATCGGCTTCACCGAGCTGTCCAACGGGTTCGCCACCACCGACGATCCGACCGTGTTGCAGGCGATCTGCGACCGGCTCGGTCCGGGCGTGATCAACGTGTTCGTACAACGCTGGCTTTCCAGGCTGCCGCTGCCGTTCACCGATACCGACGGGGACGCCGGCTACTGGTGGGAGACCTCGATGTGGCAGGTCGAGCTCTCCCGTACGATCGTCTTCGACGCACCCCGCCACGCCCGGGGGTTCTTCGAAGCGTTGATCGCCGACAAGCTTGATCTTGGCCGTCCGCACAACGTGGAGATCATCTTCAACCGCCAGATCCGGAGTGGTCCGACCACCAAGATCATCGGTGGAGGTCCTACGTGTTGAGGAATGTGTTCAGTGCGGTGTTCACCTCGTCGGCGTGGGTCCAGAGCAGACCGTGTGGGGCGCCTTCGATCTCGACATACTCGGCCTCGGGGAACGCCGCGTGGAAGCGACGCCCGGTGGCGTCGATGGGGAGGATGTTGTCCTTGGTGCCGTGCAGGATCAGCGCCGGCTTGCCACTGGCGCGCACCGCCTCGACGTCACCGCGGAAGTCCTCGATCCAGGACGGGACGACCGCGTACGCGGCGACCGGGGCGCTGCCGATCGCGACGTTCCAGCTGGCGGTGACGGCCTCCTGGCTGATCCGGGAGCCGAGGTTCTCGTCCAGGTTGTAGAAGTCCGAGTAGAACCGCGTGAACCAGGCGTACCGGTCGCCCTTCGCGGCTGCGGAGATGCCGTCGAACACCTCCTGCGGTACCCCCTCGGGGTTGTCGTCGCGGGCGACAAGGAACGGTTCGAGCGAGGCGAGGAACGCGAGCTTCGCTACTCGCTCATGCCCGTAGCGTGCCACATACCGGGCCAGTTCCCCGGTGCCCATCGAGAAGCCGACCAGCACCACATCGCGCAGGTCCAGGGTCTCCAGGACCGTGTTCAGGTCCGCGGCGAACGTGTCGTAGTCATAACCGGAGCCGACCTTCGACGACTGCCCGAATCCGCGACGGTCGTAAGTGATGACCCGGTACCCGGACGCGAGAAGCTCGCGCGTCTGACCCTCCCAGCTGTGCCCGTTCAGCGGGTAGCCGTGGATGAGGACGACCGGTTGACCCGACCCCTGGTCCTCGTAATACAGCTCGACCGGCGTGCTGTTCTCATTCCCAACGGTGATGTATCCCATGATCTTCCCTTTCGGTGCTGACCAGCCCAACGCTGGCGCGCGTGACCAGTGCGATGTCGGCAGGTGTCGGCTGGCGGAAGACACCGCCATTCGCGGCGAATTCATCGCCATGCATTCTCAGATGGCGAGCAAACAGCGGGCACACAGGCACGACGGTGAGGTTCTTGCGAATGCTGTCTGCGAGCGCCTCACGCACCAGCAGCCCAGCCAGACCTCGTCCACTGAACTCCTGGTCTACCTCGGTGTGGAAAAATATCCGGTCATCGTCTTCCTCGGGAAAGTCGACGAAGTCGACCCTGCCGACGGGTGATTCATTGGCGAGGTTCACCGTGTAGGAGCTGATCGGGCTGGCGACCTCGAGCCTGATCGTCACGGATGCACCGCTGTTGTCAACTGATCCCTGAGTCATCTGGCTGTCCTTTTTGTGAATAGGCCAGAGACGGTTCAGTGGCCGGAGCAGGGGTAGTGGTGAGCACGCGAAGCTGCTCGGCGTCGACATTGGCTCCGAAGGCAGGGGCGCCGGGCTCGAGCCGGGCACCCGCCGCGAGGTCACCGATGGCGAGTGGGTCGAACCCAAGTGTGTCGATCAGCTCTGACACGGCGGTGAGATCCTCGGGTGAGTCACCCGCGATCGCGATCGCCTTGCGCCCGAGGTGGCCGGATGGGCGAGCCCCGTCTTCGAGGTCGTGATAGCCCATGTGGTTGAAGGCTTTCACGACTCGCGCGCCCGTCAGGAACTGCTGCACGACTTCGCTCGAGGACGTACCGGGCGGGACGATCGTGTCGCGGGGACCATCGATTTCCCACCAGTGGTTCATCGCATCCACGACCAGCTTCCCCCGCAACGCCGAGACCGGGAGGTTGCGGAGTTTGCCGAGCGGGAGAGCGAGGATCACCACGTCCGCGGCTTGCGCGGCCTCGGCTGGCCACGCGGCGGTCGCGCCAGGGGTGAGCACCTCGGCGGTCAGCGCGATCTTCGCGGGGTCACCGGAGCCGGAGATCAGAACCCGGTAGCCGGCGGCGACCGCCAGGCGCGCCAGGACGGTGCCGACCTTCCCGGCCCCCAGGATCCCGACGGTGGCCACGGGGGTGGTCATCGTGTCGCCGCCGTGACGGCGGGCTGTTCGGCCAGCAGCTCGCGGACCCGGGGGATGACCTGGGTGCCGTACAGTTCGACCGAACGTAGCCGGGCGGTGGCTGAAACGGTGCCCGCGGCGGAGTAGATCATGTCGAACCGGCCCGCGTCCAGCACCCGGATCGCGTGGGCGATCTTGTTCGCGACCGTCTCGACCGAACCGACATATAGCGACCCGCGCCCCACCTCGGCGTCGAACTCCTCCCGGCGAAGCGGTGGCCAGCCGCGCAGCGCCCCGATCCGGTCGCGGATCTCCCGGTACCCGGGGTAGAACAGCTCTTTGGCTTCTTCGTCGGTGGCGGCGACGAAGCCGGGCGAGTGCATCCCGACCGGCTGTGCGGTGGTGCCGAGCTCCTGGTTCGCCCGCCGGTAAAGATCCACGTAGGGAGCGAACCGGGCGGGGGCGCCGCCGATGATGGCGAGCATGAGCCGAAACCCGTAGTGGGCGGTACGGAGCACGGACTGCGGTGACCCACCGACTCCCACCCAGGTGCTGAGCCGTCCCGAATCGGTCTTCGGGTACACGTCCGCGTCATTCAGGGCGGCCCGGGTGGTGCCCTCCCAGGTGACCGGCGTCTCGTCCAGGAGCCGGTGGAACAGGTCGATCTTCTCCTCGAACAGCACCTCGTAGTCCTTCAGGTCATACCCGAACAGCGGGAACGACTCGGTGAACGAACCACGTCCGAGGATCACCTCCGCCCGGCCGCTGGAGAGCGCGTCCACGGTCGCGAACCGTTGGAAGACCCGCACCGGGTCGTCCGAGGACAGCACCGTGACACCTGAGGCGAGCCGAATGCGCTTCGTGGCGGTCGCGATGCCGGCCAGCACCGTCTCCGGGCTGGAGATCGCGAACTCCGGCCGGTGGTGCTCCCCCAACGCGACCACGTCGATGCCGACCTGATCGGCCAGCACGGCCTCGGTCACCGCGGCGCGGATCGCCTGCGCGTGCGAGACGACCTCACCCCGATTGTCACGGGGCCGGTCCCCGAAGCTGTCGATACCGAACTCGATCTTCGAAACGTCCATCATGGCAACTTCCTCAGAGCTTTCGTTGTGCCCGTGCGCGACGGTGCGAGATTCACGAGAGGTAGGGGTAGCGGAAATCGCCTGAAATGTATTCGGCCGGGGCGACGACGACCTGCGTGTACGAGTGCTTGAATCGTTTCGGACCGGCGTCGGTGACGCTCTGGAATCGCACCTGGATGACGCGGGGATGCTCCCACTCGCCCCCGATTCCGAATGTGACCGCACCGAAGGCGGCCTGGGGCACGCCACGTGCCCCAGGTTCGCCTCCGGCTCAGCGTCCGTCGGCGCTACGCACCAGCTCCATCGGTGGTGGGTGTGGCCAGCAGTTGCAGCTCCCAGGCGAACGCGATCCCGCTGGCGCCACCGTGTTCCTGGAGAATCTGCGTGAGCTCGGGGGGCGTCGGCTCGCGAGCCCAGTCGCGCTGCCATTCCCCGGACACGGCCATCCAGGTGATGGGCACCACGCCGGCCTGCTCCATGCGGCGCACCGCCATGTCGTGCGCCTCGGCACTGACCCCGCCGCAGGCGTCGGTGACGACGAAGACGTCGTAGCCCTCACCCAGCGCCTGGATGGCGGGCATGGCGACGCAGATCTCCGTCCACAGCCCGGCGATGATCAGCTTCTTGCGCCCCGTCTTCTCCACGACGTCGACGACACGACGGTCTTCCCAGGTGTTGATGTACGTGCGGTTGATCGGTTTCTGGTCCGGGAACACGTCCTGGAGAGCCTTGATGAGGTAACCGCCACGTTCTTCGATCACCGTGGTCAGCACAGTGGGGACGTCGAACGCCTTGGCGAGCTTGGCGAGGCCGACGACGTTGTTGACGATCATGGTTGGTTCATGGCTGTTGAGATTGGTGAACTGGTAGGGCTGGTGGTCGATGAGCACCAGGACGCTCTCCTCGGGGGTGAGCAGTGCCTCGAGTCCGGTCTTTGCGGTGCGCGTCACTATGTTCCTTCTGCGTGATGGGCTGAACGTTCGATGGTCAGAGTCAGAGCTGTTCGGGTGATGCCAGCCGGTAGACGAACTGGCCGAGTCCGGACTGCGCGATCGCGAACATCGGGTCGGCCAGGCCTTCCTGCGTGGCGGCCATGTTCAGGTCGCCAAGGCGGACCGCCTCGTATCCGGCGTCGAGACTGAGCTGCCTGACAACGCCCTGGACTTCGTCGTCACCGGACCACAGGTTGCTCGGCCGTACACGGGCATCGGCGACCTGCCCGAGGAGAGAGGCGAAGTTGGTGCTGAACGCCTTCGCCGTCGGCCCGCCCGTCACCTACTGGACGTACTCGGCGTTGGAGGAGAACCCGGCCGGAGGCCGGGCACCGCCGTAGAGGTTCGTGGCGTCGAGCACTGTCTTGCCCTCGAGCCCGACGACGGATGACAGCGCCACCTCCACGGCGGTTCCCGGGACGGCGAGCAGTACCGCGTCCGCGGTGCCGACATTGCCGCCTCCACGCCCCAGCCGCGTCACCTGGTGCCCGGCACGTTCCCACAGGCCGGCCAGCCCGCCGCCGACGTTGCCTCGTCCGATCACGGTGATGTTCATGCTTCATTCCTTGCGAGGCTGAGGTGGTTTGTCGGCCGGTCACGCGAACCGAAACCGGCTCCGACCAGGCTCGACGGGGCACGTTGGAACGTCTCCCACGTCGTGAGAACGACACTACGGCGGCCATCCGGCGGGCGTCCAAGACTTGTCCGGACCTCCAGCGGTAGGATTTGTCTATCGATGTCAGCCCCCGTGTCCTCCGCTACTTCATGGCCGTAGCCGAGGAACTCCACTTCGGTCGCGCGGCCACGCGTCTCTACATCGCTCAGCCATCCCTGAGTCATCAGATCCGCAAGCTCGAGGAGACCCTCGGCACCCCGTTGTTCGTGCGTTCGAGCCGGAGCGTGCAGCTCACCGCCGCGGGCCGGACACTGGCTCGCGAGGCGCCGAAAGCGCTGGCCGCGCTGGAGCAAGCCGTGCAGCTCACCCGGCTGGCCGGGGCAGGGATCGCGACGACGATTCGATTGGGCTACACACCGGTGACAAGCTTCGACACGCTCACGGCGCTCCTGGACACTCTCCGGGAAGACCATCCAGACGTCCTGGTCGACGCTCGAGAGTTCTTCAGCGCCGAGATTCCCGAACGTCTCCGTGCCGGCGACCTGGACGCCGGTCTCGCTCTCTCACCGCAGCCCCTCGACGGCGTAAATGGCGAGCTCCTCCGCGAAGAGCCCGTCTCCGCAGTCCTCAGCGCTCGCCACCGCCTCGCTGACGCACCGAGGATCCCGGTGACGGCCCTCCGCGACGAGACGCTGCTGCTGTTCGCCCGCCACCACGCCCCGGCGTACTACGACGCCATCGTCGCCGCGTGCCACGAGGCGGGCTTCTCACCCGATATTTGCGCATTCGACGAACCACCGGTGAACGCCATGCTCGCCCGGCTCTCCAGCGGACGCGAGGTCAGCCTGGCCCCGACATCGTTCGCTGAGCACGCCGCGAAGACCAGCCCCGGCATCGTTCTTCGTGACGTCGTCGATCCGCCGATCATGGCAGAACTCTCCGTGCTGTGGCCCACGAACGATCCGTCACCCGCCATCGCGAGCGTCGTCGACACCGCCCGACGATGCGCTGAACGCAACAAATGGCTACGCAACCCCATCACGTAGCGTGCGACGCTGCGACCCGCAGCCTCGATCACCGAACGGCATGTACAACGCCTGCACCGGGCCACGTCCATCCACAGTGGAATGGACGTAAGCCCAACGTCGAATTTCCTGGGCATTCCGCGTAAGCTGGGGGTTCGCTCGGATGGCCAGCCGTGCTTTCCGGGGCCGCGCGGTAAGCCCGCCCGGCCTTCGGCTGACCGGCGCGGAATTTCAGGCGTGGTGTGCTGCTCGAAAACTCGGCTTCGTGCTGTGAACTGGGCCTTTGCGGCATGACCAGGGGCGGCTGCGACCATTACGAGGTGTTGTTGTCGCTAGTCTACCGGTTGGTGAGGTGCTCGTTCGGCTTGCTGGCGGTGCTGATCCGCTCTGATCTGTCCAAGGACGTTGAGCTACTGGTGCTCCGTCACGAGAATCAGGTGCTGCGCCGACAGCTCGGTGACCGGCCGCGGTGGAGTCACGCCGACCGGCTCTGGCTTGCGGCATTGTCGAGGCTGATTCGCCGTCGCCAGTGGGCGGAGGTGTTTCCAGTCACCCCGGCGACGATCTTGCGCTGGCATCGCAACCTTGTAGCGCGCAAGTGGACCTTCACCGACAGGCGGCGCCCGGGACGGCCCTGCACCCGTCCGTCAGTCAAGGCACTGATCGTTCGGATGGCTCGGGAGAATCCGACCTGGGGTCACAGGAGAATCCAAGGCGAGTTGGCTCGGCTGGGCTACCCGATCGCGGCCTCCACGGTGTGGGAGATCCTGCACGCCGCCGGTATCGATCCGGCGCCCCGCCGGGCCGACCTGGCGGCAGTTCTTGACCGCTCAGGCCCACGCCATCATCGCGTGTGACTTCCTCGTGGTCGAGACGCTGCTGCTCAAACGGCTGTATGTGCTGGTCTTCATCGAGCACGGCACCCGGAGCCTGCACCTGGCCGGAGTGACCGCGCACCCGACCGGGGCATGGACGGTGCAACAGGCCCGCAACCTGCTGATGGACCTAGGTGATCGCATCGCCGGGCTGCGGTTCTTGATCCACGATCGGGATCCACTCTTCACCTCCGCCTTCCGAGAGGTCTTCCAAGCCGAAGGGCTGCGGATCATCGCAACGCTGCCGCGGACGCCGAGGATGAACGCCATCTGCGAGCGCGTCATCGGCACCCTACGTCGCGAACTCCTGGACCGCATCCTGATCCTCAACGAACGCCACCTGGCCCGCGTGCTCCACGAATACCTGATCCACTACAACGAGCATCGACCGCACCAATCCCGGCAACAACGGCCCCCGGACACCGCAACGCAGGCTGCCCGCGACGCGACCGACCTCAACGATCTGCGATCCATCCGCCGAAAACCCGTCGTCGCAGGCATGATCAGCGAATACCACCACGCCGCTTAACCGCAGCTCAGGCCACGTAACTCAATATTCGAGCGGCACACGCTCACCGGTTCAAACCCTGGACCGTCGCCACCCACCTCAACTAACTACAGGCGAGAGGATTCGGCCGCACGAAACCTGTCATCGGCAGCTATAATCCCTGCGCCGAATCCTGGATTCGACCTTCTACGGAAGATCCTCCTCCGCAGCTACTAACGAGGACGAGATCACGCTCGGTCACAACAGCACACACTTTGCGCCAGAACCACTTTGTACGACCACGGACATACCGGTATCGAAGGCTATCCTCAACGGATCTTTCATGGTCGCATCTGACCCGCATTCCGCACGTGACCCGACTGCGGCAGGATCATCACCATGAGAAAGATGATCGCAACTTTAGCGGCCTGTGGTGCTCTCCTAGCGGGCGCTACTCCGGCGCAGGCAGTGATCAAGGACCCCGTCCAGGCGCTGAAGGCCGTTCTGGCAACCGGGCACGGCGTGCGCTTCACCGAGACGGCGACGCTCTTAGAGGGCGTCGACGAACGGGCGGAACGTCGGCGTGAGGGTGTCTTCGAGTTCAACGCCAAGGGCGGCGTCAAAGCCCTGGACGTCACCACCACCGGAGGCGAGTACGGACACGAACGTGTCATCGGTTTCAACCACGACAGCGGCGGCACCAGCTACCGGTCCGGCGGTCTTGTAGGGAAACGGCTGCAAAAGGGCAAGATCTGGTTGAAACATTCCGACCAGGGTTACCTTTGGCACACCAGATCGCTCGGCGACGACGAGCAGCTCATCAACCCGACCGAACCCGCGACCATGGCCGCGCTACTGAAGAACGGGCGGACCAACGGGAATACCGTGACCGGCGCGATCACCTTCAAGGAGCTTCGGAAGGTCTCACCCTGGATGAAGCACTCGGACCGCGCCGGCTGGGAGAATGAAACAAAGATCTCCTACACCCTCACGCTGATCCCACCCGGCCTGGTCAGCAGGGTGGAGAGCATGTTCACGTTAGTCAACGGCCCTGACGACCTGGTGGGTACGGTCATTCATGTCGACACTCACTACAGCCGGTGGGGTAATAAGGTGTCGATCAAGGCGCCGGATCGCCGCAAGACAACCACCGAACTGTGCAGCGAGACTTCCTGCAATTGACGTCTCCGGGGCTGATGGCGCAAGGGTGCTTTGCTGCGCCGAGGTTCTCAAGGACGGCCTGGCCGGAACCGTGCACGGGGTCGTGGGCAAGCATTGGGCGTGGACGCCCGCAAACGATCAGTGAGAGCCGTAGACAGCCGGACATGCAAAGGGAGCCTCTGACCCGCATTAACGCAGGTCAGAGGCCCTTTTGTGCTGATCCGATGAAGCGCGCCCTGCAGGATTCGAACCTGCGACCGTCGGATTAGAAGTCCGGTGCTCTATCCAGCTGAGCTAAGGGCGCTCGAATTCGGCCTCTGACCAGCATGTCAGCCGACCAGGAGAGACGGTAGCATAATCATACGCCGATCGAACAGTATCGGATTTGGAGGGGCCATGGCGCGATCCCGAAGACAGATGCCCCCTTCGCCTCCCCTGCTCGACATGGTGCCCTCCTGGGAATTGTCCCTTCAGGCGGCTGACAAGTCACCCGGAACGATCCGGAGCTACCTCGACAGCGTACGCGTCCTGGCCCGGTTTCTCTCCGAGCGCGGGATGCCCGTGGAGGTGGAGGCGGTCGACGCCGCGAACGTACGCGCGTTTCTCGATGCCAGTACGGCCGCGACCAGTTCCGGGAACGCGCGCAAGCATTTTCGCAACCTGCGGGTGTTCTTCAACTGGCTGATCGCGGAAGAGGAGCGGATCTCGGGGACGCCCATGGACGGGATCGACCCGCCGAAGGGGGCCGGTCGGACGGTCGAGATGCTGGCTGATCGGGAGCTTGAGGCGTTGCTGGAGGTGTGTTCCGGGGGGTCTTGGGTGGATCGTCGGGATACCGCGATCGTGCGAGTGCTCATGGACAACGGGATGCGGCTGTCCTGGCTGGCCGGGCTCCGGCACGGTCCCACCGATGAGCAGCGGGACAATACTCAAGCCGGGCGGGTCGGGGATGTGTGGTTGGATCGGCGGTCGCTGCGGATCGTCCGTAAAGGTGAGGACGCGCTTCTGGTGCCGATCGGGCCGAAGACCGCCGCGGCGATCGATCGGTATCTGCGGGCCCGTACGCGACATCCGCACGCGGCCTCGCCCTGGCTCTGGCTTCCGGTACGCGGTATCACGGCCGAAGGTGGGCAGCGGCGGCTGACCGCGACCGGCATACAGCAGATGCTGGAACGGCGAGGTCGGCAGGCGGGGATCCCGGGGCGGCTGCATCCGCACCGGTTCCGGCAGACGATGGCCGACGACTATCTGGAGAAGGGCGGCGATCCGCTCGATCTGATGCGGATCACCGGGTGGAAGAGCGTGGAGATGGTACGCCGATACCTCAGCGCCGCCGCCGAACGTCACTAAACCTCAGCGCCGCCAACGCCGGCTGCCCGTAACGGACCACGAACAGCAGCGCGTCAGTCCGTCAGGGCGATCACCAGCCACATGAACGCCGCCCCCGCCACCGTGGCCAGCAGCGTCGGACCCGCCGCGCGGCTCGTGGTGTGGGCCTCCGGCAGGATGTCCGACGTCGCCAAGTACAGCAGAAACCCGGCGAACATCCCCAGATACGCCCCCAGCACCCCCGCCGGAATCGCGATCAGCGACGTCAACGTAGCCCCCGTCACCGGCGCCAGAGCGTCCAGACCCAGCAGAATCAGCGCCCGGCGGCGCGCGTTCCCGTACAGGGAAGTGATCGTGTACGTGTTGAAGCCGTCCGTGAAGTCGTGCGCGATGACGCCGATCGCGACCGCGACCGCGAGCGTGGTGTCGGTCTGGAAGGCGGCGCCGATCGCGGCGCCGTCGAGGAAGCTGTGGACGACGAGCGCGGCGCCGGCGACGAGGCCGACGCCCGCGTGGGAGTGGCGGTGTGAGGCGTAGTCGCCTTCGTGGGCGTCGTGCATGCCCATCGAACGTTCGACGCTGTGGATGCCCAGGAACGCCAGCGCGAACATGAGCATCGGCACCGGCACCCCGCCGAGCTGAGCCGGGTCGCGGGAGAGCGCCTCCGGCAGCAGGTCGAACGCCACCACGCCGAGCATGACGCCGGCGGCGGCGCCGAGGACGAGGTGACGGCGTTCCTTGACGCGATGCGCGACCAGCCCGCCGAGCAGCGTCATCAGGAATGCCGCGAACGACAGCATGATCGGCATGAGGCTCCAGGCTAGGGGGCGCGTACGTGTCACAGAGTCGCGACACGCTAAAACGCCAGGCGGGAGGGGTGCAAAAGGGTCTAAGCTTTCTGGGCATGGTCGCGACGCTCCTGCACGAGATCCCCTTGCAGGGCGGGGACGTGACAGACGGGGTGGTCCGGGTCGGTGACACCGTCCGCAGACCGGCGAGCCCGTCGACGCCCGCCGTGCACGCTCTGCTCCGCCACCTGGAAGCCGCCGGGTTCGAGGGCGCGCCGCGCGTCGTGGGCATGGACGGGCTCGGGCGCGAGATCCTCACCTATGTTCCCGGTACGGTCGGGCTCGGCCTGGTGACTGTCACCGACGAGGCTCTGGTACGGCTGGCCGAGCTGCTGCGCGACTTCCACGACGCGACGGAGGGCTTCCCGCTGACGCGCGGCGGATGGGAGGGCGGTTCGAACGACGACGCCGCCCCGGAGGTCATCGGGCACTGCGATTTAACCGTTCAAAACGTGATATTTCGCGATGGAAGGCCTCGGGCGCTGATCGACTTCGATCTGGCCCGGCCGACGACCCGGCTGTTCGACGTCGTCACGACGCTCAGGCACTGGGCGCCCATCGGCGACCCGGTCGACCTGGCACCGCTCCAGCGCGGGCTGGACGTGGGGGCGCGGCTGCGCCTGTTCTGCGACGCGTACGGGGTGCCGCCGCGTGATCGCCGACGGCTGCTGGAGCTGGCCAGGCTCCGGTTCCAGCGCTCCTACACGGTCATGCGCGACCGGGCGGCGACAGGCGGGAGCTGGGCCAGGATGTGGGCGGGCGGCGCGGGCGAGCGCATCCGCCGGGCCGCCGTCTGGCTGGACAAGCACGAAGATAAGCTCCATGCGCATTTGGTCAGTTAAGTCCCACCCACCTAAAGACACCGCCAGGCCGGTGGGCATCGCGTTGGGAGTGGCGCTCGACGCCGTCATCGGCGACCCGCGCGCGGCCCACCCGGTCGCGCTGTTCGGCCGCGCCGCCACCAGGCTGGAGCGGGCCCTCTACGGCGACGCCAGGCCGAACGGCGTCGTCCACGTCGCCCTCTGCGCGGGCGCGGCCACGGGCCTGGGCGTACTCGCCGAACGCGTCGCGAACCCCGTCGCCCGTACGGCGTTGACGGCCGTCGCCACCTGGGCGGTGCTCGGCGGCACCACGCTGGCCCGCGAGGGCGCCTACCTGGCCGCGGCGCTGGAGGACGACGACCTGACCAGGGCCCGCGCCCGCCTCCCCCACCTGTGCGGCCGCGACCCCGCCGCGCTGGAGGCGCCCGAGATCGCCAGGGCCACCGTCGAGTCGCTGGCCGAGAACGCCTCCGACGCCGTCGTGGCCCCGCTCTTCTGGGGCGCCGTGGCGGGTGTGCCGGGGCTGCTGGCCTACCGGGCGATCAACACGCTGGACGCGATGATCGGCCACCACTCCCCCCGCTACGAACGTTTCGGGTGGGCGGCGGCCAGGCTCGACGACGTGGCCAACTACCTGCCGGCCCGGCTCACGGGGCTGATCACCGTACTCGTCGCCCCGAACCGGGCGCAGGCGCTGGCCGTACTGCGAAGAGATGGGCACCGCCATCCCAGCCCCAACGCGGGCAGGTGCGAGGCCGCGTTCGCCGGAGCGCTCGACCTCACGCTGGGCGGCACGAACGTCTACGGCGGCAGAACCGAGCACCGGCCGACCATGGGCGACGGCCCCAAGCCCGAGCCCGCGGACGTCCGGCGCGCGGTGCGCCTCACCCGCGCGGTGAGCCTGACCGCCGCCGGAATCGCGGTGCTGGCCGCCTGGGGCCTGCGCCGCCGCCGCTAGGAGGGCCTACGTCAGGCTCTGCAGGTTCGTGACGAACCAGAACGCGATCACCACGACCACGCCGACCCCGAACATCACCCTGACCGCGCTTCCTGTGGACTGCCGTCTGATCGGCACGGCCCGCATGGAGTGCCGCCAGGCCTGCCGGGCCGAGACCATGGACTGGAAGCGACGTCCCGCGACGAACAGGGCGAGCGCGACGATGATGAATAAGACGACAACGCGGCTATCGGACGCGTCCATAGAGACGCTCCTTCGAGAGTCAAGGAGTGTGCCCCCGCACAAGCTGAAGGCACCAGAGTACTCAGATAAGCCGCTTTGTGCAGTAGTGAATTACGCGCCCCATTACAGGTCATCAATGTGGAGAAAGGCGAGGTCACACCGCACCGGTCCCCGAGCGCGGCAGGAGCAGGAGAAGGGCGGGCAACCCGGCCAGAGCGGCCATGAGGACGGCGGTCAGCGTGAGGTCGCCACCGGCCAGGAGAGGGGCGACGACGGCGGCGCCGACCGGCGGTGTGGCCTGCATGAGTGTACGGAGCACGCTGAACGCGCGGCCGCGCAGAGCGGGCGGGATCAGCTCCATGCGCAGCGACTGGGCCCAGATGGTCATCACCACGCCCGCCGCCCCGATCAGCAGGAACCCGGCCGTGAGCACCCACCGGTCGGGTACGGCCAGCAGCGCCAGGAATCCGGCCGCCGCCAGGAGCTGTGCCAGCCCGATCGCCCGCATCCGGCTGACGTTCGGCTTCCACGACCCGGCCAGGAACCCGCCCGCCAGCTCGCCCACCGACAGGGCGCTGAGCAGCAGCGCCAGCGTGGCCGGGCCGCCAGGCAACCGATCCTTGGCCAGCCACGGCCCGGCGACCAGCACCAGGGCGCCCTCGGCGATGTTGAACGCCATGAACGCCAGTGTCGTGCGCACCAGCGCCCGATCGCGCAGCAGGTGGCCAAGGCGCGGCCGGCCCGTCTCCGGCGTCACGTGCGGCCGCAGTGGCGTGCGGACCAGCAGCGCGGCCACGGCGAAGCACAGATAGCTCACCGCGTCGAGGGCGAGGACGTTCACCGCGCCGATGGCGTCGATCAACGTCCCGGCCAGGGCGTAGCCCACGATTCCGGGCACGGCGTACGCCAGGGACTCCAGCGCGTTGGCCTTGTCGAGCGCGTCCGGCTCGACGAGATCCGGAATGGCGGCGGGCACACCGGCCATGGGCACCATCTTGAGCAGGCCGTGCAGGGCCGCCACGACGAACGGCAGCCACCCCGGCACGCCGCCCAGCACGGCCGTCAGCGGCACGGTGGCCACCGCGAAACCCCTGATCAGGCTGTCGGCGGCCAGCACGTGCCGCTTGTCGAAGCGGTCGAGCAGCGGGCCCACCGCCAGCCCGCCGGCCAGCACCGGAGCGGTGTAGCAAGCGGCCAGCAGGCTGAGCGCGCCGACGCCACCCGGCCCGTTGAGCACCAGCCAGGACAGCGCCACGAGCGTCATGCCGTCGCCGACCAGCGAGATGGACGAGCCGATCCACAGCCTGCGGAAGTCCCGCGCGGCCAGAACGGTGAGCGTCATGCCGCGGCCCACAGGTGGTGCAGGGCGTAGGAGCGCCATGGGCGCCAGCTCGCGGGCGCCTGCCGTACCTGCTGGGTGGGCAGGAAGACGTCGGGGTCGGCGAGCGCCCGCATGCGGATGTAGGCGGCGGTCCGCTCGTCCACGCCGGGTACGGCGCGCAGCTGCCGCTCGGCCTCGTCCCGATCGGCGCCCGGATCGAGCGTGAGCCGCCCGGTGACCAGCGCCTCGGCGATCGGGACGACCTCGGCCAGCGCCGCCATCGGCGGGAACAGGTGGGTCACCGCTCCGGCCGGACTGCCGAGCGGCTCGCCGAAGCGCTCGACCAGTTCCGCCAGCTCCTCCCCCTGCCCGCACGCCGCGCGCACGGCCAGCTCGGCCGGGTCCACGTGGCCCGGCGAGCGCAGCCCCGGACGGGCCGTGACCAGCGGGGCGAGCACCGGATCCGCTCCGAGCACCTCCTCGATCTCGCGCGGGTCGGCGTCGAGGTCGAGCAGCACCCGGCACCGCCGCACGGCGACGGCGAGGTCCCTGACGTCCGCCAGCAGCAGCTCGCACCGCATGTGATCGCCGCCGTCCGTCACGCCCACCACGGCTGTCCCGTACGGCAGGCGCAGCGACCTTCGGTAGAACCCGGCCCCGCCCTCCTCGACGCCGGGCACGACCCGCGCGGCCAGGTAGGTGAACAGCGCCTCCGCGTCCAACGGCGGCCGGTAGGCCAGCCGCACCTCGACGCGGACAGCCCGCGAGCCTGAGCCGACCACCGATCCGGCCGCGGTCACCGCGCCGTGCACTGCCGCGGAGCCCCGCTCGGTCGCGGGGTCCGGCCGGTTTCCGTGGTTCCCGGCGGTGCGGGACCGCAGCTCGGTCGGCGTCAGCCCGTACAGCTGCCTGATCGTCTGGTTGAACTGCCTGATGCTCGCGAACCCCGCCGCGAACGCCACCTCCCCCGCCCCCAACCCCGTCGACTCCAGCAGAATCCGCGCGGTCTGCGCCCGCTGCGCCCTGGCCAGCGCCTGCGGCCCGGCGCCCAGCTCGGCCAGCAGGAGCCGGTGCAACTGCCGCTCGCTGTAGCCGAGCCGGGCGGCCAGCCCCGAGACGCCCTCCCGGTCCACCAGCCCGTCGGCGATCAGCCGCATCGCCCGGCCGGCCACGTCGGCCCGCAGGTTCCAGTCGGGTGAGCCGGGCGCCGCATCGGGGCGACAGCGCTTGCAGGCCCGGTGGCCCGCCTGCTGGGCGGCCGCGGCCGTGGGGTAGAGCCGCAGGTTCTCCGGCTTGGGCATGGCCGCCGGGCAGCTCGGCCGGCAGTAGACGCCCGTGGTGACGACCCCGACGAAGAACCGCCCGTCGAAGCGCCGGTCGCGGCTCCTGAGCACCGCGTACAGATTGTCAGCATCCATCACCCGACCCACTGTGACGTGGCCCGGAGCGCGGCGGCTAGCCACGATCGGACGCCGACGACAGCGTTACAGGAGCCCGGTACGGCGGGCCAGTGCCGCCGCCTCGACCCGGGAGGCCACGCCGAGCTTGGCCATGATGTTGGACACATGGACGCCCGAGGTCCTGGCCGAGATGAACAGCCGCTCGGCGATCTGCCTGTTGCTCAACCCCTCGGCCACCAGCTCCAGCACCTCCAGCTCCCGCGCCGACAACCCCGGTTCGGCCGTCAGGCGCACCTTTCCGCTGGCCGCCGCCCCCTCGACCTCCTGCCGCAACGGCGCCGAGCCCAGCCGCTCGGCGATGGCGGCGGCCTCACGCAGCAGCTCGCGTGCCGCCCCTGGATCCTGCTCGGCCGCTCTGACCAGGGCCTGTCCCAGCGCGTACGGCTGGCCGACCGTCCGCCAGGCGGCCACGGCGGCCGCCCACGAGCCCCCGCACTCGGCCTCGAACGTCGCCCGGTACGCCTCCTGGACCCGCCCCGTCGTCTCCATGCCCGCGGGCGCCTGGCGCACCCGGCCCGTACGCGCGGCGATCACCAGCAGCGGCCAGGCGTAGCGGCGGCTGAGCGTCAGGTCGTGCGCGGACAGCACGTGGTCGGCCAGCCGCCCGGCCCGCTCCACGTCACCGGCGGCGACCGCGAGCCTGCCTTCGAGCAGGTCGGGCTCCAGGCACGAGTCGTAGCCGCGCGAGCGCCCGCGCATCAGCGGCCTGGCCCGCTCCAGAACGTCGGCCGCCTCCGCCAGCGAGCCCTCCCACACCGCGACCGTGCCGAGCACCATCAGCAGCCAGGCCCGGTGGATCGGCGGCGGGTCGAGCGCCAGGGCGGCGTCGATGACCTCGCGCGCCTCCTTCCAGCGGCCGAGGGAAGCCAGGGGTTCGGCCAGGTTCGCGGCGATGTGGGCGCCGCGCGAGCGGGCCATGCCCAGGCGCTTGGCCTGCGCCATGCCCCGGCGCGCGACCGCCTCCGCCCTGGCGTGCTCGCCCGCCGCCTCCAGCACGTCGGCCTCGCCAGCGTACGCGGCCAGCACCGTGTCGTCGTCAGGCGCGGCGGCCCGCGCCTCGGCGTGCAGTCGCGACGCGGTCACCAGGTCGCCTTCGAGCGCGGTGAGCGCGGCCAGCGTCACCAGGGACCTGGCGTCGCCGAGCGCCAGCGCGTCCTCGGCATGGGTACGGGCCTCGGCGTCCTGGCCGTTCCAGGCCAGCGTGTTGGCCAGGGCGCCGATCAGCCGGGCCTCGCGCGGCGCCAGCCGGATCGCCTCCCGCAGGTCCGCCAGCCCCTCCTCGCCGAGCAGGTCGCGGATCGCCACCCGCAGCTCCAGCAGATGGGCGGCCCGCAGCGGGTCACGCACCTCGTCCAGCGCCCGGCTCGCGAGCTCCTCGGCCCGCTCGGCGTCACCGGCGTGCAGCGCGTCCTTGGCGGCCAGCTCCAGCACGGCCGCATGATCCATACCGCCATCGGCCGGATCGAACCGACCCCGCAGTCCCCTGCCGCCCTCGGGCAGGTCGGACCGATCCCGCAGGTCCGTACCGCCCTCGGACGAGTCGGACCGTCCCCACAGCTCCGTATCACCCTCGGGCAGGTCGGACCGATCCCACAGTTCCAGTACGCGCTCCCATCGGCCCGCCCGCCAGGCCGCCTCGAAGGCGCGACGCCGGTCGCCCGCCGCGTACCAGTGGTCGGCGGCCAGCTCGGGCCGTGCCTCGGCGCAGCGGGTGTGCAGCCGGATGCGCTCCCCCGGCAGCAGGTCGTCGTAGACGGCGTCCCGGATCAACGTGTGCCTGAACACGTAGCCGTCCCCATCCACCAGCAGCAGCCGAGCCCGCACGACCGGCCGCAGCGCCTCGTCGAGCGCCAGGTCGTCCAGCCCCGCCACGGCCCGCAGCACCTCGTGCGGCGTCCTGCTCCCCCCGTACGAGGGCGAGACCGACGACGACACGGCGGCGATCCGCAGCACGTCCAGACTGGCCCGGCCGAGCCGCTCGGCTCCGGCGAGCAGCAGCTCGCGCAGTGACGCGGGCGTGGCGGCGGTGCCCGCGTCGGCCAGCGCCTCCACGAACAGCGGGTTGCCCTCACTACGCGCCACGATCCGGTCGATATCGGCACGTCCGAGTGGCACTACCTGCTCGCCGTCGCTGCCGCCGAGCATGCGCGCCACCTCGTCGCGGCCCAATGGCGGGACCTTGAGGGTTTCGGCCATGGGCAGGCGCAGCGGCTCGCGCGAGGTCGCGATCACCAGCACGCCGGGCCGCGTCAGGTTGCGCAGCAGGAACACCAGCAGGTCGCGACTGGCCTGGTCGGCCCAGTGCAGATCTTCCAGCACGAGGACCACGGGCCGCCGCTCGGCCGCCCGCTCGACCAGCAACAGCACCTCCTCGAACAGCCGTGCCCGCCCCAGCTCCGGGTGTTCCTCCAGCTCGCCGAGCTCGGGCAGCAGCCGAGCCAGCCCCTTCCGGCCACCGCCGGGAACAAGCCCGGCCCCGTACTCCCGAACCAGACGGCGCAGCACCGGCACGAACACCGCATACGGCACACCGCCCTGAACGCCATGCACGCCAGCCTGGACACCGTGCACGCCCGCCTGAACGCCGTGCGCAGCCGCCTGACCACCATGGACAGCCGCCTGGACACCGTGTGCGGCCGCCGTCTGAAGGGCCGTCCCCGGGTCGGCGCCACCCTCGGCGACCAGCGCGCCGACGCCGCGCGTGAACTCGCGTACCAGGGCCGATTTGCCGATGCCCGCCTCTCCGACGACGAGCACCGCGCCCGGTGTGCGCTCCAGGGCGGCCGCCAGCGCGGCGAGCTGCTTCTGACGTCCGACGAACACATCCCCATTATGAAGAGGCGGCTACGCATCATGCCGGATGTGCCTAGGACGCGCCTCCGGCACCGTTTGAGTTATGTTGACCCACCCCGCCCCTTCTGGCTCGCTGCTCACCCGCCCGTTTGTCATGACCATGGCCGCCGCGGCCGGTGGGCTGCTCGGGTTCTACCTGCTGTTCGCGACCATGCCGCTCTACGCCGCGTCAGGCGGCGCGGGCGAGACCGGCGTGGGGCTGACGACCGGCGTCATGATGCTGTCCACGGTCCTGCTGGAGCTGGCCGTCCCGTGGCTGCTGGCGAGGTACGGCTACCGCGCCGTGCTGGCGCTCGGTCTGGTGCTGCTCGGCCTGCCCTCCTTGCTGCTCCCCCTCTCGGCGGGGTTGCCGTTGATCCTCGCGGTGGCCCTGCTGCGCGGCGGTGGGCTCGGCATCCTGGTCGTCGCGGGCACCGCGCTGGCCGCCGAGCTGGTGCCCACTGAACGGCGTGGCGAGGGACTCGGCCTGTACGGCGTGGCGGTGGGTGTCCCGTCGGTCATCGGGCTGCCGCTGGGCCTGTGGGCGGCCGGAGTGCTCGGCTTCACCCCGGTACTCGTCGTGGGCGGCCTGATCCCACTGGCCGGACTGGTCGCGGTACTCGGACTACCCGCCCTCGGGCCCGCCGCAGAGCCCACCACCGCGCCCACTGGCGGGCCGGGCACAGAGCCCACCACCGGGCCCGACGCAGCGCCCACCAGCGGGCCTGGCGCCAAGCCCGCCGGGACGTTCGATCTGCGGAGCCAGATGCGGCCCACGCTGATCTTCGCCGCCGTCACGCTTGCCGTCGGCGTGCTGGTGACGTTCCTGCCGCTGGCCGGGTCGCCGGAGCTGGCCTCGGGCGCGCTGCTCGCCCAGTCGATCGGCACGCCGCTGGCCCGCTGGTGGGCGGGCAAGGTCGGGGACGGGCACGGCTCGGAGCGGCTGCTGGTGCCCGGCGTCCTCGTCACCGCCGTCGGCGTCGCCCTCCAGGTCTGGTCCGCCGAGCCGGTCGCGGTGGTGGCCGGGATGGCGCTGTTCGGCATCGGGTTCGGGGTGCTGCAGAACGCCACGCTGGCGCTGATGCTCGAACGCGGCCCCGCCGGCCCGGTCAGCGCCCTGTGGAACCTCGCCTACGACGCGGGGATGGGTGTCGGCGCGATGGGGTTCGGCCTGTTCATCGGTCACACGGGCTACCCCGTGGGCTTCGCCGTGACCGCGGCGCTGGTCGCCGCCACCCTGCCGCTGGCGCTGCGGCGCACCCGCTGAAAAACGCGGGTCAGCCGGTCCGCTCGACGCCCACCGTGATCTCGTTGCCCAGCTTGTGCTCGCCCACGAGGTCAAGAGAGTCGCCGCTCCAGAACCGGCCGGGGTCGTACCAGTTGGGCCGGCGCCCACCGGGCAGCAACCCCATCTCCTCGTACGTCACCGCGACGATCTCGGCGCAATAGGCGCTCTCCAGCGTGCTCTCCCCCAGCCGGCGCCGCAGCTGCGGGACCCGCCCCCTGGCCCAGCGGGCCGCCAACCTCGCGGTGGAGGGGAACGGCGTGCCGTCGAGCCGGGCAACCGCGCGCAGGGCCGCGTCCTCCATCTCGGGGGTCGCCTCGGGTTCGAGCTGGCGGAGCCAGGCACGCTGGCCGTACCTGTTGGCCCAGACGGTGACCGCGTCGCGCAGGTCGTGCAGCTGCACCCCACGCTGGTGGGTGCCCGACCAGAGGTCGGGCAGTGACCTGCCGAGCTCGGCGTGCCACATCATGGGTGGCAGGTCCTCGACGACGATCGCCATGCCGACGTGGTTGATCGGGCTGTTGGTCATCGTCTGGATGGCGCGGTCCGGCACCGAGCGCCCGCGGAAGACCCACAGATCGCCGGTCCTGGTCAGTCTCACGGCCTCGTCGAGAGTCAGCACACAGCTAGCCTAGGCACATGCGTTGGTGGAAGGTACTCGGATTGGCCGGGGTCGCGGGAGTCGCGGCCACCGGGGTGGCGATCGCGCGGGCCGAACGACGCCGCCGCGCCTACACCCCCGAAGAGATCAAACAACGACTGCGCGACCGCGTCCAAGCAGCACCACCGCCTCACGAAGTGAGGCCATGAACAGAGCTCAGCCGGCCGGGCGCAGGTCGTAGACGAACACCACGTCCGGGTAGGCCGGGTTGTCGTCATAGTTCTGGATGCCGCCCAGATAGGCCCGCTGGTAGTTGACCACCCACGGCAGCGCCCCGGCGACCCGCTGGTCCAGCACGCGGCTGGTGGCCTGCTCGAAGCCTCGCTGGGCGGCGGCCTTGTCCGTCACCGTGAGCTCGGGCAGCGTGTCGAGCAGCGCGTCCGTCCGCTTGTCCTTCAGATAGGTCAGGTTGAACAGGGGCGGGTCGGCGCTGTGGAAGACGTTGCCGAACCACGAGTAGCCATCGGCGTAGTCGGGCCACCAGTACATGACGAAGATGTCCTGGCCGCGCTTCTTGCCCTGCTCCCATTGGGCATTCCATGGCATCGCCCGCGCGTCCAGCGTGACGTTGAGCGTCTTGAGCGTGGCCTGCAGCCGGGTGACCAGCAGTCGCTCGTCGTTGTCGCCCTCGGCGTAGGTGAGCCGCAGCCGCAGGGGCCGGCCGGTGGGGCCGTAGCCCGCCAGCTGGAGCTGGCGCGCGGCCTCCACCAGGTCCTGTTTCGGCACCCGTCCCGGGGTGTGGCCGGGCAGCCCCTCCGGCACGATGCCGCTGGTCGGTGAGGCGGCGCCCTTGAGCGCCCGGATGATGCCCTGGTAGTCGACGGCCTTCTGCACCGCGCGCCGTACCCGTACGTCGGCCATGGGGCCCGCGGCCGTGTTGAACAGCAGCATCGCCGTCTGGAACGACGCCCGCTCGGACGTGCGCAGGCCCGGCGTGACCGACGCTCTGGCGAACAGGCGCGGGCTGAGCCGGTCCACGAAGCTCACGTCGCCGCGGACCAGCATCTTCCAGGCCCGCTCGGGATCGGGTATGACGCGGAACTCGACCGTGCGGTAGTGGGGCTGGCTCCAGCCGCCCCAGTAGCCGTCGTACGACTTGAGCGTGAGCTCCTTCTCCTTGCCCTTACGCCAGCTCGCTACCGTGTACGGCCCCGAGCCCGCGTCCCGGCCCTCCTGGAACCACTTGCCGAGATCGGGCGCGGCCTGGGTGTCGTAGATGTAGGCCGCGTAGCCGGAGGAGGCGACCAGGTCCAGCGGGACCGGGTACTTGAGGGTGAAGGTCACGGTCTCCGCGTCGTCGGCCCGGATGCCGGACACCGCGTCCCAGATGTAGGACGCCCCGGTCGCGCCCTTGATGGTCCGCTCGATCGACGCCTTCACCGCCGCGGCGTCCAGGGGCCGGCCGGTGTGGAAGGTGACTCCCGAGCGCAGCGTGAACGTCCACGTCTTGCCGTCCGCCGACGAGCGCCACGCGGTGGCCAGCCGGGGGCTGGACTTCTTGGTCACCGGGTTCCAGACGGTCAGCGTCTCGTAGATGTTCTGCAGGGCGATGATCTCGTTGGAGTACGAGCGGCTGGGGTCCCAGTCGGTGATCACGTCCAGATTCTGGACGTAGACGAACGGCGACTCTCCGGCCGGTGCCTGCCGTACCTCTGTAGGGGTCGAACACGCGGCGATGGAGAGCACCAGCGCGGCGACCGCTGCGAGTCGACGGCGCAACGCATCTCCCTCTGTGACGGATGTACGCCGAAACTTACTGCACGATGCCCGCCAAAAGTCCAAAAGTCCCGAAAAATTAGCCAATCCAGAGATCGAATTGCTATTCTCTGGGCTTGTCCCGTCCGGGGTTGCCAGCAGGGGACCGACCGGAATGAGGTGCCATGGGTCGTAGCCGAACGATCCGCATGAAGATCATCGGCCTACTGCTGGTTCCGCTTGCCTCGATGGTGGTGCTGTGGGGAGTCATCACCGCCGTCAGCGCGAGCCAGAGCTTGGAACTGCGCCAGTACAAGACGCTCTGGACCAACCTGCGGCTGCCCGCGTACAAGCTCATCAACGAGATCCAGCGCGAGCGCCTGGCCTCGGTGAAGCTGCTGCGTACGGGGAGTCCGGCCGACCGGTCGGCCACCGCGGCGCAGCGCACCAAGACCGACGTCGCCGACGCGGACTTCAAGAAGCTCTCCAGCCTGTCCATGAACTCCTCGGAGACGATCCGGACCCAGGTCGACTCGGTGCTCACGCAGATGGACCGGCTGGACGCCATCAGGGCCGAGATCGACGCGGGCCTGTCCGACCGCCTGCGCGCGGTCGAGTCCTACAACGCGATGACCGACTCGCTCTTCGGGCTGCACCGGCGGGTGGCGTTCATCGACGACATCCCCATCTACGAGCAGTCGCGCATCGTCATCGACATGGGGTACGCCAAGGAGCTGCTCACCAGGGAGCAGGCCATCGCGGTCGGGCCGACCTCGATCGCCGAGCGCAGGCTGTTCACCCAGTGGGTCGGCAACCGGCGCTTCCTCATCGACCAGGCGCTCGGCGAGCTCGACCCGCGCCTGCGCGACACCCAGGTGTCGCTGATCACCTCGGCCGCCTACCAGCGGATGCGGCTCATGGAGGACCAGATCATCGCGGGCGGCGCCCCGAAGTCCTGGTTGACCACGGCCGACACGCTGGCCAAGTCGTTCCAGGAAGCCCAGATGCAGGCGAGCACGATGCTCTCCGCGCGGGCGGAGCCGGTGGCGGACTCGGTGCTCTACCAGTCGTTCGTGCTGGCGGGGACGTGTTTCGTCCTGGTGATCGTGTCGATCGCCTTCTCGCTGAAGATGGGCACGCGGCTGTCCAAGGAACTGCTCGCGCTCCGGCAGGCCGCGCTCGAAGTGGCCCAGGAACGGCTGCCGCAGGTGGTGGCCAAGCTGCGCAAGGGTGAGACGGTCGAGGTGCCCGAGCTGTCGGTGGCGAGCACGACCGTCGAGATCGCCGACGTCGGCCAGGCGTTCTCCACCGTCCAGCAGACGGCCGTGGAGGCCGCGGTCGGGCAGTCGCAGCTGCGCGACGGTGTCGGCCACGTCTTCCGCAACCTGGCCAGGCGCAGCCAGACGCTGCTGCACCGCCAGCGGATCCAGCTCGAGGGCATGCAGCACCGTACGACCGACCCGCACGCCCTCGACGACCTGTTCCGCCTCGACCACCTGACCACCCGCATGCGCCGGCACGCCGAGGGCCTGATCATCCTGTCGGGCGCCACCCCCGGCCGCGGCTGGAGCAAGCCCGTGCCGCTGCTCGACGTGGCGCGCGGCGCGGCGGCCGAGGTCGAGGACTACCAGCGCGTCACCGTCGAGCCGATGCCCGGGCAGCGCTTGGCCGGTCCGGTCGTCGGGGATGTGATTCACTTGATCGCCGAGCTCATCGAGAACGCCACCGTCAGCTCCCCGCCGCACACCACGGTCGTCGTGCGCGGCGAGGCGGCGGCCCGCGGCTTCGTCTTCGAGGTGGAGGACCGCGGTCTCGGGATGAGCGAAGAGAAGCTGGCCGAGTGCAACGAGCGCCTGGCCAGCCCACCGGAGTTCGACCTGGCCGACAGTGACGAGCTCGGCCTTTTCGTCGTCTCCCGCCTGGCCGCCAGGCATGACATCCGCGTCACGTTACGCGGTTCACCATATGGAGGGACCACCGCGATCGTGTTGATCCCGGCAGAACACGTGAGCGACCCGCCGGCCGAGCCGGAGAGCCGCGCCAAGGAGCCCGCCGCCCGGCCCATGCGGGTGGTGCCCAGTGAATGACGAGCGGTGGCTGGACGAGGACGCTGGTCCTATCGTCCCCGCCTACTTACTGACCAGGGGCCGGACCATCCCCGCGAGCAAGGCCATCGACCTCATCGCGGTGATCATCACGGCCGGCGGCCTGACGCCGCCTGCCGGTCTCGGCCCCGAGCATCTGATCATCATGCAGAAGTGCACCAAACCGACCCGGCTCGTGGACGTGGCCGCCGAGCTGAACCTGCCCATCGGTGTGGTCAGGGTGCTCGTCGGCGACCTGCACGCGCAGCAGCTCGTTCAGGTCGAGCCGCCGCGCCCCGCGCCCGACGCCACGGTGCTGCTGGAGGTGATCAGCGGCCTGAAGGCGCTCTGAGCACCTCCAGGCCGCGTCACCCCACGGCGCCGCACTTACAAGCGCCGCGCTCAGGCCGCCGCGACCGCCACGCGGCGGTTGAGCAGGCCGAACACGGCGGCGAAGACCGCCGCCACCCCGCCCGCGACGGCGGCGACCCCGAAGACCCACTGATATCCGAGTACGCCCGGCTGGGCGGCCAGGACGGCGGCGATGACCGCGCCCGCGGTGCTGCCGCCCACGATGCGTACCAGCGCG
This sequence comes from Nonomuraea sp. NPDC049158, assembly GCF_040648335.1. Lineage (NCBI taxonomy): Bacteria > Bacillati > Actinomycetota > Actinomycetes > Streptosporangiales > Streptosporangiaceae > Nonomuraea > Nonomuraea sp. NPDC049158. Next base: position 158,082 of record NZ_JBEZDM010000002.1, read on the forward strand.
TTGACCCCGGCGGCCAGCGCCGTCTTGTCCGGGGCGACGTGCTCGACCGCCATGGTGCCGAGAGCCGCGTAGCCCACCCCGAGGCCGATGCCCAGCAGGGACGTCGCCACGTAGATGTCGCCCCCGGTCCGGTGCGCGAAGACCAGCCAGACCGCCGCGAGCGCGACGACCCCGGCACCGGCCGCCACCATCGACGAGGCCGAGAACCTGCGCATGAACCGCCCGGCGAACAGCGAGATCACCAGCATGAACAGCGTGCTGGGCAGCAGGTAGAACCCCACCTCCAAGGTGGAGGCCCCCAGCCCCGAGGCCGGCGCCTGGGTGAACCCCGAGATGCCCGTCATGACGGTGAAGAAGGCGAACCCGAGCAGCATCGAGGCCACCGTCGCGCCGACCGTGCCGCGCTGCACCAGCATCGACATCTGCACCAGCGGCTCGGCCACCCGCCGCTCGACCGCCACCCAGACCACCGCGACCACCACCGCGGCCGCGAACAGCCCGATCACTCCCGGCGAACCCCAGCCCCACGATCCGCCCTCGCTGATGGCCAGCAGCAGCGCAACGAGCCACACGGTCAGCAGGAACGCCCCGGCCAGGTCCGGCCGCCCGCCGCGCCCCGGAGCCTGGTCGCGCACCAGGAAGGCGACGATCACCGCGGCGACCACCGTGATCGCGGCGGTGATCCAGAACACGGCGTGGTAGTCACCCGAGGCGAGCCCCGCGAGGATCATCCCGCCCCCGCTGCCGAACCCCATCGTGGCGCTGAGCACCCCGATGCCGGTGGCCAGCTGCTGCCTGGGCAGCATGTCACGGACCACCCCGATCGCCAGTGGCACCAGCGCCGCCACGAATCCCTGCAAAACCCGGCCCACGAGCAACCACGGCAACGAGGTGGCCAGTCCCCCGATGACAGAGCCGATCACCAGGAGGGCCAGCGCGCCGAGGATCATCGGCCGCCTGCCGTACATGTCGCCGAACCTGGACAGCAGCGGCGTCGACACCGCGCCGACCAGCAGGCTCAGCGTGAGCGTCCAGCTGACGGCGGACAGCGAGGTGTGCAGCTCGCGCTGGAGCACGGGAAGCAAGGGGACCACGGCCGTGTTCTGCAGGGCGGCGATGGAGGCCGCGAACGCGAGCGCGACCACCCCGGGCCACGGGCTCCGCTTCGACGTCTCAGGCGGCGCGGAAGCGACGATTGTCGCCATGACGGCTCCTTAGATAACTTGGGTAAGTAATCGAGAGACGATGATACATACGTAAGTTAGGTAATCAAAGCGATGGGTGAAGATCTCAGCAAGACCGTGTCGGCCTTCAGGCGATTGGTGACCACCCTCAACCGCGCCAAGACGCATGACCAGCTGACCCAGGCGGCCGGCGTCCGGCTCGACCGTCCCGACGTGCAGATCCTCGTCTATCTCCTCGACGCCGGTGAGCCGCGCAGGGTGGGCGCGATCGCCGAGGGCTTGCAGGTGGAGAGCCCGCACGTGACCCGGCACGTCTCGTCGCTGGAGCAGCGCGGGTTGCTGTCCCGGGTCAAGGACCCCGACGACGGCCGGGCCTGGCGGATCGCGCTCACCGATGAGGGTGCCGAGGCGGCCATCCGATGCCGCCGCATCACCCTCGAATGGTTCGACGCCGCGATCGCCGACTGGCCCACGGACGAGCGGGCGGAGCTGGAGCGGCTGCTGTCCAAACTCTCCGACGACCTGTGCACCCACCTCCAGGACCGCTTCGCGGACAGCCCGGCCAAGTGAACGCCCTCAGCCCAACTCGGCCGGAGTGAGCGCCCTCAGCCCAACTCGGCCGGAGTGAGCGCCCTCAGCCCAGCACGTCTTCGGCGCGGTGACAGGCCACCTGGCGGCCCTCGACCTCCCTGAGCGCGGGCGCCGTTTCACACCCCTTCACGGCCAGCGGGCAGCGCAGCCGGAAAGCGCAGCCCGTCTCCGCGGGCCGCGCCTCCGTCCTGCCCCTGGCCACGGGCGGCTCTCCACCGAGCTTCGGCACGGCGTCACGCAGCGCCAGCGTGTACGGGTGCGCGGGCCTGGCCAGAATCTCGGCCGTCGGCCCCGACTCCACGACCCGGCCCGCGAACAGCACGTGCGAGGTACGGCAGAGCCGGCCGACCACGGCCAGGTTGTGCGTGATGAGCAGGTGTTCCGTGTCGAGGCCGGCCAGCAGGTCGAGGATCCTGGCCTGGACGGTCACGTCGAGCGCGCTGGTGGGCTCGTCGAGGATGAGCAGCCGTGGGCCCACCGCGAGCGCCCTGGCGATGACCACGCGCTGCCGCTGACCGCCGGAGAGCTGGTGCGGGCGCCTGGTGGCCAGATCCGGGGAGAGGCCGACCTGGTCCAGGAGTTCGGGGACGCGGTGCCGGGCGTTCCTGGGCAGGGCTTCGGCTATGGAGGCGCCGACGCGCATCCTGGGGTCGAGGGCTTCGGCTTGGAAGACCGGTTGGACGTCCCTGCGAAACGCCCTCATGTCCGCTTTTTTCAGGGTTTTCTGGCCGTACCAGATATTTCCTGACATGGGGGCTAGCAGGCCCAGGAAGGCCCGCGCCAGCGTGGTCTTGCCCGAGCCGCTCTCCCCGATCAGGCCGACGCCCCCGTCAGTGAGGTCGAGCGTGACGTCGTGCACGACAGGCGTCCGGCCGTACCCGAGCGTCACGCCCTCCGCCCTGAGCATCGTCACGGCAGCGCCTCCAGCAGCTCACGGGTGTACGGATGGGACGGCTCGGCGAGCACCTCGGCGGCCGGGCCGCCCTCCACGACCGCGCCGTCCTTCATGACCAGCACCCGGTCGGCGATCGTGGAGACCAGGGCCAGGTCGTGGGAGACGAGCAGCAGGGCCAGGCCGCGCTCCGCGCGCAGCCGCCGCAGCACGCCGACGACCTCGGCCTGCACGGTGACGTCGAGCGCGCTGGTGGGCTCGTCGGCCAGGATCACCTCGGCGCCGAGCGCGATGGCCAGCGCGATCGCGAACCGCTGCGCCTGACCGCCGGAGATCTCGTGCGGATAGCGGCGCAGGATGCCCGGATCGAGCATGACCGCCTCGACGGCGTCCACCATGATCCGCCGCACCTTCCCCTGCCTGGCCTTCCGCCCCGTCCCCCGCTCGGGCTCCGGCCCGGCCCCCTGCTCCCCGCCGCGGCCATGCAGCTTCAGCGCGCGGCGCATCAGGGTGCCCAGGCGGGTCGTGGGGCTGAGCGCGGCCTGGGGTGACTGCATCACGAGCGCCACCCTGGCGCCCCTGATCTCGCGGAGCCGCCGTTCCGGCGCCTGGAGCACCTCGACCCCACAGACCCGAATACTTCCGGACACGTGGGCGCCCTCGGTGAGGCCCAGGAGCGAGAGCAGCGTGGTCGACTTGCCCGAGCCGCTCTCCCCCACGATCGCCACGCACTCCCCCGCGCGCACGTCCAGCTCGGGCACGCTCGCGACCACCCGCTCGCCGTACCGCACCTGAAGATCCCTGACCTCGATCACTTGACGACCCTTCGCGGATCCAGGGCGTTGCGCAGCCCTTCCCCGAGCACGTTGAAGGCGAACGCCGTCATTAGAATCGCCAGCCCCGGGAAGGTCACGACCCACCAGTTCGTGGTGAACAGCGTCTGGCCCTGCTCCACCATCAGCCCCCACTCCGCCGTCGGCTCCTGCGCGCCGAGCCCCAGGTACGACAGCGCGGCGGCGGTGAGGATCACCCCGCCCGCGTCGAGGGAGATCTGGACCAGGACGGGGGTGAGCGAGTTCGGCAGGACGTGTCTCAGGACGATCATGGGCGCGGGCACGCCCAGGCAGCGGGCCGCGTCCACGTAGGCACGGGTCGAGATGGAGGCCGCCACGGAGGCGGACAGCCGGGCGTACCAGGGCCACCAGGTCGCCGCGATGGCCACGATCGCGGTCGTCACGCTGGGCTGCAGCACCACGGCCAGCGCCAGCGACAGCAGCAGCGCGGGGAAGGCCAGGAAGACGTCGGTGACGCGCATGATCACGTCCCGCACCCAGCCGCCGGCGTAGCCGGCCACCACGCCCAGCGTGACGCCGACGACCGCCGACACCGCCAGCACGGCCACGGCGATGGTCAGGGAGGTCTGTCCCCCGTACAGGACCCGCGTGAGCACGTCCCGCCCGACCTTGTCGGTCCCGAACCAGTGCGCGCCGCTCGGCGGGAGCAGCGCGTCGACGGGAGCGAGCCGGTCCACGGGGTACGGCGCGAGCCACGGCGCCAGGATCGTGGCCAGCAGGACGAGCGCGATGAGCACCGCCCCGGCGGCGGCGAACCGGTCGGTGATCTTCGGCAGCGTACGACGCAACCGCACCGGCTCAGGAGCGCCCTCGGGACGCGGCTCCAAGCGGCCCTCCTGGCTCGTCAGGCCCTCGCTCATCGGGCCCTCGCTCTCGGGTCCACCACGCCTTGGAGGACGTCCACGACCAGGTTGGCCAGCACATAGACCATCGCGACCAGCAGCGTGACGCCCGCGATGGCCGGGGTGTCGAGGCTGTGGATCGACTCGACGGCGTACCGGCCCAGGCCCGGCCAGTTGAACACCGCCTCGACCAGGAACCCGTTCACGATCGCGTACGCGAAGACCAGGGCGATCAGGGACAGCACCGGGTTCAGCGCGGGCCGCAGGGCGAACCTGGTCAGGATCGACGTCTCCCCGAAGCCGAGCGCCCGCTCCAGCCGGGCGTGCTCCTGCCCGGACTCCTCGATGAGCGCCGCCCTGGTCATCTGCGCGATCACACCCGCCGGGTAGGCCGCCACGACCAGCGCGGGGAGCACCAGGTGTTCGAGCGTGCTGGTGAAGATCGGCCAGTTGCCGGTGATGAGCGCGTCGACGATGGTGATGTTGGTCCAGAGCGTCAGCGGGCTCGTGGTGTCGAGCACTGAGTCGTACTCTCCGGCGACCGGGAACCAGCCGAGGTTGCTGGCGAACACCGTCTGCAGGGTCAGGGCCAGCCAGAACACCGGGACCGAGACGGCCAGCATGCTCACGACCCGCACCCCAAAGTCCGGAAATTTCGTCTTATAGCGGGCTGCGAGCACGCCGACCGGAATGCCCACCGCGATCGCGATGAGCAACGCCGTACCGACCAGCTCCAGAGAGGCGGGGAACGCGAGCAGCAGGTCGTCGCGGACCGGCTGCCGGGTCCGCAGGCTGGTGCCCCAGTCGCCGGTGACCAGGTCCCTGACGTAGTTCCAGAGCTGCACCGGGATCGCGTCGTCCAGCCCGAACCGCAGCCGGGCCGCGGCGAGCTCCTCGGGCGTCGCCTTCGGCCCGGCGAACGCGACCGCCGGATCGCCGGGCACCAGCCGCATGATGGCGAACGTCAGCACGACCACCCCGGCCACGACCAGGACGGCCTGGCCGAGGCGGCGGGCCAGATAGCGGGGCACGGGTCAGCTTGCGGGCTTGAGATCGTAGAAGAAGACCACGTTGGGATAGGCCGGGTTGTCGACGTACCCCTGCACGTCCGCCGTCAGCGCGCGCTGGTAGGTCTGCACGTACGGCACCGCCACCGCGGCCTGGTCCTGGATGATCTGCTTCTGGATGGTCGCGTACGACTGCTCGGCGGCCAGCTTGTCAGTGGCCGTGAGCTGCGGCAGCGCGTCGATCTCCTTGTCGATCTCGGCGTTCTTCAGGTAGGAGAGGTTGAACTGCGGCTTGTCCGCGCTCCTGAACACGTTGAAGAACCACGAGTAGGCGTCGGCGTAGTCGGGATACCAGTACATGACGAAGATGTCCTGACCCTGCTTCTTGCCCTGGTCCCACTGCGCGTTCCAGGCCATCGGCTTGGCCTCCAGGCTCACGTTGAGCTGCTTCAGCGCCGAGCTGAGCAGTGTCACCAGCAGCTTCTGGTCCTCGTCGCCCTGGGCGTAGGTCATCTTCAGCTTCAGCTCGGGGAGGTCGGGGCCGTAGCCCGCCTCGGCCAGCAGCGCCTGCGCCTTGGGCAGGTCCTGCTTGGGCTCCAGGTTGGCGGTATAGCCGATGAGGCCCTGCGGCACCAGGCCGGTGCTCTTCTTGCCCGCGCCCTTCAGCGCCGCCACGAGGCCGTCGTAGTCGAGCGCGAGCTGGAGCGCCTGCCGGATCTTGACGTCCTTCATCGGGCCGGTGGCGGTGTTGAACAGCAGCAGGAGGTTCTGGAAGGACGGCGTCTGCGAGGTCTGCACGCCCTGGGTCATGGCCGCCTGCTCGAAGAGCTGCGGGTTGAGGCGCTCGACGAAGTTCACCTCGCCCTTCTGCACCAGCTGCCAGGCGGTGGTGATCTCGGGGGTGACCCGGAAGGCGATCTTCTTGTACTGCTCGGGCTTCCAGCCGCCCCAGTAGTCCTCGTACGCCTTCAGCGTGAGCTCGGTCTCCTTGCCCTTCTGCCAGGTGTCGATGGTGTACGGACCGGTGCCGGCGTCGGTCTTGCCGTCCTTGAGCTTGTCGGCGGCGGCCGTGTCATAGATGTAGGCGGCGTACCCGGAGGAGGCGATCAGGTCGAGCGGAGCCGCGTACTTGAGCGTGAACGTCAGCGTCGCCGGGTCGGGCGTCTCGATCGTCTTGACCGAGCCCCAGATGTAGGCGGCGCCCGCGTTCATCTTGATCGTGCGCTCGATGGCCTTCTTGGCCGCGCCGGCGTCCATGGGGGCGCCGGTGTGGAACTTCACGCCCTGGCGCAGCTTGAACGTCCACTGCTTGCCGCCGTCGGCCGAGGTCCACTCGGTGGCCAGGCGCGGCTCGGGCTTCTGCGACTGGGTGTTGTACCTGGTCAGGCCCTCATAGATGTTGGACATGGCGATGATCTCGTTGGAGTACGAGGTCGCCGGGTCCCAGTCCGTGACCACGTCGAGGTTGGGCGCGTAGACGAAGGTGGCGTCGTTGGCCTTGGTGGCCGCGACGGCGGACTCGCTCGTCGTGGCGCTCGGTTTCGGGGTCCGATCAGCACCGCGCACCTGGCCGCCCGCGCACGCGGTTGCGGTCATGGCCACGGCCCCGGTGACCCCGGCGACGAGCAAACGCTTGTGCCAGCGCATGGGTGGGGAGTCCTTTCGATCTGTCACCGGGACAGAGGTCCGGCGGCTTTGACGTGTACCCGCACCGCGGGTTCTGAGAGGTAGCTCAGCGGCACCTCGAGCAGGTCGACGATCTCCACCCTGGCCGGGTCCGCACCCGCCGCCACGGCACGAGCTGCCGCCTCCTCTTTGACTCTTTCGATCGCATTTGCCCGGCTTTCGCCCGCAGGCAAGATCGTATCGACTCTGCCACTCGCGAGGGCGATGGCCGCACCGACGGCGTTGGCCACATCGGCGTGCTCGGGACGGATGACACCGCTCACGCCGGGGATCTCGGCGGGCAGCAGGAACGCGCCGCCACCCACCGCCACCAGCGGACGGTCGGCCCGGCCGAGCGCCATCCGGTCCACGGCGTCGATCACCATGGCGTCGGCGACGGCCAGCGCGCTTTGCAGAGTGTCGCGGAATGTTTCCGACATGTCGCCCGCGCCGTACGCCGCCGTTCCCGTGGGCTTCGCGGCTGTGGTCGCGTGGGCGGCGGCTTCCAGCCGGTCGCGCCAGTCGGCCGCGTTCGCCGGGACGCGGCCGCCCGCCACGGCGGCGTCGGTGAGCGTCGTCGTGGCGCCGCCGAAGACCAGCGCCTCCTCCGCGATCCGGTACCCCACCGAGTCCGGCCCCACCCGCACACCGGCCCCGCCGGGGCGGACCACAGTGCCGCCGCCCAGGGCGATGGCCAGGATGTCCGGCATCCGGAAGTTCGTCAGCACCCCGCCGATCTCCACCGCCGCCGCCGACTCCCTCGGGAAGCCGCCGACGAGCACGCCCAGGTCCGTGGAGGTGCCGCCCACATCAGCCACGATCGCGTCGCGTACCCCCGACAGGAACGCCGCCCCGCGCAGCGAGTTCGCCGGTCCGGAGCCGATCGTGGACACCGGCAGCCGGGCGGCGTGCGCCACCGTCATGAGCGTGCCGTCGTTCTGGGCGAGGTACGGCCGCGCCGCCAGCCCCCGTTCGGCCAGCGCCGTCACCAGGGCCTCGGTCACGTGCGCCGCCACGCCGTACAGGGCGGCGTTGAGCACGGTCGCGTTCTCCCGCTCCAGCAGCCCGAGGGAGCCGATCTCGTGGCTCATCGACACGGGCAGCTCGTACTCGTCCCGTACCAGTTCCTCGACCACCCGCTCGTGGTCGGCGCTGGCCGGGCTGAACACCCCGGTCACCGCCACGGCGTCGGCCCGTACGCCGTCCAGGAACCGGCGGATCGCGCCGAGGTCGAGCGAGCCGATCTCGCGGCCGTCGACGTAGTGACCGCCCGGCACGATGACCTCACCGGCGGACACGGCCTCGCGCAGGTCGTCCGGCCAGTCGGAGAGCGGCGGCACGGCGGTGGTCGCGGGCGCGCCGAGCCGGAGCACGGCCACCCGGCCGAGGTTCCTGCGCTCAAGGATCGCGTTGGTCGCGTGGGTGGTGCCCAGCATGACCCGGGTGATCCGCTCCCACGACGCCACGTCGGCCAGCACCGCGTCCAGAGCCGCCCTTAACCCCTCGGTCACGTCCGGCGTCGTCGGCCGCTTGGCCTTCGCCACCACCCGGTCGGACGCGTCCAGCACCACGGCGTCCGTGTTCGTACCGCCGACGTCGATCCCGATCCGCAACGCGCCCTCAGCCACGCGGCTCCCCCTTCGCCAGCTCCTCGATCGGCACGTACTCCAGGTCGTAGCCGAACGCGCGCGGCCCCGCCGTCTCCAGCCCCTTGGGCGTGCGCCAGAGCGGGTCGCACGGCCAGGCGAGCACCGTGACGCGCTGGCCGTAGCGCAGGCCCTCGGTCTGTACGGCGGCGGCCGTCTCGGTGTCGACCACAGTGATCAGGTCGGGCACCATGGCCCTGGGGCGGCCGTTCTCGAGGGCGACGAGATTCTCGTTCTGGAGCTCCAGCATGAGCGTGCGGCCCCGGTCGTCGCCGGTGCCCTCGATCGTGGCCGTGCCCCTGACGAAGCCGCCGGTGGTACGCCGTTCGACGTCCGTCAGCTTGCCGGTGATCAGCCGGGCCGCGCCGAGCCGTTCCGCCAGGGCGCGCAGCGGCTCCGCCGCGCCCTCGGTGGCCCGGCCGACGGCCAGCGCGCGGGTGACCGTACCCTCGATGATCGCGCCGCGCGCCTGTGCGGCGGTGAGCACGTAGTCGGCCATCAGCGCGTGCGAGCCCGCCGCCACGCAGACGGCGCGCGCCAGACGCTCGGACCAGAGGCCGTCGATGGGGCGGATCGTCACGATGTTCCCCACGACGTCGGACATGATGACGAGGTCGGCAGGCAGCCCCGCCACATACATCGACACCATCTGCACTTCGGGAAACGCCCGCCCCATGCCGTCGGCGTCGAGCAGCGGCAGGCCGAGCTGGGCGGCCCAGGCGACGGGCGCGACGCCGTTCGCCCCGCCGATCTCCGACGACATGACCGCGGCGGGCGGGCGGCCGAAGATCCGCTCGATCTCCTCCGCGATCCGCTTGGGCTCGTCCTCGCCGTGGATCATCTCGTGGCTGACGGTCGGCGCGCCGATGCCGGACAGCGGCACGACCAGCGCGTCACTGGGCAGGTCCGCCAGCTCGATGAGCGGCACCGGCCCGTACGTCTGGATCGCCCGGATCGCCGCCAACGACCCGGTACGCACGTCCCCGCCGCCTCCGGTGCCCAGGACGGCACATCCCCGGGCGAGGGCGGGAATGTCACTGATGTCGATGGTCATATGGCGACACAACCAAGCACATAGCCACTCATTGCGCCAGTCAGGTCGGCGTTACGTGGACCAACTCAGGTCTGTGAACCGGCAAACCGATTGCGCGATCCGGCTCCGCGCGGCGAAGCTCGTGGCGGGCATACCCGCGGTGGCGGCGACGGCATAAGTGCTGTGGTCGCGACGACATAGGGGCCGTGATGGCGGCGGCCTTGGAGCCGTCACGACATTTCCGGAAAGGCAAGCGATCATGCGAATTTCGGTGGCGACCGACAGCCTGGACGGCGTGGCCGAGCGCGTCGTGAAGCTGCTGCGTACGCGCGGGCACGAGGTGGTCACGCACGGCGCGCTCAACCCGGAGGAACGCGACGACTGGGCGTGGGCGTCCGAACTCGCCGCCCGCGACGTGAGCGAGGGACGCGCCGACCAGGCCGTCGTGTGCTGCTGGACCGGCACGGGCGCCTCGATCGCGGCGAACAAGGTGCCGGGCGTACGGGCGGCGCTCTGCGTCGACGCCTACACGGCCGACGGGGCCCGCAAGTGGAACGACGCCAACGTGCTGGCGCTGAGCCTGCGACTGACGTCCGAAGTGGTGCTCGACGAGATCCTCGACGCCTGGCTGGCCGGCGCGCCGAGCACGGACGCCACGGACCAGGCGAACGTCTCCCACCTCGACACCATCTGACGGGCGACCCGCCAAGAGACCGTCGTACAGGAGACGACCTCGGGTCCGGAGCCGGCGGCGACCGGCCGCGTGGGAAATGACCTTCGGCGGAACCGCGGAAACGTCGGTGCCGCCCTTTAGGGTGCTGGGCATGACGGATGTGCTCCTCCACGGCGGGCGGCCGTGGGGTCATGAGGCGCCTGCCGACATCCTCGTCCGCGACGGCCGTATCGAGCGGGTCGCGGACGGTATCGACGCGCCCGCGGCGCGCTCGTTCGACATCACCGGCGGCCTCGTGCTGCCCGGCCTCGTCGAGGCGCACTGCCATCTCGACAAGACCCTCTACGGAGGGCCCTGGGTGCCCCACTCCGCCGCCGACACGCTGGCCGGCCGCATCGGCAACGACCTGGGCCGCCGCGCCGAGCTCGGCGTGCCGAGCGTCGAACGCGTCGCCGCGCTGCTGGCGCGGATGAGCGCCTACGGCACCACACACGTCCGTACCCACACCGACATCGACCCGCTGGTCGGCCTGCGCGGCGTGGAGGCCGTAAGGGAGGCGGCGGCGGGCTCGCCCATCGACGTACGCCAGGTCGCCTTCCCGCAGCACGGCGTGCTCACCAACCCCGGCACGGCCGAGCTGCTCGAAGCGGCGCTCAAGAGCGGTGTCGAGGCGGTCGGCGGGCTCGACCCGGCGGGCATCGACCGCGACCCGGTGCGCCACCTCGACATCGTCTTCGGGCTGGCGGAGCGCTACGGCGCGCGGCTCGACATCCATCTCCACGACGGCGGCTCGCTCGGCGGCTGGGAGCTGGAGCTCATCACCGAGCGCACCAGGGTGCTCGGGCTGGCGGGCAGGGTGACGGTCAGCCACGCCTACGCGCTCGGCCAGCTCGACGAGGCCTACCAGGACCGGCTGGCCCAGGGCTTCGCCGAGGCCGGGGTGGCGCTGGCGACGGCCGCCGTCTACAGCTTCCCGGTGCCGCCGATCAAGAAGCTCCGGGCCGCGGGCGTCACGGTGGCGTGCGGTCACGACGGCATCCGCGACCTGTGGGGCCCCTATGGCAGCGGCGACATGCTCGAGCGCGCCATGCACCTGGCCTACCGCAGTACGTTCCGCAGGGACGAGGACATCGAGCTCGCGCTGGAAGCGGCCACCTACGGCGGCGCCCGCGTGCTCGGCCTCGACGCCTACGGGCTGGCTCCCGGCGACCGGGCCGACCTCGTCGTCGTCCCCGCTAGCGGCGCGGCCGAGGCCGTGATCACGCATCCGGCGCGCACTCTGGTCATGAAAGACGGCACCGTCCTGCACAATTGACCGGCGGGACCATCGAAAGGCAGGCAAGTGCTCTCTATTCACCAGCGGATCGCGGAAGAGCTCGGCGTACGCGACGGGCAGGTGCTGTCGGCCGTCGAGCTGCTCGACGGCGGCGCGACGGTGCCGTTCATCGCCCGCTACCGCAAGGAGGTCACCGGCGCCCTCGACGACGCCCAGCTGCGCACGCTCGAAGAGCGGCTGCGCTACCTGCGCGAGCTGGAGGAGCGCAGGACGGCGATCCTGGAGTCGATCGAGTCCCAGGGCAAGCTCGACGACGAGCTGCGGGCCCAGATCATGGCGGCCGACACCAAGGCCCGGCTCGAGGACATCTACCTCCCCTACAAGCCCAAGCGGCGCACCAAGGCGCAGATCGCCCGCGAGCTGGGCCTGGAGCCGCTGGCCGACCAGCTGATCGCCGATCCCTCGCTCGACCCGGCCGCCCTGGCCGAGACGTTCGTCACCGAGGGCGTCGCCGACGGCGCCGCCGCGCTGGAAGGCGCGCGGGCGATCCTCATCGAGCGCTTCGCCGAGGACGCCGACCTCATCGGCGGCCTGCGCGAGCAGCTCTGGGGCCGCGGCCGGCTGCTGTCCAAGGTCCGGGAGGGCAAGGAGGAGGCGGGGGCGAAGTTCTCCGACTACTTCGAGTTCGGGGAGCCGTTCACCAAGCTGCCCTCGCACCGGATCCTGGCCATGTTCCGGGGCGAGAAGGAGGAGATCCTCTCCGTCACGCTGGAGCCCGACGACAGCCCCGAATACGAGATGCGCATCGCCTCCCGCTTCGGCGTCTCCGACCAGGGCCGCCCGGCCGACCGCTGGCTCAACGAGACCGTGCGCTGGGCCTGGCGCACCCGCATCCTCGTGCACCTGGGCATCGACATCCGGATGCGGCTGTGGCAGGCGGCCGAGGACGAGGCGGTGCGGGTGTTCGCCACCAACCTGCGCGACCTGCTGCTGGCCGCCCCCGCCGGCACCCGTACGACCATGGGCCTCGACCCGGGCCTGCGCACCGGCGTGAAGGTGGCCGTGGTCGACGCCACCGGCAAGGTCGTCGACACCGCCACCATCTACCCGCACGAGCCGAAGCGGCAGTGGGACCAGTCGCTGGCCGTCCTGGGCGCGCTGGCGCAGAAGCACGGCGTCGAGCTGATCGCCATCGGCAACGGCACCGCCTCCCGCGAGACCGACAAGCTGGCCGGTGAGCTGGTCAAGCACATGCCGTCGGTGACCAAGATCGTCGTATCGGAGGCGGGCGCGTCCGTCTACTCCGCCTCGGCCTACGCCTCCGCGGAACTGCCCGACCTCGACGTGTCGATCCGGGGCGCGGTCTCCATCGCCCGCCGCCTCCAGGACCCGCTGGCCGAGCTGGTCAAGATCGATCCCAAGTCGATCGGCGTCGGCCAATACCAGCACGACCTCGCCGAGACCAAGCTGTCCCGCTCGCTCGACGCGGTGGTCGAAGACTGCGTCAACGCCGTGGGCGTCGACGTCAACACCGCGTCGCCGCCGCTGCTCACCCGTGTGTCGGGCATCGGCGCCACCCTGGCCGAGAGCATCGTGCGCCACCGCGACTCCAACGGCCCCTTCAAGACCCGTTCGGCCCTGAAGGACGTGGCCCGGCTCGGCCCCAAGGCGTTCGAGCAGTGCGCGGGCTTCCTGCGCATCGCGGGCGGCGACGACCCGCTCGACGCCTCCAGCGTGCACCCCGAGGCCTACCCGGTGGTCCGGCGCATCCTCGGCTCGGTCCAGACCGACCTCAAGACGCTGATCGGCAACACGGCGACGCTGCGGGCGATCAAGCCGCAGGAGTTCACCGACGACACGTTCGGCCTGCCCACGGTCACCGACATCCTGCGCGAGCTGGAGAAGCCCGGCCGTGACCCGCGACCGGCGTTCAAGACCGCGACCTTCAAGGAGGGCGTGGAGAAGATCTCCGACCTGCTGCCCGGCATGATCCTGGAGGGCGTGGTGACGAACGTGGCCGCCTTCGGCGCGTTCGTGGACGTCGGCGTACACCAGGACGGCCTGGTCCACGTCTCCGCCATGTCCCGAAATTACGTGAAGGATCCCCGCGAGGTCGCCAAGCCCGGCGACATCGTCCGCGTCAAGGTCCTCGAGGTCGACATCCCCCGCAAGCGCATCTCCCTGACCTTGCGCCTGGACGACGAGACCACCTCCGAGGGCCGCACGTCCCGCGGCCAGGGCGGCGCGGGCCGCGGCTCGGCTGGAGACGGCGGCCGGGGCGGCTCGCGCGGTGACGGCGGTCGCGGTGACGGGCCCGGCGGACGCGGGGATAGCGGACGTGGGGACGGCATGCGAGGCGCCGGGTCCGGCGGACGCGGAGACGGTGCGCGAGGTGGCGGCGGTCGCGGAGATGGCGGTCGTGGTGACGGCGGTCAGCGCGGGCGGGGCGACACCGGCCAGCGCGGCGACGGCGGCCAGCGGGGTCGCGGGGAAGGCCAGCGCGGCGGCGCACGCCGCCCGGCCCCCTCAGGCGCCATGGCCGAAGCCCTCCGCAAGGCCGGCCTAACCGGAGACGACCAGTAACTCCGCCCTCGACCTGCGCCTTGGGCAGCGGGCACGGCGCCACCACACGCCGTGCCCGCCCTCTTGGTTGGGCCGTGGACGGACAGCACGGCCTCACCGCACACCGTGCCACCCCCGTCGAGGTGGTCCGCTGCCAGTAGCGGAGGAATACACCGCACTGGACCGCTGGGTCCGCCCAGTGGCCGCACCTCACGAGGGTCTGTCAGTACTTCTTGATCTCCCAGTCGTGGCCGGTGGCCTTGCGCTTGCCGGAGCAGGTGGCGACGGACTGCCCGTCTATGCCCGCTTGGACGACGACCCACGGGCCGCGCGTCTTGCCGGTAGGACATGTGGCCACGGCCCGTACGTACCCCGAGCCCCTGTCGCAGCTGGCCCAGGTCACGTAGTTCTGGTAGCCAATGCCGCTGTGGCAGCCGGTGGGCGGTGGTTCGGCCAGGGCAGGGCTCGGCGCGAGGGGTATGACCGTCGCGACGGTCGCGGCCATCATCAGGGTCATGATCGTCTTTTTCATGCGGGCGATCTTAGTAAGCCATTCGGAACTTATACGGCTTTTCGGATGACCGTTGTCAGGATCGACCGGAGACGGCGGCTGACTTCCGCCGTCGGGTGATCCGCTGCTGGCGGAACTTCGGCGAGTCGGCCAGGCCCGCCGGGGCGATACGGTCGAAGGGTGAGCACAACTGCGTACACCACGGCGATCACCCAGGCCCGCGACCTGCTCAGGTGGCGCTCACCACTGCGCGCCGAGCTCTGGGCAGCCCGGCTCACGGCCACACTGAGCCCGGCGGAGGTCCAGCCGCTCGTACGACAGCTCACCGAAGACGGCAGCCCGGAAGCGCGCCTCACCCTCGCCGCCCTGGCCACCGTGGAGCCCGCAGCTCTGGAAGCCGCGGACATCGCGGCTCTGGAAGCCGTGGAGATCGCCCCGGACGATGTCGAGACCGCAACTCCGGATTACGTGGAGCCTGCAGCACTGCGCGACGAGGCGGAGCGGGCCACCGGACAGACGGCCGCGCGGGAGCCGGGAGGGGAAAAGACTCTTCGGGAGACACCGCGGGAGGCCGGGAGGGAGGCCGCGCGAGGACTGCCCGAGTGGGTCAGGCGGATGGGACAAGTGGTGTGTGAACAGGCGTGGTACGGCAAGGCCGACCGCTACGGCGAGCAGACCCTGGCCGTCCTGCGCTTCCGCTACCCCGACGACAAGGAGCCGCACGTCCTGATCGTAGGCATCGACCAGGTCAACGGCGGCCTGGCGGTCGACGCGGTGGTCGAGGAGCCGAAGTTCCTCGACGACCTGGACCTGCGGCCGGCGGATCCGGCGGTGGTGGCGGGGCGGGTGCTGGACGCGTTCGAGATGACCGACCTCGTCATGGGGGCACCGATCGCCGAGAGCCTGCCCGCCGTCCGCCCGCTGGCGCTCGCCCGCGCGCAGGCCGTCCCCGATCCGGTACGGCAGGCGCCCGATGACACCTTGTCCCGGTTCCTGGATCTGCCGGACCTGCCGGGAGCGCAGGAGGCGTTCGGGAAGCTGGTCGAGTTCGTGGGTGATCGGCCCCTGTGGTGGAGCCCGGCCCGGGTCTCACGGTTCCTCACCTCGTGGTTGCCGCGCGAGGCGATCCTGACGGACGCGGCCGTCTCGGCCATGCCCGAGGTGGTCCGCGCCTGGAGCCGCTTCCACGGCGCCGAGCCGGAGGTGCTCCGGCGGATCGAGGCCGACGCGCCCCGCCTGCCCGCGCTGATGGCCGACGAGTCGCTGGCGGGCCTCCGCAAGCGCATGGCCCAGAACGACCGGTAACCACAGGCGGGCCGCGCCCTTCTCAGAGGGCGAGACAAACGGGTGCTGCCCAGCAAGTCCGCTACCAGCGGCAAGTCGCAGCAGTGACCACGAACATCACGATCTACAACTGGAGTAGTAGGTACGGACGGCTATGCTGCGCACTGAACGTTTTACCGCCGCCCCCGCACGGGCGTCACAAGGGAGATCAACGTAATGTACAAGGAGTTCGCCGCAGAGGCCGTCGTCTGGCTCGTCCCGGTCGTGGTCCTCATCGGCCTCGCTCTGATGGTCACCTCCTGACGGTCAGGCGCTGGACCGGGTGCGACCCCTGGCGTCCTTGTCAGCGGTAATACTCGGAGTGCACGACCGTGGTGACGTCACGGTCGAAACGGATCCCGCCGTCGAGCCACCGGTTCCACATGTTCGAGAGCGTACGGGTTCTGACGGTGCACGACCCCCAGCGGGTGCGCTTGGCACGGATGGTGCCGACGTAGTCGTAGCAGGACCCGACCTTCTTGCCGTTGACCTTGAGCCGGGCGTTCAGGCTGACGGCATAGAGGGTCCTGCGGGAGATGTTGGTGATCCGCACCTTGACAAGGCACGTGTCCTTGCATCGGCCAAAGTAGATCTTGTACTTGACCAGGTGCGGCTTGGCGGTGCTGGAGAGGGTGGCCGTCGGACCCGCGGCCACCCCGGCAAAAGCGGAAGCCCCCGTGAAAGCGGCCACCCTCGTGAAGGCGAGTGCCGAAGAAGCGGCGTCCCCAGCGGCCGGCGCTACAAGCACCCCCGTCGGCACCGCCACCACCGTGGCCGCTAAGAAGAAGCAGACGAGACCCTTGACCATGTTGCCCCCATAGCGTCAACATGCCGCCGCTTCCACCCGGCGAAAACCGTCGAAAGCCATTGAAAGCGACATCAGGGTCCCGATTAACCGTCAGGAAAATGGCCGAGTCAACCGGCCTTCCGACCACACCCCTATTACCTCGTCACGAAGCCCAGGCGAGCAATGGACGCAGCTGGCGCAGGCGTTTCAACGCCTGTTTCTCCAGTTGCCTGATGCGCTCTCTGGTGAGCCCGAGACGATCCGCGATTTCGGTATAGCTGCGGGCTTCATTGCCCGCCAGGCCGTACCTGAGTCTGAGGACGAAAGCCTCTCGCGGCGGGAGCGAGGTGAGCACCTGGTGCAGTTCGGCGTTGAGCGCGCGGCGTTCCGTGAACTCCTGCACCTGGAGGCCGTCCTCGTCGGGGATCATGTCACCGATGTTCCCGTCGCCGTTCTCGCCGACCGGCACGTCCAGGCTGACCGTCTCCTGGGCGAGCCGCCGTAGCACGGCGACGTGGCGGAGCGAGCGTTCGGCGGCCTTGGCGAGCTCCGCTTCCCGGGGCTCGCGCCCCAGGTCGACGGTGAGCTGCCGGGCGATCCTGCTCAGGCGCGCCAGCTCTTCGGCGACGTGCGTGGGCAGCCGTACGGTGCGGCTCTTGTCGTGGATGCCGCGTTCGATGGCCTGGCGGATCCACCACATCCCGTAGGTGGAGAACTTGTAACCACGTTTGTAGTCGAACTTCTCCACGGCCCTGATCAACCCGAGATTGCCCTCCTGGATGACGTCGAGGAGTGGGAGCCCACGAAAGGCGTAGCGTCTGGCGGCGGCCACCACCAGCCGGAGATTGGACCTGATGAGCAGGTCCTTAGCACGCTGCCCGTCGCGGCGGACGTATTCGAGCTCGGGTGTGACCTCGCCGCGACTGATCAGGTAGCCCGAGTAGAGGCCTGCCTCGATCCGTCGTGCCAGGTCCACTTCGTCCGCGGCGCAGAGCAATGGTGTCTTTCCGATCTGCTCCAGATACATGCCGAGCAGGTCGGGCTCTTCGGCCGACATACCAAAGCGACTACCCGGTAAACGGCGGCGAACTCCCCGGTTCATTGAGTTCTGCGATGGCGAGTTCGGCGGTGGTGCGGATGTCGAAGAACTTGTCGAGGGCGGTGATCGCGAAAAGGTGCTTACACCTGCCGTTCAGCCCGGAAAGCAACAGCCGGCCGCCGGAGGCGGTCACCGCCTTGTGCAGATAAACGAGCACGGAAAGCCCGGAAGAATCGCAGACGCTGACCGCCTGCATGTCGATGACGAGTAAGGGTGGCTGGGTCAGGTCGAGCGCCTTGGTGACGCGATCGCGCACCTCGGCCGCGGACCCGAAGTCGAAGTCTCCCGTGAGCCTGGCGATGACACACGGTCCCTGGAGCCCGAGGCTGATCGACAAGGCCTGCTCCGAAGTCACCCAGTTCCACCTACCCGCATTGCTCGCCCGATGTCACCACTTTACGAGAAGTAGCGTCTTGGGTTGGACACCAGCATCTGCTCGATCTGATCGCCGGTCACACCCGAGTCCAGCAGTGCGGCCAAGACCTCGTCGTGGATGTGATCGTAGCGCCAGTTGGGCGCCATCGTGCGAAGTGCGTCATCCCAAGACTCCACAAAGTAGTCCATAAAGCAGGCGGTGTCGTGGCTGAGGACCATCCGATCAGCGTATCCCCGCTGGCAGAGGGCGGCGATGGTGGCCACCCGATCGGACGTCGCATTGTAGACATCCAACCCGAATCTATCCATCCCCAGCGTGGCGCCCGTGTCGGCCAGACGCATCAGGTAGTCGAGATCGTTGGTGTCGCCCGCGTGCCCGACGACGACCTTCGTCAAGTCCACGCCCTCCTTGGCGAAGAGGTCGAGCGCGGTCAGCCCGCTCTGCGTGAAGGAGTTCGTATGAACGGTGATCGGCGCACCGGTACGCGCATGCGCCCGCGCGACGGCCCGGCCGATCCGCTCGACCCCGGGCGTCAGGCCCTTCTGCTCGACCACGCACTTGAGGAACGCCGCCTTGACCCCGGTGTCGGCGATGCCCTCGGTGAGGTCCCGTACGAAGTCGTCGATCATCGGATCGGGCATGTCCAGGAGCAGGCCGGGGCCGCGATGGTCGTACTGGTGGGGCAGCTCTTCGAAGCTGTAGATGCCGGTCGCGGCGATGATGTGCAGATCCGGCACTTCGGCGGCGATGCGCTGGATGCGGGGGATGTACCGCCCGAGCCCCCACACCGTCGGATCCACGATCGTCCGCACCCCCTTCGCCGCCACCGCCTGGAGCTTGCCGATCGCGTCCGCGACCCGGAACTCCTCATCCCACCAGGCACCTTTGCCGTAGTTGTCGAGAAACTCGGTGGACAGGACGAAGATGTGCTCGTGCATGAGGGTCTGACCGAGCTCATCGACGTCGACGGGACCGCGAACGGTGTTGACGGTGGGCATGAGCGCCTCCATACCGGCTGGTCAGTGCCGCCAACCTAGGCCGCCCCTTACCCTCCGTCAACCAGCCAGCCGCGGGAACAACGGCTCGGGCCGGGGCAGCCGTTCCCCGCTCACCGCCACCGCCACCCGCGCCGCCCCGGTGGGCAGAAAAGGCGCCAGCTGTCCGGCCAGCGCCCGGCACGCGTGGACGAGCGTCGCCAGCGAGGTCTCCCTGTCACCAGGCTCCTGCCGCCACGGCTGTACGCGTTCGACGTACTTGTTGGCCTCCTCGACGATCGTCCAGACCGCGGCGGCGGCGCGGCGGAAGTCGAAATCCTCCAGCGCCTCGTGCACCCGCCCCGGCGCGCTCTCGCAGGCGTCGACGAGGCCACGTCCGGCATCCCTGTCGACTGCGACTATGGGCACCACGCCGCCCCGAAACCGGTGCACCATGGTGACGACCCGGTTGACCAGGTTGCCGACACCGTTGGCCAGATCCTCGTCGGCCCTGGCGACCAGCCGTTCCACGGTGAAGTCGGCGTCGCCGACCCGCGGCATCTCGCGCAGCAGCCACCACCGCACCGCGTCGGCGCCATAGGCTCGCGCGATCGCCTCGGCGTCGGCGGGCGTTCCGGCCGACTTGCTGATCTTGCGGCCGCTGACGGTCAGGTAGTCGTGCACGAAGATCTCAGCGGGCAGCGGCAGGCCCGCCGCGAGCAGCATGGCGGGCCAGTACACCGCGTGGAAGCGGATCACGCCCTTGCCCATCAGATGGACCTTGCGCGGTTCGGCCACCCACCAGCGGTCGTAGTCGCCGCCGTCCAGCGCGGTGACGTAGTTGGCCAGGGCGTCCCACCACACGTACACCACCTGGGAGGGATCGCCCGGCACGGGTATGCCCCAACCGCGGGCCCGGTCCGCGGCGCGCGAGACGCTGATGTCGGCCAGACCCGCCTCGATGAACGCCAGCACCTCGTTCCGCCGTGCGGCCGGCTCGATCCTGAGGCGCCCGCCGCGGATCAGGTCCAGCAGCGCGTCCTGGTAGCGGGAGAGGCGGAAGAACCAGTTCCGCTCAGAGACGCGCTGTAACGGCGCCTCGTGCTCGGGGCAGGGCCCCTCGCTGTAGAACTGCTCGCAGCCGACGCAGTAGAGCCCCTCGTAGTGCCGCTGGTAGAGGTCGCCGTCGATGGCCCGCCAGATCCGCTCGACTCCCGGGCGATGCCCCGGATGATGACTCGTCCGGATGAACGCGTCGAAGGACAGGTCGTACGACTCGCGCAGCCCCTCGAAGGCGGCCGCGTTGCGATCGACCAGCTCGCGCACCGGGACGCCTTCCGCCTCGGCGGCCAGCACGTTCTTCAGCGAGTTGTCGTCGGTGCCGGTCTGGAAGCGTACGGGCTCACCGCGCCGCCGGTAGTGCCGGGCCAGCACGTCGCCCTGCACGAACTCCAGCGCGTGCCCCAGATGCGGGCGGGCGTTGACGTAAGGGATGGTGGTCGTGATGTACATCGTGTGTCTCCCGAGAGGCCCCGGACACGATGCGAGGCCCCGCTGGCAGGGCCTCGAACAAGACGTCGTCGGTGGCAGCCCCTACGGGGCCATCATCACCAGTCGCGACGTCATGCGCTCATCGTAGTGTTCCGGATGAACCCGGCGCATCCGAAAATCCAGGCAGCACGTCGCCGCCAGAACTACTCCGGCGCGGGCACCACCAGCACCGGCCGGCGCGCGTGGTGCAGCACGCGGTCGGACGTGCTCCCGAGCAGCAGCGACTTCACCCCGCCCTGCCCCCGCGTCCCGGTGACGATCAACGTGGCCCCGATGTCGTTCGCCACGTCCACGATGGACGACCACACGGACAGCGCGTCCGGCTCGCACCGCGGCGAAGCGTCGAAGCCCGCCTGTCTGGCCAGCTCCGCGCCCTGCGATGCCAGCTCCCTCATGGCCTGCCCGACGGCCTCGTCCTCGACGGGCGAGTCGTCGATGGTCATCATCAGCCCGGCCGACGCCCGCGCCGAGGCCAGCGCCAGGCGTTCCCACACGGTCAGTACGACGGCGCGCGCGCCGGGCAGCAGCGTGCCCGCGAAGGTGATCGCCGCCTTGGCGTCGTCGGAGCCGTCGTACGCGATCAGAATGGTCTGCTCAGTTGCTTCCATAGGCGAGCTCTTTCCAGATCAGCCCGTTTCACGCCCGGGAGCCGGGTAGCCAGCGGATATGACCGTCACACCCGCAGGACGACATCGGGAGGGTCAAGAAGAACCTGGCCAAGTACTACGCCAAGATGGGCGACACGCCGCCCTGGGAGCGCTGAACCGAGGGCTTGAGCAGCGACATCCCGGCCAGGGCCAGCACACCGATCTCGGTGAGGACCACGACCCGCTGGGTGAGCCCGGCGGGGATGTCGTCGTTGGACAACTCGATGCCGAACATCCGCACGACGTACGGGACCACGACGAGCAGCAGCGCGCCCAGCGCCACCGCGCTCAGGACCCGTACGGCCCTGGCGTAGCGGACTCGCGCGTTGGCCAGCAGCATTCCCGCGGCCGGCATCACCAGGAAGGCGGCGAAGGCGGCATATCTGTGGATGCCTCCCGACAGCGAAAGCGGCACGCCCGGACGGTCCGTGGGGAAGGCGCCGATCAGGAACATGCTCCCGCCCCACGCCAGCAGCAGCAGGACGACCCAGACGCTCGCGCCCGCCCGGCGCAGCGACTCGGCGATCAGTGCCGAACCGACCGCGAACAGCGTCAGCGAGGTCGGCAGCAGCCATCCCAAGGGCTGAAAAGCGTACTCACTGATCACGCTGTGCATGGGGTCCAGCCCCGACTCCGCGTGCAAGGTGAGCATGGCGCCGGCTCCGGTGCCGATGGCCGCGAATCCACTGACAAGCAATGCCTTCATGCTTCAAAGGTCGTGGAATACGGGCTTCCGGAGTATCGGAGATCGACCCGAACAGGCCCTGAACCGCCCCTTAATACCTAGGTCGTAGCACTTCGGATACCTGCTCGCTGACCTGCGGGAAACCGCCCCTGGGTCCAGCCCGCCGCCTCAGGGTAGGTAGGGCCAGCTATACCACTGCGGATCAGGGCAGGTCGAAGTAGACCCTGATCACGGTGGCGCCCGCTCGCGTGTGTACGCGGACCAGGTCGCTGAGCAGGTTGACGATCAGCAGGCCGCGCGAACCGGGGGTGCGCGGATCGACCGGCATCCGCCCGGCCAGCGGGTCGATGATGTGGCCCGAGTCGCTGACCTCGCACACCAGCCGGTCGGCTTCGGCCCAGACCCTGATCAGCCCGGCGCCGCCGCCGTGATCGAGGCTGTTGGCGCCCAGCTCGGCGACCGTCAGGCGGATGTCGTCGAGCCTGGCCCGGCTGAACCCGAGCTCGGCGGCCCGCCCGGCGGCCAGCCCGCGCGCGGCGGCCAGGTTGGTGTGGTCGAAGCGGAGCGAGAGGAAGTCTGCGGGCTCGTCCAGCGGCTGGTTGTGCCCGTCGACGACCTTCTGGGGCGCGTAGTCGCCGCTGTGCCACTCGCCGGAGCCGTCGCGCAGCACGGGATGGGTCTGCTCGGCCTCGCGGATGACCTCGGGGTCGAGCCCGTCGAGGTCGTACGGGCACAGGATCGTGACGTGGCGGCCGGTGAAGGCGTAGTTGATCAGGGCTTCGTGCTGGGCGCAGGCGGGATATTCCGTCACCGTGCGGCCCGGCCAGATGGGCTCGCCGATGATCCGTACGTGACCGACGGGGTGGCGGTCGGCGAACTCGCGGAGCACGGCGGGGATGATGCGTCCAGGATTGCGCCCGGCGCTGGTCATGTCGAGCAGGAGCACCTCGTCGGCGTCGCGCCCCAGACCGGCCTCGATCAGGGCGAGATTCCGGGGCGGAACCGCGACGGCGACGGGCTCTCCCGAACTCAGCCCTTCGCGGACGAAAGCCGTGGTGGCAGCCACATATTCCCGATCGCCTCGGTAGAAGAGTGCCGGGTGCACGAAGGGGTCCGCCGCCATCACACTTCAAGCTACCCCGCGATGAGGTCTTTACGGCAATCCGTTGGGTATCCATGTGTTATGAAGAGACTCCAGATCGTGCGGCCGACGAAGCCCTCCCCCCGGCCGCTCCCTCTCGATCTGCGTACGCCCTCCGGCCGACGCCTCCCGTTCTGAACCGGGCGAACCTATGCTCGGAACATGTCGGATTTACAGATGCGCGTCTCAGATGCCGACCGTGAGCGTGGCGCGCGAAAGCTCCAAGAAGCGTTCATGGAAGGCCGTCTCACCCAGCTGGAGCTGGAGGACCGGCTCGAACTGGCCCTCACAGCACGAACATACGGCGATCTGGCCGGTCTGACCGCCGACCTGCCGGCTGACGGGCCCGCGGTGGACGGGCCCGTGGCCGACGAGGTGGTGGAGCTGGAGTCCAAGAACGGCCACATCAAGCGATCAGGCGACTGGGCGGTCCCCCGCCGGCTCAAGGTCGCCTCCAAGTACGGCAGCGTCGAACTCGACCTGTCGGAAGCGGTCATCTCCCATCCGGTCATCGAGATCGACCTCGACCTGAAGTACGGTTCGGCCAAGATCGTGCTGCCCGACGGTGCCGCGGCCGACATCGACAGGTTCCGCACGGAGTGGGGCAACACCGCGACGTCGGAGGTGCCGGGCCGGCCTCGGCCGGGAGCCCTCTATGTGGTGGTGAGCGGCCAGGCGAAGTACGGGAATCTGGCGATCCGCTATCCGCGTAAGCGCTGGTTCACCCACTGATGGAAGATCGAGATGTGGTGCTCGCTCGGCACCAGGACCCCGCCGGCCCGGTAGGCGCGTGACGACATACCGGGCTGGGTCCGTTCGCAGGCGGCGAAGTCCTGCTCGTTGACCCGGTGGAACAGCTCGACCGAGAGCGACAGGTCGGCGCCGGAGGCGACCACGTCGGGGTGGTAGAGCCAGTCGCACTCCACGATCGTCCGGTCGGCGGCCAGCGGCACCATGCGGTGCAGGATCACGTGGTCGGGCACCAGGTTGACGAACACCTGCGGCTTGACGGTGATCGCGTAGTAGCGCCGGTCCTGCTCGGCCGACACGTCGGGCAGCCTTCCGAAGCCCGGGCTCCCGTCCACGGTGAACCCCTCGGCCCGCTCGGCGAACTCCGCCCCGTGGCCCACGTAATACTGCGCGGCGTAGCCGCCCGCGAACTCGGGCAGCACGGCCGTCAGCTCCGGGTGGATCGTGGCGCAGTGGTAGCACTCCATGAAGTTCTCGACGATGAGCTTCCAGTTGGCCTTGACGTCGTAGACGACGCGGCGCCCGAGGTCGAGCTTGTCGACGTGGTAGTGCTCGATCGCGGCCGGATCGCCCAGCCGCTCGGTGGCCGCGCTCGTCACCGTCTCCTCGAACGAGGGCGGCTCGTCGGCCAGGCAGACCCAGGCGTAGCCGAGCCACTCGCGCAGGCTCACCGGGATCAGCCCGTACTCCACCCGGTCGATGTCGGGCATCTTCGCCAGGTTCGGCGCCGCGGCGAGGCGGCCGTCCAGGTCGTACGACCAGGCGTGGTAGGCGCACCTGATCGTCCGCTTGACCTCGCCCGCGTCCTCCAGGCAGAGGCGGGCGCCGCGGTGCCGGCAGACGTTGAGGAAGGCGCGCAGCTCGCCGTCGCGGCCACGGACCACGAGCACGCTCTCCCTTCCGACCTGGACCGTCCTGAACGTCCCCGGCCGGGCCAGCTCGCCGGACCGGACCGCGCAGAACCAGAGGCTCTCGAAGATCTTGGCCTGCTCCTCGGCGAACGTCGCGGGGTCGGTGTAGGCATGACCGGGCAACGTGGAGATCAAGCTCGATGTGGTCAACCGGCACCCCTTGTTGCGTATTACGCACCGAGTTGCTCTATATGCGACATCGTCTGGTCGGCCCCAGGGGCTGTCAAGAGCTGGTCGCCCGCTTTACAACGACTTGATACTGATGGTGCTAGTGGGGTGCAAGCACCTGTCAAGGATTACTCCATAATGTCGATTCGTCGCTAAACGCAACGAAGGGCACGGAAATGACACCCCCTCGTCGTCGCATCGCCATCGCGATCGCGACGCTTTCTCTTGCCGGCCTCACCACCGCCTGTGGTGCCATCGGCAACGCTGTCGACTGCAACCAGATGGGCAGCGAAGTCACGAAGATCATGACTGACTTCAACGGGAGCATGGCCTCGGCCGCGACCGATCCCAAGGCATTCGAGACGGCTGGCGATGACGCCGCCGCCAAGGTGAAGACCCTGGCCGGCAAGTACGACGGCGAGCTCGCCGCCGCGCTCAACGACCTTGCCTCCGGACTCGATGGCATCAAGGTCGATCCCAAGGACCCCACCGGCTCGCTGGACTCCGTCCAGAAGTTGCAGAGCTTTGTAACGAAGATCCAGAGCGCCTGCTCCTGATCCCCTGCCGCGCCGCCCGCGGGGGGCGGTGCGGCGCGGCAGCCTTGTCGCGTACGCGGTTCAGGGGGAACTTTTCCGCGAACGCGATCCCGGGGGAATCGGTCTACGCTTGCTGCCCGTGACGGGGGAAGCTCTGGCAGCCGGCGCTGCCCGTTGGACGGCCCGGATCACGCCGAACCGCCTGCGCGTCGGGCTGATCGCCGTGATCTCGGCCGCCGTCTATGCCGTGCTCGGCCTGGTCAAGCTGGCCACCTATCGCGCCAGCACGTTCGATCTGGTGATCGTGGACCAGGCCGTGCGCAACTACGCGCACTTCCGGCCGCCGTACATCCCGATGGTCGGCGCCTTCCACGACCGGGGGCTGGACTACCTCCAGCTCGCCGACCACTTCTCGCCCATTTACGCGCTGCTGGCGCCCTTCTACTGGATCCATGACGGGCCGGCCTCGCTGATCGTGGCGCAGGCGCTGCTGTTCGCCGCCGCGATCCCGTTCATCTGGCTGTTCACCAGGCGGATGCTGGGGACCACCCCGGCCTACCTGGTCGCCGTGGCCTACGCGCTGTCGTGGCCCGTCGCGCAGGCGATCGCGTTCGACGCGCACGAGGTGATGTTCGTCCCACTGCTCACCGCGATCATGATCGAGCGCTACCACGCGGGGCGGCTGCTGCCCGCCTTCGCGGCGATGGGCGCGCTCCTCCTGGTCAAGGAGGACATGGGGCTCACCGTGATCGGCTTCGGCCTCTACCTCTTCCTCACCGGCGACAGGTTCCGCGGGATGTGCTGCGCCGCGATCGGCCTCGGCGGGGTCATGCTCACCCGGGGCGCGCTCATTTCGCTGCTCGGCGGCCAGAGCGCGGACTTCTGGGCCTATGGCCACCTGGGGCCCGACGCGCCGAGCGCGATCCTGACGCTGCTGCGCGACCCGCTGGCCGCGCTGCTGCTGCCCTTCAGCGAGGAGACCAAGGTCGACACGCTGTTCCTGCTGGCCTGGCCGACGCTGCTGCTCTGCCTGCTGTCGCCGCTGTCGCTGGTCGCGCTGCCGCACGTGCTCGAACGCATGCTGTCGGACCGCGAGCCGTGGTGGCGGGCGGACTTCCAGTACAACGCCTTCACCGTGGTGATCCTGCTCCTGGCGGGGGTCGACGGGCTGTCCAGGCTGCTGCGCCGGATCAACCGCGCCGACGACCGCTCGCTCAAGCTGGCCTGGTCGGCGGGCGCGCTCGTGGTCGCGCTCACCCTGGTGCCGAAGTTCGCCCTGGACCAGCTCTACCATCCGGCCTTCTACAAGGCGGAGGAGATCCGCACCGAATCGGCCGCCGCGGCGGTGGCCACGGTTCCCACGGGGGTCACCGTGGAGGCCGCCAACTCGCTCGGTCCGGCGCTGACCTCCCGCACCACCGTCCTGCTCTGGACCGGGCAGCCGCGCGGCGCCGCGTGGGTGGCGGCCGACACGGCCCGCTGGCAGTTCCCGTTCGGCTCCCCCGACGATCAGCGCGCCCAGGTCGACCGGCTGGTGACCGAGGGATATACGAAGGTGTTCGACCGCGATGGGTATGTGGTGCTACGTCGTACGTGACGTGGCTTCCGGTCCGAAGCGGGCGGCGATATCCCGTTCCCATGACGCGAGGAAGGCCGGGTAGCCGTCGGCGAACTCCCGCAGCTCCCGCTCCCCTGCCGGCGAAAGCGCGGTCAGCTCGTACGTGACCCGCACAGCGCTCCCGCCGCCGTGGCCCGCACCGACGGCCACCCTGACGGTCCCGGCCCGCGAACCCGGCGTCACCCGCGCGTACGAGACGTGCCGCCCCCTCTCCCTGCCGAGCACCACCCAGGTGGTCCGCTCGCCGTGGGCGTCGGTCTCGAACACGGTGCCCGGCTCGCTGTCGTCGTCGGTGGGCACGGGGAAGCGGGGCAGCCAACCGGCCACCCACTCCTCCTCCCCTCGGGGCGTGAACAGCCGGAACGCCTCGGCAGGCGGCATCGCCACCGCGAGCTGTCCGCTGAGCCGGACCTGGGCGCCGCTCACTTCTCCACCATCCGGTGCGCGTCGGCGGCGGTCAGCGTGAGGCCGTAGACGGCCTTGAGCTGCTCGATCTTGCCCAGCGTCTCGGGCGTGAAGGGCGCCTGCCCCTCGAAGGCGTGCAAGGCGATCCCCTCCACCAGATCGCCCAGCGACATGTCCAGATATTCGGCCAAGCCCTTGAGCACCTTGAGCAGGTTGCGCTCGAGCCGCAACCCGGTCTGCGTGCGATCAACTGTTACCATAGTAACAATGTACGCGACTTGGCATGTAGCCCCTGCCCAAGGCGGCTTATCCGATGGCCTCCGCGTACGCCCGGTCGAAGCCCGCCAGGACGGTCGGCCAGGTGCCCGCCGACGGCGGGACGGCGCGGTTGTGGGCGATCATGCGCTGCCGCAGCTCGGGATCCGTGGCCAGGCGGGCCACGGCGGCGGCCAGGTCGCCCAGGCTGCGGCCGAGCAGCCCCTCCGTGCCGTTCTGGACGAAGTCGGCCACCCCGCTCTGCGCCCGCGCCACCACGGGCAGCCCGGCGGCGCGGGCCTCCAGCGCGGCGATCCCGAACGACTCGCGTGGCGCCGGCGCCACGAACACGTCGGCCGACTCCAGCACCTTGGCGATCTGCTCGCGGGTGTAGCGTCCCGGCAACGAGACCCAGCCCGTCATGCCGTGCCTGGCCAGGTAGCGCTCCATCTGGGCGCGGGCCGGGCCGTCGCCGATCACCGTGGCGCGCAGCGGAATGCCCTGCGGGACCCGGGAGCGCACCATGTCGAGCAGCTTGAGCAGCCGGACCGGCTGCTTGCGCGGCGCGAGACGGCCCACGGCCACGATGTGCACCTCGTCGCGCGGCTCCGGCGGGGACCCGGAGAACAGCCGCCAGCCCGACAGGTCGAGGCCGTTGGACACCACGTGCACGGGCACCCCCTCCCCCGCGACCGACCGGATCGGGGCCGCCGCCGCGTTGCTGACCGTGGTGGCCACCAGCCCCCAGCTCTGCCAGCCGTAGACCAGCCGCAGCAACCGGTAGATCCCGCGCGTGACGGGATCCCACATGCTGTGCACGGTCACGACACAGGGAATTCCGGCCCGTTTCGCGGCCCGCACCCCCATCCAGGCGAACGGCGAGACCGCGCCCATGTGGACGTGCACCACGTCGGGCCGCGAGGAGGTCAGCCGCCGCGTGAGATGTCCCACTCCGAACGGGTGGACCGGCAGGTCGAAGGGCATCCTGGCGACGATCCTGTGCACACCGGGCAGCGCCTCTCCCTTGGTCGCGGTCGCCACATCGACGGCGTGGCCGGCCTCGCGCTGCGTACGCACGAGGTCGGCGACCTGAACCTCGATCCCCCCGAGTCGCGGCAGGTAACAGTCACTCACGTGAAAGATCCGCACCCCTCCCAGACTAATCTGGGCGTTGTGCCTCCACGTACCGCTGTGTTCTTCCACGCCCATCCCGACGACGAGGCCTTGCTGACGGCCGGCACGATGGCGATGCTCGCGGCCGAGGGGCACCGCGTGGTCCTCGTGGTGGCGACCGCCGGCGAGCGCGGCCTGGCCGAGATGGG
Organism: Nonomuraea sp. NPDC049158; assembly: GCF_040648335.1. Lineage (NCBI taxonomy): Bacteria > Bacillati > Actinomycetota > Actinomycetes > Streptosporangiales > Streptosporangiaceae > Nonomuraea > Nonomuraea sp. NPDC049158. Next base: position 187,366 of record NZ_JBEZDM010000002.1, read on the forward strand.
GCCGGGCGAGGAGTTGCGCGCGACCCGCCTGAAGGAGCTGTACGAGTCGGCGGCCCTGCTCGGCTGCGCCCGTGTCGAGTGCCTCGGCTACGGCGACTCGGGCCTGAGCCCGCAGGGCGGCCGCGCCGAGGAGCGGCCCGACGACGCCTTCATCGACGCCGACTCCGAGAAGGCCGCCGGGAAGCTGGCCGCCATCCTGGAGGAGGAGCGGGCGGACCTGCTGTCGATCTACGATCCGGCGGGCGGCTACGGCCATCCCGACCACGTCCAGGTGCACCGGGTGGGGCGGCGGGCGGCGGAGATCGCGGGCACGGCGGTCGTGCTGGAGGCGACGGTCAACCGCGACCCGCTGGTCAGGCTGCTGAAGCTGGCCGGGAAGTTCTACCGGTTCCCGCCCGAGTTCGACGTACGGACCTTCGAGAGCGCCTACTCGGCGAGTGAGACGATCACCCACCGGGTAAATGTCCGGAAATATACGAAACAGAAGCGGGCGTCCATGTCCGCGCACGCCTCCCAGGCGACCGGCGGCGACAGCGACCGCACGCTGGCCGTGATGCTCAAGGTGCCCGGCCCGCTCTACCGGCTCGTCTTCGGCACCGAGTGGTACGTACGGCGCGATCTTCCACCCGGCACCCGCCTCAGTCATCCTCTGGACCAGTGGCCGAAATGAGTCCCCAGTATGATCCGGGCCGCCCCCGCGACCGGCAGACTGTACCCCGATGAAGAACAGATGGCTCCAGATCACGCTGTCGGCGCTCTCCCTGGCGCTGGCCATGGCCCTCGTGGTCTACCTGCCGCAGATCGTCCACTCGCTGACCGGCAAGCCCGTGTCCTGGCGCGAGATCGGCGCGCTCTTCCACAGCCTCAGCTTCGGCACCATCGCCCTGATGACCGCGGTCTGGCTGCTGAGCCTGCTGGCCTACACCTTCGTGCTCACCAACTCGCTGCCGGGTCTCAACAACCTGCAGGCGCTCACGCTCAACGCGGCGGGCAGCGCGGTGAGCAACCTGCTGCCGTTCGGCGGCGCGGCCGGGGTGGCGCTGACGTTCGCGATGACCAGGGGCTGGGGGTTCGCCAACCGGTCGATAGTGGTGATGACCCTGGTCAGCGGCATCTGGAACACACTGTTTAGATTCATCCTGCCCGCCGTCGGCATCATCGCGCTGCTGGCGGCCGGCAAGGCGCCCAACCCGACGGTGGCCAAGGCCGGCTGGGTGGGCGCGGTGTCGATCCTGGCGCTCTGCCTGGTCGTGGCCGCCGCCCTCTACTGGGACCGCGCCGCCGCCCTCCTGGGCAAGGGCCTCGACTTCCTCGTACGCCTGTTCAGGCTGAAGTTCCACGCCTCCGAGGCGCTCGAGCGGCTGCGCAAGGACACCGCCGAGATCGTGAAGTCGCGCTCGATCGGCCTGTCGCTGGCCATGGTCTTCTTCCTGGGCTTCCAGTGGGCGATCATGGTCGTCTGCATGCACGCCACCGGCGCCTATCCGGGGCTGGCCCAGTCGATCGCCGTCTTCGCCCTGTCGCGCGTGCTGACCAGCGCGCTGGTCACGCCGAGCGGCGCGGGGATCATGGAGAGCGGCGTGGCCGCACTGCTCTACGCCTTCGGCGTGGCACCCGCCCCGGCGACGGCGACCGCACTGCTTTTCGGCTTCTGGACTTACACTATCGAGATCCCGTTCGGCGGCCTCGCTCTAGGCGCGTGGGCGCTACTGCGCAGGCGCAACGCCAGGAACGCCGACGCGGAGCCCCCGTCCGCGATCTCGAAGGCCCCCTAGTGACAATCCCAAACCGAACAGGCGTTAATCAATCACGGCCCTTGTGCCTGATTCGGAAGCCCGCATAGCGTGGCGGCTGACATGGTGGCGTTCCGAGTTCTGGGGCCAGTCGAGGCGTACGAACACGACGACGAACTCGACCTCGGCGGGTTGCGGCAGCGGGCCGTCCTCGCCCGGCTTCTCGTGGCCAGAGGTCAGGTCGTGCCGGTTGACACGCTCCTTTACGACTTGTGGGATGACGACACGGCCAAGGGAGCCCAGTCGGGGCTCCAGGTTTACATCTCTCGGCTGCGCCGGGTGCTGGAGCCGGGCCGACCGCGTGGCGGGCCCAACCGCCTGCTGGTGACCGTCGCCTCCGGCTACGCACTGCGGGTGGCGCCCGACCAGGTCGACGCGCTCAAGTTCGAGCAGTTGGTCAGGGCGGCGGGCGAGCACCTCGAGGAGGGCGATCCGCAGTCCGCGCGCGCCCGCCTGGAGAAGGCGCTCGGCCTGTGGCGGGGCACCCCCTACTCCGACTTCGCCGACCAGCAGTGGGCGGAGGCCGAGGTCAACAGGCTGACCGAGCTGCGGCTGGTGGCGCGTGAGCGGCACGCCGACACCGGGCTGCGCCTCGGCCTGCCCGCCGAGACCGTGCCCGACCTGGAGGCGCTCACCACCGAGCACCCGCTGCGCGAGGAGGGCTGGCGCCTGCTCGGCCTCGGCCTCTACCGCTGCGGCCGGCAGGGCGACGCGCTGGCGGCGCTGCGCCGGGCCAGAGGCATCCTGGCCGACGAACTGGGCATCGACCCGGGGCCGGCGCTGCGCAAGCTGGAGTCCGACATCCTGGCCCAGGCGCCCGAGCTGGAGCTGAGCGTCGCGCCGCGGCCGTCCAGGCCCGTGCAGGCGCCCACCGACACCTGGCCGCCCCGGCCCGCCGCCCCGGTCGAGCCGCCGCCGCTGGAGCCCGAGCCGTTCGTCGGCCGCGACGCCGAGCTGGCCAGGCTGACCACGGCCGCCGCCCGCACCGGCAGGTTCCAGGTGGCGATCGTCGCGGGCGTCGCGGGCGCGGGCAAGACCACGCTGCTGCGCCAGCTCGACGGCAAGCTCACCGGCGACGGCTGGATCACCGCCTCCGGCGCCTGCCCCGACTCCAGCGCGACACCACCGGGCTGGGCGTGGGTGGAGATCCTGCGCGCCCTGGTGGGGATGACCGGCGCGGGCGAATACGCCCAGCTGCTGGCGCCGCTGCTCGACGACGCCGACCCCGATCCCGACGACGACGAGGTGTCCGGCGGCTTCCGGCTGCACCGGGCGGTCGGCGGCTACCTCGCGGGGGTGGCCCGGCGCGCGCCGGTGCTGCTCACGCTCGAAGACCTCCACTGGGCCGACGACCAGACGCTGGCGCTGCTGCGCGCGCTGCCCAGCCTGCTGGCCACCAGCCGGGTGCTGCTCGTGGTCACCTGCAGGGAGAGCGAGCTCGACGACCGCCAGTCCGACGTGCTGGCCGCGCTCGCCCGGCTCGGCCCGGTGCGGGTCGGGCTGTCCGGCCTCGACCCCAAGGCCGTGGGCGAGCTGGTCAGGGCCACCTGCGTGCGCGAGATCGACGAGGACGCGGTCGAATCCATCGTCGAGCGCACCGGCGGCAACCCGTTCTTCGTGCGCGAGACCGTACGCCTGCTCGACTCCGAGGGCGCGGCCGACCGGGCCAGCGCGGTCGAGGTGCTGTCGCGAGTGCCCTCCGGGGTGCGCGACGTGCTGCGGCGGCGCATCTCCCGGCTGCCCGCCGGAGCCCAGCAGATCCTGTTGCAGGCGGCGGTGATCGGCCGCGACGTCGACGTCGACGTGCTGGTCGACGTGGCGGGCGACGAGGACGCCGTGGTGGAGGCGGTCGAGGCGGCGCTGCTGGCCGGGCTGGTGACCGAGCCGGGGCCCGGGCTGCTCAGGTTCGATCACGACCTGGTGCGCGACACGATCTACTCCGACGCGTCGCGGCTGCGCCGCACCCGGCTGCACGCGGCGGTCGCGTCGGTCATCGAGCGGCGCACGCCGTCCGACGTGGCGGCGCTGGCGCACCACTACTTCCTGGCCGACGCCGCCGAGAAGGCCGTCCACTACGCCGGACTGGCCGCCGAGCAGGCCGAGCGCAGGTTCGCGCACCGCGAGGCCGCCACGCTGTGGGAGCAGGCCATCGCGGCGTTCGACCGCACCGGCGGCGACACCAAGGACCGGCTGCAGCTCATGCTCCGCCAGATCAGGGCCCTGGCGCTGTGCGGCGACATGACCGCGGCGCGGCTGCTGCGCCGCCAGGCCATGGACTCCGCGCTGCCGCTGGGTGACCTGGAGATCACCGCGCGGGTGGCGGCCTCGCTCGCCGTACCGCACAAGGGGATGGCCCGCGACTTCACCCGCACCGCGTGGGAGATCGTCGACGTCACCGAGAAGGCGCTGATGGAGCTCCCCGAAGGGGAGCAGACGCTGCGCGCGAGCCTGCTCACCACGCTGGCGCTGGAGTTGGAGGGCTCCTCCTCGCCCGAGCGGGGGCGGCAGGCGTCGCTGGAGGCGCTGGAGCTGGCCAGGCAGAGCGGCGACCCGACGCTGCTGGCGGCGGCCCTCAGCGGGCGGCTGCGCCAGTCCTACGACATCCCGGCGGTCGACACCCGCGAGAGCATCGGCCGCGAGCTGCTGGAGGTCGCCCAGCGCTCCGGGCAGATGGCCACGCAGGCGCTGGCCCACCTGGTGCTGCTCGAATGCGCGGCGGCCCGCGGCGAGTTCGCCATCGCCGACGAGCACGCCGCCGCGGCCGACCGGCTGGCCAGACAGTACGACCTGTCGGCGCCGGCGGCCGTCTGCGCCTGGTATTCCGGTCAGCGGCTGATGATCGCCGGCGACTACCGCGGCGCCGAGCGGGCCTACGCCGACGCGGCCAGGATGACCGAGCGGGCGGGCATGCTGGAGGGCCGCCAGGACCTGCCGCTGATCACCACGTTCTGTCTGCACCTGGTCGACGGCCGGGCGGCCGAGACGGTCGGGCAGATCGCCGACAAGCACCAGCGGGGCGCGAAGTGGACCCTCGACGCCTACGCGCTGGCGCTCGCCTCCGCGGGTCGCGTGGCCGACGCCAAGGCCGTGGCCGCCGTACGCCCGCCGGTGCGGCCCGACTTCCTGTACGAGCTGGCGATGACCTGGCGGGCGCTGGCCGGGATGCTGCTCGACGACCGCGAACGGATGATCGACTGCTACGACAAGCTCAAGCCGTTCGCCGACCGCATCGCGGGCGCCGGCACCGGGGTCGTGGCGCTCTGGCCGGTGGCCCTGACGCTCGGCGACCTGGCGGTGCGGCTGGGTCAGCCGGACGCGTCGCGGGCCCACTACGAGAAGGCGCTGGAGGTGGCCGAGCGGGTCGGCGTGCCGCGCTGGGTGGAGGCGGCGCGGCGGTCGGTCAGCAACTCACCTGGAAGCGGTCGCTCTTGATGGTCTTGGCGCCCTCGACGGTGAGCTCGATGCGATACCAGCCGGCGTTGTTCGAGATGGTGGGGTTCCAGCGCACGGTCTTCCTGTCGCCGGCGAAGCCGTCATAGACGACGAAGTAGGAGTGCCAGGTGTTGGTGCCTGGGCTCCAGCGGGCCAGCTGCCAGCTGTACAGAACTGTGTGGTCGGCCTCGGGGTTGACCACCACGCTGCGGGCCACGAACGTCTTGACACACCCGGCGTCGCCGCCCGGCAGCGCGCTGACGCTGATCTTGCCCGGCTCGGCGGCCTCGGGCGTCCGGGGGGTGGCCGGGTAGGTGATGGGCAGCTCGCGGGCCGACAGGGTGACCGTCTGCGCCGGGCGCGGCGCGGAGTTGGCGGTGTCGTAGGCCGAGAAACCGACATAGGCTCCGGTGAAGGCGAGGGCCGCCACGAAGAGCTTGGCCGTGCTGGCCGTGCCGGAGGCCAGAACCGCGGTGCTTCTCGTTGCCATGATCAACACTCCTTCTCGTTCACCTACAGTGGTACGCGAAGGTGGTTGAACCCTGGTTGTCGATGAGTTGCACCCTGCTGTGGCGACGGCTCGCCCCTTGAACTAAGGTAAGGCTGACCTAAAGCACGCGACGGGGGTGTGGGGTCCTTGATGCGACGTCTGGCGATCACCATCGAACCCGTGGGGCCGATCTGGCTGGGGGTCGTGCTGATCATCGCCCTGTTCGGCGCGTTCCAGGCGTACTACTGGATCGGCCGCAGGCTCGGCGAGAAGCTGTACGACTCGCGCATCGGCGTCAACCTCGGCCGTGAGCGGATCGCGAAGGTCGAGCGGGTCGTCGAGAAGTGGGGCGCGTTCGCGGTCTATGGGTGCTTCTGGGTGCCCATGCTCCGGCACACGCTGCCGTGGGTCGCCGGGGCGCTGCGCGTCTCCTACCCCTGGTACCTCGTGGCCAGCGCGCTGGGCTGCCTGACCTGGGCGCCCATCTGGTGGTTCGGCCTGAGCGCGCTGGTCTGGGCCTGGCTCCAGGTCGCCGCGCGGTCGCCGATCACGGCGGCGGTCCTGGCGGTGCTGTTCGTCGGCGGGGTGATCGCGTTCGTCGTGTGGCGCCGGAAGAAGCGGGCGGACAAGGTGCTGGCCGCCTGAGTGTCCCCAAGTTGGGACAGAGTTCGGCATATTAAGCGGTGATCACCTGGGACCATGTCGGCATGCATATTGGGGGTTTCATCGGCGGCGCCGCGCTCGCCGTGGTCGTGGGGATCTCGTCGCCCGCAGCGGCCGCGCAGGCGGCGGATCCGCCCGTTGTGGCGGCAAAGTCCGCATATGTGGTCGATTCAGCGGGAACGATCCACTTCAACAAGCGGGAGACGAGCCGCGTCCCGGTCGCCAGCCTCGTCAAGGTGATGACGGCCTACGTGGTGCTCCGCGAGGCCAAACTGGGCGACACCATCACGATCACCGCGGCCGACGTCAAGCACGCGACCAAGTACGGCGGCACCACCGCCTCGCTGAAGAAGGGCGAGCGGCTCACGGTCAGGGACCTGCTGTACGGGCTCATGCTCCCCTCGGGGGCCGACGCCGCCAACGCGCTGGCCAGGACGTACGGGCCGGGCAACGCGGCATTCGTCGCCAAGATGAACGCCGCGGCCAATCGGCTGCGCCTGGCCGACACCCGCTACACCAACGCCGACGGCCTGCCCGTGCCCAGCAACGGCGGTTACTCCACGGCCGTCGACCAGACCAAGCTGGCGCAGGCGGCCCTGCGTGACACGACGTTCAAGACGGTCGTCGGGCGCGCGGTGCACAAGGTGGCCAAGACGTCCGCGCACCGGGCGCACACCTGGCGTAACTCCAACAAACTGCTCACGCAGGCTGACGGGGTGCTGGGGGTCAAGACCGGCTACACAAACGCGGCGGGGTTCTGCCTGCTGTTCGCGGGCGAGCGCGGCGGCAGGCAGGTGGTGGGCGTACTCCTCGGGGACCAGGACGCGCGCCGCTTCAGCACGGCCGAGAAGCTGCTCGACTACGCGGGCGAGCAGATCGCGGGCAGCTGATCCGAGCATCGGTGATGACCTGGCGAGCGGCCAGGTCATCACCGGCTCCCGGCCGCTCCCGGCGGAGCGACCGTGAGCGGTCGTGAGCGGTCGGGTGGCCGGGAGCGGTCAGGCGGCTGGGAGCGGCCGGGTGACTGGGATCGGTCAGGCGGCTGGGAGCGGCCGGGTGACTGGGATCGGTCAGGCGGCTGGGAGCGGCCGGGTGACTGGGAGCGGCCGTGAGCCGGGTGGGCCGGGTGGCATCCTCAGCTGCGGAGAAATCCCTGGTAGTCCTTGGCAGCTACCTCGCTGCATTTATCCCGATATACGCCGACACCGCCGACATACGGCATGAAAACCCGAGGCTTCCCGGGGATGTTCGCCCCCATGTACCAGGAGTCGGCCCGCGGGAACAGCGTCAGCTTCGCGATCTCGTTCACCTGCTCCACCCACGCGTCCTCGGCCTGCGGATCCGCGTCGATGACCCGCCCGTCCAGCCGCTCCAGGCACTCGGCGATCCAGTCCACGTGCTGCTCGATCGAGACGATCATGTTGCTCAGCACCGACGGGCTCCCCGGCCCGGTGATCGTGAACAGGTTGGGGAACCCGGCGCTCATCAGCCCGAGATAGCTCCTGGGCCCCGCCCGCCATTTGTCCCGCAGCGACAGCCCGCCCTCGCCCCGGATGTCGATGGCCAGCAGCGGCCCGGTCATCGCGTCGAACCCCGTCGCGTACACGATCACGTCCACCGGGTGCTCACGCTCGGCCGTACGCACGCCGCCAGGGGTGAGCTCCCTGATGGGCGCGGTCCTGAGGTCGGCGAGGGTGACGTTCGGGCGGTTGTACGCGGCGTAGTAGCCCGTGTCGACACAGAGGCGCTTGCTTCCTATGGGGTGGCCGCCGGGAAGGAGCCGCTCGGCCACCGCCGGGTTCCGTACCGTGGCCCGGATCTTGTCGTGGACGAAGCCGGCGGCCGTCCGGTTCGCCTCCTCGTTGACCAACAGGTCGGAGAACGAGCCGAGGAAGCCCAGGCCGCCCCGCTCCCAGCGCGCCTCGAACTCCCGCCCCCGCACCTCGTCCGTCACCGCCAGGGCGGAGTCGGGGTTCGGGCTGGCCAGGAGACCGCTGTGGGAGGTACGCAGCTGACGGCGGAGATCCTGGTGGTTGGCCTTGAACCACTGCTCGTACTCCGGCGACAGCGGCCCATTGCGCGCGGGAACGCTGAAGTTGGGCGTCCGCTGGAACACCGTCACATGCTCGGCGCTCTCCGCGATGACCGGAATGGACTGGATGCCCGACGAGCCGGTGCCGATGACCGCCACCCGCCGCCCGGACAGGTCCACGCCATCGGCCGGCCACCGTCCCGTGTGATAGCTCGGCCCCCGAAAGGAACCGGGCAGACCGGGGAGGTTGGCCACGGACAGGCAGCCGACCGCCGTGACGAGGTAGCGGGCCGACAGACGCTCGCCGCCGCCGGTCTCGACCCTCCATGTTCCGGGCGCATCCCAGGAGGCGGCCGTGACGCGGGTGTCCAGCTGGATGTCGGGGCGCAGGTCGAAGCGGTCGGCGACGTAATCGAGGTAGCGGAGGATCTCGGGCTGGGCGGCGTACCGCTCGGTCCAGGTCCATTCACGCTGGAGGTCGTCGGCGAAGGAGTAGGAGTACTGCAGGCTCTCGACGTCGCAGCGGGCTCCGGGGTAGCGGTTCCAGTACCAGGTGCCGCCGACGCCACCGCCCGCCTCCAGGACGCGGGCCGCCATGCCTAGGCCGCGCAGGCGGTGGAGCATGTACAGGCCGGCGAATCCGGCGCCAATGATGATCACGTCGTGGTCGGTCGATCCTGCGGGCATCGCGCCTCCATCGGCGATCGAGAGGGACCTCCCTCTAGGAGAACACGGCCCGTACTACAGAACACGGCCCGCCGGACAGCGGTTGCCGACCGGCCGGGGCTCGAATGGCTGTCCTGGTGCGGTGCCGCCTTAGGGCTATCCCTTGGCCAGGCCCTGAGGTGCTCGGCCCCTCACCCGATCTACGCTGGATCCCACCTGCGGCCCGAGGCGCGTGTGGTGGCTTCCTCCATCGAAAGCGGGGGGCTCGATGGTTCAAGCGCCATTCGCCCGAGGAGCTGACCGGCAGGTTGGCGATTACCGGCTCTGCGGACGGCTCGGCTCCGGCGGACAGGGGGCCGTCTACGAGGTCTTCGAGAGGGACGGCACCCGGGGCGGCCGGCAAGCCGCTCAGGCGCGACCGGATGGAAAGGGCGAAGGCCAGAGCCCGTTTCGCCAAAGAGGTCGCCGCCACCCGCCGGGTGGCGGCGTTCTGCATGGCGGGCCAAGCTCAGCAGGCCACCTGAGCCAGGGACAGGCCTGACCTGGGCACAGGCCCAAGCCGAGCACAGGCTCGAGCTGGGCACAGGCCCGACCCAAGTACAGGCCCGACCCAAGTACAGGCCCGAGCCGGGCACAGGCCCGAGCCGGGAGTTCTCACATCCGGATCGATTTCGGGGTCGTGCCGGTCGGCGTGCGCAGCTTCAGGCGTCCAGGTGGCCCGGTCGGCGGCGCGGGCGGCGCGGCCGAGGGTCGTCCCGTAGGTGCCGGTGGTGGGTCCGTCGCCACCAGGCAGCCCCGGCACGGCGCCCAGAGGAAGCCCGACCAGGCCGAGGAGCCGTTCCACACCGAGCCGGTCCACTGCCACGACCAGGCGGTCGTCGCGTAGTAGCGGTTGTCGCCGCAGGCGCCGCCCCAGCCCCAGGTCGGGGCGAACGTGAAGGAGGACGAGCCCGACACCTGCCCGGTGCCGCCGCACTGCACCCAGGTGCCGCCGTCCCAGTAGTAGAGGAGGTTCTCGCTGATCTGCGTGGTACGCCACCGGCTGTTGTTGCGGTAGGAGAAGCCGTCGGCCCCGGTGTGAACGCCGTCCGGCAGGAACTCCACCCGTGACCGGGTGCCATGCTCATAGCCGCCCGTGGTGGACGTGGCCCAGCCGTAGCTGAAGATCCAGTAGTCGGGCGGTCCCAGTTCCTCGAACGCGGGCTTCCAGATGTAGTCGTCGATGTCCCCGTCGTAGGCGCATTCCCAGGTCTCGCCGCTGACGGTGACGAGGTCGCCCTGCGCCGCCTCGTCGCACCGGTCGCCGGGGTAGTCGGCGTACGCGGCGCCCTGGCCTATGGCCAAGGGCGCCGCCACGAGTAAGAGAGTGGTGAGCACGTGCCGCCAGCTGCGGAACGGCCCTCTCATAACGTACGCTTCCGCGATTTCTTCCTGATCATTCGCACAAAGTAACTTTGGCCCAGGAAGCCGTCAAGGCGTACCTTGACCATCGTTTCCGAATAATTGCTGACCTGAAGCTATGCCGCCCGCAGCGTGAACCGCACGGTCGCGTGCTCTTCTGAATCGCCGTTGATATCGACCCGGAAAGCCGGATCGGTGCCGTTGACGTCATAGGAAGTGGCGGCGAAGGACGAGATGAACCAGTTAACGCGTACATTTCGCGAGTTCAGCCGCCCGTCCAGGCAGTCTCGGGTCAGGTATTCGGCCGACCCATCCGTCCCCACGAGAATCGCGTTGGATTCGGACTTCCATACTCCGGTGACACCCTTCGGAATCAGGTCGGGAGGGGTGGAGACCCACTGCCCGTGGTCGAGGCGAATCCGCGCGAGGTGGAGGTCGCAGAGGCTCGACTGATCGTTCGCCAGCTTGACTTCGACGGACAGATGCCCGAACGCGGCGCCCGCCGACCGTACGGCCGTCGTCGAGACCCCCGCCGACCGTACGGCCGTCGTCAAGGCGCCCGCCGACTGCGCGGCCGTCGTCGAAGTCGCGCCGGCCACAGCCGGCAGGCCAACCGTCATCGTCAACGCCGAGAGACAGGCGGCGAAAACCCTGCGGCTGAGCGTCTTCCTGGTCATGACTCTCTCCTGCTCATCGGTGGTGGGCTCAGCGGTGGTACGCGGTGGGCGCGGGGAACCCCGCACCCACCGCTCGGTGAATCGCTGGTACTTCAGCTGCCGGGCTGGATTACTCAGGCAGGAAATAGGTGAACTGCCCGCCCGCGTGGTTACCGCCGCCGATCACGACATTGGTACGGAAGGCGGGGTCCGTTCCGGCGGCGTCGCCGGAATTACCACCAGAGAACGGGTTGTCCCAGTGCGCATGGATCCGCTTGGTGTTGTTGCTCGCTGGATCGCAGTTCTCGGTGATGTAGTCGGCTTCTCCTTCGGTTCCGGTGCCGACCCCGTTCGACTCGGATTCCCAGCTGACGAGCCGGCCCGACTTGATCCGCTCCGGCGGCTGCCTGCTCCACTCGCCGTGGTCGAGCCGTGCCGTGACGAGCTTCAGGCCGCAACCCGTGTTGTTGCTCAAGAAGACCTCGAAGCTGATGAACGAACGAGCGGAGCCGGCGCTCGCACTCGCTCCGGCCGCGGATGCGATCAGGCCGGCCGACAACAGCCCCGTGGCGATGACGGCACTGCCGAGCCTGCGCATCCCGCGCCTGGTGATGCCTTTACTGTGCATTTCCGTTCCCCTTTTTAGGGCGATGAGCTCCTGACTCCTTAAAGTTAGGAGGGATTCAACCGCGCCCACATACCCAGCCTTGGGGATTGCCCCGACACCGTGCCTGACACTATGCTTCCGAGTGTCGCTGAAATATGGGGCATCGCGTATAGGAGAAATGCACCCATCAAGCACCCTATATCGCTGAAATCTCCCGGTGCGCTTTATCGGCCGCCTGAACAGCCGGGGGCAGCGGCAGAAACTTGGGACATATCCGTGGATCGCCACTCCGCTGAGGTTCGGCCGAGAGGGCGGCTCGGGCTCATCGGGATGCGCACAGCCTCGTCAGCGCGCTGACAGCCCCCGAGCCAAGCGTCGGCGTCCCGTCCGCTTTATAGGGTTAAGGGATGATATGTCAGTAAAGCGAGGGTTGACCGTAGATGACTGGTAGTAGATAACGGTATTCCGGCACGGGCACCAAAACCCGGACCCTCGGAGACGCCGATGACGAGTGTCGCCAGTCCCGCGATGGTCGGACGCGAAGCGCCGTTGCGAGCACTCCTCGGCGCGATCACCCGACCGCCCGCCGTGGCCCTGGTGGAGGGCGAGGCGGGGATCGGCAAGACTCGGCTGGTGCGGGCGGCCATCGACCTCCTGCGCGACGGCGGGCGCACCGTGCTGCTCGGCCACTGCCACCAGCTCAGGGAGCCCTTCCCGTACGGCCCGGTGTTCGACGCGCTGCGCCACGTCGCCGCCGCCCTGCCCGGGACCGAGGCGCTCAACCCGGTGACCGGGGCACTGCGCGGCTACCTCCCCGAGCTCGCCGGGCACCTGCCGCCCTCACTGCCGCCGGTCGACGACCCGCGGGCCGAGCGGCACCGCCTGTTCCGCGCGGTCCACGCGCTGCTGGACGCCGCGGCGCCGGTCGTCCTGGTGGTGGAGGACCTGCACTGGGCCGACGACGGCACCCGGGACCTGCTGCGGTTCCTCACCCAGCAACCGCCCGAGGGCCTGGCGCTGGTGGTGACCTTCCGGCGGGAGGACCTGCCCGTGTCCGGGCTGCCGTTGGGCCACGCCTATCGGCATCCGCCGGGCGCCAACAGCGTGGTGATCTCGCTCAAGCCGCTGGACGTCGAGGCCGTCAGGACCCTGACCAGCACGCTGCTCGGCCGCCCCCAGGTGACGGAGTGCTTCGCCGCCAGGCTGCGCGAACGGACGGCCGGCGTACCGTTCCTCATCGAGGAGGTCGTCCGCTCGCTGCTCGACGGCGACGGCCAGTTCCCGGACGGTGTGGAGGAGCCGGAGGCGCTCGACCGCATCGCGGTGCCGCTGCTGCTCCGCGAGGCGATGGCGGAGCGGCTCGCGGAGCTGTCGCCGCCCGCGCTGCGCGCGGTGCACGCCGCCGCCGTGCTCAAGCTCCCCGCCGACGAACGGCTGATCGCCGCCATCTCAAGCAGCGCCATCTCAAGCACCGCCGACGAACCACTGCTCGCCGCCATCTCCAGCACCACCGACGAACCGCCGATCGCCCCCGCCGGAGCCGCCCTGCGCGAGGCGCTCAAGGCCGGCGTCCTGCTGGAGCACCCCGACGGCCAGTACGGCTTCCGCCACGCGCTCGCCCAGCAGGCCGTCTACGACGCGATCCCCGGCCCCGACCGGCAGCTCACCCACAGACGGGCCATGGCGGCACTGGCCGCGCTGGACCCGCCGCCGCTCGTACAGCTCGCCTACCACGCCAGACGCGCGGGCGAGTTCGAGGCGTGGCGCAGGCACGGCGTCGCCGCCGCGGACCAGGCGGCGGCGCTGGGCGACGTCCCGCTCGTGGTCGAGCTGCTGGAGGGCATGCTGGCCGACCCCAAGCTGCCGCGCGAGGCCCGCGGCCCGCTGGCCCTGCAGCTCAGCCGGCTCGCGACGATCGGGCTCTCGCATCGGCGCGCCGTGCGGATGCTCCGCCGCCTGCTGTCGGACGACTTCCTGACCGGGGACGTCCGCGGCGAGGCCAGGCTGAACCTGGGCGTCCTGCTGGCCAACCAGGCGGGCGACATAGCGGCGGGACGCCAGGAGGTCCTCGCCGCGCTCCCCGACCTGGCGGGCCGGCCCGGCATCGCCGCCAGGGGGCTGGCCCTGCTGGCGATGCCCGCCTGGGGCGGCGAGCCGATCGCCACCCACAAGAAGTGGATGGACCAGGCCGAGAGCCTCCTGGTCGCCGTCGCCGACGAGGACCCCGAGCTGACCGCGACGGTGTACGTCAACAAGGTCACCTTCGCCATGCTCGTGGGCGCGCCCGACGCCTTCGCGCTGGCCGGCACGCTGCCCGTGAGCGATCCGTCGGCGGCCGTACGCAGGCAGGCCGCGCGCGGCTACTCCAACCTGTGCGACGCGGCGACCGCGCTCGGCCACTACGGCCCGGCCGGCCGGTTCGCGCGCGAGGGCAGGCGGATCGCCGGGGAGACCGGCGCCCTGTACCCCGCCTACCTGGTGGAGGTGTCGTCGATCAAGCTCGACTGGCTGACCGGACGCTGGGACGGCCTGCGGGAGCGGGCGCTCGCGGCGGTCGAGATGACCCCCGACACGCCGCTGCTCAGCGTGGACGCCCGGCTGGTCCTGGGCATGCTGGCGCTGGCCAGGGGCGAGTGGCAGGAGGCCGGCGAGCACCTGGAGGCGGCCGGTCCGCGCGAGCCTGACTCGGCCTTCCTCCCGGTCGCGGCCGCCGCCTCCGGCGGGCTGGTCGAGCTGCACATGACCCACGACTCCGTGGACGACGCGCTGTCGGAGGCCGACAGCGCGGTGACCAGGCTGCGGCACAAGGGCGTGTGGGTGTGGGGCGAGCAGGTGGTGCCGGTGGCCGTCACCGCGCTGCTCAGGGCGGAGCGGCCCGCCCAGGCCGCCGAGCTGGTGGCCGAGTTCGCGGCGGGTGTCGCGGGCACGACCGCGCCGGCGGCCGAGGCGGCGCTGGAGTCGGCGCGCGGCGCGCTGGCCGGGGCGAGTGGCCGGTTCGAGGAGGCCGCCCGCTACTACGGCCGGGCGCGGGCCGCCTACGAGGCGATGCCCAGGCCGTACGGGGCGGCTCGGGCGGCGGAGGCCGAGGCGGGCGCGCGGCTCGCGCTCGGCGACAGGGCGGCCGCCGCGGAGATCCTCGCGCACGCGGACGAGTGCTACACCGCGCTCGGCGCCACCCACGACGCGGCGCGCTGCCGCCATCTGCTGCGGGAGATCGGCGTGGGCGGCCGGCCGCGCCGGGGGCGGAAGCCGGCCGGCGGGGTGCTGTCGCCCAGGGAGAGCGAGGTGGCCAGGCTGGTCGTGCTCGGCCGGACCAACAGGGAGATCGCCGAGGTGCTGTTCCTGTCGCGTCGCACGGTCGACACCCATGTGGCGCGGGTGCTGCAGAAACTCGGCGTCCGCACGCGTAACGAAGTGGCTCTCCCTCCATGAGCCGAAGCCCTGGCCGGATGACCGGCCAGGGCTTCGGTGTCGTGTGTCAGAGGGTGATGCTCCAGGTGTCCAGGCGCCCGGTGTCGAGGAAGTAGTCGTCGGTGACTTCGAGCACCCAGGTGCCCGCCGCCTGCTGGCTCACCGGGACCGAGTACGTCCTGGTGCCGTACGAGGTGCAGCTGGTGCCGCCGGAACCGTCGACCGAGTACCACGTACCGTTCGGCCCGCGGAGCCGGATGTCGAGATCCTCCGCGCAGGTGTGCGCGATGGTGACCGACAGCTTGACCGGCGAGACCGCCGTGCCCGTCGCCGTGGAGGTGATCGGGCTCTGTATGGTGGCGAAGTCGTTGATGGCGTAGTCGGTGCCGTTGGTGAACGTCCTGCCGCCCGAGGTGCTCTGCACCGTGAGCGCGTAGGTCGTGGTGTGCGTCGCCGTCACGCCGGTGCCGGTCACCGTCACGGTGTACGAGCCGGCGGGCGTGGTCGGCGCGGTCGAGATCGTCAGGGTGGACGACCCGCCCGAGGTCACCGAGGCCGGGTTGAAGGCGGCCGTGGCGCCCGTGGGCAGACCACTCGTCGCGGCCAGGTTCACGGCCTGCGCGGTGCCCGCCGTCGTGGTGGTGCCGATGGTGGTCGTGGCCGCGGAGCCGGCCTGCACCGTGCCGGACGTCGGGTTGGCCGAGATCGAGAAGTCCCGGGTCGCGGTGCCGACCTGGAGGGTGTAGACCGCGGTGTGCGTGGCCGACCCCGCACCGGTGACGGTGATCGGGTACGAGCCCTGAGCCACCGAGGAGCCGACGGACAGGGTCAGCGTCGAGGAGTTGCCGGAGGTGACCGACGACGGGCTGAAGCTCGCCGTGACGCCACTGGGCTGCCCGGACGCGCTCAGGGTGACCGTCTGGGCGCTGCCGGACGTGGTCTGGGTGTTGACCGTGGTGGTCACCTGCTGGCCGGGCTGGGCGCTACCGGTCGACGGGTTGAGCGAGAGTGAGAAGTCGTTGCCGGGGGTGCCGCAGGCGGGCTCGCCCGACGCCGCCGCCACGCTCACCGCGCTCCACGCCGCCTTGGTGGTGTTGCACTCGGCGCTGTTGGCGCCGAACAGCTCGATCGCCGCCGCGACGGAGGCCGCGCGGGCGTTGGTGTAGCGCCAGCTGGAGGTCTTGCGGTTCAGGGCGCCCAGGTAGATCTGGCCGGCCTTCTGCACGCCGACGCCGGTCACCGATGACGGGCCACCGGAGCAGATCGGGCTGGTCGGCTTGCCGCCGCCGGGGTTGTTGCCCTCGGCCAGCAGGTAGAACCAGTGGTTCAGCGGACCGGCCGCCGCGTGCACCTCGGTGCTGGGGATCGAGGAGGAGTAGCAGTTCGGGTCGCCGAGCGCGCTCGGGTTGTACATGTTGCGGATCGGCCCGTCGCCGACGAGGTCCACCTCTTCGCCGACCAGGTAGTCCGGCGGGTCGTTGGGGTTGTTGGCGTAGTGCTCGGTCAGGGCGCCGAAGATGTCACCGGTGCCCTCGTTGATGCCGCCGTTCTCGTTTCCGGAACCGGCCCCGCCGGGCGTGGTCTGGAAGATGGCGTGCCCGAACTCGTGCGCCACCACGTCGATGTTGGTGGCCTGCCGGGTGTTGGCCTGGTTGTGGCCGAAGTTGGTGTAGCTGCCGTTCCAGTAGGCGTTGACGTCGGCCAGGCCGACGCGGGCGGGGAAGCCCCTGCCGCTGCCGTTGATGCCGTTGCGGCCAAGCCAGTCACGCAGCATGTCCCACTCGCGCTGGACGGAGTAGAGCGCGTCGACGCAGCCGGTCTCCAGGTTGGTGCCGCTGCCGTTGCCCCACGCGTCGTCGGTGCCGGTGTAGGCGGTGCCGCCCTGCCCGCCGCACTGGATGCCGGGCCTGGTCGTGTCGGTCATCGAGTACGAGCTGCCGGAGCCGCTCGTGTTGATGGTGACCTGGCCGTAGTAGTAGCTGTTGCCGCTGCCCTCACGTACCAGGTCGTAGGAGTCGGCGATCTTGCCGGTACTGGCGTCCACGAAAACGTGCTGGATGCTCGGCCGGCCCTTGACCAGGCCGCTGACGACGGCCTCCCAGCTCAGCGTGGGCTTGCCGGTCCAGGCGAGCACCACCAGGCGCGGGGCGGCGGAGTCGTCGACGCGCGAGAGCCGGGTCTTCGCCACCTCCGTCGCCCGCTCCGCGCTGATCGTGGCCGTGGTCCCCACGTCCTGGGCGCTCGGCCCGGCCGCCGCGACGGTGTCGCGGACGTGCCCCGCCGAGTCGGTGACGACGACCGCGTCCCCGCCGACCACCGGCAGCCCCTTGTAGGAGCGCTCGTAGCCGACGAAGTACATGTCGCTGGTGCCGCGGGTGACCGACACGCGGCTGTACGCCTCGTCAGGTCCCTTGGCCAGCTTGTCGAGCCCGCTGGAGACGGCCTTGTCGGCGACCGCCGCCGCGAGCGAGCCCGGGTCGGCCGCCGCTCGCGCCCGCGCGCCGGAGTCTTCCTTACCGGCTCCGGGTGGGGCGGCGTACGCGGTGGGGACGGCGAGAGCCATCGACGCGGCAGTGGCGAGTCCCACGGCCGCGGCGGCTAAGGCAGTGCGTTTCACGCGTGGTGCTCCTTTCGGCGTTTCCCGGCCGCCGCGGCGTGCGCGCGCACGCCGACCACGCCGCCTCAGGGATCGCCTGGGCCGCGGAACCGACCGGGAAAGGGGGGTGGGTGAGGGAGCGGGTTGAGCGGACGAACCGTTGACCTTGCTGCCGCCAGACGCTAAGCGCTGCGATCAGGCGTGCAAATACGTATGTGCATCGGTAGCCATACCGATCTTTCGGTCCGCCCTGGTCAGAGCGCCCGAGAGGGGCGGTCCCTAGAGCCGGGCACTGCCCCGCATGAGGCCGTGGCAGGCGATCGCGGCCGCCGCCACCACGTTCAGCGAGTCCACACCGGCCGCCATGGCCGCGGGACTCATGGGAATGCACACGGGCTCATCGGCCTCTTGCGACCACCGCGAGGAGAGGCCGTCGCCTTCTGAGCCCAGCAGCAGCGCCACCCGATCCGTCATCTTGACCGCGTCCAGCGGCGTGGCGCTCTGATCGGGGGTCAGCGCGAGCAACTGATAGCCCGCCTCACGCATCTGCTCCAGCCCGTTGTACCAGTTGTCCATCCGCGCGTACGGAATGGAGAACACCGCGCCCATCGAGACCTTCACCGACCGCCGATACAGCGGATCAGCGCACCGAGGGGACAGGATGACCCCGTCCACCCCCAGCGCGGCGGCGCACCTGAAGATCGCGCCGACGTTCGAGTGGTCCACGAGGTCCTCCAGGACCACCACGCGTGAGGTGCCCGCCAGCACCCGCTCCACCGACGGCAGCGGCAGGCGTTCCATCGACGCCAGCGCTCCCCGGTGCACCTGGAACCCGGCGACGCCCAGCATGGTCTCGTCGCTCACCACGTACACCGTCGCGTCCCCGAGCACGTCCGCCAGTGGTTCCAGCCAGCGCGCGGTCGTCAGGACCGATCTGATCGGGTAGCCGGCCCCGATCGCGCGTCTGATCACCTTCTCGCCCTCGGCCACGAACAGGCCGCGCTCCGCCTCCAGGCTCTTGCGCAGGTCCACGTCCCTGAGCCGGGTGTAGTCGGTCAGGCGTGGGTCGGCGGGGTCCGTTACGTAGTCAGGCACCTTCAGATACTGCCACGAGGCGCATGACCTGCCAGACGGCCGCATAGCAGCTGAGCACCAGGCAGAGGCCCACGAGCGTGCCCGCGCCCACCTTGGTGATGACGCTGGGCATGCCGAGCTCCGGGACGGGCTCGTCGACCATGGGCCACAGGAAGGCGCCCGCGACGGTGCCGGCCACGCACAGGGCCAGGACCGCCCGTCGTACCCCCATGTGGAGCCGCAGCCGGTCGGGGACGGTCGCGGCGCCCATCCGGGTGAGGCCGCGCCAGGCCCACCACACCACGATGGCCAGGCCCACCACCGAGGAGGTGTACTGGAGCAGGCGGAACAGCCTGATCACCCCGAACACCGACACATCCAGCCACGTGCCCCACTCGGCGGGGCCGGTGGTGTGGGTGAAGGAGTCCCACAGGACGTGGGAGGCGGCGCCGATCAGGGCGCCGGCCAGGACGGCCGGCAGATCGCGCAGGCGCGGCGGGAGCAGGGTCGCGGCGCGGCCCGCGAAGGCGGGTGGGAGCAGGGAGATCAGCGGCTCGCGGAAGAAGAGGTGGAACAGGGCCAGCAGGATGAGGACGGCGGCCAGGTCGGTGGTGACGACGCCGTGCCAGGAGTGCCAGTCGGTGTAGTCGGGCAGGAACGGCAGGAAGATCGGCAGGTCGGGGACCATCGCGCCGATCGCCAGCGCCCACGGGTTGAC
This sequence comes from Nonomuraea sp. NPDC049158, assembly GCF_040648335.1. Classification (NCBI taxonomy): domain Bacteria; kingdom Bacillati; phylum Actinomycetota; class Actinomycetes; order Streptosporangiales; family Streptosporangiaceae; genus Nonomuraea; species Nonomuraea sp. NPDC049158. The sequence goes on from NZ_JBEZDM010000002.1 coordinate 206,905, forward strand.
CAGCCTGCGAAACAGGGGCGACGACACCAGGGGAAGCACCGCCGCGATGTGACTGGGCGTGAACGGCACCGGCGCCAACCTCCCTCGTAGCTGATCTTCGAAGATTACCTCGCGAACCTTGAACAAGCTTTGCCCACAGACCCTAAAGTCACTATAAGTAATGGGTAGTTTACTTATCGCTGTCGACGGCCGGGGTCGGGATTCGGGGGTTCAAGGTGCCTGAACAGCGGGTTCACGCTCATCCGGCCGCGTCAGCCGACTGGCTCCGCGCTGCGCGCGTGGCTCGCTCCCTTTCGGTGCTCACCCTCGTGTGGCTGGCGGTGGAGAGCACGCTCGGCCTGGCCGCGGGCCTGGGGGCGCATTCGGTGGCGCTGATCGGCTGGGGGCTGTCGGCTCTCGTGGAGGCGGCGGCGAGCCTGATCGTGGTGTGGCGGTTCACCGGCTCGCGCACGCTGTCGCCGAGCGCGGAGCGCCGGGCGGGGCGGGCGGTCGCGGTGAGCTTCTGGCTGCTGGCGCCCTATCTGGTCATCCACGTCGCCCACGATCTCGACGCCGGCCACCGGGCCGTGCCGAGCGCGCTCGGCATCGTGGTGACCGCGGTCAGCCTGGCCAGCATGCCGGTGCTGGGATTGGTCAAGCGGCGGCTCGGCCGGCGGCTCGGGTCCCCCGCGACCTCGGGGGAAGGCACCCAGAACCTCATCTGCGCCGCGATGGCCGCGGGCGTCCTGACGGGATTGTGGCTGAACACGCTCGGCTGGTGGTGGGTCGATCCGGTGGTGGCGTTGGCTCTGGCGGCGGTCGCCACGAGGGAGGGAACTCGGGCCTGGCGCGGTCACTCATGCTGCCATTGACCGTCACACCAGGTAATCGTCGCACCAAACGGGCTGTTTTGCCACAGTAAGCGCACCGAGTATCGTTCCGGAAGTATTGCGGAGCATCTCCCGCTAGGGTCTCCGAAAGGTCCCGACACACCGAAGAGGACATCGTGGGGCGACACCGCACAGACGAGCTCGACGGCGGCTACCAAGCTCAGGAACCGACTCCCCGTAAGCGTGGGAACGGTGGTGGCCGCGGCAAGGTGTTCGTCCCGCTCGCCGGGGCGGTCGCGCTCGCTGTGCTGCTGGGCGTCGCGGCGTTCGTGATCTTCAACCGCGACCACGACTGCTCGAACGGCAAGTTGCCGCTGCGCGTCGTCGCGAGTCCGGACATCCAGCCCGCGCTGAACAAGATCGCCGGCAACTACAACAAGGCCATGCACTCGATCGACAGCCGCTGCGTCGAGGTGACGGTGGCCAAGGAGGCCGCGGCGCGGACCGCGAACGCGCTGGCCGCCGGCAAGATCAACGCTGATCTGTGGGTGGCCGACTCCAGCCTCCTCGTGTCCCGGCTCCGCGGCCAGGCCGCGGGTGCCGCCCTGCCGGAGTCCACCGGCTCGATCGCCACCTCGCCGGTCGTGCTGGTGGCCGCCAAGGCCGCGGCGGCCAAGCTGGCCAGCAGCCTCCAGCCGAGCTGGGCGGGCGTCATCGCGGCGGCGAACGTCGCCAATCCGGACGGACCCGGCAAGAAGGTCCGCGTCCTGGCCCTCGACCCGCAGAAGAACTCGGCCGGGATGGCCGCGCTCCTGGCCGCCGCCGGCTCGGCCCAGCAGGCCGGTCAGAGCAAGGCGCTGGTGGGCGCGCTCAAGGAGTTGTCGGGCCAGCTCGTCGCCGACCCGACCGCGCTACTGGCCAGCCTGACCGTGAAGTCCGGGAGCAAGGTCCCGATCGGCGTCACGTCCGAGCAGACCATCTACCTGCACAACACGAAAAAGCCTGACAACCCGGTGGTGCCGCTCTACCCGGCCGAAGGCACGCTCAGCCTCGACTACCCGCTCGTGATCGTCACCAAGGACGCAGCGGCGCAGAAGGCCGCCGCGGCGTTCCAGCAGGAGCTCGGCACCGAGTCGGCCCACCGGACGCTGCGCGAGCAGGGCTTCCGTACGCCCGACGGCAAGGCCGGCGACGCCCTGTCCAAGGACAAGGGCTTCACCCCCGCCAAACCCGCGGCGCTGCCCGCCCCGGATGACAAGACGGTGGTGAGCATGGCGCAGACCTGGTCCCGGTTGAACCTCGGCACCCGCCTGCTCACCCTGCTCGACGTCTCCGGCACGATGGCGCTGCCCGTCCCCGGCACGAAGATGACCCGCATGCAGGCCATCGGCAAGATCGCCGTCGAGGGGCTCGGGCTGTTCCCCGCCGACGCGGAGATCGGGGTGTGGGCGTTCTCCACCCACCTCGACGGGCAGGGCAAGGACTGGCGCGAGGTGGTCTCGGTCGGGCCGCTCAGCGAAAGCGTCAACGGCGTGCTCCGCAAGGACGCCCTGGGCAGGCAGCTGGGGTCCGCCCAGGCCAAGGCCACGGGTGACACGGGGCTGAACGACACGCTCAAGGCCGCCTACGCGGAGATGACGAAGTCGTACCAGGAAGACAAGATCAACACGATCGTGATCCTCACCGACGGCGCCGGCAACGACGATCCGGACGGCGGGATCAACAACAAGCAGATCCTGAACTATCTCAAGAAGACGTATAACCCCAAGCGCCCGGTCAGCATCCTCCTCATCGCCTTCGGCCCGGACGCTCCCAAGGGCAAGCAGCAGATGGACGCGCTGGCGCAGGCGACCGGTGGCGAGGCTTACATCGCCAAGAACGTGCTGCAGGTGCGCGACTTCTTCCTCCAGGGCATGCAGCGCCGCCTCTGCTCGCCGCGCTGCGATGGCTGACCCCATTAGTCACATCTGACACGGTTTTCCCAGCTCATGCCAGTTGGGCATGGACTGACCCGCTGTGGTAACCCCGCTCGAGTGGGGAGGCGTCCTACCCGCCGTGAGGGCTTCCGCCCTCGACCAGCGGGGAGGAAACGTGTCTGGATGGCCGGCTGTTGACCGCGGTGACGATCAGCAGGTGGTCGACGCGCTTCGGATGGGTGCCGTCGAAGGCGCGGCCAAGCTCTATGACGCTTATGCCGAGCGGTTGCACGACTACGCGTGCTCTCTTACCGGGGAGCGCGACGCCGCGGCCGATTCCGTCCATGACGCGCTCGTCACCGCGCACGGGTGCGTCTCACGGTTGAAGGAGACCGGCCGGCTGCGACCCTGGTTGTACGCGCTGACCAGGTTCCAGGCGGCCGCCCGGCTGGCCCACAGGAGCGGCTCGGCCAAGACCGGCAGCGTGCCGTTGCCGGTCTTCGACGAGCCGGCGGATCCCGAACTCGCCGCGCTGGTGCACGAGGCGCTCGGGGAGCTCCGCGGGAACGAGCGCGAGGTCCTGGAGCTGTCGCTACGTCACGGGCTCACCCCGGCCGAGGTCGGGGCGGTGCTCGGCTTGACCTCCCGCCAGGCCGCCGCCCGGCTCGGCCGGGCCCGTGATCATCTGGAGAACGCCGCCGCCGCCGTGATCCTGGCCAGGACCGGACGGGCGCATTGCCCGGATCTGTCGGCGATGCTGGACTCGTGGGAAGGGCCGCTCACCCCGTTGCTGCGGCGGCGGTTGTCGGGACACATCTCAGGGTGCGAGGTGTGTACCGAGGGGCGGCACCGGCAGGTGGCGGCCACCCGGCTGCTCGACATGGTGCCGGTGGCCTATCCCCCCATCTCGCTGCGCCGCAGGGTGGTCGACACCTGCGTCAACCCGGAGCGGGACCAGACCCGGACGCTGATCACCGACCGGGGCGACAGCTTCGACCGCACGGGATTTCCGGTGGCGGTCGAGCGGCGCTCGCGCCGCCGCAGGCCGCGCCGCCTCGGGCCGGTGCTGCTGGCCGGCGCGGCGGTGCTCGCGGCGACCGGCGCCATGGTCGCGATGAACGGCGGGGACTCCGCCAAGACCGCGCTGCGCGTGGCCCCCGCCCCCTCGGCCTCCCCCTCAACCTCGCCTGACGACGCCTCCCCTGACGACCTGACCGGCACCACGCCGGAGCCCGCGCCGGAGGACGACACCACCCCCACGCCCGATCCGTCTCCCACGTCGTCCCACAGCGGTGTGCCGAGCACGAGACCCGCCGCCACCACCACCAAGCCCGCGGCCGCCCCGACCGCCACTCGCCGGCAGACCGTACGCGGCGCCCGGTTCGCCGCCTCCTGCCCTGACGGTGTCGAGGACGCGGCGAAGATCGGGCTGAGCGCGCGCAACGCCACCGTCGCCTGGCGGGCGACCGCGTCGGCGGGTCTGCAGGTGTACCCCGCGAACGGGTCGATCAAGGCGGGGGGCTCGCTGGCGATCTGGGTCACGATCGACGACCCCGGCACCGGTGGCAGTGGCTCGGTGTCCTTCAGCTCCAACGGTGGCGGCGCCACATGCTCGCTGTCGTGGCACGGCGGCACGCAGCAGACCCCGGCGCCGCCCACGGACCAGCCGACGAGCGGTCCCGAGCCGAGCGAGACGCCCAGCGGGCCGACGCAGAGCACATCTGTGGACAGCTTCCAGGTGGATCCGCCCCACGACTCCTGACGGGTGACATGGTTACCCGGGATGACATTCCGCCTGATAAGGCAGAGAAATTCTGACCCCGGCCGTCAAATGGGCCTCCCCCACGCCAGTGGCCGCTGAGCCCGGAGTACACTTACGTGACAAGTGGGGATAAAACGGACCATAGCTCGAAGATCTTGCCGCAAGTAGGGCATCCTTGTGGTTTGGGGACCGCAACGGAGGCCGGAGTATGACCGTGTGTTCAAAAACACACGAAGAATATCTGCCTGCCGGTAAACCGGAGCGCGTCGCCAAGCGTCGGCATTGACGTGTCCAGGGGTGCATTGGTCCCATGAAATGCGATCAGTCGCGCCTTTACCCAGCTAGGCCCCAGGAGAGAAGACAAGTAGATGCTCAAGCACCGCAGAGCGCTGACGTGGCTCCTCGCGCTCGCCTGCATCGCGGGAGCGGTGATCGCGCTGTTCGACATCCAGACACCGCTGCGCCCGCTCCTCATCTCTCTTTTCCTTCTGGTGGTGCCAGGAGCCGCAGTCGTAGGACTGTTGCGTGATCGTGACCCGCTTGCCGCACTATCAGTAGGAGCTGCGGCAAGTCTCGTGCTTAACGTGCTCCTCGCCCAAGCCATGCTGCAGTTCAACGCATGGTCGCCTCGGGCCGGTGTGGCAACGGTCGCCGTGCTCGGAGGCTTCATGTACGTGCTTCGCGTGTTGTACCGGGGGAAGAACATGCAGACCGAACAGGGGGCCAGGGCAAGGTGAACATCACAGTGGTTCGCCCCGGAGATCTCGGAGAATCCGAACGGGCCAGGTGGCGCGCGCTTCAGAAGGCCGACCCGAGCCTGGACAATCCCTTCCTCTCCGTCGAGTTCGCCCTGGCCATGGACCGCCTGCGGGATCGGGTGCGGGTCGCGGTCATCCAGGACGAGAGCGGCATCGCCGGCTTCTTTCCCTACGAGCGCCACAGCTTCGGCATCGGCAAGCCGCTCGGCGGCTTCCTCACCACCTGCCATGGTCTGATCTCGGTCCCGGGCCTGAAGTTAGAGGCTCGCGCGCTGCTGAGGGCCTGCAAGCTCAGCGTCTTCGACTTCGACCACCTGGTCGCGGGGCAGCCGACGTTCGCGCCTTACGAGAGCGACGTGCGCCCGGCGCCGGTCATGGACTTCACCCAGGGCTTCGACGCCTGGCTCCAGCAGGTGAAGACCAACTCCCCCAAGAACCTGAAGACCGTGCGCTACAAGGAGCGCAAGTTCGGCAGGGAGCACGGTGGGCTGCGCTTCGCATGGGCTTCGGCCGATCCGGAGGAACTGCGCACCCTGCTCGCGTGGAAGTCCGACCAGTACAGACGGACGGGCCGGGTCGACCGGTTCGCCCAGCCCTGGATCGTCGAGCTGATCGACCTGATGTTCGCCGAGAAGTCGGCTGACTTCTCGGGTGTCCTGACCATGCTGTACGCGGGAGACGTGCCAGTCGCCGGCCATTTTGGACTGCGCACGGCCACCACGCTCGTCGGGTGGTTCCCCGCTTACGACACCGAGTTCGCCCGGTACTCACCGGGCATCGTGCACCACCTGCAAATGGCAGAGGCCGCCGCGGCGGCCGGGTTGCACATGGTGGACATGGGCAAGGGCGGCAAGGAATACAAGGACTGGCTCAAGAGTGGGGAGCTGTACGTCGCCGAGGGCCGGGTCTCCAGACCCTCCGCGTCGGCGGCCGTGCACTGGATGGGCAGAACTCCTTTCAACAAAGCCCGAACAATTGTCATGGACCGGCCGTCTCTCTATAGGGCAGCCGACAAAGTCCTGAAGGGTTTCGGTCGGGTGCGCAGCTCTTTGCACCAGGAGTCATCCAACGCAGTCGTCAAGGAACCAACGGGAGCGCGCTAGCGCCCCCACCCGTACCACCAGCAAGCCCCGCACAACCCTCGCTCCCAGTGGACCCTTCATGCGCCGTTCGCAGCACCGCCATTCCTCCTGCACCCGGGAGTGGCTGCGTTCGGCCAGTGTGCTGGGTCTCGGAAGGAATTCCCTCACCATGAGTCCCGACATCACCAAGCACAACGGCAAGGTGCAGATCGCGCCGCTGCGATCGATGCCACCTATTGAGCGTTTCACCCCGGTCACCCCTCACCTGGCCATCTCTCCCACGGTGAGCGTCGTGGTCCCGGCCATGAACGAGGCGGACAACCTGCCCCACGTCTTCGCCACGCTGCCCCAGTGGATCGACGAGATCATCCTGGTCGACGGCAACTCCGTCGACGACACTGTGGCGGTGGCCAGACGTCTGCGGCCCAACCTGAAGGTGGTCACCCAGACCGGCAAGGGCAAGGGTGACGCCTTGGCCGCCGGCTTCGCCGCGGCCAGCGGCGACATCATCGTGATGATCGACGCCGACGGCTCCACCGACGGCCACGAGATCATCACGTTCGTCGGTGCGCTGGTCACCGGCGCCGACTTCGTCAAGGGCTCCCGCTACGCCGCCGGTGGCGGCAGCGACGACCTGACCGTCGGCCGCCGGTTGGGCAACAAGGTCCTCACCGGCATAGTCAATCTGATGTACGGCACCCAGTACACCGACTTGTGCTACGGCTACAACGCCTTCTGGGCCCGCCACCTCGAGGTGCTCGACCTCGATTGCGACGGTTTCGAGGTGGAGACGCTGCTGAACGTCCGCGCCGCCAAGGCCGGATTGAAGGTGCACGAGGTGCCGAGCCACGAGCACAACCGGATCCACGGCGAGAGCAACCTGCGCGTCGTGCGTGACGGCATGCGTGTGCTGAAGACCATCCTGCGAGAGTGGCGCCGCCAGCCCGCACCTCCGCTGCCCAAGCCAGCCACTGCTCCGGCCGCGGACCGGGGTGTCGCGTAAGAAGGTCCGTTGTGAAGACGTCTGTTGTCATCTGCGTATACACCGACGAGCGGTGGGAGGACATCAGGCAAGCCGTCGAGTCGGTCGAGAATCAGCGGCGCCGGCCCTACGAGCTGATCCTGGTCGTGGACTACAACCCGGACCTGCACCTGAAGCTCAAGCGTGCTTACCCACAGGCCATTGTGGTGGAGAACACGCACGAGAAGGGGCTGTCCGGCGGCAAGAACACCGGCGTGGCCACGGCCACCGGTGACATCGTCGCGTACCTCGACGACGACGCGGTCGCCGATCCCGGCTGGCTGGAGGCTTTGGAGGAGGGCTTCCAGGAACCGGGTGTCGTCGGCGTGGGCGGTCGCACCGAGCCACTGTGGGCGTCCCAGCGCCGGCCGCGCTGGTTCCCCTACGAGTTCGACTGGACGGTCGGCTGCTCTTACCGCGGCATGCCCGCGGTAAGAGCGCCGATCCGCAACGTGATGGGCGGCAACGCCGCCTTCCTGCGCGAGGTCGTCTCCGAGGTGGGCGGTTTCCACAGCGGCATCGGGCGCAGCGTGCAGGGCCGTAAGAGCCGGCCGCTGGGCTGCGAGGAGACCGAGTTCTGCATCAGGCTGAGCCAGCGCAAGCCCGGCTCGGTCATGCTGTTCGAGCCGCGCGCGCTGATCGGGCACAAGGTGTCGCACCAGCGCGAGCGGTTCGCCTACTTCAGATCCAGGTGCTACGCGGAAGGACTGTCCAAGGCCCTGGTGACGCAGGAGGTGGGCACCCAGGACGGGCTGGCCAGCGAGCGGGCGCACGCGCTGAAGACGCTGCCGCTCGGCGCTCTGCGGGGCGTCGGCGAGGCCTTCCGGGGCGACGTCGGCGGGCTCGGCCGGGCCGCCGCGATCGTGGTCGGCCTGGCCTGGACCACCTGGGGTTACCTGATCGGCTCCGCACGACTGAAGGCAGTGCGCTGATGATCCGCGTACCGATATTGATGTACCACTCTGTCGCCGACGACCCGAACGAGGAGACGCTCCCTCACTCGGTACGGCCGTCGGACCTGGACGAGCAGCTCGCCTACCTGTCGGAGAGCGGGTTCACCCCGCTCACACTGGGCGATCTGGTGGCCTCACTGAACAAGAACAACGGCAGGTGCATGCCGGACAAACCCATCGTCCTGACCTTCGACGACGGCTACGCCGACTTCCACAGCCGCGCGCTGCCGCTGCTCGACCGCTACAAGTTCCCGGCCACGGTCTTCCTGACCAGTGGCTGGGTGGCGGACGCCGGCGACGACGCCGCCGGCCGGCCACTGGACGACATGCTCACCTGGGGCCAGGCCCGCGAGACCGCCCAGGCCGGCATGGAGATCGGCGGCCACAGCCACAGCCACCCGCAGCTCGATCAGCTCCACATCGACGAGCTGCGCCAGGAGCTGCGTAAGAACAAGGGCCTGCTGGAGGAGAAGATCGGCGCACCGGTCGCCACCATGGCCTACCCCTACGGCTACTCCAGCGCCCGGGTGCGCCGCGAGGTGCGCAAGGCCGGCTACTTCGCCGCCTGCGCGGTGAACAACTCGATCGCCGCCGACCGTCACGACATGCTGGCCATCCCCCGGCTGACCGTGGCGCGGCACACCTCCATCAGCATGTTCAAGCGCGCCGTCGAGGGCACCGGCGTGCCCCTGATCTACCTGAAGGAGCGGGTCCTCACCAAGGGCTACGCGATCGTCAGGCGCACGAGGTACGGCCTGCAGCGGGTGCGTGGAAATGTCTAGCCTCTGGGGGAGGGTGCTGCGCGACCTTCGTAACCCCCTGTTCCGCAACGGCTACGCGCTGATGGCCAACACGGCGATCACCGCGACGCTCGGCATGGGCTACTGGCTGCTGGCCGCCCACTTCTACACGCCCGAGGAGTTCGGCCGGGGCCAGGCGATGATCACCGCGATGCGGCTGTTCGCGTCGCTGACCGCGCTGGGCCTGGTGGGCGCGCTCTCCCGCTTCCTCCCGCTGGCGGGCCGCCGCATCCCCGAGCTCATCCTGCGGGGGTACGGCCTGGCGGCGGCGACCGGCGGCGTGGCGGCACTCGGCTTCCTGCTGACCCTGCCGCTGTGGGGGCGGACCTACTCGGTGCTCGGCGCGTTCGGGCCCGGCCTGTTCTTCCTCGGCTCGGTGCTGGTCTGGTCGGTGTTCACGTTGCAGGACGTGGTGCTGACCGGACTGCGCAACGCCACCTGGGTGCCGCTCAACAACCTGGTCTTCGGCCTGGCCAAGATGGGGTTGCTGGTCGCGATGGCCGGCGCGCTGCCCGACGGCGGCATCTTCACCTCCTGGATGGTGCCGACGGCGCTCGCGCTGATCCCGGTCAACTGGCTGATCTTCGGCGTCATCGTCCCCCGGCACATGAAGCGGACCGAGACCGTCCAGGAGCCGCCGCGGCTGCGCCAGATCGGCCGGTTCCTGGCCGGCGACTTCCCCGGCACGCTGTCGATCCTGGCCATCGTCTATCTCGTGCCCACCGTCGTCGCGACCCGGGTGGACGAGGCCACGTTCGGGCGCTTCTCGATGGCGCACACGCTGGCCAGCATGATCGAACTGCTGGCCATGAACATGGCCGTGTCGCTGACCGTCGAGGGCTCCTTCGACCGGTCGCAACTGGCCGAGAACTGCCGCCGGGCGCTGCAGCGAGCCTTCATGATCATCGTACCGATCATCGTCGTGGTGATCGCGGGCGCGCCGCTCATCCTGAGCGTCTTCGGGGAGGGCTTCGCGGCGGAGGGTACGACGCTGCTGCGGCTCATGGCGCTGGCCGTGCTGCCCCGAGTACTGATCGAGGTCTATCTGAGCGTGCTGCGGGCGCGGAGTGACGCGCGGCAGCTGGCCTTCGTGCAGATCGGGCTCGCGGTGCTCGTTCTCGTGGCGATCCTGGCGCTCTTCCCGTTCGCCGGAGTCAACGCCGTTGGGTACGGCTTGTTGCTCAGCGAGACTTTGATGGCACTTTTGATCTTCAAATCTCTTCGCAAAATACTCATTCTTGGCGATACACGGCGGACTCCCGTCACTCAGGGGTCGTCCGGGGCCGCATGATGGTCAACGTGAGGCAACGCGACGGCGATGGCAGGACAACGGGGGTCACGGGCTCCTCCGAGCACGTGGGCGACTCCACGGACGGCACCGAGGCAGAGGGGGGAACGGGCGTGCCCTTCGATCCGGACGCCACGGGCGTCATCCCCCGGCTGTCAGTCCCGGCCACCCCCGCGCCGGACGCCGCCGCGGACGTCGCCGATGGTGACGACGACGGTGATGACGAGGCGGAGACGGGCACCCTGCCCGCCATCCGACTGCCCGCCACCCTCCATATCGGCACGCCGCCGAAAGCCCCCGAGGAGACCGAGAACCCGAAGGAGCCCAAGGGCTCGCAAAAGCCCAAGGCCCTGAAGGAGTCCAAGGCCGCGAAGGAGCCGAAGGGCGCCAAGGGTCCGGGCGCGGACGATGCGGCGTCCGCCGAGGATGACGACGCGGCGGGGACCGTACCGACGAAGGTGGCGGCCGCCCCGGCCGCGAGTCTGACCGTGGACGCTCCGCCGACCCCCGCGAAAGCGCCCGCCGAGACTCCCGCCACAACCCCCGCCAAGGCTCCCACCGCAACCCCCGCCGAGACTCCCGCCACAACGCCCGCCAAGACCTCGGCCAAGGCACCCGCCGCCGCCAAACCCGCCGCTACCAAGCCCGCCTCCGCCAAACAGGACCCCGCCAAGGCGAAGGGCCTGGGCGAGCGGCTGCGGCGGTTGGGGCGCAGCGCGCCCATGTGGCTCCCGGCGCTGCTCACGGTCGAGGGCCTGATCATGTACGTCCTCGCCCTGCGCGTGGCCCCGGGCCCGCTGCGCGGCGTGAACCCGGCCGACATCAACGGCCTCGGCCTGATCGCCGCCCTCCCGGCCAGCGCGTTCGCCGCGATCCTGATCATGCTGGTGTCGTTCTTCGTCACCGTCGCCCAGAGCACGGACCGCAAGTTCCTGTTGCTGTTCCAGATCGCCGTCATCACCTTCGCCCTGCACGGCGCCGGTTCGCTGGTGGCCAGCGAGCCCAGGTTCCCCACGGCCTACATCCACGCGGGCTTCGTCGACTTCATCGGCCGCACCGGCGAGACCGCGATCAACATCGACGCCCGCATGGGCTGGCCGGGCTACTTCGCGCTGTTCGCCTTCGTGACGAAGGCCGCCGGCATCAGCGACATGACCACGATCCTCCAGTGGACGCCGCTGCTGACGAACCTGCTGTACCTGCTGCCGTTCGTGCTGATCCTGCGCCAGGTGGTGGCCACCACGCGGGCGCGCTGGTACGCGGCGCTGCTGTTCGTGCTGGTGCAGTGGATCGGGCAGGACTACTTCTCGCCGCAGGGCTTCACCTTCGCGCTCTATCTGGCCTTCGTCGCGATCCTGTTGCGCTGGTTCGGGCGGGTGGAGCCGCGTACCAAGCCGATCGCGCCGAAGGGGCTGCGTAAGCTGCTCGGCCGTCTCGACGCGATGACGCCGGGCGAGATCGCCAACACCGGCACGTTCCGGGCCGACCGGCTGCTGATGCTGCTGATGCTGCTCGCGCTGTTCTTCGCGGCGACGGCCTCGCACCAGATCACGCCGTTCATGATGCTCGGCGTGGTGACGGCCTTCCTCATCTTCAAGCGGACCAAGCTGACCTGGGCGCTGCCGTTCTTCCTCGGCCTGGCCGTGCTGGCCTGGATCAGCTACGAGACCGTGGGCTTCTGGGCGGGCCAGATCGACGCGATCTTCGGCGGCCTGGGCCGGATTCTGACCAACCTGCAGCGCAACACCGGCGACCGCATCGCGGGTAGCGACCCGGCGCACGCGCTGGTGCTGCAGGCGCGGCTGGGCATCCTGGTCGTGATCCTCGCCCTGGCGGCGACCGGCCTGCTCAGGCGGCTGCGGCGCGGGGTGGTCGACCGGGCGGCGCTGATCCTGCTCTGCGTGCCGGTGCTGGCGCTGGGGCTGCAGAGCTACGGCGGTGAGATCGGGCTGCGCATCTACATGTTCGCGCTGCCCGGCGCCTGCCTCCTGGCCGCGTACGCGTTCTTCCCGAACCTGCCCGCCGACAGCGCGGACGTGCGCGAAGAGACCGTGCCCATGCGCAAGCGGAATGTCCGCTTCAACCCCGAGCTGACCAGGAAGCTGTCGGTCGTGCTCGCGGCCTGCTTCGCGGTGGTGTTCGCGGGGGCGTTCCTGATCGCCCGCTACGGCAACGAGAAGTTCGAGCGGGTGACGACCGGCGAGGTCGCCGCGATGCACTACATCTACGCGCACGACAAGCCGAGCGCCAAGGTCCTCTACCTGACGGCCAAGGAGGGCCCGGAGGTCACGCCGACGCTGCCGTGGGGCGAGAAGGACATCGAACTGGTCAACTTCAACGGCCAGGCGCTCGTCTACCAGGATCCGACGAACATCGCCAAGGCGGTCGCGACGCTCAAGGCGAGCCCGCGCAACACCTATCTCGCCGTCAGCACCGGTCAGATCGCCTACCTGCAGCTCAATGAGGGCTTCCCGGCAGACTGGGGTGCCAGGTTCAGGGCAGCGCTGGACGCCTCGCCGGACGTGAAGCGGGTCTACGCCAACAAGGACGCCGCTCTATACACCTGGAAGAAGTTCGTCAAGGGCACCGAGATCCCGGAGCCCCTCCCGTACATAGGACGCGGCGACCCCACCTCGCCCTGGACGCCGGTCGGCCTCGCGGCACTGGCTCTGACCTGGGTGACCCTGTTCGGCTACGAGGTGATCCGGCTCAACGGGCCGAACCGGGCGGTCAAGGCGCGCCGGCGGTTGCTGTGGGTGGCCATCCCGGCATTCGCCGTGGCCGTAGGCGTGATCATCGAGCGATTTATCTATATCGCATCAAATACCTAGATTCACAGGAAACCCTCAGGTTTTGCGGAATGATGTTCGCTGATGAGGACACATCCCGCCATTTCGCCTGGGCGATCCATGGTTACACGCATCACCTCGGTCGATGCCCTGCGCGGCTTCTCGCTGCTCGGCATCCTCGTCGTGAACATCGCCTTCCTGGCCTCCGGCTACCGGATGGCCGGAATGGCGGAGCCCGCGTTCACCTCGCCGCTCGACTGGGCGGTGCGGTGGACCGTGACCCTGTTCATGGAGAACAAGTTCTACTTATTGTTCTCCTTCCTGTTCGGCTACAGCTTCACGCTGCAGGTCGACTCGGCCGTCCGGCGGGGCAAGGCGTTCGTGCCGATGTTCCTGCGCCGCCTGGCCGGGCTGTTCCTGCTCGGGCTGGCCCACGCGGTGCTGCTGTTCCCGGGTGACATCCTCACCACCTACGCCGCGGTCGGCCTGGCCCTGCTGCTGCTCCGCAAGATCTCGCCCAGGACCGCGGTCATGCTCGCGATCGCCCTGACCTCCATGCTGGCCCTGGGCTTCGTGCTGCTGGCCGTCCTCGCGATGGTGGGTCTGGACACGGCCGGGACGGTCTCGCACGGGGTGGTGGAGGCGGTGCACTCCGACTCGGCGCTGCGCGGCTCGGGTATCCAGATCATCGACGAGCACCTGCGCAAGCTCTCCCTCATCGTCGTGCTGCGCGTGCTCTTCCAGGGTCCTGCCGTACTGGCCGCCTGCCTGATCGGCCTGGCGGTCGGCAAGCTGGGCGTGCTGCGCGACGTGTCCGCGCACACGGCCACGCTCCGCAGGCTGCAGTGGCTCGGGTTCACCGTCGGGCTGGGCGGCGCGTTCGTCTACACGCTGTCGGCCTGGCACGGCAGCGTGAACAAGTTCCTCGGCGAGGCCGTGGACCTGGTCACGGCTCCCCTGCTCGCCGCCGCCTACGCGGCGACGTTCCTGCGGCTGCTGCCGCACCTGCCGCGCATCGGGCGGGCGCTGGCGGCGCCGGGCCGGATGGCGCTGTCCAACTATCTGGGGCAGTCGCTCATCTGCTCACTGATCTTCACGGGGTACGGCCTGGCGCTCGTGGACCGCGTCAGCCCGCCGGTGGAAATGGTGATCGCGCTGGTCGTCTTCGTCGGGCAGGTCTTCCTCAGCCATTGGTGGCTCCGCGCGCACCGGTACGGGCCGGTGGAATGGCTGCTGCGCGCCGTGACGTACTGGAGCCGGCCGGGCGGCCGGGGCGCGCATCAGAAGTCGGCGCGCGCCTGAGGCCCTCGATAGGGCAGCGTCCGGCTGTAGACCAGATTGGTGGTGGTGCTGCCGAACTGGGCGAGCTCGTCGACGACCCGTTCGAGATGGGCCATGGAGGCCGCGGCCACCTTCAGCAGGTAGCAGTCGTCTCCGGTGGTGCGCAGGCATTCGAGGATCTCGGAACGCTCGCCGAGCAGCCGATGCAGCGGCTCGTGCCTGCTCCCGGGATACTTCAGCCGCACCACGGCGAGCACGGCGTACCCGACCTTCTCCAGATCGACCTCGGCTCGGTAACCGGTGATGACGCCGACCGCCTCCAGCCGCTTGACCCGCTCGGTCGTCGCGGAGGGGCTGAGGCTGACCCGCCGCCCCAGCTCGGTGAGCGCGACGCGCCCGTCTCTCTGGAGCTCGGCGATGATCGCCCAGTCCGTGGCGTCAAGGCTCTCGGTCATCGGCCCAAAATACCGGCAATTCCCCGGCCAATCGTCTCGTACGCAGAGAGAACTCCCTTCCTACCGCCATGACCCATTGGCTAGCCTGCACGGGTGCGAATAGGCGTGAATGTCCCGAACTTCGGACCAGGCACCAGTCCCGACGTGCTGCGCGGCTGGGCGCGGACGGTGGAGGGCCTCGGCTTCGACCTGCTGATGGTCTCTGACCACGTGGCGGTGACACCCGACGTGGCCCAGCAGTACCCGGCACCGTTCTACGAGCCCTTCACCACGCTGTCCTGGCTGGCGGGCAGCACCGAGCGGATCAGGCTGGGGACCACGGTGCTGATCATGCCGTACCGGCATCCGCTGCTCGTGGCCCGGATGGCCGCCAACCTCAACGACCTCAGCGGCGGCCGGCTGGTCCTCGGCGTGGGCGTGGGGTGGGCGCGGCAGGAGTTCGAGGCGCTCGGCGTGCCGTTCCACCGGCGCGGGGCGCTGACCGACGACTACCTCGACGCGCTGCGCGCCGCCTGGGCGGACGGCGCGGACTACCGCGGCGGGCCGGTGCCGATCTGGATCGGCGGCAACAGCGACGCCGGGCTTCGCCGCGCGGTGCGGCTCGGCGAGACCTGGCACCCGCTGCGCAACACCCTGCCCTGGCTGCGCGAGGCGTTCGGCCGCCTCAAATCCCTTGCCGACGAGCAGGGCCGCCCGGTGCCCGCCCAGGCGCCCCGCATCGTCCTCAGGCTCACCACGTCCCCGATCACCGACCCCGATCGGCTCGCCGGTGAGGGCACGATCGAGCAGATCGTGGACGATCTCGAACAGCTACGCCTTCTCGGCTCGGACACCGTCGTCCTCGACCCCTTCGGCGGCGACCCACAGGAGACATGTCACCCCGAGGTGGCCTGGCACGCCCTCGCGGCCGTGGCGGCCTCCTGGGACCTTCACGCGAATCACCTATGAACGGAGCGACCATGACACACGACGACGAGCAGTTCCTGCGCCAGGCCATCGGGCTGGCCGCCAAGGCGCGCGCGGCGGGCAACCCGCCCTTCGGGTCGCTCCTGGTGGGGCCGGACGGCAGTGTGCTCGCCGAGGACGTCAACACCTCCATCAGCGACGCCGACATCACCGCGCACCCCGAGCTGAAGCTGGCCCGCTGGGCGGCCCGTGAGCTCAGCCCCGAGGCCGCGGCGGCCACCGTCATGTACACCAGTTGCCAGCCCTGCGGCATGTGCACGGGCGCCATCGAGCGGTCGGGGCTCGGGCGGGTGGTGTTCGCGTTGTCCACCGAGCAGCTCGGCGGGCTCAAGCCACCCGCCGGGAGCACCGGGGCGCGACTCGACGGACCGGCTCTGTACGACGAGGCGCGGGCACCGGTCGAGGGCTACTACGTCTAGCGCTCATATTCACCAACAAACTCCGTAAAGTCCCGCAAACCGCACTGTCGTCCGTCAGGATGATCAAGGGATACCTCTGGAAGGAGCGATAGTGCGGTTAAGACTGTTCACGGCGGCACTGGCTGGTGCCGCGCTGGTGACCCAGCTCGCCGGAGTGGCATCAGCCCAGTCAGCCCCGTCAGGCCCTTCGACCGCGATCGACTGGGCGGAATGTGGCACCACGTACAAGGGCGAGTGCGCGACCATCAAGGTGCCGATGGACTACGCCAAGCCCAAGGGCGCGACGATCGACCTGGCCATCGGCCGGTTGAAGGCGCTCGACCCGGCCAAGCGGCAGGGCGTGTTGTTCGTGCACCCGGGCGGTCCCGGTGGGTCCGGCCTCAACGCGTACATCATGGGCCGCGGCATCCCCGACGACAGCCCGCTGCGCCAGTACTTCGACATCGTCAGCGTGGACCCCCGCGGCGTCGGCCGCAGCACGCCCATCCTGTGCGGTGAGGACGTGGTCAACGAGACCCCGTTCACCTATCCGGCCAACGAGGCGGAGTATCAGAACTGGCTGGCCTTCAACGCCAAGCTGTCGAAGGACTGCCGCGAGCGCACGGGCCCGCTGTTCGACCACGTCGGCACCACCAACGTGGTGCGCGACGTGGACTCGATCCGCGCGGCGCTCGGCGAGCGCCAGATCAGCTTCTTCGCCATCTCGTACGGCACGCAGGTCGGCCAGCAGTACGCCGAGATGTTCCCCAAGAACCTGCGCGCGATGGCCATCGACTCCAACATGGACCACAGCATCACCTCGGCCTACCAGTACATGAAGACCACCACCGAGGACCTCGAAGGCTCCTACCAGGCGTTCGCGAAGTGGTGCGGCGAGACGGCGGCCTGCGCGCTGCACGGCCAGGACGCCACGGCGGTCCTGGACGACCTGCTGGCCAAGGCCAGGGCCGGCACCCTGAAAGACCCGGAGACCGGAGCCGTGATCTCGGACGAGGAGCTCCGGATCGAGGTGTTCGAGCCGATGTACCGGCCGTGGACCGGCTTCTTCCCGCTGGCCGAGCGGCTGAAGGCGCTGGCGGCCGGCCAGGCGGCCGAGCAGGCCGCGGACAAGCCGGTGGCGTCGGAATCGGCGGAGGCGAAGACGACGGCCAGGGCCTCGGCCGAGGCTTCGACGTCGGCCGCCGAGGGCGTCAACTACGCCTACCCGGCCATCTGGTGCTCCGACTGGAAGTGGAACGTCAGCGGCTTCGCCGAACTCGACGCCTACAAGCGCCGCCTCAAGGCCATCGCCCCGCACACCGAGCTCTCCCCGTTCTGGACCGACGTCATGACCTGCCTCAACTGGCAGGGCAAGACGTCCAACCCGCAGCACCGCCTCAGGATCAGCGGCACCCCGCCGATCCTGGTCGTCAAGGCGAAGGATGACGTGGCCACCCCGGCGGCCTGGAACTACGCCGCCGCCCGGCAGATCCCGCGCTCGGTCGTCCTGGAGTACGACGGCGTCGGCCACGGCCAGTTCCGCAACAGCACCTGCGCGCGCGACTACATCGAGAAGTACCTGATCAACCGCACCATGCCCGCGGCGGGAACGCACTGCGCCACGCAGTTCCCGACGGAACCGCCCGCGACGGCACTGTCCCCGCAGGACTCCCCGCTGTCCATCACGGGCCGCCCGATCCACTGACGACGAGCTGACCGGTGGTGTGTCCTCTGAGGAGTCAGGGGACACACCACTTCGGCGGTCCTAGCCGATTCCCCTGAGGTAGCCGGGCGAGAACTCGACCGGCAGGGTGGTCAGGGCGCGCAGCCGGAAGGACGGCCGCCAGACGAGCTGCTCGGCGGGCACCGCCAGCGCCATGTCCGGGAGCCGGTCCAGCAGCACCTCGACGGCCGTGTAGGCGATGACCTCGGCGAGCTCCGGCGCCGGGTGCGGGCAGCCGTGCTCGCCGTGGCCGAAGGACATGTGCGCGTGGTTCCCGGCGGAGCCGCCGTAGGAGTCCGGCCGTACCTGCGGGTCGGCGTTCGCGGCGGCGAGGCCGACGACGAGCGCGTCGCCGGCCCGGATGCGCTGCCCGCCCAGCTGGGTGTCATGAACCGCCCAGCGGCCCAGGCTGTTCTGGGCGGGCGACTCCTCCCACATGACCTCGTTGAGCGCCTGGCCGGCACTGCGGCGGCCGCCCGACAGGGTGACGGCGAACCGTTCGTCGGTCAGCATCAACCGCAGGGTGTTGCCGATCCAGTTGGCGGTCGGTTCCTGGCCCCCGCTCATCAACACGACCAGATCCTGGACGAGCTCTTCGTCAGTGAGGCCCGCGGGGTGGGCCAGCAGGCGTGAGGGCAGGTCCGGGCCGGGGCGCTCGCGCTTGGTGTCGAGCAGCCGCTTCATGGTGGCCTGGACTCGCTGATGCGCCTCCACGACGCCCGGGCCGGTGTTCAGCAACTCGGTCACGTCCGCCACCAGCTGTGGCGTCTCGGCGTCGGGCAGGCCGAACAGCGTGGAGATGGACAGCAGCGGCATCGGCTGGGAGTACTGCGCGATCAGGTCGGCCCGGCCGTGGCCGGTGAACGCGTCGATCAGGCCGTCGGCGGCCCTCTCGGTCCGGGTTCTCAGCTCGAACTGGTCGACGGCGGCGAGGGCGTCGCTGAGGGCACCGGCCCGCCGCTGATGCTCGGCGCCTTCGGTGAACAGAATGGACGGCTGGTAGCCGACGAACGCCATCAGCGGCCAGTCCGGCGGGATGCGATCCCAGGCGTTCCACCGGCGGGAGTCGCGGGCGAAGAGCTGCGGATTGCTCAGGACGTAGCGCAGCTCGCGGTAGCCGATCACCAGCCAGGCGGGAATATCGCCCTCGAGCAGGACCGGGACGACCGGCCCGTGCAGCTTGCGCATGTCCCGGTACAGCTGCTCCGGATCGCGCTGGAACTGGGGGCCGTACATCCGGACAGGCTCGGGTGTGTGGTGGACGTTGGTCATCGGGTAACCCCCTGGGCGGAGGACATCGCGTGGAGGTGATTGACGAGCGCGATCAGCACGGCCTTGCTCGAGTCACGTTGACGGGCGTCACAGTCGATCAGCGGAACCTCCTCGGACAGGTCCAGCGCCTCCCGGATCCGCTCCAGGGGATGCTTCGGCTCGTCGAAGTTGTTGCGCGCGACGATGAACGGCATTCCGTGGTGTTCGAGCCGGTCGATGGCGTACCAGGAGTCGGCCAGGCGGCGGGCGTCCACCAGGACGACCGCTCCCAGCGTCCCGGAGAACAGCCGGTCCCACAGGAACCAGAACCGGTCCTGGCCGGGCGCCCCGAACAGGTAGAGCACCATCTGCTCGTTCAGGCTGATGCGGCCGAAGTCGAAGGCCACCGTGGTCGTGGTCTTGGTCTGTACGCCGCTCGCGTCGTCGATCCCCATGCCTGCCTGGGTCATCGTCTCTTCGGTGCTCAGCGGCCGGATCTCGCTGACCGAGCGGACCATGGTCGTCTTGCCCACGCCGAACCCGCCGACGATCACGATCTTGAGGCCGGTGGTCATCGTGCTCTGTAGCGGTGTACGGGCCGATGGGTCAGAGGTTCTGAAGTCCAACAAGCACCTGCTCTAGGATTTCGGGATCGGGCAGTTGCGCCCTGGCCGGAGCCTTGGGCGGATGGCGGGCGGTGATGCGTCCGGTGTCCAGCAGGTCGCACAGCAGGATCCGTACGACGCTGACGGGCAGTCTCAGCTCCGAGGAGATCTCCACGACCGCCATCGGCTGGCGGCACATCTGGAGGATCCTGACGTGCTCGGACTGCATGCCGGGGGTGGGATCGCATTCGCTCACGATCAGCGTGACCACGTCCATGGCACTCTCGTCCGCGCGACTACGTCCCCCGGTGACCGTGTAGAGCCGGTCCGGGTTCTCGCTGGCCACTCGCCGCGAGATCATAGCGATCGGCTGCTCTGCTGAGGTTCGCGCGGCGGAGCGGTCAGATACTCCCCGATCTGCTCGACCAGTTCGTTCATGTTGTGACCGATGATGCCGGGGTCGGCGTCATCACTCGCCACGACGGCGAGATGGGCGCCTTCTCCCGCTTCCACGATGAACAGCAGCCCGCCGTGGAACTCCGTCATCGACTGACGCAGCCCGCCGGAACCGTCGCCGAACTCCATCGACGCCCCGTGGGCCAGGCTCTGGATGCCCGAGGCGATGGCGGCCAGTTGGTCGGCCCGGTCCACCGACAGCCCGTGGGTGTGGGAGAGCTTGAGGCCGTCCTTCGACAGCACCAAGACGTGCCGGGTCTGCGGTGTCCTCTCCAGGAGGTTCTCCAGCAGCCAGGCGAGGTCGCGGTCTGAGGTTCTCATCGAGATTCTGGGACGGTCATCCGGCGGCGCCGGACGAGCAGCCCTCCCTCCAATCTGTAAGTTGGTCACCGGGTGTCGTCTTTCGGGCCTTCTGCCGCTGGGCCCTCTGCTTGCGGGTGTTCCACTTCCTGACCAGCCGCGCCGGCGCCGGCGCCGGTCCCACGGCTGGCCTGGCGGAAAGCGCTGAATCTCGCTCCGGCCTCGGAGAGGGACGACCTGGGCCGCGCCGCCGGAGCCTGCTCGGGCACGGGGGCCGTGGACGTCGCCGCCGCGAGCGTCTGGCCGCGCCGGCGCCTGGGCAACTCGCCATCGGCGACGGTCTCGGCCTGCGCCGGGAGCGGGGCCGAGGTGGCCCGGCGGGCGGCCGGGACGCTCGGCTGACGCGGGGCCTCCACCTGGGGGGCCGGCGCGGGCTGGGTGACCAGTTTCTGCGGGATCATGACCACCACTCCGGTGCCCCCGCGTGAGGACGGCCTGAAGGAGACGGTCAGACCGTGCTTGCGGGCCAGGCAGCCCACGACCGCCAGGCCCAGGCGCGTACCGGACAGCGTCGTCAGGTCCAGGGGCTCGGACGAGACGGCCTGCCGCGCGCGGTTCAGCGCCACGGCGCTCATGACCAGACCGCAGTCCTCGATGGTGATCACGATGCCCGTGCTCACCTCTTCGACGTACACGTGCACCTCCTCGGAGGGAGGCGAGAAGCTGGTGGCGTTGTCCATCAGCTCCGCGAGGGCGTGCATGACGCCTTCGGCGGCGTGCCCGGCGATCGCGACGGTGCTGGCCGAGTGCACCCGAACCCGCTGGTAGGCGCTGATGCGGCCCACCGCGCCGCGCATGATGCTCTCCATCACGATCGGCTTGGTCCAGCGCCGCCCGGAACGCGCGCCGGTCAGCACGGCGATGCTGTCGGCCAGCCGGCCCGCCTGGGCGGTGCTGTGGTCCAGCCTCAGCAGGTCCCCGAGGACCTTCTCGTCATGCCGGTCCTCCATCTCCCGGAGGTCGGCCAGCATGCTGGTCGCCAGTGCCTGAACCCGGCCGGCGGCGTTGGCGCAGGCCGACATCGCGGCCGCGCGCATCCGGTCTCCCCTGCCGACCTCCTGCGCCAGTGTCCACAGGATGCGTTGCTGAGCCAGGTCGGCGGGCCTGGGCACCTCGGACAACGCGGTGTCGACCGAGGCCCCGTCACGCAACCTCTTCACCAGCGCGGGCAGCGTGTGGTCGGCCAGCTGGGCGAGGTCCGCTTCCCTCATGGCGAGCCGCTCGCGCAGCAGGCTCGCCTGCTGCCGGCCGTACAAGCCATAGGTGATCGCGGCGCACAGCAGCAGGGCGGCTATGCCCAGGCACCAGGCCACGAGCGTGCGCCCCGCGACCGGCGCCTCGGCCACGGCCCATACGCACGCGACGCCGGCCACTACGGCGACGCCAAGCGGTACGAGCAGGGCCCGACGGTGAACAGGTATATGAGTTGCTGACATCAAGCGGTTCCTCGTCGGAGGTCAGAAACATACGGCCTGGAAGTCTTGATCGGATTGTAGTGGAATCTTCGCTTTGCGTGGGCACTTGGTCACCAATTGCGGCCATTGTCCCCCACCCATGCCGAAAAAGTGATCTCTTTGAGCATGGGCGCCGAATCTGACAACAGATCTTGCTCGGTGTGGAGTATGCCGGATTAGTAGGCTCTCGGCTACTGAGCGGCGATGGCGAGAGATCTCCCCGTGGGTCACGATCGACGTCGGCGGGCGGTGTTGATCATGGCACAGTTGGCCGGGGCGGGGATGGCGTTCACATGACAGAGCCCGGGCGGTTCCCCGCCCGGGCTCTGTCGCTTGTGTCAGGAAACGCCGTGAACCCCGAGGTCACTCCGTTTCGGCCGGAGCCGGATCCGATCCGAGCGTCGTACCGGTTCCAGGTCGATCCGGCGCACCCCCTCCGGCACATGCCGCAGATCATGGGTGATGAGCAGCGTCGTCCGCCCCTCCATCAACCGGCGCAACGGCTCCATCACCCGCTCAGCGGTGACCACGTCCAGCCCGGTCATCGGCTCGTCCAGCACCAGCACCGGCGTGTCACGCAGGATCGCGCGGGCGATGGCGAGGCGCTGGCGCTGGCCGCCGGACATGAGGCGGCCCCGCTGGCCGATGGGCGTGTCGTACTTCTGGGGCAATGTCTGGATGAAGTCGTGGACGTCGGCCAACTCGGCCGCCAGCACCACGGCGGCGTCGTCGGCGCCCGGAGAGCCGTAGGCGATGTTGTCGCGCACCGTGCCGGAGAACAGGAGGTTCTCCTGGTGCAGGAGCGTGATGGTGTCGCGCAGTGACGATCGGGTCAGGTCGCGCAGGTCCACCCCGTCCAGGAGGATGCGGCCGGTGTTCGGGTCGTAGAAACGCAGGAGCAGCTTGGCGAGCGTGGATTTGCCCGCACCGCTGGCGCCGGTGCAGACGACGAGTTCCCCCGGTTCGATCACGAACGACAGCTCGCGCAGTGTCGCCCTGATCCGCTTGGGGTACGTGAAGCCGACCCGCGAGAACTCGATCCGTCCCCTGCTGCGCCCCAGCACCGGTACGGCGGTGGGACGGTCGACGACGGTCGGGCTCACGGAGAGGACCTCCATGACGCGGTCCGAGCCGGCGGCGGCCTCCGAGACGGTCAGGGCGAGCTGGCCCAGACCCTGGACGGCGGGGTACAGATAGGCGAGGTAGGCGGCGAAGGCGAGCAGACCACCGAGCGTGAGGCGGTCTTGGGTGATCTCCCAGGCGCCGAAGCCCAGGATGACGATCAGGCAGATGGTCTCCAGCACCTGTACGGCGGGGCCGTAGAGACCGGAGAGCCACGCCTGGGACAGGTTCGCGCGCAACCAGGTGCGGCCTTCGCGGTGCAGGTGCCTGGCCTCGGTCTCCTGCTGGTTGTAGGCCTGGACGAGCGACTGGTTGGACAGGCTCTCCTCGATGACGCTGTTCATGGTGCCGTTGCTGGTCCGCTCGCGGGCCGCCGCGTTCCTGAACCGGGACGCGAACAGCTTGGAGACCACCAGGAACGCCGGGATCAGCGCGAACGTGACCAGCGCCAGGTCCCATCTGATGATGAACGCCGCGCCGGCGAAGAAGATCACGCTGGCCACGGTGGTGAACATCTTGACCAGGCCGGAGCCGACGAGCTCCTCGATGGCCTCGATGTCGTCAGTGAGCCTGGCCATCAGGTCGCCCGTGCGGCGGTTCTCGAAGAAGTCGGGTGTGAGGGTCTGGACGTGGCCGAAGACGCGGTCGCGGAGCTTGAGGAGAAAGCGTTCCGCGCCCGCGGCGGTGATGTACGCGCCGGCGAAGGAGACGAGACCGGCCAGCACCGCCAGGCCGAGCCAGGCGGCCGCGGGGGCCCAGAAGGCGCCCAGGTCCCGTTCGCTGAGGACCTTGTCGGTGATGTAACCGAACAGGGCGATCGCGGCGACCTCACACAGAGCGGCCAGGATCGCGAACACGACCCCGGCCGCGAACAGCGCCCTGACGCCACGGGTGTCCGGCCAGAACTCCCGGAAGGTGTTTCGGATGGACACCGTCGGCGCCAGGGGCTGAGCGGAGAGTGAGAGCCGTTGGGAGACCCGACGGCTCTCAGGTGGCACCTCCGCTACCACCACCACCGCCTGCGCCATCCGCCGCCGCCGCCGCAGCCGCCGCCGCATCCACCCCACCAGCGACGCCGACCACAGCCTCCACCGCGACGGCCCCATCCCCACCAGTCGCTACGGTGTGCCGGGAAGAGCTTACCGAGAGTCATGATTCCCCCCTGTGCCAGTAGCACTATTTCGGCTTTCAAAATAGGACGCTAGCACCCAAATGGTGAAAAATCAGGGCTTGGGGGCGTTCTTTGATCTGATTTGACCGGTGCTCATGGAAAAGATCTGCGCATGTGTGATATGTAAATCAGCGATAAAGCGGATACATCCCGCCCCATACCGGAACCCCGCTGGGACCTGGGCAAACCCAAGCCGACGCCTCGATCACCACAGAAGTGGAAAAGCGGTTTGACGTTTCTCTGTCCGCCGCAAGCCGCCCTGGGCAATGGAATTCCGGGGGACGGCAATGATTGTTCCGAAGAATGGTGAGAGAAGGGCTCCGGCCGACCGTCGGAGCAGACGAACGGAGCCCTTGACCGAGGATCAGGCCCCGCGTCCCGCCCACTGGATCTCGTACGGTTTCAAGGTCACCCGCTTGCCGTCCACGGTGGCGGTGACGCTCGTGTCGGCCGTGTTGACCATGACCATCTGCCGCTCCTGGCCCAGCGTCTTGATGCGCTGGTCGGAGGTGGTGACCGAATCCAGTTTCACCCCGGCGGGGAACCACTTCGCGAACCCGCTCAGCAGCCCCGCCATCGGCAGCTCCTGGCCCGTGCCGGACGACCAGAGGCAACCGGGACACTCCGTCCCGTCCTTCTGCTCCGGGTTCCAGTAGAGCGCCGACGTCACGCCGCTCTTGGCGAACTCCATCAGCGTCGTGGCCTGTACGGCGGTGCGCTTGTCCTCGCTCCAGCCGGAGTTGGTGGGCTCGACGTACCACTCGGCCCACCACACCGGCATGTCGTTGCTCTTCTGCCTGAGCCAGGTGGTGACCGCGCTGAACTTGGCCTGGGCCGCGAAGTCGTTCGGGATGTTGGCCTTGTCGTTGGTCATCGAGGCGCCGTCGACCACGATGAAGTCGGCGCCCTTCTTGTGCTCGATCCAGTATTCGACCGCGTCGAGCGCGCGCTGGTCGACCGTGCCCCAGGGGCCGCTGAGCTCCGAGGGGGCGGAGCCGGAGTTGGTCTCGACCGGGATGTACGGGCCGCCGACCTGGATGTCGCCGTTCACCTTCTTCAGCGCCGCGTAGACCTTGTTGTAGAGCTCGGTATAGCCCTCGGCGTCCCAGCGGTTCGTGGACGGGTTCCAGAAGCCCTTGAACTCGTTCCACACCATGAAGTACTTCACCGTCGGATACTGCCTGGCGATCCGCGCGGCGAGCTTGGCGTAGTCGTCGAAATGCTCACGCTTGGGGGCGACCGTGTGGTTCTTGGACCAGTCCGTACGGCCGGGCTGGCCGCCCTTCATCCAGTCGGGCGCGCAGCACAGCGTGATGACCGGGACGGCCCGCGAGGAGGCCATGAGCTTCAGCCGCCGGTTGAGGTCCCGTAAGTTGTACTGGTCCGGGCTCGGCTCCGGGTTGCCCACGCCCCAGCCCATGATGTGCTGGTTCTGCAGCATGGGGACGCGGCCGAGGATGTTCTTGGCCTGCTCGGTGATCTCGCGGGGCACGTTGTCGGCGCTGTACTGGGTGTGGGTGACGCCCCAGCGCGGCCAGTCCTCCAGGGACGGCGGCTGCTCCAGCGTGGGCGGCGGCTCACTCGGCTGGGTCTGGGCGACCTCGCCGCCCTTGTACTCGTCGCGGGGGCCGCTCCGCGTGCCCGCGTACACCATGATCGCCGCGACCAGCGCGACCGCGAGGATGCCCACGCCCAGGGCGATCGGCCATGGCGGCCGTCTGCGTGCGTGCTTGCCATCGGTGGGAATCACGGTGCCTCCACCCTCGCGCGTAGACAAGGGCCGGGACGCCTCTCCCAGCCCTTCCCACGGTATATATCAGTACTTGCAAGGGACTTGCGGTCGATCAAGGTGCTGGCGGGCGCTGCCCTCCAGCCGGTCCGGGAACTCCCGCATAACGGTACGGCACTGGTTGCCTCCCCGGTTGCACGATGAGAAGCGTGCCCGGTTCGTCGGCGTAGAAGGCGCTTTCGACGGCCGCGGCGACATCGGCGGCGCTCAGCAGCGGGAACCCCGCGTTGACGAACATCTCGCGCGCTCCCGCCACCAGCGGCGTGTCCGTGAACCCCGGGCAGACCGCGCCGATCCGGATGCGCTCCTTGGCCAGCGGCGCGGCCAGTGCCCGGACGAGCCCCACCACGGCGTGCTTGGTCATCGTGTAGACGGGGTCGCCGGCGAAGCCGACGAGCCCGGCCAGCGACGAGGTGACCACGATCGCGCCGCCGCCCGAACGCTTGAGCGACGGCAGGCAGGCGGCGACGCCGAAGACCACGCCGTCCACGTTCACCCCGACGACCCGGCGATACCGCTCGACGTCGAACGCCACGAGATCCACCCCGCCGGAGATCCCCGCGTTGAGGTGCACCAGGTCGAGCCGTCCGTAGGCCTCCTCGGCGAGCGCGACGGCCTGCCGCGAGGCCTCCTCGGTGCCGACGTCACCGGCCAGCCAGACGCCGCCGACCTCCTTCGCCAGGCGCTCGGCCCCTTCGGCGTCGAGATCGAGGATGACGCACTTGGCCCCGCCCGCCGACAGCCGCCGCGCCACCGCGGCGCCGATGCCGCTCGCCCCTCCGGTGATCAGTGCCACAGTGCTCATGTGCGCTCCTCAGGCGGTTTACGCTCAGGGGTTCAGGGGCTGGTCGAGCATGCGGTGCGCGCGGGCGATGAGCGCGGGTACGGCGGAGCCGATGTTCTCGAAGCCCTCACCCACGGTCTTACCCTGCCGGAAACGGGCGTGGATACCTTCGACTATGACCGCGAGCTTGAAGTTCCCGAACGCCACGTAGAACGGAAGGTCCGAGATGTCACGGCCGGCGGCCTTCGTGTAGTGGGCGGCGAACTCGGCGGCGTTGAGGAACCCGGGGGCGAGCGTCACGTCTCCGGCCACCGGGATCCCCGCCCGCTCCTCGTCACCGGAGTCCTGCCAGTAGGTGAGCGTGAGCCCCAGGTCGGCCAGCGGGTCGCCCAGGGTGGACATCTCCCAGTCGACCACGGCCAGGATCTCGGGCGGGCCGGGCGCCAGCCGTACGAGCGTGTTGTCGAGGCGGTAGTCACCGTGCACGAGCGTGCTGGCCGAGCGGGCCGGCATATCCGCGCGCAGCCGCGTGACCAGGCGGTCGTACTCCGGCAGGTCGGCCGTCTTCGAGCGGCTCCACTGCTGGCACCACCGGTCGAGCTGCCTGGCCAGGTAGCCGTCCGGGCGGCCGAAGTCGCCGAGCCCGACCTCCTGGTAGTCGACGGCGTGGATGGCGGCCAGCACCTCGGCGAGCCGCTCCGCCAGCCGCCGCGTCTCGGCGGGCGTGGGCGCGCCGAGCTGCTCGCGGGTCCTGGCCGCCAGGCCGTCCACGTACCCCATCAGGTAGAACGGCGCTCCGATGACCTCCTCGTCGGCGCAGAACGCGATCGGCTCCGGCACCGGGACCGGCGTCCCGGCGAGCGCGGAGATGACCCGCCACTCGCGCCGCATGTCGTGCGCGGTGGGCAGCACGTGACCGAGGGGCGGGCGGCGCAGCACCACCCGGCGTTCGCGGGTCTCGATGAGGTACGTGAGGTTCGACCTGCCGCCGGAGATCAGGGAGACGGACAGGGGCTCGCCCGCGTCGGGCATGTTCGCGCCCATCCAGCCGAACAGCCGGGGCCGGTCAATCCCAGGTACGGTCATGCACACACATTAGAACGTCACTCTGTCCTGAACGCTAGCTGAGAGTTGTGTAACGTTCCGGAGCTGCGGAGACGACCATCATGCGAGACCATTTACCCTGGGTATACACAGCTACCTCCAAACTAACTGAAGGTATGCCGAACGTAGGAGCCCATGCGCGTCACACTTGCTCACCCTCGCGAGCTGGGAGCACCTGAGCTGAGCCGATGGCGGGCTCTCCAGGAGGGGCACGCGGCCTTCGACAACCCGTTCCTGTCTCCCGAGTTCACGGTCACGGTGGGTGAGCTGCGCGACATGGTCCGCGTCGCGGTGCTCTACGACGGGCCCGACATCGTGGGGTTCTTCCCGTTCGAGCGCCATCCGATGGGCATCGGCAAGCCGGTGGCCGCCGGGCTCACCGACGCGCAGGGCCTGGTCCACGCCAAGGACCTGGAGATCGACCCGCGCCGGTTGATCAAGCAGTGCGGGCTGTCGGTCTACGAGTTCGATCACCTGGTCGCGGGCCAGCCGCTGATCGCCGGGCGGCACGAGCGCCACCCGTCGCCGATCATCGACCTGCGTGAGGGGCACGGCCCCTACACCGAGTTCCTGCGCCTGCACTCCAGCAAGACGTACAAGTCGACCCTGGCCAAGTCGCGCAAGCTCCAGCGCGACGTCGGGCCGATCCGTCACGACTACGCGACCACCGACCCCGCGCCGCTGCACACGCTGCTCGGCTGGAAGACCGACCAATACCGGCGTACGGGGCGTACCGACCGGTTCGCGCAGCAGTGGATCGTCGAGCTGGTCGAGCGGCTGCTGGCCACGCAGACCGAAGGCTTCGCCGGGGTGCTCGACATGATCTACGTGAACGACCTGCCGATGGCCGGGCATTTCGGGCTCCGCACGCGCACCACGCTCGCGGGCTGGTTCCCGGCCTACGACACCCACTACGCCAAATACTCCCCCGGCCTCATCCATCACCTGGCGATGGCCGAGCAGGCCGCCGGTTCCGGCATCCAGGTGATCGACATGGGCCGGGGCGAGAAGGAGTACAAAGACAAGCTCAAGAACGGCGAGTTCCAGGTGGCCGAGGGCCGGGTCGCGACGATCGGCGCCGCCTCGGCCGTCCACTGGCTGTTGCGGGTGCCCGTGCGCAAGACCCGGGCCACCGTCCTGGCCAACCCGCTGCTGCACAGGACCGCCGACCGGGCGCTGAAGACGTTCGGGCGGCTGCGCACGGCCCTCCAGTCGTGAAGGGGATCGCCGAGCGCACAGGCCGTCACTGCCTGCTGCTCCCCTCGAACCGCCTCGGCCTCTACCTCGCGTTGCGTCACTGGTGCACGCCGGGCCAGCGGCTGCTCATGTCGCCGATCTCCGCCGACGAGATCCTCTTCCTGGTGCTGGCGGCGGGCCTGCGCCCGGTGATCGCGCCGCTGTCGCGCCGTGACGGCAACATCGACGCCACTCGCGTCAACCTCGGCCAGGTGGACGCCGTCCTGACCACCAACCTGTACGGCCTGCCGGACGCCGTGTCCGCCTTCACGGGAAAAATCCTGATCGAGGATGTCGCCCACGCGATGGAGACCAGCGTCGCCGGCCGCCCCCTCGGCACGTTCGGCCAGGCCGGAGTCTTCAGCCTGTCCAAGCACCCGGGCGCCGGCTCGGGCGGGGTCCTCGCGGTGGAGAGCCTGGCGGACCTGCGCGCGCTCGAACGGGCCCGCGACGCGCTGCTGGAGCCGGGCGCCTTCCGCGCCGAACTGCTGTCCGTGGCCAGCTCGATGGCCCGTCAGGTCGCTCTCCGGCTCGACCTGGTCCGGCCCGCCCTCCGGCTCTCCCGCATGCTGGGCATGGAGGAGTCACGCGAGGGCTACCGCATCCCGCTGCGGCCCGACGAGCTCGCGGCGGCCATGAAGCAGGTGCCGTCGCTGCCGCCGTTCGATCCGTGGGTCCGTGCCGACCTGCACGACTACCGCGCCCGGAGAGGGGCGCTCGCCCGCTGGTACCAGTCGAGGCGGCTGGCCAAGGTGCCCGGGGAGCGGGCCCGCCGGCTGGCGGGGGTGCGCTCGCTGGCGGAGCTGCCGTCGGTGGCGGCGGGCGTACGGGATCAGGTCGGCCAGCCGTTGTTCCGGGTGCCGCTGCTGGTGCGCGACCGCGACGCGGCGATCGCCGCGCTGGAGCGGCGCGGGGTGGTGACGGGTTACCTCTACGACCCGCCGTACGACGACTACGCGCCCGCCTTCACCGACCCCTCCCCCGATCCGGCCCCGGCCCGCTGGTGGGCCCGCCACGCCCTGCCCGTCGACCCGGTCTACGCCGCCCGCTCGCTGCCGATCCTGCGCGAGCTCGAGCCCGCCTGAGACGGCGGCCGCGTGCGCCGGTAGCTGAGCTCCGCGCGGATGGCTGAGCCATGCGGCGCCGGCTGGGCTCGCGGCGCCGGCCGAGCTACGCGCCGGTGGCCGAGCGGATCAGCTCGGCCACTGTCCGGCAGCCGCGCCTGACCTCGGCCAGCGTGGCCGAGCCGTACCCGATCACCAGGCCGTGCAGGCGCTCGGCGCCGTAGTGGTGGCGGGCGGTGGAGTCGAGCAGCACGCCTTGCTCCCGCGCGGCGGCGACCAGCCCAGGGACCATGTCGAGCGGCAGCTCCGCCAGCAGGTGCAGGCCGGCCGTGTCGCCGCGCAGGCGGCACACCGGGCCCAGGATCTCGACGATCGCGCCGCGCCTTCGGGCGTACTCCAGGCGCATCCTGCGCAGGTGGCGATCGAGGTCGCCGCGCTCCAGCAGGGTCGCGACGGCCCGCTGGACCGGGCCGCTGGTGCGGTCGGACATCGAGACGCGGATGGCGGCGATCCTGTCGAGCAGCTCGGGCCGCCCCACCAGCCAGCCGACGCCGATGTCGGGGGCGAGCGTCTTCGAGAGCGTGCCGAGCAGGACCACGCGCGACGGGTCGAGGCCGTAGAGGGCGGGCAGGGGTGCGACGTCGTAGCGGAACTCGGCGTCGTAGTCGTCCTCCACGATGATCGCGCCGGTGCTCCTGGCCCAGGCGAGCAGCCGTTCCCTGCGCGGGATCGGCAGGCGACCGCCGAGCGGGTACTGGTGGGCGGGCGTGGTGTAGAGGACGCGGAGATCGTCGGGGAGCGCCTCGACGATCACGCCCTCCTCGTCGACGGGGCACGGCACGACCTTCGCGCCCCTGGCCCCGA
Source organism: Nonomuraea sp. NPDC049158 (assembly GCF_040648335.1). Taxonomy (NCBI): domain Bacteria; kingdom Bacillati; phylum Actinomycetota; class Actinomycetes; order Streptosporangiales; family Streptosporangiaceae; genus Nonomuraea; species Nonomuraea sp. NPDC049158. Next base: position 238,166 of record NZ_JBEZDM010000002.1, read on the forward strand.
ACACCGTGCGCGCCACGTGATAGCCGGGATCCTCGACGCCCGCCCGGCCGCCCTCACGCAGCAGCGCGAGCGCGCACAGGTCAAGGCCGTTGCCGGTGCCCCTGGTGACCAGGACGTTCTCCGGGCCGACCGTCACGGCCCTGGCCCGCCGCAGGTGGTCGGCGAGCAGTTCGCGCAGGTACGGCAGGCCGTACGGGTCCGGGTGGTCGCCAGGAGGCAGGTCGGCGGCCCGGCGCCAGGCCCGCTTCCAGGCCGCGTGGTCGTAGTCGCGCACCCAGGGAGTGCCGGGGGTCAGGTCGATCGTCCGCTCGGCCGGTGGGCGCGGCGCCGGCTCGGGCACGGCCGGCGGCTCGACGGCCAGGTGTGAGGTCTCCAGCGCGGCCACGAACGTGCCGGAGCCGTGCCGCCCCTCCAGCCACCCCTCCGCGTACAGCTGCTGGTACGCCTCCGTGACCACGGTCCTGCTCACGCCGAGCTGCTCCGCGAGCCCGCGCGAGGACGGCAGGCGCTCTCCCGGCGGGAGCGTCCCGGCGAGCATGGCCTGCCGCAGCCAGCCGGTGAGCTGTGCCGAGAGCGGGACGCCCGAGTCCCTGGACAGGGATACGGGCAGGTCGACGAGGGTGCGCACGAAAGTGGTCTCCGGGAAGCGGTCATTAGTGGCCCTACAGGCTATGTCCACTTTCTCATTACCGTGGCCCCATGCTCTCCACCACACCCCGCACCACGCTCGGCCGCTCGAAGGACCGTGGCAGCAGCGACAGGAACGACCTGTACGAGGTGCTCGACGCCGGGCTCATCTGCCATCTGGGTGTGGTGGTCGACGGCCACCCCATGGTGGTGCCCACCGCATACGGGCGCCTGGGCGAGACCCTCTACGTGCACGGCTCCACCGGGGCCCGGTCGCTGCGCGCGAGCGAGGGCACGGACGTGTGCGTCACCGTCACCCACCTCGACGGCATCGTGCTGGCCCGGTCGATCTTCCATCACTCGGTCAACTACCGCTCCGCGATCATCTACGGCCGCGCCCGGCTGCTGACGGACCCGGAAGAGCGGCTGGCCGGGCTCCGCGCCGTGTCCGAGCAGCTCGCGCCGGGCCAGTGGGACTACGTCCGGCAGCCGTCGCCCAAGGAACTGGCCGCGACCGCCGTGCTGGCCCTGTCGCTCGACGAGGCGTCGGTGAAGATGCGGCACGGCGGGCCCCTGGACGAGGACGAGGACTATGAGCTGCCCGTCTGGGCCGGGGTTCTGCCGCTCGTGACCTCCTGGGGAGAGCCCCAGCCGGATTCGGCACTCCCAGAAGGTATCGATGTACCTGTTCACATCCGCGGCCGGAGGTAGTTCCATAAATCAGGAACCACCTGGCAAACTTCTCTCCTTGATCACACGTCTCATCAGGTGGGCCCAACTCCTGATGGGGGATGGCGATGGAGTGGAACGCTCCTGGTTATACGGAGATCAAGCAGCTCGGGGCGGGCGGCAGCGGCCGAGTCGTGCTCGCGGTGCACGATGAGACCGGCGTCAAGGTCGCGATCAAGTACCTCTCGGAGCGGTTACTCGGCGACCCGGTCGCCCTGGCCCGCTTCCAGTCGGAGGCGCGGCTGCTGACCACGCTGCGCGACCAGAACATCGCCACGCTGTGGGAGTACATCCAGGACGGCTACGGCGCGGCCATCGTGATGGAGCTGGTCAACGGCGTGTCCCTGAGGGCGCTGCTGCGCGAGCACGGGACGACGGGGCCGGAGGCGGCTCTGGCCGTGCTCAAGGGCTCGCTGCTCGGCCTGGCCCGGGCCCACTCGCACGGACTGGTGCACAAGGACTACAAGCCCGAGAACGTGATCGTCCGCGACGACGGGGCCAGCAAGCTGGTCGACTTCGGCATCGCGGTCCAGCAGGGGACCGCCTCGCGGGCCGAGGGCACGCCCCCGTACATGGCGCCCGAGCTGTGGGAGAACATGCCCGCCTCGCCCGCCACCGACGTGTACGCGGCGACGGCGGTGTTCTTCGAGTGCCTGACCGGGCACCGGCCCTACCGGTCGACCGAGCCGAGCGTGCTCGGCTACCAGCACATGCACGCGCCGATCCCGGTCCACGACGCGCCCGAGCCGGTGCGCGAGCTGATCACCCGCGGCATGGCCAAGGACCCGGCCGTGCGGCCGGTCAGCGCGGCCGCGTTCGTCATCGAGCTGGAGGCGGCGGCGCGGGCCGCGTACGGCGAGGACTGGGAGGAGCGCGGCAGGCGGCGGCTGGCCGGGCTGGTGGCCCTGCTCGCCCTGCTCCTGCCCGTGCCCCAGACGCCGCCCGCCGAGGTCACGACCTCGCTGGCGCAGACCGTCTTCCGTACGACGCTGCGTACGGCCAAGCACAACGCGGCCCGGTTGGCCATGGGCGTGGGAGTGGTCGCGGTCGCGACCATCGCCGTGATCGTCGTGCTGTCCAGCCGCGACCAGGCCGTGGAAGTGGCCCTGGCGAGGCCCTCACAGTCGCAGGGCCCGGCCGAGGAGGGCTCCCCGCCGGCCACACCGGTGACGTTGAGCCAGCCGCCCGAGGAGTCCCCGATCGGCCTGCCCCGCGACGAGCCGACCGCGCTGGCCGTAGCCTCCCCCAGCCCCAAGCCGCACACCGCCGAGCCCGTGGTGGCCACCACGCCACCGACCACCAAGCCCGCGCACACCCCCACACCTAAGATCACCATCACCAAGCCCGGTAAGCCCACACCGACCAAGACACCCAAGCCGCCCAAGACCATCACGCCGACGCCTGTCGTCACCCCGACACCGACACCGACCCCAACCCCGACACCGACACCAACACCGACACCGACGCCGGTGACCTCGGTCGCGGGGCTCACGCTCGGCGGGCTGACATTCAACGACGACAACGTGGCCGGCTCCTCGCTGTCCATCCGCACCACCGGCACGGGACCGGTCACGGCGACCGCCGCCTGGTCCGTGGGGGGCGTCGGCGTCCGCAGCCAGACCCTGCGGCTGAGCGGCGACCGGGCCTATGACCGCGCGCTCAGCTACAGCGCGGACGAGCGCCCGTGCGGCAAGACCGTCACGCTGACCGTCACCACCTCCCCCGCCGCTCCCGGCGGGGCGCGGACGGCCACGGTGAACGTACCGCCGTGTCCCACGCGGGTGACGGGCCTGCGGGTCTCGCTCGACCTGGCCGCCTCACCGGGCCGTACGGCTCAGGCCCGGGCCAGGGTGACCACCAGCGGCACCGCCGAGGTGCCCGTCGAGGCCGCGTTCGCGCTGAACGGCGACCAGGTCGCCACCCGCTCGGCCACCCTGTCCGGCCGGACGGCCTACTCGCGGACGTTCACCTACGCCTTCAGGTCCCGCCCGTGCGGCACCACCGTCTCCGTCGTGGTCCGCGCGGGCGACCGGACGGCCACCGCCCGGACCAGGGTGACCTGCCCGGCGAGCGTGCGGAAGGTGTCGATCGTGCGGGCCTCGCTCAGCCCGCGCGGCCCGGCCACCGCGGTCGTCGCCGTGTCCACCGACAACGACCAGCCCGTACGGCTCAGCGTCGCCTTCTCCCTCGGCGGCCGCATCGCGCACACCGAGACCCTGACCCTGTCCGGCGACACCTCCTACACCAGGACCGTGAGCTACACCTTCGACAAGGTGCCGTGCGGCACGTCCTGGCTCGTGACGGCCGCCACCCGGCCCGCGGCGGACAGCGGCGGCGACAGCTCGGGCGGCACGACCGCGGCCTGCCAGGAGGACCCGCCCACGGACGACGACCCACCCAAGGACGACCCGCCGAAGGACGACCCCACGAAGGACGGACCGAAGACCCCGGCCCCCGACACCCCGTCGTCCGACGATTCGGGAACCCTCGATTGACCTCCGGATTCATACTGTGTCCGGACATTAACTGTGAGAAAGCGGTTACCTCTGGTTAAGCTACGGTCCGTCTGATGAGGGTGGGGGCCCAGAGGACCGCAGAGGGAGACCGCATGTACGACGACCATGGTCCGTGGGGGGTCCCGGGCTACACCGAGATTCGCGAACTCGGCGCGGGATCCGCCGGGCGGGTCGTGCTGGCCCGGCGGGACCATGACGGCGTGGAGGTGGCCGTCAAGTACCTGTCCGACGAGCTGCGGTCCGACGTCGGCTTCGTGGCCCGCTTCCGGCACGAGGCCCGGCTGCTGGGCACCATGCGCAGCCCGCACAACGCCCGCCTGATCGACTATGTCGAGGCGGGCGGGGGCGCGGCCATCGTCATGGAGCTCGTCAACGGGGTCTCCTTACGGGAGTTGCTCAGGTCGGAGGGTCCCACGGGCCCGGAGGCCGCGCTGCTGGTGCTCAAGGGCTCGTTACAGGGCCTGGCCGCGGCCCACGCGATCGGCGTCGTGCACCGCGACTTCAAGCCCGAGAACGTCATGGTCCAGGAGGACGGCTCCAGCAAGCTCGTCGACTTCGGCATCGCGGTCAGGACCGGCGAGGACGCGAGCGCCGCCGGCACCCCGCCGTACATGGCGCCCGAGCAGTGGTCGGGCGCCTCCGCCGCACCGGCCACCGACGTGTACGCCGCCACCATCGTGTTCTTCGAGTGCCTGACCGGTGCCCGCCCCTTTCGCTCGCCCAACCTCGCGGCGCTGGCCCGCCAGCACCAGAGCTCGCCGCCGCCCATCGAGGAGGTGCCCGGCCCGCTGCGGAACCTGGTCGAGCGCGGCCTGGCCAAGAACGCCCTCGACCGCCCGCCGTCCGCCGAGGCGTTCCTGACCGAGCTCGAAGCGGTCGCGGCCAGAGCGTACGGGTCCGACTGGGAGGAGCGCGGCAGGCGCCGGCTGGCCCGGCTGTCCGGCCTGCTGCTCATGCTGTTCCCCAGCCCGCCCGAGGTTCTCGCCGAGGTGCAGACCTCGCTCGCCGAGACCCGTTTCACCGAGCCGCGCGGGCTGCTGAGCAGGCTCTCCACGAAGATCCTGGTCGGCACCGCCTGTACGGGCCTGCTGATCGGCGTGGCGGTCGTCCTGGTGAAGACGATGTCCGCCGAGCCCGCCCTGCAGGCGCAGACCTCGCAGGTGACGCCCACCACGGCCGCGCCGGAGCCGTCCGCCGCGGCCGAGGAGGAGCCTTCCGAGGATCCTTCCGACGAGCCGACACCGACGGTGAAGGAGACGACGCCGGAGCCGACGACCCCGGCGAGCACCGCGCCACCGCCCGTCACCAGCGCCACGCCGAAGCTGACGCCGACGCCCACGCCGACCCGCAAGCCCACCAGGACCGTGAAGCCCCGGCCGTCGAAGACCGCCGTCAGGACCCCGCCCCCGGTCGAGTCGTCCGAGCCCGAGTTCACCGGCACGGTCGACGACCAGCCGTCGGGGGCCACGTCGGCCGCCACGAAGCCGCCCACGACCGCGCCCCCGACCGTCCGCCCGACGCGTACCCTCAGCAGCCCGGCCCCCTCCTCCGACCCGCCGAGCAGTCCCGGCAACGGGGAAGGCAGCGGCAGCGGGGAAGGACCCACGCGGACTCCGTCACCGCAGGACGGCGCCCTCTTGGGGCTCGTCCTGGTGACGTCCGGCGCGCTTCCGGTCACACTTGCGGTTAAGCGCCGTATGGCGGGACGACATCGGAGAAAGCGTTAGAAAGGCTTCGGGGGGCTACGGCGATGGACAACCCGAGAAACGGTATCGCCGGCTTCCGGCTCACCGAGCACACCTGGAACACCGAACTGGGCAACTGGATCGACGCGATCTCGCCCGACGGACGCCGGGCCGGGGCCCTGCTGTTCGACCCGAAGATCATCGGCATGCCCGGGGTGCGCGAGCGCGTCGTGGCGACGGTCCTGACCGACCAGCGGCTGGTCCTGGGCGGGCTGGCCGGGCTGATCCCCGTCGCCGACGTCGTCGCGGCGGGCGAGCAGGTCTGGCTGCTCACCGCGCAGGCCGTGAGCCCGACGCTGTCGGACCTGCTGGCCTCGGGGGCGATCGACGCGAGCGGCGCGGCGGCCGTACTGGCGGAGACGGCCCAGACCCTCCTCGCGCTGCACGCGGCCGGGGTCACCCACGGTTCGGTACATCCCGGCTCGGTGGTCATCACCGCCGACGGCGCGGCGCTGCTGTCGGAACGCGGCTTATCCGATGCCATCCGCGGCCAGGTCTCCCCGCCGGAGCGGGACGTGGCGGCGTGGGCGTCCCTGGCGCGGGCGCTGGCCGCCTCGGTCACGCGGAGCGCCCCGCGCGCGGCGGCCCTGTTCGAGCGGGCCGCGGTCACCACGACGACGCACGGCCTGGGCACCGCCAGGTCCGTCGTGCTCTCCGAGCCCACGGCGCTGCCGGGCGGGGCGCTCAGGCACGAAGGGCTGGCCCAGGCGGCCCGCGGCAGGTCGGCGTTCGCGCACCCTCCGGTGGCGGCGCAGCCGCCGCTCGACGAGAGCGACATCGTCACGCTGCTCGCCGTCCCCGGCCCGCACCAGGCGCCGGTGCACTTCGGGCCCGGGGTCAGCTCGGGAGTGAGTACGGAGTCGGCGCAGGCCGGCACCACGGCCGAACGGATCTGGCGCGAGGGCCGGGAGCAGGTCGGAACGGTCCAGCGCGGCGGCAAGCCAGGCAAGGCGGCACGGGCGAGGCGGCGCCGGACCATCCTCTCGGCGGTGCTGTTCGCGGTCATCATGGGCGGCGCGATCCTGGCCTGGCTCAAGCTGAGCGGCGCGCCGGAGCTGGCGATCAAGTCGATCGACGTCGTGGCGCCGAAGAAGCCGCAGGGCTGCGACAGCGCCGTCGTCGTCACCGGCAAGATCGTCACCAATGGGGAGGCGGGCGAGATCAGCTACGAGTGGCGCAAGAACCTGGACAAGGAGGTCGTCAAGCAGACGCTCCGGACGACCGCCGACCAGACCTCCTACACCGTGCCGCTCCGCTGGACGCTCAAGGGCAAGAGCACCGTCAAGGCCACGGCCACGCTGCGGGTGCTGTCTCCCGGTCCCCTCAGGACGGACAAGGCGAGCTTCACGTACAAGTGCTGATGCCAAGCGCTGATCTTCGAGCGCTGATCCCTGAGCGTTGGTGCCGAGCCAGCAATGCATATCAAAGCTGTTGTTACTACTCTGACGAACATGACCACGCAGACCCCCGCGGGCTGGTACCCCGACCCGTACGGATCGCCCCAACTCCGTTGGTGGGACGGCGGCCAGTGGACGGACGCCACCCACCCGCTGGAGCAGGGGGCGTCACCGCACCAGCAACCGCCTTCCGGACCGCAGCAACAGCAGCAGTCGGGCCCCGACTGGTCCGCCACGCCGGCGAACCCGACGCGGCAGTTCGGGCAGCCGACATATGGACAGGCCGCGTACGGGCAACCGACGCAGGATCAGCCCGCGTACGGGCAACCCACCCAGGATCAGTCCGCGCAGAGCCAATCCGCGCAGAGCCAGTCCGCGTACGGCCAATCCGCGTACGGCCAGTCTTCTTACAGCCAGCCCTCGCCGGGCTCTTATGGGCAGCCCGGTCAGGGCTCGGGCCCCTACGGGCAGAGCCAGTGGGGTGGCACGCCGCTGCCCGGCCCCGGCTACGGTCCGCCGCCGAAGGAGAGCAATCCGCTGCCGTGGGTCTTCGGCGGCCTGGCGGCGCTGGTGGTGGTCGGCCTGATCGTGGTGGCCGGGATCTTCTTCGTCAACCGCGACACCGACGGCACCCTCGCCTCGTCGCCGACGCCCAGCGAGACGGAGCAGCTGCCGCAGCAGCAGGAGACCACCGAGCCGCCGCCGGCCATCACAGAGCTGCCACAGCCCCAGGACGGCCGCATCACCGACCCGCAGACGAACCTGTCGTACCAGGTGCCCGATGGCTGGAAGGTGCCGGCCGCCGGCTCGCTGAACGGCAGCGACCCGTCCCAGCAGACCTGGTCGAGTGGCGTGGGGGCGACCTCGCAGGAGAAGTACAACGGCAAGGACGACTGGAGCGGCAACGTCTACACGGGCCTGCTCAGCAAGAAATACCCCTACACGGGGACGGCCGGGCTGGGTGACGCGGCCAAGACGGTGTTCGTGGACTTCGCCCAGTACTACCCGGTCACCCACACCAACAAGATCATTCAGGACAAAGCGCTCAAAATCGGCGATAAGTCTGCCTGGGTGCTTCAGTTCCAGCTCGACTTCTCGAAGGAGTCGAAGGCCAAAGGTTACAAGTGGAACAAGGAAAACGGCGCGATCGTGGTGATGGATCGCGGCGAAGGTCAGAGCCCAGCCCTGGTATACGTGTCAGTCCCGGACAATCTGGGCACCGACGTGGTCGAGAAGGTTCTCAGCTCGCTCAAGCCCGCGTAACCGGTGGCACTAGGCTGGTGGGGTATTCAGGCGGGCGGATGGCTCCGAGCCGCTTGGGCGAGGAGATCGAATGAGTGACTTGCTGGTCTGGATCGACTGCGAGATGACCGGGCTCGACCTGGGTCGCGATGCGCTCGTCGAGGTGGCGTGCGTCATCACCGACAGTGAGCTCAACCAGCTGGACGAAGGCGTCGACGTGGTCATCAAGCCGCCGCCCGAGTCGCTGGAGCAGATGTCGCAGGTGGTCCGCGAGATGCACACCGCCTCGGGACTGCTGCCCGAGATGGCGAGCGGGGTGACATTGGCGGAGGCGGAGTCGCTCGTGCTCGACTACATCCGCCGCCACATCCCCGAGCCGAAGAAGGCGCCGCTCTGCGGCAACTCCATCGGCACCGACCGCACGTTCATCGCGCGCGACATGCCCGTGGTCGACGGCTATCTGCACTACCGGATGATCGACGTGTCGTCGATCAAGGAGCTGGTCCGCCGCTGGTACCCCCGGGTCTACTTCGCGGCCCCGGAAAAGCAGGGCGGACACCGCGCGTTGGCCGACATCACGGAGAGCATCAGGGAGCTGCGCTACTACCGGGCGGCCATCTTCGTCGGCCAGCCCGGCCCCGATTCGGCCACCGCCAGAGCGGTCGCCGAGCGTGTCAGCGGCTAATCGAGTGGCGTAAAGACTCCCGAAGACCGCTACACTTTTCCTGTGCCGCCACGTCGGCGGCCAATGGTGGGTGTAGCTCAGCTGGTAGAGCGCCAGGTTGTGGTCCTGGATGTCGAGGGTTCAAGTCCCTTCACTCACCCCATGCACGCGGCCGGTCCCTCGGGACCGGCCGTTGTCGTTTTTCTACGGCAACGTCCCCAAAACATGACATCGCGAGTTATGCTCGCTGTCTACCGCTTACGCCGGATGCGCGGGGGCCTCGGCGATCTGACCGTCTGCGCGCCCCCGGAGGCCGGATGAGAGTCGAAGACGCAGCGTTCGATAGCGTGTTCACGTCCCTGAGCAAGCGCGAAACCGAGGTCATGGACCTGATCGCCACTGGGCAGTCGAATGGGCAGATCGCGCAGCGGCTGTTTCTCAGCGAGAAAACGGTCAAGAACCATGTCAACCGCATCTACGCCAAGCTCGGCGTGGACTCGCGCGTGACCGCGATCGGCCTCTGGCGATCTCGTCCCAACCTGCCCTGACCCGGCCACCACACATGGCCGAGCTCTGTCCAGGGGACGCTCTGCGGGGAATCCCGGTGATTCCCTGCGGGGAATCGTGCTCCGTCACCCGCGTGGGCTAGAAAGGGAGGCGTGGAACGATTCGCGAGCGAGCTACGGCGATGGCGTAGCAGTCGGCGGGTGAGCCAACTGGAGCTCGCCAACCGGGCCGGCACCACCCAGCGTCACCTCAGCTTCATCGAGCGCGGCCGCTCCCGCCCCGGGCGGGCCATCGTCGTACGCCTGGCCGAGTCGCTCGAGCTGTCGCTGCGCGAACGCAACGGCCTGCTGCTGGCGGCCGGCTACGCTCCCGTGTTCCCCGAGTCAGGTCTGGACGACGCCATGCTGCGCCCCGTACGCGAGGCTCTGGACAGCATCCTCGACGGGCACCTGCCCTATCCGGCGGTCGTCGTGCGGCCCTACGGCGAGCTGGTGGCGGCCAACGCGGCCATCGACGTGCTCACCGAGGGGGCGGCGCCCGAACTGCTGGAGCCGCCGGTCAACGTGCTGCGGCTCGCCCTGCATCCCAAGGGCATGGGCCCTCGGGTCGTCAACCTCGCGGACTGGGGCCGGCACATCACCGAGAGCCTGCGGGCCGAGCTCCTGCGCAGCCCGGATCCGCGGCTCGACGCCTTCATCGCCGAGCTGGAGTCGTACGTGCCCGACGCGGTGCCGGGGAGCGATCATCTCGGATTCGCGGTGCCGCTGCGGTTGCGTACCGGCGATACCGAGCTGCGGCTGCTGACCACGCTCACGTCCTTCGCCACCGCGGTGGACGTCACGCTGGCCGAGCTCAGGCTGGAGGCGTTCCTACCCGCCGACGCCGCCACAGCGGCCTTCCTGCAGTCCCGCCACCCCCACTGACCCCTTCCCAACCTCCAGGCGAGCAGGCGTCGCAGCCGGGCGGAGCACGGTGCCGGTGGGTCAGGCGGCGGCGACGCCCGTGTGGGCGTCGCCGCGTGTCGACGGATCGGTGGTCTAAGCCCGGGCCATCAGGGGGAGGGTCGCCGAGATGGCCGTGAGGCCGTGTTCCAGGTCGGATTCCGGGATGTTGAGCGCGGGCCTGAGGCGTACCGAACGCGGGCCGCAGGCCAGGAGCAGCACCCCCGCCTCGTCTCGCAGCCGCGTGACCAGCGCGTCGCGTGCGGCCCCGTCGGGCAGGTCGAACGCGCACATCAGGCCGCGTCCCCGGGCGTTGGAGACCAGGTCCGGGTGTTCGGCCTGCAGTTTGACCAGGCGTTCGACCAGGAGGGTGCCGAGGGTGGCGGCGCGCGGGATGAGGTCGTCGCGTTCGACGATCTCCAGGAGGCCGCGCGAGCGGACCATGTCCACCAGCCCGCCGCCCCAGGTCGAGTTGATCCGGCCGCTGACCTGGAAGACGTTGTCGGGGACCAGGTCCACGCGGCGGCCCGCCATGATGCCGCCCACCTGAACCTTCTTCGCGAAGGCCACGATGTCCGGCGCCAGGCCGAGCTGCTGGTAGGCCCAGGGGGTGCCGGTGGTGCCGCCGCCCGTCTGCACCTCGTCCAGGATGAACAGCGCGTCGTACTCGTGACACAGCTGCTGCATCGCCTGCAGGAACTGCGGGCGCATGTGGTTGTCGCCGCCCTCGCCCTGGATGGGCTCGGCGATGAAGCAGGCGATGTCGTGCGGGTTCGCCTCGAAGGCGGCGCGCGCCTGGGCGAGCGCGTGCCCCTCGGCGGCCTCGACGTCTCCCAGGTGTACGGCGGGTACGTCGATGCGCGGCCAGCGGAACTGGGGAAAACGGTCGGTCTTGCCTGGTTCGGTATTGGTCAGGCTCAAGGTGTAGCCACTGCGGCCGTGAAAGGCCTTCGTCAGGTGCATGACCTGGGTGCCGAGATCGCGGGAACGGCCCGCCGCCTCGTTGCGGCGGCTCTTCCAGTCGAAGGCGGTCTTGAGGGCGTTCTCGACGGCCAGCGCACCGCCTTCGACGAAGAACAGGTGGGGCAGCTCGGGGTCGCCGAGGACGCGGGAGAAGGTCTCGACGAAGTCCGCCAGGTGGCCGGTGTACATGTCGGAGTTGGCGGGCTTGTTGCGGGCCACCTCGCCGAGAAGCCGGACGAACTCCGGCTCGAAGGGCGGGTTCACGCCGAGCGGGGCGCTGGCGAAAAACGTGTAGAAGTCAAGGTATCGGCGGCCGTTTCCGGCGTCGACGAGCCAGGAGCCTTGGCTGTGCTCCAGATCGAGCACGAGCCGGTAACCGTCGACGAGCAGATGGCGGGCAAGGCGGTCGTGTACGTCCATGTCACCTCCACGTTGAAGCCAGACATGGCGTACATTTCCCAGGTGAACCTATGTCTATGCGGAAAATTTCCGGAATTCAGGTGGCATGGGCGAATTTTTTTACCTCGAACGACAGCACGATCATCGCGATGCCGTACAGGATGGCGAAGATCCCGACCAGCCAGACCAGGGTGAGGAGTCCCGCGCCGGGCCAGATGAGCAGCAGGACACCGAAGACGATGGACAGGATCCCGCCGATGATGAGCATCCACTCGTTCTCGATCACCTTGCGCATCTGCACGCCCGCGACGATCTCCGACGCTCCGCTGAGGATCGCCCAGAACGCGATCACGAAGAGCAGGATCAGGGATGTCTTGCCCGGCCAGACGAAAGCTATGATCCCCGCCAGGATCCCGAGAATGCCGGAGATGATGAGCCAGACGCGGGAGTCCGTTCCATGCCGGAAGGCGGAGAACACCGAGAAGAGCCCACTGACGATGGCGTACGAGCCAAAGAAGATCACGAGCACGAGCAGCGTGATCGCGGGCCAGATCAGCGCCAGGATGCCGAAGATCACCGCCAAAACGCCGCGGATCAGGACGAGCCACCAGTTGCGTGCGATTTGCTCCATACTGGTGTGATCTCCCGATCGATCACGAAAGCAGACCACAGCGCGGTCAAAACTCGGTAACTCGCCACCGACGGGGCGAAATCACCTGACCGAGCAGTCGCTTTAGACGTGGGAGTAGACCACGATCGACACCGCGATGTACTGGACCAGGTAGGCGGCGATCGTGAACGCGTGGAACACCTCGTGGTAGCCGAACCAGCCGGGTGCCGGGTCCGGGCGGCGCAGACCGTACACGATGGCTCCGGCGCTGTAGAAGACGCCGCCGACGGCGACCAGCACGACGGCGGCCACGCCCGCGCCCGCGATCAGCTGCGGCATCACGAAGATCGCGGTCCAGCCGAGCGCCAGGTAGAGGATCGTGTAGAGCCAGCGCGGCGCGCCCATCCAGAACACCCGGAAGAGCACCCCGGACAGCGCGCCACCCCAGATGACCGCCAGGACGGCCACCCGGGCGGCCCCGTCGAGCGCGAGGAGCGCGAAGGGCGTGTAGGTGCCCGCGATGATCAGGTAGATGTTGGCGTGGTCGAAGCGCCGCAGCACCTCCGCCAGGCGGGGGCCCAATGTGCCCCGGTGGTAGGTGGCCGAGATGCCGAAGAGCAGACCCGAGGTGATCGCGTAGATCGCGGACGCGAGACGGGCCTGGAGGGTGGGGCCGAGCGCCACGAGCGCGAACCCGGCGACCAGCGTCACGGGCAGCGCTCCTGTGTGCAACCAGCCTCGTAGCCTCGGCTTCGCGGTGATGGTCGTCATATAACCTACGGTACCGTAGGTTATGGCCCCGTTGAGGGTGTGGACCCTCGACGAGACGAAGGTCATAGCCCCTGAATCAGCCGGGTCAACGGTTAGATCCCGTTGAGGAAGCGGGCCGCGACCGGGAGCGCGGCGCTCCGGCCCGAGCCGCCGTTGCGCACGAAGACGCTGAAGGCCAGGTCGTCGCGGTAGCCGATGAACCAGCCGTGCTCCCGCCCGCCGGCGGCCTCGGCCGTACCCGTCTTGCCGGACACGCCCGCGGGCAGTCCGGCGGCGGCGGCCGTACCGTGGTCGACGACGGCGGCCATCATCTCCCGCAGCGCCGCGACCGTCCCCTCGTCGAGGTCGACCGGCTTGGCGGCCGGGCCGTCGATCCGTTCGGCGGCGGCCTTGGACAGGATGCGCGGCACGCGCAGGGTGCCGCTCTCGACCGCCGCCGCGACCATCGCCATGCACAGCGGGGTCGCCTCCACCGAGCCCTGGCCGAAGGAGTCGACCGCCAGCTCGTTCGTGCCGTCCGGCGGGTCCATCCGCCCGCAGTTGCCGCCGAGGCCCGTGGCCAGCTTGGCGCCGCCGAACCCCCACTTCGCGGCGGTCTCGACGAGATCGTCACCCGATAATCGGCTGACGGCCTCGCGCACGAACGTGGTGTTGCAGGAGTACGCGAACGCGTCGGCGAACGTCACGCGGCCGTGCGCCTGCTCGCCCGCGTTCTTGATCGGCCTGAAGTTCGGGACCGTGTACGTGGCCGGGCAGTCCACCTCCGCCGCCAAATCCAGGCCCGACTCCAGCAGCGCCGCCGCCGTGATCGTCTTGAACGTGGACCCGGGCGGGAAGAAGTCGCGGAACGCGCTGTAGTTGCCCTCCAGCCGATCGGCCACCGCGAGCACCTCGCCGGTGCTGGGCCGGATCGCGATGATCGACGCGTCCCGCACCCCGTCGAGCGCTCGCGCGGCCGCCGCCTGCACCGAGCGCGACAGCGTCGTACGCTCCAGGCTCACCTTGGGCTCTACGGTCATGAGCCGCCGCGCCTGCTGTCCCGGCAGCGCCGTCTCCAGCGCCCACCCCTGGCTCACCTCGTCGAACTCGGGCTTGAGCTCGGCGAGATAGGACTCGGCGTAGCTGTCGTTGGGGATCTTGTCACCCTCGCTGGTCACCAGTTCGACCGCGGGCCCGTCGAACTCGGCCAGCCGCACCGTGCCCCCGTCCTTGAGCCGGGGATCCAGCGTCTCGGGCGTCCAGAGCACCTTCCAGGTCCGGTCGCGCACGGCCAGCCGCAACGTACCGCTGAACGGCCACGCCCCGAACTCGCTCAGCGTCCTGCTCCCGGTGAACGGCACCTCGGCCGAGGTCTCCCCCGTGCTCTTCACGGTCCCGGGCCGCAACTGGATGTCCTGAACATGCAGCTCGTCCGAGAACGACCGGTGCCGGGTGATGAAGTCCGCGGGCGGCTGATAGACCAGGATGGCCATGGCCCCCAGGTCCCCCCGCTGCCACGCCGCGAAGTAGGCGGCCGAGGTCTGCGCGGCGCTGCCCTTGACCCGCTTGGACACCACTATCGCGAAGACACCTGCACCCACTACCGCAACAACGGCGATAACAAGCACAATCAGCCTTCGTCGTCGCATACGGTTACTCCCAGGAGGGGATCATCGTGGCACGAGGACAGCGGGAGCCGATGCCCGGCCTCTACCCGGTGACGTTCGGCGAGATCGAACTGCTCCGGGACCTGGATAGGCAGGACGGCTGGGTACTGTCCAAGGATGGCGTACCTCAGTCGTACGTTGACTTACAAGACCCTACATATCTGGAATTCGAGTACGTACGGCTTATGGCGGACGTGATCGACCTTCTTCCGGAAGGCGCGCTCGCCTGCGTCCACGTGGGCGGCGGGGCGTGCACGATCCCACGCTATGTCGCGGCCACCCGGCCTGGGTCCAGGCACATCGTCCTCGAACCCGACGGGCTCCTGGTCAACCTGATCCGCGAGCAGCTCGACCTGCGGTCCGTGCCACGGCTGAAGGTGATCGTCCAGGGTGGGCGCGAGGGCACCGCCAAGGTCTGGGACGACTCGGCCGACCTGCTGGTCCTCGACGCCTTCTCCGGCGCCACCATGCCGGTCGAGCTGGCCACGACGGAGTACATGGGCGACATCGCCAGGGTGCTGCGCCCGTCGGGCACGCTGCTGATCAACATGGCCGACGGCAAGGGCCTGGCCTTCGCCAGGCGGCTCGTGGCGACGGTCCAGGGGACGTTCCGGCATGTCGCGCTGCTGGCGGAGCCGGGCGTCATGCGCGGGCGCCGCTTCGGCAACCTCATCGTCGCCGCCTCGCGGGCCGAGCTGCCGATCGACCAACTGACCCGCCGCGCGGCCGGCGGCCTCACCCAGGCCAGGTGCGTGTACGGGGAGGCGCTGACGAACTTCGTCGCGGGCGCCCACCCGATCAAGGACGGCGACGCGGTACTGGCCCCGGTTCCACCCCCGGCCGTCTTCGGCTGAGGCCCGCGCTCAGGGCCCGGGCCGGCCCTCGCTCAGACCCCAGGGGCGGCCCCTCGCTCAGGCCCCAGGTAGGCCAGGACCGCGGCGACGCGGCGGTGGACGTCGCCGCTGTTCTCCAGGCCGAGCTTGGCGAAGATGGAGTTGACGTTCTTCTCCACCGACGAGACCGACAGGTGCAGCGCCCGGGCGATGGCGCCGTTGGACCGGCCATGTGCCATCTCACGCAGCACGTCGCGCTCGCGCGGCGTCAGCGCCTCCTGCTCGCCCCGCACGTCACGCCTGGCCAGCAGCCCTTCGACCACCTTGGGGTCGATGACCGAGCCGCCAGAGGCGACAGCCCTGATCGCGCCGAGCAGCTCGTCGAGGTCGCCCACCCTGTCCTTGAGCAGGTAGGCGAACCCCTCGGTGCCGTGCTTGAACAGCTCGAAGGCGAACAGCGCGTCCGAGAACTGCGAGAGCACCACGACCCCGACGCCCGGATGGTCGGCGTGGACGCGGTGGGCGGCGTCGATGCCCTCGAACCCCTGGCGCCACTCCCCTCCCGGCATCCGGATGTCGGTGATCACCACGTCGGGGCCGAGCCTGCGCGCGGCGTCGACGAGCTCGTCGGCGTTGCCCACCGCGCCGACGACCAGGACCTCGCCCGAGGTCTCCAGCAGCCGCCGGGTGCCCTCACGTACCAGGTAGTGGTCGTCGGCCACGATCGTGCGGATCCGCTCAGGCATCGACCGGCACCCAGGCGTTCATCCGTGTCCCCTCTCCTAGCCCGCTGTCGAGATCAAGCCCGCCGCCGAGCGCGTCGAGCCGGTCGGCGAGCGTGGCCAGCCCCCGGCGGCGGACGGCCTGCGGATGGAAGCCCCGCCCGTCGTCCGTCACGGTGGCGCGCAGGCGGCCGTCCGCCCGCGCCAGGTGTACCTCTATCTTGGTGGCGGCCGCGTGCTTGAGCGCGTTAGTCACCGCCTCGCTCACGGTGAAGTACATCGCGCCCTCCACCTCGTCGGGGAAGCGCTGGGCGCGCAACTCCCTGCTCGCGGCTACCGTGGTCGGCACCGGCAGCCGGGCGCAGCGCTCCTCCACGGCCTCCACCAGGCCGCCCTGGCTGAGCGAGCTGGGATGGATGCCGGCGGCCAGCTCGCGCAGGTCGTTGAGCGTCTGGCGGGCCTGCTCGCGCAGCTCGGCGAGCATGTCGGGGCCGCCGCCGGTCGCGCGGGCCAGCTCCAGCCCGGCGATGAGCGCGACGAGTTGCTGTTGTACGCCGTCGTGGATGTTGCGTTCGATGCGCCGGCGTTCGGCCTCCTGGGCGTTGACCAGGCGTCCGGCCAGCCCGGCGCTCTGGATGGCGAGCCCCGCCGGCACGGCCAGCGCCTCCAGGAGCCGGCGGTCGGCGGCGGTGAGGCGCTCGTCGTCCCTGGGCCCGCACTCGATCCGCCCCAGACCGCCCCGCACGGGCAGCGTCAGCGCCGCGCCGCCCTCCTCCCGCCCGGCGACCACGCGGGTGCCGTCGGCGAGCGTGACCGCCGCCCACCTGACCTCCAACCCATCGCGTACGGCAGCCGCGAGCCTGCCGAGCTGCTCCACGGGCTCCGGCGTCTCCTCTAACGCCGTGCCCAGGCTCGTCAGCATCTCGCCCACGGTCGGCCGTACGTCGAACACCACGTGGAGCCGCGAGCCCCTGATCCCGATCCTGACGTCGAGCAGCCGGTGCCTGACGACCGCGACCGTGATCGCCACCGGCAGCGACCCCAGCAGGACCAGCACGCCGACCACCCCGGTCAGCGGCGTGGCGTGCCCGAAGATGAAGAAGGAGAGCAGCACGAACCCGGCGATGCTGACAGTCATTCCGGCGACCATCCAGGCGTACTGGCCACGCTCGCCGCTTCCGGCCCGCCGCCAGCGGACCACCAGCCCGCCGAGCACGACGAGGGTGATGATCCAGGTGACGAACTGGCCGACCGCGGACGCGAGCCCGGCCACCAGGTCGGCCGAGTCGACCGGCGTCAGCGGGCCGGACCTGGCGGAGGGGATGGGGCCGATCAGGAGGTTGCCGGTGAAGTGGACGATGATCGCCACGGCCCCGATCCACGCGACGGGCCGCCAGCGGCGCGACGGCAGCCGGCCCTCGGGGAACAGCAGCGGGACGAAGATCCACAACAGGCCGTAGTAGACGGCGAACAGCGCGACCAGCACGCGGACGACCGCCGGTGCCACGTCGAGTTGGCTCAGGCCGACGCCGAAGGTGCCCACACCCAGGCAGACCGCCGTGGCCAGGAGCAGCCAGACATAGGGGATCCGCGGCCGGCGGACCGCCAGCAGCCAGCCGAGTGCCGGCAGGACCAGACCGATGACGATGAACGCCCACTGCGTCGGAGGGGCGGGCAGGCCGCTCTCCATCAGCGCGCCCGCCGTCACACCCGCGGCCGCGATCGCCGCGAGCAGCCCGGCCACCAACCTGGAACTCATAAGGCCCCATCGTCGCGGGGGGCGGTGGGCTGCGTCTATGCGGATAACCGCATACTCGGTGCGGTTATCCGCAGACTCAAGACGGCGGCTCACCAGGTGGGATATGTAGGACGAGGTCTGTTGAGTGGGAGGCGGGTGTTCCACCTGGGGCCGAGTCGAAATCCAAGTCGAAGTCGAAGGAGCCACCATGTCCTCCTCCCTGAAGTCCTCCTCCCTGAAGTCCTCCTCCCTGAAGTCCTCCCCCTTGAAGTCCTCCCCCTTGAAGTCCTCCCCCTCGAAGCCCGCTCTCGCCGTCGCGGCCGCCGCCGTGACCGTGTCACTGACCGCCTGCGCGGCAGGGACCACCACCAGCCCGCCTGGGGTGGCCGCGAACCGGCCTGCGGCCGTCACCAGCCTGTCTGAGGTCGCCGCGAACCGGCTTGCGGGCATGACGAGCGTGTCCGGGATCGCCGCGAACTGGCCTGCGGGCGACACGAGCTCGTCCGTGGCCGCCGCAAGCCAGCTCACGGTCTCCGCCGCTGCTGGGAACGTTCCAAGTGCTCCCTCAGCGACCACCGCGCCCACCGTGGAGATTCCCGGCACGCCCGTCGGCCAGCAGTTGCGCTGGCTGCTCGACGCCCCCGCCAGGACGCCGATCGGACAGGCCGAGCTGGCCGAGCACTTCGCCCCGGCGTTCCTGGAGCAGATCCCGGCGGACAAGGTCAACGAGACCCTGGCCGGGCTGCGCGGGATCCAGTTGCAGAAGATCATTGGAGCCGCGCCCACCGCTTTGATCGCGCATGTGGTGGTCGGTGCCCAGACGCTCAAGCTGACGCTCTCGGTGGACGCCACGGGCAAGATCAACGGCGTGCGGTTCACCGAACCGGCCACTCCTCAGCCCTCCCCCACGAGCTGGGACGAGCTGGATCGGCGGGCGCGCAAGGCGGCGGCCCGCGTGGGGTTCCTCGCCGCCGAGGTCAAGCCCGATGGCACCTGCCGCCCGGTCCACGCCATCGCCGGCGGGCAGGCGCGCCCGCTCGGCTCGATGTTCAAGCTGTACGTCCTCGGGGCCGTCGCCAAGAAGATCGAGCAGGGCAGGCTCTCGTGGGACACCGCGATGACGATCAAGCCGGAGCTGAAGAGCCTGCCCAGCGGCCAACTCCAGGACCGCCCCGACAACAGCCGGGTGCCGGTGCTGGAGGCGGCCAAGCTGATGATCGCCATCAGCGACAACACGGGCGCGGACCTGCTGCTCCATCAGGCCGGCCGCACGGCGGTCGAGGACCGCGTACGGGCCTGGCACGGCCAGGTGAAGCGGAACACGCCGTTCCTGACCACCAGGGAGCTGTTCGCGCTCAAGGGCGCCGACTACCCGCGACACTCCAAGGAGTTCCTGTCGCGTGACGCGGCCGGGCGGCGGGGCTACCTGTCGGCGGTCGTCGACAAGCTCCCGCTGTCCAGCATCACCGCGTGGGCGGCGCCGCGCGAGCTGGACACCGTGGAGTGGTTCGGCTCTCCGGCCGACATCTGCCGCGCGTACGCGGGGCTGGCGAAGAGCCGTGACAAGCGGATCGGCGAGATCATGTCGCAGAACACCGGCGGGATCAAACTACCGGCCAAGGAGTGGTCCACCGTCTGGTACAAGGGCGGCTCCGAGCCGGGCGTGCTCGACCTGAGCTACCTGGCCCGCACGCCGTCCGGGCGTACCTTCATGGTCACGGCCCTGGCCTCCGACCCGTCCGCCGCCCTCTCGGAGGACCAGGTGTACGAGGAGCTCGTCGCCCTCTCGCGGGGCGCCTTCGCCTTGCTCAAGTCGTCCTGAGCCCGAGCCCTTCGGCGCCCTGAACCCGAGCCCTTCGGCGCCCGGACCCTGGGCCCTTCGGCATCCTGAGCCTGGGCTCTTGGCGTCCTGAGGTGGGGCTTCCGACGGCCGAGTCCGGGCTCCTGGCGGCCGGGACCGCTCACGTGGAATAGTTGAAATCTCAACTTGGTTGAGCACAGCAGATTCCGCCGAAGGGAGCCCGACATGCCCGCCGTCACCGTAGAGAACCCGCTCAGCCTGCCCCGCCTGCCGGAGCCGCTGGCCGAGGCGCAGGGCCGCAAGGTGCTCGCCGTGGAGACCGCGCCGAGCGGCTTCGAAGGCGAGGGCTTCCCGGTACGCCGCGCCCTGGCCGCCATCAAGCCCGAGTACCTGGACCCGTTCGTGATGATGGACCAGATGGGAGAGGTCGACTACGCGGCCGGCGAGCCCAAGGGCACCCCGTGGCACCCGCATCGCGGCTTCGAGACCGTCACGTACATGATCGACGGCGTGATGGAGCATCTCGACTCCAACGGAGGCGGTGGCACGATCACGAACGGTGACACCCAGTGGATGACCGCCGGCGCCGGCATCTTGCACAAGGAGGCGCCGCCGGAGTGGCTGGTGCAGCAGGGCGGGCTGTTCCACGGCATCCAGCTGTGGGTGAACCTGCCGGGCGCCAAGAAGATGATCGCCCCGAAGTATCAGGACATCGGGAGCTCCAGCGTCGCGCTGCTCAGCAGCCACGACGGCGGCGCCCTGGTCCGCCTCATCGCGGGCGACCTGGCCGGGAACACCGGCCCCGGCAGCACCCAGACGCCGATCACCCTGCTGCACGCCACGATCAGCCCGGGTGCGCGGCTCACGATGCCGTGGCGCAGGGACTTCAACGCCCTCGCCTTCGTCCTGTCGGGACGCGGCACGGTCGGGACCGAGCGGCGCCCGCTGGTCAGCGGCCAGCTGGCCGTGTTCGACGGCTTCGGCGACCGTCCCGGGAAGACCACGTCGGGCGAGACGATCACGCTGTCGGCGAAGGACACCATGGAGGTCATCGTCCTGGGCGGTCAGCCGATCGGTGAGCCGGTGGCCCATTACGGCCCGTTCGTCATGAACACCCGCGCCGAGCTGGCCCAGGCTTTCGAGGACTATCAGGCGGGCCGCTTGGGCTCCATTCCCGCCGCCTGATTTCGGGAATCGCATGGAGCGGCCCGCTTTAGGCGGGCCGCTATTGAGCAGGCGCCATCAAGTGCAGCGGCTTTTCAGGCCCCGCTCGGGGAGGATCCTACGGCGTGCCGGGAAGCCGGACCGTGACCAAGAGACCGCCGTTGGGGCCGGGGACGAGGTCGAGGGTCCCGTCGTGGGCGCGGACGATGCTGTGCACGATGGCCAGGCCGAGGCCGACGCCGGCGTGCTCGTCGGTGCGTACGCGTTCCGTTCCGCGCCGGAACGGAACGATGAGGGTCGGTATCAGTTCCGGTGGGAGCCGGCGACCCGTGTTCTCGACCCGCAGCACGCTCGTGTCGCCGTGCGCCTCGGTGTGGACCGTCACGGTGCCGTCGGCGGGGAGGTTGTGGACGATGGCGTTCTGGACAAGGTTCGTCACCATGCGCAACAGGAGCTCGGCGGAGCCGTCGGTCTGGGCCGCCCCGCCGGTGACGTCCAGCGTGATCCGGCGCTGTTCGGCGAGGAGAAGCAGCGTTTCGGCGGCTTGTTCGGCGATGAGGGAGAGGTCGACGCTCTCGCGGGTGAAATGTCCGCGCTCGCCCCGGCTGAGCAGCAGGAGGGCCTCGGTGAGGTCGATCGCCCGCGTATTGGCGGCGTGTAGACGTTCGATGAGTTCGTC
Organism: Nonomuraea sp. NPDC049158; assembly: GCF_040648335.1. Lineage (NCBI taxonomy): Bacteria > Bacillati > Actinomycetota > Actinomycetes > Streptosporangiales > Streptosporangiaceae > Nonomuraea > Nonomuraea sp. NPDC049158. The sequence goes on from NZ_JBEZDM010000002.1 coordinate 259,860, forward strand.
CCGGTCCTGAGTGGGGTCCTTGCGGGCGACGTCGAGCATCGTCCGCGAGATCGCCAGCGGGGTACGCAGTTCGTGGGAGGCGTTCGCGGCGAACCTCTGCTGCTCGGCGACGTGAGACTCGAGTTGTTCGAGCATCGAGTCGAACGCGTCGGAGTGTTCACGGAATTCGTCCTGGCGGCCCTTCATGCGAATCCGGTGGGAAAGCGACCCGCTCGCGGCCATCCGTACCGCATCCGTGATCTGTGTGAGTGGTGCGAGCATGCGGCCGGCGAGAATCCACCCTCCCACGAGTCCGAACACCAGCAGGAACACCAACGCCTGGCCCGCCCGCGGAGCGAAGGCCCGCAGGAGGTCGTCGCGGGTGGGACTCGAAAGGAGCGGTACGTGGGGTCCGTGTGAGCCGCGGCCGAGACCTCCACGTGGTGCGTCGGGTACGTAGCGCAGGAGGAACACCCACACGGTGGCGAGCAGCAGGACACCCGCGAGCATGAGGAATCCGGCGTAGCTGAGGGTGAGCTTGAGGCGAACACTCAAGCCAGGCGCCCTGTTCACGGTCTCCTTCCTAGCGTGCGGTGCCGGGTGCTGTGTCGATGCGGTAGCCGACCCCGGCCACCGTGGCGATGATCCCGGGTTCGCCGAGCCGTTTGCGCAGTGCCGAAACAGTGATGCGTACGGCGTTGGTGAACGGGTCCGCGTTCTCGTCCCATGCGCGCCGCAAGAGTTCTTCGGCGCTGACGACACCCCCTTCGGCGGCGACGAGAACCTCGAGTACGGCGAACTGCTTCCGGGTGAGCGCGACGTAGCGGCCGTCGCGGTAGACCTCGCGGCGGAACGGATCCAGACGCAGACCCGCGATCTCTCGCACGGGTGGCCTGCTGTGGGCGCGCCTGCGGTCGAGCGCCCTGATACGGAGCACGAGCTCTTGGAGCTCGAAGGGCTTCGTGAGGTAGTCGTCGGCGCCGAGTTCGAACCCCGAGGCCTTGTCGTCGATCCGGTCTGCAGCGGTGAGCATGAGGATGGGCATGCCGCTGCCGGAGGCGACGATGCGGGTGGCGATCTCGTCGCCGGAGGGGCCCGGGATGTCGCGATCAAGGACCGCGAGGTCGTAGGCGTTGATGCTCAGCAGTTCCAGCGCGGTGTCGCCGTCGCCGGCGACGTCGGCGGCGATCGCCTCGAGCCGCAGACCGTCACGGACGGCTTCTGCCAGGTAGGGTTCGTCCTCAACGATCAGTACGCGCATGCCTGAAGCCTATGACCAGAAAAGAAACGTGTACTGGACACAGGACACAGGACTCAGCCTGCCACCTCCGCCGTGGTGCGCCACCAGTGGCGCGAGGCCAGCGCGGCCAGCGCGGCGCCGGCGGCGTTGACCAGTACGTCGTCCCACCGAGGACACCCGGTCCAGCCGCAGGACGTACTGTGCGGTTTCGACCAGGATCGAGCAGCTCGCCCCGAGCGCCAGGATGCGCGGCACTGACGCCAGCGCCGCGAAACGCATCGGAGCGAAGAAGCCCAGCGCCGCGAAGATCAGCAGGTTGGCGCCGATCCCGAAAGATCCCATCGTGAGCAGGTCCCGCAGCGGAACCAGGCTCACCCGGCCGGGGACGATGCCGGCCCCCGGGCCCGGCATCATGGTCATCCATACGAACGGCACCGTCCCGTAGACCATGCCCACCTCGGCCAGCGACATCCGCCACGCCGATCGGACGCCGGCGGCACACCGGCGGCGCGCCAGAGCCCACACCACCAGCGCGGCCACCGGCAGCGCGACCAGCGTCATGAGCACCACACCGTTCTCCGTGTCGAGGCAGCCGTGCCACCGCCCGGCCATGCACCTCGGGGCGGACATCATGAGCGGCCGCCGCACCACGTACGCGGCGCACGCCATGCCGAGGATCGCCAGGCTCAGGAGCACGATCCCGCGCCTACGGCGGGACGGTGCTGACAGGGATTCGCTGTGGTTCATGCCCTCATCGAAGCCGGAGGGCCGTTGCGGTGGCGTATGCGATTTTCCATACGTCCGCGATACACGCGGTCTCGGCAGCCGCGATCCGCCTGGTCCGCCGCGGCGATGCAGGCGCGGATCTCCCGCACGTGCCGCTCCAGCATGCGCGGGGATTCGGAGTATCGCGGGCGTATCGAAAATCGCATACGCCACCGCAACAGTCATTCGTCTTCAGTGGCGGCACCGACCACAGCGCATCACTGTCAGCGCCAGGTTGGTCGACCGGGAAAGGATTGTGATCATGGACTCCGATTCGGTACGTGGCATCGACCGGCGGCGGCTGGTCAAATGGGGCGGGCTCGCCGCCGCCGCCGGCGTGGTGGCGGCCGGCGCGCCGTTGGCAGGCGCCAGGATCGGCCACGCCGACTCATCCGGGCACGACCGGATCCCGCCGGATACCCAGCCCGGCGGGGCCTACGACCGGTACGTGGCGAAGCTGGCCGCCGAGGACAAGTTCTCCGGCGTGGTGCTGCTGGCGTACCAGGGCCGGACGGTGCTGTCGCGCAGCTACGGCATGGCCGACAGGGAGAAGGGGATCCGCAATCACGAGGGCGTCGCGTTCAACCTCTCCTCGGGGAGCCAGCCCTTCTTATCGGTGGCCGTCCTGCAGTTGGTGCAGCAGGGCAGGGTGGCTCTGTCGGACCCGGTGGGCGAACACCTGACGGGCTTCCCCAAGGAGATCGCCGATAAGGTGACCATCCATCACCTGCTCACCAGCACCTCCGGGCTGGACGCCCCGATGCCGGACTGGCAACGCGTCTTCCACAGCCGGGAGGAGGTGCACGAGTACAAAGAGCAGTGGGCCCGGCAGGCGACGCTGGTGGGGGTCCCCGGCGCGGGGTCCAACGGCCACCTTCCCGGCGGTGGCGTCGGCCTGGCCATGGCGGCGCTGATCGTGGAGGCGGTGTCCGGCATGACGTTCTGGGACTACGTGCATCAGCATGTCTTCGGGCGCTCCGGCATGAGCGGCTCCGCGTTCTACACCAGGGACCAGTGGCTCACCGACAAGCACATCGCGCACCCGTACATGCTGCAGGCCGACGGCAGCCTGGTGGACGCCGTCCGCAACCTGGACAAGGGCAGCCTGGACCCGAACACACAAGGCAGGAATCCGGGCCGCGGCTTCATCGGTTACGCCTCGGGCGACGGCTTCGCCACCGCGCCGGACCTGGTCCGGTTCGCGGAAGCGCTGCGCGACGGCACGGTGCTGGACCGGCCCTACGTCGACTTGTTCGCCGGGGCCAAGCTCCCCGGCCCGGAGCCCACGTCGTACGCGGCGTACACGATGCCGATCAGCATCATCAACGGCCAGTGGGTGATCGGGCGCGGCGGCGGGGCCGGTGGCATCGGCGCCAACTGGAGCATCTACCGGGACACCGGCTGGGTCGGCGTCATCCTCAGTAACTGTGACGGCGCGCCGCTACTGGACATCTGCCTGCGGGAGGCTGAGGCCGTCACCGGCGCGCCGGTCAACCCGCCAGGCGGCGGCTGACGCGCGGGCACGGCGCAGCATGGACCGGTCGACAAGTCGTGAAGTACGTACTAATGTGCTCATTTATCATGAAGAACGTACATAAATCAGATTTCGACGCTGACCCCGACGGAAGCCTCTTCGATCCCGCGGCCAGGGCCGCCATGCGGCAGTTCACCGGCGGAGGCGACACCGCCGCGCTGGAGGCCGCGGCCGCCGTTCGCACCGCCTTCCATGCCATCGAGCGGATGCGCGCTCATGGCAGCCAGGGCAGGGGGTTGAGCTCCGGCGCGATGGACCTGCTGATGCGGCTCGGCGCCACCGATGGGGATGGGGTGAGCATCGGGGAGCTGGCCCAGTCCGCGGGTGTCAGCTCCCGTAACGTGACGGGGCTGGTCGACACGCTGGAGCGTGAAGGTCTGGTGCGGCGGGTCCCTGACCAGCGGGATCGACGCTCGGTCCTGGCCCAGATCACGGCCGAGGGGCGGGATTGGATCAAGGCGTTCAGCGAGCCGTCGCAGCGGGCGATGACGGCGATGTTCATGGACTTCTCGGCCGACGAGGTGACCCGGTTCCGTGACCTGTGCCTGCGGGTGGCCGACAATCAGCACCGGCTCGCGCAGTACCTGGAAGGTGCCTCATGAGCGGCGCGAACCAGACACGTGAGGTCGTACGCGGCTATCACGAGGCGCGCTTCCGCGGCGACGTGGCCACGGCCGCCGCGCTCGTCGGTGACGGGTTCAGCTTCCGGAGCCCGCTCATGAGCTCCGACGACGCCACCGGCCACCTGGCCGGGATCACCGGTTTCGTCCAGGTGGTCACGGGGGTCGACCTGATCAGCGAGCTTTATGGCGAGTCGGAGGCCACACTCGTCTACGACGTGCACACCGCCACCCCGGTGGGCACCCAGCGCACCGCCGAGCACTTCCGGCTCGTCGACGGCCGGATCGCCGCCATCATGCTGATCTTCGACGCCACGCCGTGGCAGCCGATGAGGCAGCTGATGGGCTGAGCTCAGCTGACGAGCTGGGCGCGGTCAAGGGGCGGGCGCGGTCAGGAGGCTGGGTGCGGTCAAGGGGACGGCAGGGCGGCGGCGGTCTGGCGCCAGATCCTGCCGTCCTTGATCACTAGAGTCCCGAACGTGGTGACCTTGTTGCCGGCGATGGTCATGAGGGCGTTGTAGAAGATGACGTCGTCCACCGCCTGGACCGACATGACCTCGACGACCTGCGGCTCGGCGGCCAGATAGGCGCCGAACAGCTCACGGATCTCCGCCGCACCCCTGGCCACGCGGTCGAAGCGGACGACCATGGCCTCCTCGTGGTACTGCGCCAGCAACGCCTCCAGGTCCCGGTCCGCGATCGCGGCCAGCTGGCGGTCGAACAGCTCCATGACGGTCATGCCTCTCCTCCGGGCAGGGGACGGCGAAGATCGTAGGCGACCTGCGCCCCGCCGTACAACAGAATCAAGGGGAGCGCCAGCGCGGCCGGGAGCGCGGAGGTGACGAGCGTGAGTACGGCGGCCGCCACGCGGATGCCGGTCGCGAGCCGGTCGCCGGAGCACAGATGCTGGAGGCCGAGGGTGACGAACACCACCGCGGCGGGCACCCCGACGGCCCAGCCCGTGCCCGGGTGGGCGATCGCGTGCTCGATCCCGATGCCGAACGCGATCAGTCCCAGCGACAGCGGCAGATGGGAGTAGACCCAGACCTGTCCGGCAAGCTGAGTACGCAGCACCACGGACTCGTCTATGTGGCCGAAATACAGCCACCAGAACGCCATGGCGATCGCGATGCCCGCGAGGGCGATCAGCAGCGTGCCCGGCGTGATCGCGTGACTCTTCAGCCCGACCACCACCGCGGCGACGACCTCGCCCAGCACGATCACCACGAACAGTCCGAACCGCTCGGGCAGGTGCTCGCTCTGCGGCGGCAGCGTGCCCTGGTGCCGCCGCGCCAGGAGCGGCGTGGCCAGGTCGATCACCATGGCGACGGCCCACAGGACATAGCGCAGCGGCGGCTCTACGGCCAGCGACGCCGTCCAGATGACCACCGACACCGTGAACCCGGCCACATAGCTGCTGGTCAGCGGCCGCCCCTCGGGCACATGCCGCCCGGCGCGCAGGTAGGCCACGATGAGCAGGATCCGTACCGCCACATAGGAGAGCGCGAACAGCGCGGAACGCTGCTCGATGTCGCCCACGCTCGCGGCCATCGTCCCGATGGCCAGGATCTGGGGCAGTACGAGCAGACGGTGGCTCACGTCATCGGTGTCGAAACGGTTCGCGTAGAACACGTACCCCGCCCAGGCCCACCAGAGGGGAACGAAGAGCCCGATGAACGCCAGAATCCGCCCCGGTTCGGTCCCCTCGGCCAGCACATCGGCCAACTCGGCCACGGCCACCACGAACACCAGGTCATAGAGCAGCTCCAGCCAGGTGGCCCGTCGCTGCGTTCCCTCGAACAGCCGTAACCTAGGCGGCTGCCAACTCCTGCTCACCGATACCTCCCACGTGTAATCGTGTAATTATGTCGCTCTGGAGGTCTGGTGCGCGCGGCATCGGTTGAGTAGGGGGTACTCAGGACAGCCCCCATTATCCGTCCTACCTTCACGGAAGGACGGACGATGGGGGGACACCATGCACTTCGTTCCATTAGCGCCGGATGCGCTGGCCAAGCTGGAGACCCGCTTCTACGAGCTGAAGGCGGCCGGGCTCCTGCCCGAGCACCTGACGTTCGAGGACTACTACGCCATATGGCGTTCCGAACGGCGTGGGCCGCGTTCGGCAGGTCTGGATGACGGCAACCTCACCCCGCGGGCTCCCGACGTGAGCCTGATCAACCGGCCGCCGAAGAAGCTCAAGGGCGTCATCAAGACGCTGGTGCTGCTGGTCGACTTCGAGGACCGGCCGCATGATCCGGCTCACGACACGGAGCACTTCAGGCGGCTGCTGTTCGGCACCCAGCCGGGCAGCATGCGCGACTTCTACCGGAAGGTCAGCGGCTTCGGCGACGACCACGGCATCGACGTGCAGGGCGAGGTGTTCGGCTGGTTCCGGCTGCCGCAGACGCTGGCCTTCTACGCCAACAACAAGTCGGGGCTGGACGAGGACCACTTCCCGCGCAACGCCCAGGGCATGGCGCGGGACGCCGTACAGGCCGCTCTGGCGGCGGGTGTCGAGTTCGACCCCTCGTACGACGTACTCGACGAGCACCAGGTCACCGCGCTGTTCGTCGTGCACGCCGGCCCGGGCGCGGAGACCTTCGCCGACGCCGAAGGGCTGCAGTACATCTGGAGCCTGAAATGGACCGTCGGCGACGATCCCATCACGGTCGGGCCCGACCTGAAGGTGAACACCTTCCTGACCGTGCCCGAGGACTGCAACGTCGGCGTCTGCGCCCACGAGTGGGGGCACCTGGCGGCGCGCTGGGCCGACTACTACGACACCGACCGGGCGCAGACCGGCGCCAAGTCACACGGGCTGGGCAACTTCTGCCTGATGGCGGCCGGCTCGTGGGGCAACCGCGGCGTCACGCCCGTGTTTCCGACCAGCATGCTGCGGATGTTCCACGACTGGGTCACCCCGCGGCTGGTCACCGAGACCACCCACGGCATCGCGCTCCGGCCGGTGGCCGAGGGCGGTGACTTCGTCGTCGTCCGTAACGATCGGACGATGAAGGACTCGCAGTACATCGTCGTGGAATACCGCCGCAAGCGGGGCCAGGACGAGTTCCTGCCCGACCAGGGCATCGCGGTCTACGTCGTGGACGAGGCCATTCCCAACGTCGACAACGAGCGGCGGCTGGCGATCGAGCTGATGCAGGCCGACGGCCTGCGCCAGCTCGCCCAGATCGGCAGCCTGGGGAACAGGGGCGACGCCAACGATCTGTATCCCTATCAGGGCAACGCGAGCATCGGCCGGGACACCAGGCCCCCGCTCGACCTGCCCGGGGGCGGATGGACCGGCGTGACCATCGAGGTCTCCGGCACGCCAGGAGACGAGGAGATGACGATCGACGTCGTGGTCAGCCCGTAGGGGCCGTCCATGACGGAGGTCGGCTACGGCAGATGCTGGGCGAGTGCCGCGACCGCCCAGCATCTGCCGTGACGGCACCGGTGAACGTGACGGCGCCGGTAAATGTGACGGCGCCGGTGAACGAGACGCTCAGTTGAGTGTGAGGCAGGCGATGCGCGGGGCGGGCTGCTCGGAGGGGGTGGTCGGTCTGGCGTGGAGGACCAGGGAGTGGGGCATGGCGCCCGTCAGCGGCCAGTCGTGGCGGGCGGTGGCGCGCCCGGCGCCGGAGCCGTCCGTCTTCAGGTCCAGCCACACCTCGCTGGTGGCATCGGCTCGGCCGGCGATGTGCTGGAAGTGCGCCCCCGCGTCGGCTGGACCCTTCCCGCAGGGCGCGACATGGAGGTGGGCGCCGTATCGGTGGTTGGGCACCAGGCCCTCCACCACCAGCGAGGTCACCGTCTTGCCGCTTGCGGACTCGGCGGTCACGCTGGCCTGAGCCCCCTTGGGCACCAGCTTGCGGTTGTAGACGATGGCCATCGTGGTGCGCGGCTTGAACACTCCGGCGCCCGTGAGCGTGGTGGGCGCCGCGGCGGCATCGGAGCTGTGGACGGCGTTTCCCACGGGCGCGTCGGCCTCGGGATCGGCCGGGCTCTGCGCACAGCCCGCGACCGCCAGGGCGAGCAGCAGCGCGGCCGACCGCGCCCGCAGCGGGCGAGCGGCCCCACGCGCGGTGTCGCCTGATCGGGCTGTCCCGGCGACGGTGTCGCGCGCAGTCGTGCGGTCGGTCCCGGCGACGGTGTCGCACGCAGTCGCGCGGTCGGTGTCGCGCGGGGCGGCGGACTGCTCCACGATGACGAAGTCGGGGTATCCGGGGCTCAGCAGCGCGCGGGACCGGCGGGCGGACGCGCGCGCCCGCAGTGAGCGGACGGAGGCGATGGTGGGCGTGGGCAGGCGCATGGGAACCCCCAAAGCGATGACGAGCCCTGGCCAGGCTCACGGGGCCACCACTCTAACCAGTAACCGGCCAACTACGCACCGTGTTTGGCGGCGATCCCGTCGATGAGTGCGGCCAGGGTGAAGTCGTTCTCCGTGAGACGCCCCTTGTCGTGGGTGGTCAGCGTGAGGTGCAGCTTGCGCCACCGGATGTCGATGTCGGGATGGTGGTTCATCTCTTCTGCCTGGACCGCGATCTCGTCGACGATCCGGATGGCCGTGGGGAAGTCGGGCGCGGTGATCGTGCGCCGGATCTCCTCGCCCTCCCTACGCCATTCGGGCAGGTCATTGAGCTTGCTGTCGACGTCCATGAGCTCACGTTACTTCAGCGCCCCCGCGCCGAGGCCGGACTGGATCTGGCGTTGGAAGATGATGTAGACGATCATCACCGGGATGATCGCCATACAGAGGGCGGCGAACAGGCTCGGCCAGTCCGCCTCGTACCCGGCGATGGTGGAGATGTCCGCGATGCCCTGGGTGATGACCCACTTGTCCTTGTCGTCGGTGAGCAGGACCAGGGGCAGCAGGTACTGGTTCCACTGGCCGAGCACGTTGAAGATGGTGATGCTGATCAGGCCGGGCTTGGCCATGGGGAGCATGATCTGGAAGAACGTGCGGGTGTGGGAGGCGCCGTCGATCGCCGCCGCTTCGGCCACGGTGTCCGGCAATGTACGGAAAAATGCGGCTAAGAAGAAGACCGTGAACGGCAGCGAGTACGCGATGTAGACCAGGATGAGCCCGATGTGGGAGTTCAGCAGGCCGAGCTGGAGGACGACGAAGAACAGCGGTCCCAGCGCCAGGAAGATCGGGAACGCCATCCCCGCCACAAAGAAGTAATAAATCACCCTGTTGCCGAAAAACTGGTAGCGCGCCAGCACATACGCCGCCATCGAGCCGAACAGCATCGTCCCCAAAGTGCTGAAAAATACGACGATGACGGTGTTGAGCATGTACTGCCCCACGTGGGCCTTGTCCCAGGCCCTCCCCCAGGCGTCGAGCCGCAACTGCCCGGGCAGCTGAAGCGCGTCCCCGAAGATCTCCGTGTTGTTCTTGAACGACGCGAGGAACGTCCAGAGCAGCGGCAGGATGATCAGCAGCGCCCAGATGAAGAGCGCCACATGCGAGAGGCCGCCGAGCACCCCGAGCCGGGGTCTGGCCGGACGAGGCGTGGGCCTGCCGGAGGAGGTCGGTGCCATGTCAGAGCTCGATCCTCTCGCGCCTCGTGGTGCGCAGGGTCAGCACCGCGAACGTCACGGTGAGAAAGAACAGCACGACCCCCATGGCCGAGGCGTAGCCGACCTTGGAATAGGTGAACGCGGTCTTCCATATCTCCACGGGCAGCACGGTCGTGGCCCCGTCGGGCTCTCCTTTGTCCCCGGCGAGTACGAGGATCAGCGCGAACCCGTCGAACGCCGCGATCCCCAAATACACCCAGCCCACCTGGATGGTGTCGCGCAGCAGCGGCAGCGTTATCGAGAAGAACAGCCGCGCCCGCCCCGCCCCGTCGAGCGCCGCCGCCTCGAAGTAGTCCTTCGGAATGGCGGCCATTCCCGCCGAGAAGAGCACCACATAAAAACCGACGGCCTGCCAGATCATCACCGCCAGAATCGCCCAGAGGGCCAGGTCCGGCTCGACGAGCCAGCCGACGGGATCGAGGCCCAGCTTGACCAGGAGTCCGTTGATCACGCCGCTCTCGTCGGGCCGGTAGACGGCCTTGAACAGCACTCCGACCACGGCCACGGCGAGCACCTGGGGGAAGAAGAACACCACCCGATAGAACCTCGACCCCCAGATCCCCTTCATTCCCGCGCCGCGCGTTCCGCCGCCCAGGTTCAGCAGGAAGGCGAAGAACAACGCGATGACGACCGTCACGAGCGGCAGCACGAGCAGCAGGATTCCGTGATTGCGCAGGGCCCGCCAGAAGACCTCGTCCCCGAATAAGCGGGTGAAGTTGTCCAGCCCGATGTAGTGCAGCCTCGACTTGTAGCCGTTCCAGTCCGTCAGGGAGATCTGGAACGCCTGGATGTAAGGACTGATCACGAACACCGAGTAGAGAGCGACCGGAACGGCGAGAAACCCGGCGACGAACCCGTACTTGCGCAACCGCTCCATGTGCTAGTTGCTCCGCGTCTGCTTGACGACGGCCGAGTCCTTCTTGATGGCGTCCGCCTTCTTCTGCATGTTCTGGCAGAACTTCTCGGGCGTGATGCGCCCGGCCATGACCACGTTTATCTGCTGGGTGCCGTAGTCGAACAACTCCTTGTACCAGCCCTCGAAACGGGCGTCGGTGATGATGTTCTGACCGGCGGCGTCCTGCGCCTTGGCCGCGCTCTTGAGGCCAGGGGTGAGGTCCAGTCCCTCGGCGGCGCCGTTGACGACGGTGAGGTTCAGTGTCTTCTCGGTGAAGCCCTTGGCCCCTTCCTTCGACAGCATGATGCGGAGATACTCCAGGCCGCCCTGCGGGTTCTTGCCTTTGGCGGAGACGAAGAAGTTCTCGCCGACTCCCACCTGGATGGCCCCGTAGGGCATCTTGTCGGCGGCGGTGACGTCGGGGATCGGGGCGATGGCGTACTCGAAGTCCTTGGGCTTGTCCTTGGCCATCTCGTTCTCGATCCACGAGCCGACCGGGTAGAAGAGCAGCTTGTTCTGGAGCTGCTTGACCTGGGTCTGGGTGTGATCGAGGCCGAAGTACGCTTTATCGCCATAAAGCGTCTGGATCTCCACCCAGGCGGTCACCGACTGCTTCACCGGCTCGGCGTTCCAGGCGTTGTCGACCAGGTTGTCGATGTCGATGAGGACCTGGTTGCCGCCGATCTTGGCGGCCGTGTAGAGGGCGTTCCAGAGCTGGTAGTAAGGGCCCTTCTGCCCGGGATAGGCGAAGAGCAGGATGCCTTCCTTCTTCGCCGTGTCGCCGAGCGCCTTGAACTCCGCCCACGTCTTCGGAAGCGCCCATCCCTTGTCCGCGAAGAGCTTGGCGTTGTACCAGAGCGCGCGGTGGGAGACGGTGTAGTTGAGGACCAGGTCCTTGTCGTCGATCTTCGCGTTGTCCAGCACGGCCGGCGTCACGGTGTCGCGGACCTTCTTGGACGGGTCGTCCAAGGAAGGCGCGTCGAACAGCGCGGTCAGGTCGGCCAGCTGGCCCTCGCCGGCCATGGCGGCCAGGTCGAGCGCCTCGGGGCCCGAGTTGTTCACCACGTCGGGCACGTCGCCGCTGACGAAGCGCGGGCGCAGCTGGGTGCCGATCTGCTGGGTCGCGTTGTGCTTGACCGTCGCTCCGGGGAACCTCTTCTCGTACATCTTCTCGTGCAGGTCTTTGGCGTACGCGTCGCCGTAGCCGCCGCTGAAGATCGTGACCTCCAGCGGCTTCTTGGCGTCGACGCCGAACGGGTTCTTCGGGTCGGCGGAGACGGCGATCGAGCCGGTCGGCGTCGAGGTGGGCTCGTCGCCGGCGCCGCTGGTGGCGCAGGCGCTCAGCAGGCCCGCGCCGGGGCCGGCGACGAACGCGGTCATGCCGATGCGGCGCAGCAGCTGACGCCGAGTGATCTCTCCCGGGTGGGTCATGGGGGCTCCTGAAGAGGACGAATTAGGAAAGTTTCCTAACCGTTTGCCCGAAGGTACGAACGGCTGGGCGCACCCGTCAAGGGGCGCAATCGAGCCGTAACACCTTTGCCGCGATCCCCTGCAGAAAGGACATTAGATGTCCCCCGCCCAAACGGCCACCCACCGCCGACCCGAAGCTCTCTCGGGGTCCCGTCAGCCGAAGTGCGCTCGGGTCTCGGCGAAGGCCAGGTCGGTGCCCTCCAGGGCGCGTGCCACGTCCTCCTCCGTGTGCGCCGCCGACATGAACCAGTTGTGCCACGGGTGGATGTACACGCCGTGCCGCAGGCAGGCGTCGCTCCAGTACATGGCGGTCGACAGGTCGGCGTCGCCATCGAAGCTCAGCCACGGGATCGTCACCGGCCCGGTCTGGTTCACCACGAACCCGTGCGCCTTGGCCTGCCCGTACAGCCCGTCACGCAGTTGTGTCCCGGCCCGCTCCATGGCCGCGATGCCGTCGGTGTCGCGCAGCGTCTCGATCGTCGCCTTCGCCGCCGCCATCGCCACGGCCGAGAACCAGAACGAGCCCGTCGAATACAGCGTCTGAGCCGGGCCGCGCAACGCGTCCGTGCCGGTCACGGCGGCGATGGCGTAGCCGTTCGCCATGGCCTTGGACCACGCCGTCAGGTCCGGCCGTACGCCATAGGGCTCCCACGACCCCCGCAGGTCGATCCTGAACCCCGCCCGGACGTCGTCGATCACCAGCGCGGCCCCGATCCGGTCGGCCAGCGCCCGCGCGGCCCGCGCGAAAGCGGGCTCCACCAGCTCCTGGTCCTCGAAGGAGTCGTGCTTGAACGGCGTCACGATGATCGCCGCGACCTGCCCCTCGACCGTGGCGGCCGCGGCCTCCAGCGACTCGATCGAGTTGTAGTCGAACTCCACCAGGTCGGCCCGCTCGTTCGGTGTCGTCCCGGCGAGCGACGGCGTGCACCAGGGGTCGGCCCCGTGGTAGGCGCCGTGGGCCATCAGCACCTTCGTCCGGCCGGTGGCCGCTCTGGCGACCATGAGGGCCTGGGTGGTGGCGTCGGTGCCGTTCTTGGAGAACATCGCCCAGTCCGCGCTGGGCACGGTGTCGACCAGCAGCTCGGCCAGCTCGACCATGATCGGGCCCGGCCCGTTGAGGCAGTCGCCGAGAGCCAGCTGCCGGGCGGCCGCCTCCTCCACGCGCGGGTGCCGGTGCCCGAGCACCACCGGGCCCCAGCTGCACATGAAGTCGATGTACTCGCGGCCGTCCACGTCCCACTGGCGGCACCCTTCGCCCCGCTCGAAGAACTGCGGGTATCCGGGGGCGAAGATCGCGGCGTTGAGGTGCCCGTACATGCCGCCGGGCACGACCTTCAACGCCCGCTGACGAAGCTCAGCGTCTGTCATCTGAAATCCCTCTCCACGTTCCACGAATCGAACACAGCAGCCGGCGGCGTTGTCATGCCAGCAGGGCGAGGGTGGATTCGAGGTCGGTGAGGCCCGCGTCCGAGCCGAGCCCGGTGGCGACCTGGGCGGCGGCGGCCGTGCCCCAGCGGGCGGCGCCCACCACGTCCTGTCCGTGCAGCAGTCCGGTGATGAACCCGGCACAGTACGCGTCTCCGCAGCCGGTCGTGTCGCTGACCTCGACCTTGAGCGCGGGCACCTGCTCGATACCCGCCTCGGTCACCACCAGGCTTCCCTCGGCCCCCATGGTGACGAGCACCCCGCGCGGCCCCTCCGCCAGCAACGCCCTGGCCGCCGCCGACACCTCCGCCGCAGAAGGCGACGAGCCGGAGCCGGAGCCGCCTGCCATGAGGAGCGCCTGGGAGTCGTTCGGGAGGACATAGTCCACGTGCGGGAGGAATGCCCGTGCCATCCCCAGCAAGTCCGGCATTTCCGACAGCAGGTCCATGGTCACGATCACCCCGGCCGCCCGGAGCGAGTCCAGCAGCGCGAAGAACGCCGGATCCCCCAGCCCGAACGTCACGTCCATCCCGCCCAGGTGGACGGCCCGCACGCCACGCAGCCGCGCCTCGTCCAGGTCCGCCGCCGTGACCCCGAGGTTGGCCCCGGGGACGTGGAAGCTGGGGCGCCCGCCGTCGGGCCTGATCGGCAGGATCGACGCCGCCGTCTGCTCGCCGGCCTTGCGGATGAGCAGGGAGACGTCCACGCCGCGCTTGGCCATCACCGCCACCAGGAAGTCCCCGAGCTCGTCGTCCCCGATCGCGCCCATGGAGACGACCTCGTTGCCCAGTTTGACCAGGTCGACCGCCGTCCCGGCCGCGGACCCGGCGGCGGTGAGCCGGATCTGGTCCACCAGGGCGGTGTCCTGCCCTTCCGGGATGTACGAGACGGGCCTGGCGAGGATGTCGACGATGTGCACGCCGACCGTGGCGACGGTCATGGGTCTAAATAGACAGACGTCCGAATAAAAAGTCAATATGCTCAGGACAGCACCACGAAGGGGGCCACCGGATGCCGAAGATCGTTGACCATGACGAGCGCAGGCGCGAGGTGCTCTCAGCCGCCAGCCGGGTGATCGTCAGGGACGGCATCGACGCCGCCACCACCCGTGCCATCGCCAAGGAGGCGGGCTACTCCAACGGCGTGCTGGCGCACTACTTCGCCGACAAGGACGAGATCCTGCTGTCGGCGCTGCGACAGTCCCACCAGCGCATCCGCGAGCGCCTGACGCGCAAGATCGAGGGCGCCACCGGCCTGGCCGCGCTGCGCGAGCTGCTGCTGGACAACCTGCCCCTCGACGCGGAGCGTACCCAGGAGACGCGTCTGGAGGTCAGCTTCTGGAGCCGCAGCCTGGCCTCGGAGCGCCTGGCCGAGGTCCAGCGCGCCGAGGCCGCCGAGCTCCGCGGCGCCGTACGGACGCTGCTCGGCGAGGCTCGGGCGGCGGGCGAGCTCACCACCGACGAGAACCTCGACGACATCACGGAGCGCCTCCTGGCGCTGGTCGACGGGCTCAGCCTGCACCTGCTGCTCTATCCCGGCCGTCTGGGCCGCGTGGACCTGGAGCGCCTGATGCTCTCCGCTCTCGACCATCTGTGATGGTCTTCTAAAAAGACCTTCCATCCTGTACGGCAAGCCGCCCAACCCGCCAACCGCCGCAGGTGGCGGGCGCCTGTCCAGGGAGACGCCCGCTGACCGGGCGCGACGTCCCGCCGCAACGGCGCGTAGTTACCCGATTCGGCCCTCATCCTCGGCCAGGTGCGGAGATCACTCTTCGGCCTGTCGCTCGCGCAGGTACCAGGCCGCGATCGAGTATGGCGGTGCCGCGGCCTGGGAGCGGGCGGCATGCTCGACGATCGCGTCCTGCATGAAGCGCAGGTCGGCGGGTCGGGGGTAGGTGGCGTAGATCGGCTGGAGCGTCGCGGCGCCGAAGTCGGTGAAACGGCCGGCGTCGGTGAAGACGCCCTTGTGGGTCAGGTAGGTCAGCAGCCCGCGCCGGCCGGCGATGCCCACGGAGGAGTGCAGGGCGATCGCTTCCCACACCCGGTCGACGTCCGTCGCGGCGACGCCGTGCTCGGTCAGCACGGATGCCGCCAGATCGGCGCCTTCCACCTCGAACCGGGCCTGGCCGGCCGCGAGGGTGCCCAGCCCCAGATCGTGCATCACGCAGGCGGCGAAGAGCAGGTTCTCGTCGTAGGCCGCGTCGTTCAGGGAGCCTTCCTGCTCGGCCAGCAGGCGGCGAACAGGAAGCTGCGGATGCTGTGGTCGGCGATCGGCGTGCTCTCCGACTTCTGTACGAGGGCGAGGCTCGCGGCGGCCAGCGGCGGTCCTCGTCATGCCCGGGCCGAGCGATACCGGCCACGGAAGGTGGCTGGTGTGGTGCCGGTGCGCTGGACGAAGTACTTGACGAAGTTGCTGGTGTCGAGGAAGCCGAGCCGGGTCCCGATGCCCGCGACGGGTTGGTCGCCGTGGGCGAGCAGGCGTTTGGCATTCATCGACCGTCGCGTCGTGCTGGAGAGGAGCACGCCGAGCAGCCGCTGGAGGATGGCGGAGCGAGTGGCAGCCGGCATGCGGGTGGCGCCGTATTCGTGGTCGAGGTGGTCGAGGGCCCGGCGCAGGGCGGGGGCGTCCTCGCCGGTGATCTGCCACAGGGTGCGTCCGAAGGGGTCGTCGAGGCGGACGTCGGCGGCGGTGGCGGGGTCGAGGAAGTCGGGCTGGAACAGCACCAGGGTGCCGGTCGCCGCGCTGAGGTCGCCGAAGCGCTGCACCTGGCCGGGGCGAACCCACAGCATGGTGCTGTCGGTGACGGCGTAGTCGGCGAAGTCGACCATGTGCCACAGCAGCCCCTCCTCGACGAGATCGAGCGGCCCAGGCACCGCCGGCAGCGCTTCGCCGTCGGCAACTGACCGACAGGCGCACCGGCGTTCGGCCTGCCACTTCCCGTGGGAAGTGGCAGGCCGAACGCCCCTGGCATTGCCGCATTTCGGACGACCGACTACATTGCTCCGCCATGAGCCTCCGCGAGCAGCTGTGCGAGTACGGACAGAGAGCCGTCGAGCAGGGCCTGGTCATCGGCACGTCGGGCAACCTGAGCGTCCGTCAGGGCGAACTGGTCGCGGTCACCCCGTCCGGAGTCGCGCTCGACCGGCTGACACCGGAGATGTGCCCGATCGTGGACATCGAGGGTTACCTGGTCGAAGGCGACTTACAGCCGTCCTCGGAGACGCCGATGCACCTGGCCGTCTACGAGACCACCGGCGCGCAGGCCGTCGTCCACACGCACTCGGTGTTCGGGACCGTCGTGGCCAGCACGATGACCGAGCTGCCGCCGGTCCACTACAACGCGCTGCTGCTGGGCGGGGTGGTGCGGGTGGCCGAGTACGCGACGTACGGGACGCCGGAGCTGGCGGCCAATGTCCGGGCGGCGCTCGACGGTAAGCAGGCGGCGCTCATGGCCAACCACGGCGGCGTCACCATCGGCGCCACGCTGGAACAGGCCTTCGAGGCCACCCGGCTGCTGGAATGGCTGTGTGAGGTGTACGTGCGGGGGCTGAGCGTCGGCAAGCCCACGATCCTGACCGACGAACAGCTCGCGGCCGTGATCGACCGCTCGCTCAACCCACCGGCCTTCCCCCGCCGCACCACCTGAGGGGGCTACAGGTGGGCCGCCTGTTCCGCCAGTCCCAGGGGCAGGCCGCCCGAGCCCGCGATCTTGTCGTGGAACGACTTCAGCGACCCGTCGTACGACTCCCTGATCCGGTCGATCTCGATCGCGCCCGTCAGGTAGGACGGCGCCTGTGTGGGCCAGGCGCAGTAGCGGTTGACCTCCCCCTGCGCCGTTCCGGGCGACAGTGACGCCTTCGTCGCCATGAACGTCTCCGCCTCCTCGATCGACATGTCCTCGCAGTGCAGCGCCGTGTCCACCACGATGCGGGCCGCGCGGAAGATGCGGCAGTCCAGGTGCGCCAGCTCGGTGGCGAGCGTGTCGAAGTAGCCCTGCTCGTGCAGCACCTTCTCGACGTAGAGGGCCCAGCCCTCGGTGAAGTACGGGGTGCGGAACACGTTGCGCACCGTCCGG
The DNA here is from genome assembly GCF_040648335.1 of Nonomuraea sp. NPDC049158. NCBI lineage: Bacteria > Bacillati > Actinomycetota > Actinomycetes > Streptosporangiales > Streptosporangiaceae > Nonomuraea > Nonomuraea sp. NPDC049158. The sequence continues at coordinate 277,443 of NZ_JBEZDM010000002.1, forward strand.
GTGTTGCTCGCCATGTGCGACAGGTGCCAGTGGTGGCCGGGATAGGCCTCGTGGACGGCGATCGACGGCATCTGGGCCCGCGAGTTCGTCCGCAGGCGCTGCCGTACCTGCTCCTCGGTGAACCCGTCAGGCGTGTACGGCACGAAGAACACGCCGGTACGCGAGCTGCTCAGCGGCGGCGGCGACAGGTAGTGGGCCACGGCCAGGACCGGCCTGGTGTATTCGGCCGAGGGCAGCACCAGGCACTCCTCCCCCTCGGGGAAGGTCACCAGGTCGCGTTCCTTGACGAACTCGCGGGCCCGCCGCGTCTCGGCCTCGTACTCGGCCCGCATGTCGGCCAGCGTGGCGGGATGGTCGTCCATCAGGGACTCCATCGCGGCGCGCCAGTCCTCGGTGCCGTTGAGTCTCCTGGTGACCTCGCGCATCCGCGCGTCCAGCGAGGCCCAGGCCGCCTCGCCCTTTTCGTGCAGCTCGGCGGCGCCGTACCCGAGCAGTTCGCGCTCGCGCAGCAGCGTCGAGTAGAGCCGCTCCCCCATCCGCCAGGTGCCGCCGCACTTGAATTCGTCGAGGAAGGTGACGAACGCGTCGAAAGCGGCGGCGGCCGGCTCGGCCGCGGACGCGAGCCGCGCGCGCAGCTCCGGGTCCGTCACCATCGACGGGATGGTCCTGGTGAGGAAGTTGCGTCCGGTGCGCGCCTGCCCGAGGCCGCGCTGGACGAGCAGCGGCGCCGCGAGCTCGGCGTCGAGGTTGGCCCGGCAGGCGGCCAGCACGTCCGGCACCTCGGCCAGTCGGGAGAGGGCGGCGGCCACCAGCTCGGGCTCGGGCTTGAGCCGCCGCTGGAACGGCGTGAACATGGAGGTGAAGATCGCCGACAGGTAGACGGCCGGGTCACGCCGCCAGTCCGGCCAGGAGGCCAGAGCGATGGAACCCCTCAGCTGGGACAGGACGAGATCCCTGTCGATCGCGTCGTCCGGCGTCGGCGTCTCCAGCCTGGAGAGCCGGTCCAGCCAGACGATCTCTTCCCGCTCACGGGCGGCGAAGGCGGCGGCGGTGAAGTCACCGAGCGTGTGATCGTAGCCGTCGGCTCCCAGGGTGCTGGCGACGACGGGACGACCGGAAAAGTACCACTTGAGAAACTCGTCCACGTCCGCACAATATCCTGGGCATATGCCCCTACAGATCACCGGCGCGCTCGGCAACCCCGACCTGATCCGCCTGCCTTGGGAGGTCCCTCTCTCCGACTGGCCGACGCATCACATCGTCGACCTGCCGCGCGGTATCTCGCGCCACGTGGTGCGGTTCGTGCGGCTGTCCGGCAACGTGTACGCGATCAAGGAGATCAGCGAGCGGTACGCCAGGCGGGAGTACCAGCTGCTGTGGGACCTGGCCAGGCTCGACGCGCCGTCGGTCGAGCCGATCGCCTACGTCACCGGCCGGGACGAGGGGCTCGACGCGGCGCTGATCACCCGGCACCTGCAGTTCTCGCTCCCCTACCGCGCGGTCATGTCGGGAACGCTGCGGCCCGACACGCTCACCCGGCTACTGGACGCGCTGGCCGTGCTGCTGGTGCGGCTGCACCTGACCGGCTTCTACTGGGGCGACTGCTCGCTGTCGAACACGCTGTTCCGCAGGGACGCGGGCGCGTTCGCCGCCTACCTCGTGGACGCGGAGACCGGCGAGATGCACCCGATGATCAGCGAGGGCCAGCGGCTCGGCGACATCGAGACCGCGCACATGAACATCTTCGGCGAGATGCTCGACCTGGAGGCGGGCGGGCTGCTGCACCCGTCGATCGACCCCATGGACACCGCCGAGGACATCGTGACCCGTTACCACCGGCTGTGGAACGAGATCACCCAGGACGAGATCATCGAGGAGGTCGACTGGCACCGGGTGGAGCAGCGGATCAGGCGGCTCAACCTGCTGGGCTTCGACGTGGCCGAGATGATGGTGCGGCGCAAGGTCGGCACCGGACGGCTCATCGTCCGGCCCAAGGTGGTCGACGCCGGGCACCACCAGCGGCGGCTGCTCCGGCTCACCGGGCTCGACGTCGAGGAGAACCAGGCCAGGCGGCTGCTGAACGACCTCGACGGCTTCCGGGTCGCCAAGGGCCTGCGGCACGAGGACGAGGCGATCGTGGCGCACCGGTGGCTGGCGGAGGTGTTCCAGCCGACGGTCGAGGGCATTCCGGCCCGGCTGCGCGGGAAGCTGGAGCCCGCGCAGCTGTTCCACGAGGTGCTGGACCACCGGTGGTACCTGTCGGAGGCGGCCGGGGCCGACGTGGGCCTCACGGCCGCCGTGAAGTCGTACGTGGACAACGTGCTCGTCCACAAGCCCGACGAGAAGGCGCTCCTGCCCGAGGAGCCGGGCGGCCTGCTTGACGAGCCGGACGACCTGGTGGAGGAGCCGGGCGGGGTTCAGTAGGCGACCGTGATGCGCCGGCGCGGGTGCTCGCCCTTCTCCACCTCGTCGGCGATCGCGATCGCGTAGTCCTCGGCGGAGATGCGGCTGTTGCCCTCGGCGTCCGCGAGAAGCTGGTCGCCGCCGACACGGAAGTGTCCGGTGCGCTCTCCGGGCGCGATCTCCGCGGCCGGGGAGACGTAGGTCCAGTCGAGGTCGTCGACCTCGCGATAGAGGCCGAGAGCGCTCCGCTGGGCCAGCGCTTCCTTCTTGTACATCTCCGGGAAGCCGGGCGTGTCGACCAGGTCGACACCGGGCGCCACCTCCAGGCCGCCGGCGCCGCCGACGACGACGAGCCGCCTGACCCCGGCGGCGCGGACGCCGTCGATGAGGGCGCGATGGGCGTCGAGGAACGGTCCCTCGGGCTCGCTCCCGTCGCGGGGCGGAGCGATCGCGCAGATCACCGCGTCGTGGCCGCGGCCCAGCGTGGCGGCGTCGCGCACATCTCCCTTGACCGGTCCCGACCTGCTGACACCGGTCACCTCGTGGCCGCGGGCCGCCAGCTCGGCGGCAATGCGCTGACCGACCATGCCGGTCGCGCCAAAGAGAAGGATCTTCATATTCTCCAGAGTATCCATTGGATACTGGCGAGCTGGGCCAAGAATAATGCGAGCGATACTCTTAAATGTCGCAAGCAATACTCCCAATCAGGAAATCTCCGTCGCGGTTAGGTTTTTCTCCCCCTTGGCCGTAGACATCTTTAACCTCATACATATCTCGCTTTATCCGATCACCCGGCCGCCCTCCGCCGCTCCTACGCTGTCCCCGTCCTCATGACGGCGTGGGAGGGTCACGTGCTGGGACTGGATGACTGCCTGACCGAGGTCATGGCGATACCAGGGGCGCTGGACGCGATGCTGGTGGACCAGACGAGCGGCATGGCCGTGGCTATCAGCGGACCGCCGCAAGGCGTGGACGCCGAGAGCTCCGCCGCCGCCCTGACGGAGACGCTGCGCGCGACCATGGACGGCCTGGCCCGCTCCTGCCCGGGTGAAACTGTTCGTATCGACGACATGCTGGTAACTACCGACAAAGGCCATCATTTACTGAGATTCCTCGAAACGGTATTCGAGGGGCCGCTCGTCATTTACCTGCGCCTCGATCTGGAACGGTCGAATCTCGCCCTGGCGCGTTACCGCCTCCTGAACATCTCCCGCCAATTGCTCGCCTGAGTCATGGCACCGCTGGATACGCTTCTGGCCGGTCTCGCCCGTGAACGGGCCACGGGCGCCCTCCGCGTGGGCCGGGCCGGCACGATCTTCCTCAGCGAGGGCCGGGTCACGTACATGGAGTGCGCCCAGACGCCCGGCGTCGAGCGGCTGCTGGCGGCGCGAGGGCGGCTGCCGGAGACCGCGCTGCGCAGGCTGCAGGCCGACGGGGGCTGCGCGCGCCTGCTGGAGGAGGGGCCCGTCACGCTGGGCGAGCTGCAGTACTGCGTGCTCGGGGCCGTCCTGGACGCCGCGTTCTTCCTGCTGCCGACCGGCGGGTCGCGGCCGAAGTTCCGGCCGGGCGAGCAGCACTGGCTGGGCGGGCAGTGGTTCTTCGACGTGGCGGGCCTGATGCGGGAGTGCGCGCGCCGCCGCGCCTATCTCGCGCAGATCTGGCCGTCCGCCCAGCTGGACACGGCTCCGGTACGGCCGGCGCAGTGGCTGCCGGGCAGCGGGGTGACTCTGGACTCGGTCCAGTGGGAGGTCCTCACCGGGGCCGGGGCCGAGGCGACACCGCTCGACCTGGCCAAGCGGATCGGCAGGTCCGGCTATTCGGTGCTGCTGGCCGTACGGAGGATGGCGGCGGCCGGGCTGCTGGCACAGTCCGTGGAGACGACCACCACCACGCGCGCCCCGGAAGAGAGCGCGACGAAGACCGGTGAGCACAGGGCGAAGACCGCCGGAGACGGGCAGGGGGCGCTGCCGCAGCGGGGGCGCGTGGCCGCCGCTCAACGGCCGCCGCACGATCCCCGCGCCCCGGGCCTGCCGCTCGGCCCGCCGGTCACGGCGGACCCCACAGACCTGGCCCTGCTGATGCGCCTGAAGAAGGCACTGGAGGAGCTGACATGAGGTTCCCCCGCCCGCAAAGGAGGCCACCGGTGGAGCTGCGTGAAGAGGTGCTCAGGGAGATGGTTCTCCTGCGCGAGCGCACTCCGGACATCAGCGGGAGCGTCGCCTGCACGGTCGACGGCATGAGCATCGCCTGCGACAACGCCGACGGCAGTGGCGAGCAGGTCGCCGCGTTGTCCGCGGCACTGCTCGCGCTGAGCAGGCGAATGACGATCATGACCGGCCAGGGCGTACTGGAGGAGACGCTCATCTCCGGCACCGCCGGCTTCGCCGCCTTCTACGCGGCGGGCCCCACCATCGTCCTCGCAGTCCTGGCTGAGCCCGGCACCAATCTCGGGCTGCTCCGGCTGGAGGGGCGCAAGACGGCGGCCAGCGTGGCCGCCATCTCAGCACGGATTCACTGAGCTTGAACGGAGGAAGGCATGGCCAGCATGGACGTCTCTCTCAAGGAGATGATGACGATCGACGGCTCCATCGGCGCGGTGATCGTCGATCACGGCAGCGGCATGGCGCTGGGGGCGCTCGGCGGCTCCAAGGACCTGGATCTCCAGGTCGCCGCGGCGGGGAACACGGAGGTGGTCAAGGCCAAGCTGCGCACGATGGACTCGCTGGGGCTCAAGGACTCCATCGAGGACATCCTGATCACGCTCGGCGGCCAGTACCACATCATCCGGCCGATCACCGGCCGCGGCGGCAAGGGGCTCTTCCTCTATCTCGCACTGGATCGGGCACGGGCCAACCTGGCGCTGGCCCGGCACCAGCTCCGCGGGATCGAGGAGAAGCTGGAGGTCTGAGAGATCCGGTGGCTCGCGTCCGGGCGCGGCGGACACGAGCCACCGACCTCCACCGATCCCTTACGTCAGCTCGTGGTGAGCTTGGTGATGGCGCCGACGATGTCCGGCCAGAGCGGCCGGGGCAGGTCATGGCCCATACCGGGGAACGTCAGCAGCGTGGCGCCCGGAATCGCCGCCGCCGTGGCGTGGCCGGCGGCGACCGGGACGAGAGCGTCGGCCTCGCCGTGGATGACCAGGGCGGGGATCCCCAGCGTGCCGAGCCGCTCCGTGCGGTCACCGGAGGCCATGATCGCGGCCAGCTGCCGGGTCGTGCCCGGCGGGTCGAAGCACCGGTCGTACGCCTGGCCGGACAGCCGCAGGATGCGTTCCCGGTCCATGTCGAAGCCGGGCGAACCGATCACCGCCCAGGTCCTCAAGGACTGGGCGAGCACGGCGTCCCGATCGGTCGGGGGCGCGGCGAGCAGCACCGCGCTGGCCTCCGGCGTGGGCGGGGCCACGTCCGGGCCGGGCGTCGACATGATCGAGGTAAGGGTCAGGACCCGCTCGGGGTGCCGGATGGCGAGCGTCTGGGCGATCATCCCGCCCATCGAGGCGCCCACGACGTGGGCGGCGGTCCAGCCGAGGACGTCCATCAGCCCGGCGGCGTCGTCGGCCATGTCGTCCAGCAGATACGAAGAGGACGTCCCCAGTGTGGGAACGCCCTCGTCGTGCAGGTGTGTGGAGAGTCCGGAGTCCCGGTTGTCGAATCTGACGACGTGATGGCCCTGCTCCGCCAGGAGCTCGCAGAGCTCGTCGTCCCAGTGGATGAGCTGGGCGCCGAGCCCCATGATGAGGAGCAGGGGACGTCCGCCGGGTGAGCCGAAGGTCTCGTACGCGATCTCGATGCCGTTGGCGGCTGCAATGGTCACCAGGTCAGAATGACATTCTGTTTCCCGCGACGCAAAGACCGCCAGCTCCGGACTTGACGACCATCGAGATCGTCGGCTCCGGACCTGGCGGCCGCCAGCGAGACCGTCTTCGGACCTGACGGCCGTCAGCGCCGGACGAGCTTGCGGATCCGGTCGCGGCCGACCGTCGAGCCGCCGAACATCGCCAGCGCGACCGCCGCGGCGGCGCCACCGATGGCGTTCGACTCAACGACCTTCTCTTCGGCCTTGTCGGCCTTCTTGGCGGCCACCGGCACGGCCTTGGCGGGAGCGGGCTTGACCGCGGCGGGCTTGTCGCCCTCGGCCACGATCTTCGGGGGCTTGGCGGGGTTGCGGTCCACGACGGCGTACGAACCGGTGGAGAAGGGCAGCGGGTAGTTCTTCTTGCCCGGGCCACTGCCCCACTTGGTGATGACGTAGTCGATCTTGATGTGGCCCGCGCCACCGTTGCCGTCCACGCCCAGCGTGCTGGAGTTGAAGCGGCCGCCGGTCAGGGCGGCGAAGGTCTTGGCGTCGAGGTCGAGCATGACGCCGCTGGAGGACGGCACGCCCGGGCCGCGGTCGCCGACGAAGAAGGGCATCTTCTTGCCCTTGTAGACGACGTAGCCCTCGGTCATGAGCGGCCAGCTCGGGCTGGCGGCGAGCCCCTTCTGCATGGGCTTGCCGCTGGCCGGCAGCCCGGTGTCCCCGGCGCGGCCGGAGGAGTCGTCCCAGAAGTAGGACGCGGTGGTCTTGCCCTTGAGCAGGACCTTCTTGTCACTGCCGGAATCGGCGTGTGCGGCGGTGCCTGCGCCGATGGAGATCGCACCGACGACGGCGGCGGTGAGCATGGCAGATCGAACAGACATGGAGTAGCAAAGTCCTTTATACGGGAACAAGGGGATTGCGCTCGCGAAAGGTGTGCGTAGCCGGGCAAAACGCCAAACGGGCGCTACGTGGAGCGTGGAAGAGCGGGGGGAAGGTGCCGGTCAGTCAGCGGACGACAACACGCGGGCTGGCGGCACGACGCGGGGGTTACGCATGCGGTAGGTGTCCTCTCCATCTCGCCTACCGGGTTAGCTGACGGGTTCGGACGTGGAGATGCCCTACCGACCGCGGTCGGATTCACCCCTAAGGAACGTTTGGTTCCCCGGTTCCCGCGAGCGGGATTCGGCGCCTGCCGGTTGGTACTCCCCTGTTGAAGCCCCAAAGTCACCGGCTGGTAACTCCATGAACTATAGGTACCGAACCGGACAAAGGCAAACATAAGGCCATGAAACGGGCGAAGATCTACCTAGGAGGTCAAGAAAAAAGGGGGTACGGCATGCCGTACCCCCAGAAAAGCTCAGGTCAACCGCCGCTCTTCCGCCTGAAAGAACGCTTGCTGGCGGCGGGCCCGTGAGCGCCGTGAATCTTGGAAGGGTCGTTGCCCCTGCCACCCGCGCTCGAGTCGGCATGCTGGTTACGCTTGCGATCCAGCGCCTCGCGGAACTTGCGCTTCATCTCGTCCTCGGGAGTTTCGTCGACTTCCGGCTCCGGTGTTTCCGCCATGAGGACCTCCTGGTGTTGGGGACAAGAACCAGCTTCCCATGACGGCGCTCAGGACGCGAAACTGGCCTCGACCTTGGGCTGCGGGGTTTCCCGGTCGATCCGCGCACCGGGCATGGCGATCAGGGCGACCAGCGCCACGAGGGCGCCCGCCACACCCAGCGAGGGGATGACCAGGGCCGCGGCCGAGGCGTGCGCGGCGGCCAGCCCGTGCAGCGGCGCCTCGGTGGCGATGACGGAGGTGTAGGCGGTGCCGGCCAGCGCCAGGGCGACCGAGCCGCCGATCTGGCGGAAGAACGTCAGGTTGGCCGAGGCCGTACCCATGTACTGGGGCGGCACCGAGTCCCGCACGGCCACGGTCAGGCCGGAGAGCATCGGGCCCATGCCGAGGCCGATCAGCGCCATCCACCCGACGAGCACCCAGGCAGGCGTGTCCACCGTCAGGCCGGCGCACAGCAGCGTGCCCACGACCAGGAGGAACGGCGCCGCCACCAGCCACGGCTTGTAGACGCGCGTCCGGCTGATCAGCGCGCCCACGACCATGCTGCCCACCACCATGGCCAGGGTCAGCGGGTAGATCCGCAGTCCCGACTCGGTGGCGCTGGCGCCGAGCGCCTCCTGGAAGTAGCGCGGCAGGAACACCACACCGGCGAACATACAGAAGGCGGTGAAGAAGGAGGTCACGTTGACCAGCGTGTACGTACGGTTCCGGAACAGGTGCATGGGCATGATGGGCGCCTCGGCCCGCCGCTCCACCACCACGAACACCACGAGCGACACCAGACCCAGCACGATCGGCCCGACCACCGGCGCGCTGGTCCAGGTGTGGCCGTCGAGCCCCTTCTCGGTCAGGCCGATGAGCAGCGCGCTGATGCCCACCGTGAAGACCCCGATGCCCAGATAGTCGGGCCGCCCGCCGCCATGCCCCGGCCGGCGCGGCAGGCGCAGCACGATGATCGCGATCAGGACCAGCCCGATCGGCACGTTCACATAAAAGGCCCAGCGCCAGCTCGCGTGATCGGTGAAGAGCCCGCCCAGGAACGGCCCGGCGAGGTAGCTGAGCGCCATCACCCCGCCCATCGCGCCCTGCACCCGCGCGCCGCCCTTCTCCGGCGGGAACAGTTCGAGCACCAGGGCGATCGACAGCGGCAGCAGCGCGCCCGCGCCCAAGCCCTGCAACGCGCGGAACAGGATGAGCTGCGTCATGTCCTGGGCCACCCCGCACAACGCCGACCCCAGGAGGAACACGGACATCCCGATCAGCACCAGCGGCTTTCTGCCGTGCTGGTCCGACAACCTTCCATAGAGGGGCACGGTCACGGTCGAGGTCAGCAGGTAGGCCGTGACGACCCAGGTGTAGAGGTCGACGCCGCCCAGCTCCGTGATGATCCGCGGCAGGGCCGTACCGACGATCGTCTGGTCGAGCATTCCCAAGAACATGCCGCCGAGCACGGCGACCAGCAGGAGGCCATCGCCTCCGCGCTTCGCGTCTTTCGTGTCAGTATTCACGTGTGGAGATTGACATGTAAGGACTGACATGTCAATCCATTGGTATGCTGGCCGGCATGTCCCTACGGATCGCGCTGCTCGGGCTCCTCGACGCCACGGGGTCGGCCAGCGGCTACGACCTGGCGAAATCCTTCGAGCGGTCGCTCAATCACGTCTGGCAGGCCGGGCACACGCAGATCTATCCGGAGTTGGTGAAGATGGCCGCCGACGGGCTGGTGGCGGTCGAGTCAGAGGGGGCGCGCGGGCGGAAAATGTACGCGATCACGCCTGAGGGCGCCGGGCAGCTGCGCTCCTGGCTGATCGAGCACGAGCCGACCGGTGCGATGCGCAGCGAGGTGGCTCTCCAGGCGTTCCTGCTCCCGCTGCTCGACAAGGAGTCGGCGATCGCGGTGGTGGAGCGCATCAGGGCGCGCTTGCAGCAGCGGCTGGCCGTCCTGGAGTGCAAAGACCCGACGAAGTTCGGCCGGTACGCGCTCAACCTCGGCCTCACACAGGGCCGTTCGGCGCTCGCCTGGGCCGATGAGACCCTGGCCGAGCTGCGCGGGCTGGAGCCGGCCGACCAGCCGGCCCCAGCCCACCTGCAGTAGGACTAAGAAAGCGTCCAGCTATGAAAGCGTCCAGTTAAGAAAGCGTCCAGTTAAGAAAGCGTCCAGCTAAGAAAGCAGGGACAGCTCTTCAGCGGTGAGGACGAGGTCGGCCGCGGCGGCCGAGTCGACGATGCTCTCCGGCCTGCTCGCCCCGGGGATGGGGATCACCACCGGGCTGCGCGCCAGCTCCCAGGCCAGGCAGACCTGCTGCGGCGACACGCCCCGCGCCGCCGCCACCGTGCCGAACGCCGCGTGCTTGCCGCCGAGCTCCCCCGCCGAGCTGATGCCGCCCAGCGGCGACCACGGCAGGAACGCCACCCCGAGCTCCGCGCACACGTCGATCTCCGGCTCGCTGGACCGGAACTTCGGCGAGTACTCGTTCTGCACACTGGCCAGCCGGCCGCCCAGGATCTCGTGGGCGAGCCTGATCTGCTCCGGATTGGCGTTGGAGATGCCCGCCATCCGGATCTTCCCCGCGTCGAGCAGGTCACGCAGGCCGCCGAGCGTCTCCTCGTACGGCACGGCGGGGTCGGGCCGGTGATGCTGATAGAGCCCGATCGCTTCGACCCCCAGCGCCTTCAAGGAGCGCTCGCACGCCTCGGCCAGGTAGTCCGGCCGGCCATTGACCTGCCAGCCGCCGCCCGCCACGCGGGTGTGGCCGCCCTTGGTGGCCACGAGGACGTCGCCGGTGTCGCCACTCCAGCCCGCCAGAGCCTTGGCCACGATCCGCTCGTTGTGACCCACCTGGTCGGCTGAGGGCGTGTAGGCGTCGGCGGTGTCGATGAGGGTGACTCCCGCGTCGAGCGCCGCGTGGATGGTCTTGATCGACTGGGCTTCGTCGGGCATGTGCCCCGCTACGGACATGGGCATGGCGCCGAGCCCGATGGCGCCGACACGGGTCTGGCCGATAGATCGTGTGTTCATGAAACCCATCCTCCCCAGGCCGCGGAGGTGAAGTCGAACCGGGGTCAGGGTAGTCCTCGCCCTGGACTCACTCCATCGACTGGCCCATCGCATCGGCGCCGATGACCTACCTGGTCATGGGGACCGATCCGGTCACCACGTAGGGACCGTCAGGCGTCACCTCGATGCGCATACGTCTCCACCTCCCGCGGGCGGGGGCCGTGGGCCATGCCTCCCGACGTGGATCGGCCGAAACCCGCAGGCTGAGCCCGGTCCGACCGCCTGTCTAGTCGCGGATGTTCTGCGCTAGCTGGATGAGAATCTCCTCGAACGAGGCGGTCTGCTCCTCGCTGAGCCCCGTGCGCAGGCGGGTGTCGAAGGCCACCGCCACCTCACGCAGCCGGTGGAACAACCGCTCCCCCTCCTCGGTCAGCTCGACCATGTGGACGCGCCGGTTGGCGGGGTCCCGGCGGCGGGTCAGCAGGCCGCCGCTCTCCATCGCGTTGAGGTGGTGGGTCAGCGTCGCCCCCTGGATGCCCACCGCCTCGGCGAGCTCGCGCTGGTTGCCCAGCTGCCGGGATTTGATCGAGATGAGGATCTGCCAGACCGGGGCCGACCCGCCCACGGAGGCGAGCGCGTCGTCGAAGGCCCGGCTCACGGTCCTGGCGGTGTTGGTGAGCAGCAGGCCGATCGGTGGCCGGAAGGGTGGCATCATGCCGCCGAGTTTAGCAGTGCCATCTAATCGTTTGACATCTAATGCTTCGATATCTATCGTCCTAGACATGCAGCCAAACCCTTCCCTCAATGGCAAGGTCGCGGTCGTGGCGGGGGCCAGCCGCGGCATCGGCGCCGTCACCGCCCAGGCCCTGGCCCAGGCCGGCGCCGCCGTGGTGCTCGGCGCCCGCGACACGCAGGCGGTCGAACAGGTCGCCGCGGACATCCGCTTCGACGGCGGGCAAGCGCTGGCCGTATCCCTCGACGTCGGTGACGCGGCGTCGAGCGAGCGGCTGGTCCAGCGGGCGCTGGAGACCTTCGGCCGGCTGGACGCGGCCTTCAACAACGCCACCGACGGGCCGATGCCCGCGCCGCTGGCCGACATCGATCCCGACGAGTTCGACCGGGGCATCCGCACGAACGTGCGCGGCACCTTCCTCGGCATGAAGTACCAGATCCAGGCCATGCTCGCCTCAGGTGGCGGGTCGATCGTCAACATGGCCTCGCTCGCCGGGCTCCAGGGCAGCGCGAACCTGAGCGCGTACGTGGCGGGCAAGGCCGGGATCATCGGCCTGACGAAGGTGGCCGCGCTCGACTACGCCGACCAGGGCATCCGCGTCAACGTGGTCGCCCCCGGTCCGATCCTCACCCATCACCTGGAGGCGGCGGGCGAGGAGGCGCAGCGCCTGGCCGGGCTGTCGACGCCCATGCGGCGCATCGGCCGATCAGAAGAGGTGGCCGCGGCGGTCGTATGGCTCTGCTCCGACCAGTCGTCGTTCATCACCGGAGTGACCTTGCCCATCGACGGCGGACAGGCGGCGGGCAACAAGCCCGCGCGCATGTACCGCCAGGGCCGGCCCATGGAGAGACAGGAGATCTGATCATGACCATCGACCAGCGACTCGGCGAACTCAGCAGGCAGTGGATGGAGGCCGAGCGCCGCGGCGACATCGAAGCGCTCGACGCGCTCACCGTGCCCGACTTCACCCTCGTGGGACCGCTCGGCTTCATCCTGAACAAGGACCAGTGGCTGGCGCGCTACCGCGGGGGCGGCATGGTCACGCACGAGATGAGCTGGGCGGACGTCACCGTACGGGAGTACGGCGACACGGCGGTGGCCATCGGCGTACTGGCGCAGCGCGCCGCGTTCCAGGGCACACCGGCCGACGGGCGCTTCCGCGTCACCCAGATCTCGGTCAAGGACGGGGACCGGCGCCTGCTGGCGAGCCTCCACTACAGCCCGATCGCGGCCCCACCGGGCCGCCCCTGACCCACGGGAGGTCAGCGGCCGGGGCTGTCGAAGATCGTCTGGGTGGCGGCGAAGGTCTGGGCGCTCACGTCTTCCTCGGCCTGCCGGGCCGCCTCCATGAGCGCGTCGGACAGCGCCTCGGAGCCCAGCCGCATCGCGCGCGGCGCGATGCGCACGCTCGCCAGCCCCCCGCTCGGCAGGACCTCGACCGTCACCTGCCCATCCGCCGCGACGCCGCGCCCCCTGGCCGACTCCAGACGGCGCCCCACCTCCTCGAGCTGCGCCGTCTGCGCGGCGAGCTGTGCCAGCGCCCGGTCGATCTCCGGATCGCCGCTCGTGGGTATGGTCATGCCGGCTCCTTATCGGTGGAGGATGAACGCCCGGGGGGCGTGCGCCAAAGCGGATCGGAGCGATCCCTGGACGGACATGTCCCCGTTGGCGACCAGCGCGTAGAGGGTCGCCGCCGACGTGGTCCGCCGGAAGAAATTGCCCATCGGACCGGTGCCGAGCATGGTCTCGGTGAACCTGGTGGCCGGGATGAACTTGCGTACGTCGCGCAGGGCCTTGATACCGCCGTCATAGGCCAGCTCGGCGACGAAGTGCTTGCCCGCGTACTCCCACAGGTTGCCCATCGGCTGGCCGGTGGCGGCGGAGCTCGCCGCGTGCACGCCGGTCTTCACCGTGGCCCACACGACCGAGTCGGCCACAGCGTCGAGTCCTTCGCGCACCGCGTACGTGCCCACGTTGAACTTGCCCACCTTCGCGGCCAGGATGGTCTTCATCAGCTTCTGGAAGATCGTCTTCTCCAGCCTGGCCCGCGCCACGAGCCACTTGAACACCCCCTCGGCCGCGATCCTGGCCCCCGGGTAGAGGTAGCCGAACATCATGGTGAACGCCATGGCGGCTAGCTGGGTGCCGATGATCATGAGCTGGTCACGGTGTTCCTCCACCGCCTCGGCGTAGTCGTCGCAGCCGTCGGCCATCTCGTTCAGCGCCGCCGCCATGGCGGCGTAGCGGGGGGCGAGCTGGTCGGGCCACACGTCCGCGAAGCGGTCGACCGACCGGCTGTCGTTCGTCTCGCGCACGGCCGCGACCCCGCTCGCCGTGTGCTGCGCGAGCGTGCCGATCGCCTTGGCGAACTCGCGCAGCTCCGTCGCGCGGGCCCGCAGGTTGGACACATCTGCCACAGGAACGTGTACCTGGGCGAAATAGGCGAGCGCCTGGAACGGATCGAACATCAGGCGCCTTCCCTGGCCGGTGGGGTCACGGGGATCGGGGCGTCGGGAAGGTCCAGGACCGCGGGCAGGGTCGCGATGATGTCCTGCTCCAGGTAATGCCAGAGTTTCCGGAAATCGCGGAGGTTGCCGGCCGTCGTGAAGTTCTTGTCGGCGATGGCGTCCATGTGATGGGTCAGGGCGGTGTAGCCGGCGTGGTACCACTCGGCGAAATCGCGGCCCTCGTCGTCGCCGCCGACCAGGCCGGAGGTGTCTCCCAGCTTCCAGGAGTTCAGGCGGCGTTCCACGACGTCGTCGCCCAGCTTGTCGAAGAGTCCGGCCAGCTCGCGAATGGACGCCCAGTCGATCTGCACCCGGTCCGACGCGCCGGGCCGGTGGGTTGGGGTTGGCGTGTACGTCGGGGAGGGTCTCGGCGTGGGGATCGGCGTGTACGCAGGGGCGCTTGGCGTCGGGCTCGACGGCGTGGGGGTACTCGGCGGAGTGGATGTGGAGGCATCCGTCGGAGTCGGCGTGGGAGTCGGGGTCGCCGTGTCCGTCGGAGTCGGGGTCGGCGTGGGAGTCGGGGTCGCCGTGTCCGTCGGAGTCGGAGTCGGGGTCGGGGTCGGAGTCGGCGTGTCCGTAGGCGTGGGTGTTGGGGTGTCCGACGCGGTGGGGCTGGGAGTGCCCGTGGGACTGGGCTCCTCGGTTGGATCCGCCATTTGCGCCCCCCATTACAAACACGTTAATTTACGGACATAAGCACCTTAGTGCTACAAAATTACTCACAAGTTAATAAATCCGTCGCCGCGGTTAATTTGTGCGCGCAATAAACCGCCCAGCCGATCCGCCAATTCCCGTTCGGCGACGCCGCGCATGGCCGATGCCTCTACCCGCTCGCACACCTCGGCCGCGTCGGTGAGCCCGACGGTCGCGCAGCCGCCCCTCAACCGGTGCGCGAACGAGGCGGCGCGGGCCAGGTCTTCCCCGTGTACTGCCTGGAAGAGCTCGTCATAGACCTCCATGGCCGTCGAGCGGAACGCTTCGGCGATCGCCGTGATCTCCGCCCGCGACAGTCCCGCCAGCTCCGGCGGGAGCCCCGGCGCGGCGGCCCACAGCGGTACCTGGGTCAGGACGTACTGCCAGTCCACGGGCTTGGCGAGGTGGTCGTCCATGCCCGCCTCCAGGCATCGGAGCCGGTCGTTCGGCATCGCCGCCGCGGTCATCGCGATGATCGGCGTACGCGGCTCCTCGCGCCGCCTGATCTCGGCGGTCGCGGCCAGGCCGTCGAGCACCGGCAACTGGCAGTCCATGAAGACCAGGTCGTACCCGCCCGAGAGCACCGCCGCCACGGCTTGCCTCCCGTCAGCGACGGAGTCGACGTGGTGGCCCGCCTTCCGCAGGACGACCACGGCCACCTGGCGGCTCACCTCATCGTCCTCGGCCACCAGGATCCGGACCGGCGCCACACCGGCGCCCGGCGCCTCGGTCGCACCGGTCGCGGGGTCCAGCGCCGCGCCCTGCGCGGAGGCCGGCGCGTGGGCCGACCCGGGGACCAGCGCCGCGCCCTGCGCAGGGGCCAGCGCGTTCTCCACGGCGGCGAGCAAGCGGCGGCGGCTGAGCGGGCGGGTCATCGACTGCACGATCCGCTCGGCCACCGAGATCGGCCAGGAGCGCCCCGGCCGCCCCGGCGTGACGAGCACGATGACGCCGGCGTCACGAAGCAACGGATCGGACAGCACTCCGTCGGTCGACACCCCGCCGGTCAGCACCCCATCGGTCAGCGTGGAATCGGCGTTCGTGGCGCACAGGTCGAGGTCGATCACTACCAGGTCGAACGGCCGGTCCGCTGCGGCGGCGGTCCGCAGGGCGGTCAGCGCGGTCGGGCCGTCGGATACCGTCTCCACCACCAGCCCGGCGTCGTCCAGGATGCGGCCGGCCAGCGCGAGGTCCTCGGGCCGGGCGTCGGCGACGAGCACTCGCCGTCCGCGCACCTCGGGCGCGGACGGGGCCGACCAGGTCAGTACGTCCACCGGCAACGTGACCCAGAAACGGCTGCCCACCCCCTCGACGCTGTCCAGCCCGATCTCGCCGCCCATCAGCTCGGTGAGCTGCCTGCTGATGGCCAGGCCGAGGCCGCTGCCGCCGGTCCGCTGGGTGATCGGGGAATCGACCTGGCGGAAGATGCCGAAGACCCGCTCAAGATCTCCCTGCCCGACGCCCACACCGGTGTCGGTCACCGTGAACCGCAGCGCGACCCGATCATCCCCGGGACCGCCCTCGTCGAGGGTCACCTCCAAGTCGACGCCGCCCTGGACGGTGAACTTCAGCGCGTTGCCGACGACGTTGGTGAGCACCTGCCCGAGCCGTACCGGATCGCCGATCACCTGTTGAGGCAGGCTGTCGCCGAGCCGCGAGGTGAGCCAGAGTCCCTGCTGGTAGGCGTGCGGCGCGAACGGGGCCACCACCTCGTCGCAGAGCCGGGGCAGGTCGAACGGCACCGACTCCACCTGCAGATGCCCCGCCTCGATCTTCGACAGGTCGAGGAAGTCGTCGAGCAGCCGGAGCAGGCCCCGCGCGGACTCCTGGGCTGTGCTCGCGTAGTGGCGCTGCTCGCCGTCGAGCCGGGTCTCCAGCAGCAGGGAGTTCATGCCGAGCACGCCGTTGATCGGGGTGCGGATCTCGTGGCTGATCTTGGCGAGGAACTCGGACTTGGCGCCGGACGCGCTCACCGCCTCGTCCCGGGCGGCGGCCAGCTCGGCCGCGTACCGGGCGAGTGTCCGCTGCGCCCGGCGCCGGCCGCGCGTGGTGTGGATCTGCAGGCCCAGCCCGATGAGGATCAGCAACGCCAGGACGGCGGCGATCGACAGCACCCGTACCCGGAGCTGCTCGGCGGAGGCGAGCGCCGTGTCGGCGGGCACCTCGGCGGTGACCGTCCAGCCGACGTCGGGGATGGGCTCCGACGCCGACAGCACCTTGCCGTCGGGGCCCTGGTGGGTGGTGAAGAGGGTACGGCCGGCCAGCGCCGCGTCCACCCTGGGGTCCTCGCGCAGGGAGGTGAGGGCGTAGAGCTTCCTGCCGGGATCGGCGACGAGCACGCCCGACTGGTCGGTGATCAGCAGCCGGATCCCCTGCGCCTCGGCGGCCTGCGACGCGAAGTCCTGGATGGCGTCCAGACTGTAGACGACGGCCAGGACGCCCAGCACGCTCTTGCCGTCGGCGCTCGGGATCGCCGCGGCCGCCGCGACGGCCCTGGACACGCCGCGCATCGTGGGCGTGTACGCCTGGGAGACGTACGGCTGCGGGCGGTCGCGGACGGAGACGTACCAGTCGGTACTGCTCACGTCCTGGGGCAGCACGCTCGTCGGCTCGGCGCCGGCGATGTCGCCGTGCGGCCCGATCACGATCACGCCGCCGACTCCGGCGCGCATCCTGGCCAGCTCCTCGCGGAACCCGATCATGGTGTCGCGGCCGGCCGGCTTCCCGGAGGTCGCCGCGGCGCGTACCGCGGGCTGCTGGGCGAACGCGCTGACGAGCTGCTTGAGCGAGCCGAGCTGCTGCTCCACCACGACCCGGCTGACCGAGGCGGTGGTCCGCACCCGGTCGCCGACCTCGTCGCCGACGGCGTCCGCCGACAGCGTGATGCTGGACGACGTCAGCAGCGCCAGCGGGAGCAGGCCGAGCAGAATCCACAGTGCCGTCACTGCCAGGAGCCATCCACGGTCTCTCACCAGCGTCACCTCCCCCCGCGGTTCGTCGGCCGCGCGGCCGCTGACACACCGCAGAACACAGTAGGAGGCGGGAGCTTGGCGCGAAGCCCCGCGCTGAGCAAAAGGAGCAGAACGCGATTTGTTGTAACACAACGTCCCTAAGATGCCCGCGTCGATCACAGTCGAGCTAGGAGTGTGGCGATGCCTGGAGCGGGGGACATCACCGTTCTCATCGTGGACGACGACCCGGTCGTGACCGCCGCGCTGCACGCCCAGGTGAACCGCGTCTCCGGGTTCAAGGTGGTGGGAATCGCGCACACCGGCCAGGTGGCGCTCGCCGCCGCCCACCGGTTCGCGCCACGGCTGGTGCTGCTCGACCTCCACCTGCCCGACCTGCCCGGGCTCGAGGTCGCGCACCGGCTGCGGCGCCCGGACCAGCCGCCCACCGACGTGATCGTGATCTCCGGCCACAAGGAGTCGGCCGCGGTGCGCGCGGCCATGCAGCGCGGCGCCCTGTACTACCTGGTCAAACCGACCAGGGCCGGGATTCTGGAGCAGACACTGCTGCGGTACGCGGCGACGGTCGAGCAGCTCGGCTCGGACGGCAGGTTCGTCGAGCAGCAGGAGATCGACCGGATTTTCCGCTCGCTGCATCTGGACGCCTCTCCCCGGGCCAAGAGCATCTCGGCGGCGACCGAGCAGACGGTGCTCGACGGGCTGGCCGCGGTCGAGGACGATCTGTCGGCGCACGAGCTGGCCGAGGCCATCGGTGTCAGCAGGGCGACCGCCCGCCGCTATCTGGAGCACCTGGTCGAGCGGGGGCAGGTCGAGGCCCGGCTGAGGTACGGGCCGACGGGCCGCCCGCAGCACCGGTACTGGGTGCGGTGAAGCCGGTCCGGGCGCTGCTCGCCGTACTCGCCTGCCTGGCACTGGCGGCCTGCGGCTCCTCCGGGGAGCCCGCGTTCCCCGAGGGCTCCACGATGGCCCGCGTCCAGCGGAGCGGCATGCTCACGGTGGGGATCAAGTTCGACTATCCACTGTTCGGGTTCAAGGACCCGGGCAGCGGGCGGATCACCGGGTTCGACGCGGAGATGGCCAGACTGGTCGCCAAGGACCTGACCGGCAGCGAGCGCAACGTCCGGTTCGTCGAGACCCTGCCCGTGCAGCGCGAGGACTTCCTGCGGCAGGGCGTGGTGGACATCGTCGTCGCGACGTACTCCATCACACCGGCCAGGAGCCGGATCGTCGGCTTCACCAACCCCTATTACTACGCCGGACAGGACGTGCTGGCCAGGGCCGGGGACAAGCGCATCGACGGCGTGGCGGATCTCGACGGCCGGGCGGTGTGCACGACTACCGGCTCCACCTCCCTGGACCGGCTGCGGGAACGCGTGCCCGGCGCCCGGCTGGTGATCGTCGACAACTCCAGCGAATGCGTGCCCGCGCTCACGGCCGGGCGCATCGACGCGATCAGCACCGACGACACGATCCTGCTCGGCCTGGTGAAGCGGCGTCCGGGCGCGCTCCGGCTGGTCGGCAAGCCGTTCGGCCGCGAGCCGTACGGCATGGGCGTCCGCAAGGAGGACGTCGCCTTCCGCGACTACCTCAGCGGGCTGATCGGGCGCTATCTGCGCGACGGGCAGTGGGATCGGGCGTTCAGGGACACCATCGGCCTGTCCGGCGCGACCGCCACACAGGCCAAGCCGCCGGTTCACTAACCGGCCCGCCGATCACTGAGCAGAACGCGCACAACCCTCTGCGTGACACATGCCACTCCTACCGTTGCGCCAACGCGGACGGAAGGAGCGTTACCCGTGTCCGAACAGGGGCTGGTCGTCCTCGACCAAGTCAACAAACGCTTTGGCGATCATCACGTACTCAGGGACGTCGACCTGAGCGTACGGCGGGGCGAGGTCGTGGTGATCATCGGCCCGTCGGGCGCCGGCAAGTCCACCCTGTGCCGCGCGATCAACCGGCTGGAGACCATCGACTCCGGCACCATCCGGATCGACGGCATGCCGCTGCCCGAAGAGGGGCGGCAACTGGCCCGGCTGCGGGCCGAGGTCGGCATGGTGTTCCAGTCGTTCAACCTGTTCGCGCACAAGACGGTTCTGGAGAACGTCATGCTCGGGCAGGTCCACGTGCTGAAGAAGAGCAGGGCGGACGCCGAGAAGAAGGCGTATGAGCTGCTGGAGCGCGTCGGCATCGGCGGTCAGGCGGCGAAGTTCCCCGCGCAGCTGTCGGGTGGCCAGCAGCAGCGCGTCGCGATCGCCCGCGCGCTGGCCATGGAGCCGAAGGTGCTCCTGTTCGACGAGCCCACCTCGGCCCTCGACCCGGAGATGGTCAACGAGGTGCTGGAGGTGATGACGGCGCTCGCCCGTGAGGGCATGACCATGGTCGTCGTCACCCATGAGATGGGCTTCGCCCGCCGGGCCGCGGACCGCGTGGTGTTCATGGCCGACGGCGAGATCGTCGAGCAGAACGCCCCCGACGACTTCTTCGGCACCCCGCGCAGTGAGCGCGCCAAGTCGTTCCTCGCCAAGATCCTCACTCACTAAGGACGCGTCATGTTTGGAAGATCCCTTTACGCGGTGTTCGCCGTCGTCGCCCTCACCGCCACCGCCACCGCGTGCGGCGGCGGCCAGGCGAGCTACGACTCGGTCGTGGACAAGGCCAAGAACGACAAGAAGCTGGTCATCGGAGTGAAGGCCGACCAGCCGGGGCTCGGTCTGCGGACGCCGGACGGCACCTTCACCGGGTTCGACATCGAGATCGCCAAGTACGTGGCCAAGTCGCTGGGCGTCGAGGCCAAGGACATCACGTTCAAGGAAACGGTGTCGGCCAACCGGGAGGCGTTCCTGCAGCAGGGCCAGGTGGACATGGTGGTGGCGACGTACTCCATCAACGACGCGCGCAAGCAGAAGGTCTCCTTCGCCGGGCCGTACTTCGTGGCCGGTCAGGACCTGCTGGTCAGGGCGGACGACGCGACGCTGACCGGGCCCGACGCGCTGAACGGCAAGAAGCTGTGCTCGGTCGCCGGGTCGACGTCGGCGCAGAAGGTCAAGGACAGCTACGCCAAGGAGGTGCAACTGCAGGAGGAGCGGACCTACTCCGCGTGCGTGGACCGGGTGCTCGGCGGGCAGCTCGACGCGATCACCACGGACAACGTCATCCTCGCCGGGTACGCCGCGCAGCACACCGGCAAGCTCAAGGTGGCCGGCAAGCCGTTCAGTACGGAGAAGTACGGCATCGGGCTCAAGAAGGACGACTCGGCGGGCCGCAAGGCCGTCAACGAGGCGCTGACCAAGATGTTCGCCGACGGTAGCTGGAAGAAGGCGCTGGAGACCAGCTTCGGCGCAGCCGGCTTCACCGTGCCGGAGGCCCCGAAGCTGGAGCAGTACTGATCATGGACGCGCTGCTCCTGGAGTGGGACACCGTGGTCGCGGCCTTCTGGATGACCGTGTGGCTGACGGCGGTGAGCGCGCTCGGCTCGCTGCTGCTCGGCACGCTGCTGACGGCCATGCGCGTCGCGCCGCTGGCGACCCTGCGCCGAACCGCCACCGTCTACGTGGCCGTGGCCCGCAACACCCCGCTGACGCTGGTGCTGCTGTTCACCGGCCTCGGCGTCGGCGCGAACCTGGGCGTGGAGCTCTCGTCCGACATCGCCACCAACAACTTCTGGCTGGCCTGCATCGGCCTGACCGCCTACACCTCGGCGTTCGTCTGCGAGGCGCTGCGCTCGGGCATCAACACAGTGCCGGTGGGACAGGCCGAGGCCGCCCGTTCGCTCGGGCTCGGCTTCCTCCAGACGTTGCGGCTGATCACGCTGCCGCAGGCGTTCCGCGCGGTGGTCGCGCCGCTGGGCAGCATCCTGATCGCGCTGACCAAGAACACCACGATCGCGCTCGTGGTGGGCGTGAGCGAGGCGTCGGTGCGGATGCGGGAGATGATCGAGACGTACGGGGACCAGGTGATGCAGATCTTCCTCGGGTTCGCGGCCGGGTTCGTGCTGCTGTGCCTGCCCATGGGCCTGCTGTTCGGCTGGCTGTCGCGGCGGCTGGCGGTGGCCCGGTGAGCTACGCCAACCTCTACGAGACGCCGGGGCCGCGCGGCGCGCGCCGCAACCGGGTGCTGGCCGGGGTCATCGCGCTGGTGCTGCTGGCGCTGGCCTATGTGATCTATGTACGGTTCGACGCCAAGGAGCAGTGGTCGGCCGCCAAGTGGACGCCGTTCCTGCGGCCGGAGGTGTGGACCACCTTCATCCTGCCGGGACTGGCCGGAACGCTGGCCGCGGCGCTGGCGGGTGTCGTGCTGGCGGGCCTGTTCGGGCTCGTCTTCGCGACGGCCCGCCTCTCGGACCACCGGTGGATCCGGTGGCCGGCGGCGGCCGTGGTCGAGTTCTTCCGGGCCGTGCCGCTGCTGCTGCTCATCTTCTTCGCGTTCTTCGGTTCGTACGTTCTCATCGGGGTGAACGTCTCGGCCTTCACGGCTGTGGTGTTCGGGCTGACCTTCTACAACGGGTCGGTGATCGCCGAGATCATCCGTGCCGGGGTGCTGAGCCTGCCCCGCGGCCAGGCGGAGGCGGCCCACGCGATCGGGCTGCGCAAGGGGCAGGTCATGCGGCTGGTGCTGCTGCCGCAGGCGTTCCGGGCCATGATGCCGGCCGTGATCAGCCAGTTCGTGGTGCTGCTGAAGGACTCGGCGCTCGGGCTGATCGTGGGTTACGACGAGCTGGTGGACCGGGGGCTGAACGGGATCGCGGCCAATTTCTCGAACATCATCCCGGCGGCCATCCTCATCGCGGCCATCTTCATCGGCATCAACCTGTCGCTGGACCGGCTCGCCCACCGGCTCAGCCGGCGGTGACCCCGCCATTTACCCCATACAGCCAGTCAGACTGCCATACATCGCAATAAGTGGGGTATGGGGCGCACCAGGCCAAACTCGGCATGGGGTAAAGTAACCCATCATTCCGACTGTTATAGTCGGTTTTTGTCTTCGGGCCTGACTGGCGGCTCAGACAGAGAGGGATTGATGAGGGGCGGAACAACACGCCTTGCGGCAGCGGGCGTGGCGATCGTGCTGGGGCTCGCGGCGTGCGGCGGAGTGGACACGGGCGGCGGCTCGACGAATGCGGCGAAGCAGGAGATCACGGTCACCGCGTTCGCGGGCGCATGGGGCGAGCTGTTCAAGAAATCGTTCGTCGAACCGTTCGAACGCGACACGGGCGTCAAGGTGAACCTCGTCTACGGCGCGAACGCCGAATGGCTCACCAAGCTGCGCGCGGCCGGCGGCGAGAACCCGCCGTTCGACGTCATCGCCTTCACGCCCGACGCCTCGCGCCCCGCCGCGGCCACCGGCCTGCTCCAGCCGCTCCCAACCGACCGGCTGGCGCACTGGAAGGAGCTGGACCCCGTACTGACCGAGAAGTCCGCCTATGACGGCAAGCAGTACGGGGTGCCGCTCACCACGGGTTCGACCGGGCTGATGTACCGGACCGACAAGATCAAGAACCCGCCCGCCGACTGGTCGGACATCTTCGACAAGCAGTACTGCGGCCATGTCGCCCTGCCGCCCCTGACCTACAACCCGGGCCTGGAGTTCTTCTCCGCCCTGGTCACCTCCCAGGGCGGCAAGCTGTCCGACCCCGCCGCGGTGGACAAGGCGTTCACCCAGCTGGCGAAGCTGAAGGGCTGCGTGTCGTCGTTCCCGGCCAACGCCGGCAACGCCGCCACGGTCATGGAGAACGGCGACGCCTGGATCATGCCCTTCTGGGACGGCCGCGCCTTCGCCATGGAGCAGGCCGGCTCGCCGATCGGCTACACCTATCCCAAGTCCGGTCCGGTGGGCGCGCTGACCTCCTACTTCGTCGCCGCCGGCACGGCGAAGACCGTTCTCGCCACCAAGTTCCTCGACTACCTGACGGCGGCGCCCAACCAGAAGCCGTTCGGCGAGGGCACCTGGTACGCCGCCGGGAACGACACGATCACCTACAGCAAGGAGTTCGACCAGCGGGTACAGCACGGCCCCGAGGTCTACCGGAAGTTCATCTGGGTCGACTACACGGTCGCGACCCCCAAGCTGAACGAATGGCAGCAGCGGTGGAACCAGATCTTCGGATGATCGAACTGCCCGAGGAAGGCGCCGGACACGTCGAGATCGAGGGCCTGGCCGCCGGCTACGAGGGCGCCCGCGTGCTCGATCTGGAGCGGCTGTCGATCCGCAAGGGCGAGTTCCTGTCGATACTCGGGCCCAGTGGCTGCGGCAAGACGACCCTGCTCAACTGCGTCGCCGGCTTCGTGCAGCCGACGGCCGGGCGGATCGTGATCGACGGCGCCGACGTGACGGACCGCCCGCCGTACCGGCGGGGGCTCGGCATGGTCTTCCAGAGCTACGCGCTGTTCCCGCACATGACCGTCGCCGGCAACGTGGCGTACGGGCTGCGGATCCGGCGGCTGGACCGGGCCGAGCGGGAAGAACGCGTACGCGAGGCCCTGCGCCTGGTCGGCCTGGAGGGCTACGCGGACCGCCGCCCCCGGCAGCTGTCCGGCGGGCAGCAGCAGCGGGTGGCGCTCGCCCGCGCCCTCGCCATCCGGCCCGCCGTCCTGCTGCTCGACGAGCCGCTGTCCAACCTCGACGCCAAGCTGCGCAGGGAGATGCGGGTGGAGCTGCGGGCCATCCAGCGCCGCATCGGCACCACGATGGTCTTCGTCACCCACGACCAGGAGGAGGCGCTGGCCCTGTCCGACCGGATCGCGGTGATGAACGGCGGCCGGATCGAGCAGCTCGGCACCCCCGACGAGGTCTACCGGCGGCCGGCGACCCGGTTCGTCGCGCAGTTCATCGGCGCGGCAAACGTCCTGGAGGGCACGGTGGCCGACGGCCGGCTCGACGTGGACGGGATCCTGCTCGACGCCGGTCCGCTGCCGGTCCGGCAGGCTGGCCGGGCGGTGGTCGCGATCCGTCCCGAACGCATCCGGCTGGGCGCTGATGGCCAGGGCGTTCCCGGGACCGTGGGCTACCGCGCCTTCGCCGGCGACGCCTGGCACGTGGAGGTGCGGCTGGCGAACGGGCGCACGCTGAGCGTGCAGGTCGCCGACACGGGCGCCGACTCCGCCGACCCACCGGGCGCGGGCTCGGCCGTCGTCGCGCACTGGGACCCGGCCGACGTGATCGTCCTCGACACGGGAGCGGGCGGCGAAGACCTAGGAGCTTCCGGAGACGTGGGAGCGGGCGGATGACCCGTGCCAGGCGGTGGGCCGGTCTGACGTACGTGGCTCCGCTGGTGGTCTTCCTGACGGCGCTGTTCCTGGTGCCGCTCGTGGAGTTGCTCCGGCTCAGCTTCAGCCCGGTCGACTCCTACAACACGGCGCTGCCCGGATTCACCCTCGACCAGTACAAAAGGGTGTTCACCGAGCCGTACTTCTACGGCTCGCTGCTGGAGACCCTGGCCACCGCGCTGCTGGTGGCGACACTGTGCGTGCTGCTCGCCTATCCGGCCGCGTACGTCCTGGCCCGCCGCGCCCCTGGGACGATGCGCACCCTGCTGTTCGTCATCGTGATCTCGCCGCTGCTGACCAGCGTGGTGGTACGCACCTACGGATGGGTCGTGCTGCTGTCCGGCAACGGGGTCGTCAACCGGCTGCTCGTCGCCACCGGGCTGCGCGACGAGCCCGCGCGGCTGCTCACCAGCTACCCGTCGGTCGTGATCGCCGTCACGCACGTGCTGCTGCCGTTCGCGATCATCCCGCTCACGACCGCCCTCGGCGGGCTGGACCACAACCTGCACCGGGCCTCCCAGACGCTGGGCGCCGGGCCGGTACGGACGTTCCTGCGGGTCACGGTGCCGCTGAGCCTGCCCGGCGTGGTCACCGGCGCGCTCATCGTCTTCGCCCTCGCCATGGGGATCTACATCACGCCGCTGCTGGTCGGCGGCGTCACCCAGCCGCTGGCCGGCATCCGCGTCTACGACCAGGTGGAGACGGTGTTCAACTATCCGGTCGCGGCCGCGCTCAGCTTCGCGCTGCTGGCGCTCACCCTCCTGTCCACGACGCTGCTCGCGGGCGGGTTCCGGATCTGGGAACGGCGGCTCCATGGCTGAGCGGCGGCGGAGATTCGGCTACGACCGGGCCGTGGGGCTGCTGGGCGGCGCCTGCGCGGCGGCCGTCTTCCTGTTCCTGATCGCGCCGCTGGTGGTGCTGGTGGTGAGCTCGTTCAACCGGGACGCCTCGATGGCCTTCCCGCCGTCCGGGCTGTCCCTGCGCTGGTACGCCGAGGTGCTCGGCTCGCCCGACTGGCAGGTGTCGTTCCGGCTGAGCGGGATTCTGGTGCTCATGGTCGTACCGACGACCGTGGTCATCGGCACCCTCGCCGCCTACGGCCTGGCGCAGGGCTCCTTCCCCGGGCGGCGGCTGCTCCAGGGGCTGGCGCTGTCGCCGCTGATGGTCCCGGAGATCATCACCGCGCTCGGGTTGCTCTACTACTTCCACGGCGTCGGCCTGATCAACAGCGTCCCCGGGTTGTGGCTGGCGCATTCGCTGGTCGCGCTGCCGTTCGTGGTGCGCGCGGTCATGGTGAGCGCGGCGAACCTCGACCCGGCGCTCGAACGGGCCGCGACCAGCCTGGGCGCGGGCCGGGTCCGGGTCTTCTTCACCGTGACGCTGCCGCTGCTGCGGCCGGGCATCATCGCGGGCGCGATCCTCGCCGCGGTCACGTCACTGGGCGAGGTGGCCGTGACGGCCCTGGTGGCCGGCGCCAACACCACGACGGTGCCGCTGCGGATCTTCTCGGCCGTGCAGTACCAGCTCGACCCGTCGATGGCCGCGGTGTCCACGCTCCTCATGGCCGCGAGCGTGGTCGTGATGGTGATCGCCGATAGGTTCGCTCGTATTTCGGAGGCTTTGTGACTACGGCTGTACCCCTGATGGCGCGGATCGGCATCGACGTCGGGGGCACGTTCACCGACCTCGTCGCCGCCGTACCGGAACGCGGCCTGGTGGTCCACCACAAGGAGCCGAGCACGCCCGCCGACCCCTCCAGAGCGGTCGCGGACGGGCTGGCGGCCATCCTGGCCCAGGCCGACCTGCGGCCCGAGGAGATCGGTGGCATCACGCACGGCACCACGATCGGGCTGAACGCCATCATCCAGCGTCGCGGCGCGCGGATCGCCCTGGTGGTGACCGAGGGCTACCGGGACATCCTGGAGATCGGCCGCAGCCGCATGCCGTCCTCCTTCGACCTGTACGCGGGCAAGGAGGAGCCGCTCGTCCCGCGTGACCGGATCGTCGAGATCTCCGCCCGGCTGGGTCCCGGCGGCGTGCCCGTAGCCGAGCCGGACGCGCCGGAGCTGGACCGCGTCGCCGCCCGGCTGCGCGCCATCGGGGCCGACGCGGCGGCGGTCCTGGTCCTGCACGGCTACACCGACCCGGACTTCGAGGAGGGCATCGCGGCCGGCCTGCGGGAGCGGCTCCCGGAGCTGCCCCTGATGGCCTCCGCGACCGTCTGGCCCGAGGTACGCGAGTACGAGCGGGCACTGGTGGCCTGTCTCAACGCCTACATCCAGCCGCTGATGCGCGACTACTTCGGGCGGCTGGAGAGCAGGGTACGCGCGCTGGGCGTGCCCGCCCCCATCTTCATCAGCGCGTCCAACGGCGGGTCGATGAGCCTGCGCTCCGCCGCCGAACGGCCCATTGAGACCGTGCTGTCGGGCCCGGCCGCCGGAGTGGCCGCGGCCGCCCGGCTCGGCATGGGCGCCATCGTCACCTTCGACATGGGCGGCACCAGCAGCGACATCGCGGTGACCGTCAACGGTTCGCCCGAACTCGCCACGCACACCACGGTCGGCGGGCTGCCGCTGATCGTGCCCGTCGTCGCGGTGAGCGCGATCGGGGCGGGCGGCGGGTCCGTCGTCCGGGTGGACGATCAAGGGGTGCTCAAGGTCGGGCCCGAGAGCGTCGGGGCCGAGCCCGGCCCGGTGGCCTACGGCCGGGGCGGGGACCGTCCGGCGGTGACCGACTGCTACCTGGCCACCGGGCTGATCGATCCGGCGACGTTCCTCGGCGGCCGGATGCGGCTCGACGCGGACGCCGCCGCCAAGTCCCTCGCCGACCTCGCCACCCGTCTGAGCTCCGAGGGGGACGGCGCTGACCGAGTCGCCGCGGGCGCGCTGCGGGTGGCCACGGCGGGCATGGCCACCGAGCTCCAGAAGATCATGGCCCAGCGCGGCCTCGATCCCCGGCTGTTCACCCTCGTCCCGTTCGGGGGCGCGGGCCCGACCCACGCCGCGATGCTCGCCGAAGAGGTCGGCATCACCCACATCGTGGTGCCGCCCACGGCCGCCACCTTCTGCGCCCTGGGCGCGGCGGGCGCCGACCTGCGCCGCGACTTCGCCCGCAGCCTGCGCCGCCGCCTCGACCCCGCGAGCGCCGCCCGCCTCGCCGACGTCCTCGGCGAGCTGTCCGGCCAGGCCCGCGCCTGGCTCGCCGAACAGTCCGCCACCGGCGCCGCATCCTCGCTGTCCTACTCGGCCGACATGCGCTACTCCGGCCAGGCGTACGAGCTCCGTGTCGCCCTGGACCCCGGCCGGTTCGAGGTTGAGGCGATCTCCGAGGCGTTCCACGCCGAGCACGAGCGCCTGTACGGCTTCCGCGACCAGCACGCCCCCATCGAGCTTGGCACCGCCAGGCTCGGCGTCGTCGGGCCGGTGGCCGACCTGCCGTCGGCCACCGTACCCCCGGGAACGGGACGTCCCGCCCCGCACGGCCGCAGGCAGGTCCTGCTCGCCGGCGCGTGGCACGCCGCCGACGTCCACCTGCGAACCGCCCTGGGCGTGGGCGACGCGTTCGACGGCCCGGCGATCGTCGAGCAGGACGACACCACCGTCGTCGTCCCGCCCGGCTGGTCCGGGGACGTGGACGGCGCCGGGAACCTGCATCTACATCGAAAGGCCTGATCGTGCGGCTCGACCCCGTCACCTTGGAGATCGTCGGCAATCGGCTGAGCGCCCTGACCGAGGAGATGTGCCTGACGCTGCAGCGTACGAGCCGGTCTCTGTACGTCAAGGAGACCGCCGACTTCTGCTGCGCGCTCGCCGGACTCGACGGCGGCTTCGTCGCCTACCCGCGCGGCATCGGCGTGTCGGGGTTCGTCGGGCTGAACCTCCTGGAGGCGGTACGGGGCGCCGGGCCGCTGGAGCCGGGCGACGTGATCATCACCAACGACCCGTACCGCTCCGGCGGCCTGGCCACCCACCTCACCGACATCCAGGTCATCGAGCCGTACTTCCACGACGGCGAGGTGGTCGGCTACGGCTGGGCGTTCATCCACTGCTCGGACATCGGCGGCCGGGTGCCGAGCAGCCTGTCGCCGATCAACGACGAGATCTACCAGGAGGGCCTGCAGATCCCGCCGGTCAAGCTGGTCCGGGCGGGCGAGCCCAGCCGCGACGTGGAGGCGCTGATCACGGCCAACAGCCGCACGCCGGAGGCCAACCTGGGCGACATCCGGGCCATGCTCGCCGCCCTGCGCACCGGCCGCGAACGGCTCGCGGGCGTCATCGCCCAGCACGGCGTGGACACGGTGCTCGCCGCGCAGGACGACCTGGTCTCCTATACCGCGGGCAAGGCCAGGGCCGCTCTGTCCCGCCTGGACGACGGCACCTACCGGTTCGTCGACTACCTCGACGACGACGCGGTCTCCAGCATCCCGGTACGCCTGTCGGTCACCGCGACCCTCGACGCGGGCCGGCTGCACCTCGACTTCACCGGTACGGATCCGCAGGTCGCCGCGGCCTTCAACATCGCGACCCTGGGCCGGCCGCACGCCTGGATCACCACCCGGGTGCTCGCGCTCATCTGCACGCTCGACCCGGGCATCGCGCTCAACGCCGGGCTCATCGAGCCGATCAGCGTCACCGCTCCCGAGGGCTCGCTGGTCAACCCCGTGCGCCCGGCGGCCGTGGGCGTACGGCATGCCTCGGCCTCCCGCGTCAACGACGCCGTCGGCGGCGCGCTGGGACTCGCCGCCCCGGCGATCCTCCCGGCGGCCTCCAGCGGCCTGGTGGTGCCCGTCGTGGTCGCCGAGCAGCAGAACGTCCAGGTGCTGGAGCCGATGGTCGGCGGAACCGGCGCCCGCGACGGCGCCGACGGCGTGGACGGCCGCGACAGCGGCATCTCCAACCTGTCCAACAACCCGGTGGAGACGGTCGAGACGGAGATCGGCGTCGAGATCCTCCGCTACGGCCTGCGGGCGGACTCCGGGGGCGCCGGGCGCTGGCGCGGCGGCTGCGGTCTCGAACTGACCTTCCGCGTACTGGACGACGGCTCGAAACTGCTGGCCCGGGGGCTGGAACGGCTGTGCTTCCGCCCGTGGGGCGTGCGGGGCGGCGGTCCCGGCGCGCCGACCGAGCTGATCGTCAACCCGGGCACGCCGGGAGAGCGCCGGCATCTCAAGATCGATGTGCTGCCGCTGGAGCGTGGCGACGTCGTCACCCTCCTGACCTCGGGCGCGGGCGGCTACGGCGATCCGTACACCAGGGATCCCGCCGCCGTCCTGCGCGACGTGGAACGCGGGGTGGTGTCCCGGGAGGCGGCGGAGCGCGAGTACGGCGTGGTGCTGCACGGTCCTGCCGACGGACCCGCTCATGGCCGTGCCGATGGTCCCGCCGTTGGGCTCGCCATTGATGAGGCGGCCACCACAGCGGCCCGCCTGCTCGATCGTCGCGAGGGCTTCGGGTTCGGGCCCGAGCGGCAGGCGTGGGAGTCCGTCTTCGACACCGGCACCGTGGACCGGCTGGTGGCCGCCCTGTTCCGCCTCCCGCGACCGGCGCGTCAGCCTCGCCGTACCGCCCTGTACAACGCCGTACTCCGCGAGTTGCCCGACGGCTTCCCCCGAACGCCGCCTGCCCCGGGCCAGCTGGACGCCGCCCGCCGTACCCTCAGCAAAGAGATCATCACGCTGGAAGGACTCGTATGAGGGGAATCGACGCGGTGCTGGCCCGGCTCGACGACGCGGCCCGAGACGAGCTCGCCGCGCTCTACCGGGACCTGCACCAGCACCCCGAGCCCGCCTTCGAGGAGAAGCGCACCGCGGGCATCGCCGCCGGCCGCCTCCGGGAGGCCGGGTTCGAGGTGCGCACCGGCATCGGTGGCACCGGCGTGGCCGGCGTCCTGCGCAACGGCGAGGGCCCGACGGTCGCGCTGCGCGCCGACATGGACGCCCTGCCGGTGCTGGAACGGACCGGCCTGCCGTACGCGAGCACCCATGACGGACTCATGCACGCCTGCGGTCACGACGTGCACGTGACCTGCCTGACCGGGGCCGCGCAGCTGCTGTCGGCGGGCCGCGACCAGTGGCGGGGCACGCTCGTGGCACTGTTCCAGCCCGCGGAGGAGATCGCCGCCGGGGCGCGGGCCATGGTGGACGACGGGCTGTTCGACCTGACCGGCCCGCCGTCCGTCGTCCTCGGCCAGCACGTCTTCCCGCGCCCGGCGGGCACGGTGCTGATCCGGCCGGGAGAGATCCTGGGCGCCGCCGACAGCATGGAGATCCGCCTGTACGGCAGGGGCGGGCACAGCTCCCAGCCGGAACGTACGGTCGATCCCGTGGTCCTGGCCGCGGCCATCGTGATGCGCCTGCAGACCGTGGTCTCCCGCGAGGTGTCACCCTTCGAGCGCGCCGTGCTGACGGTGGCCCAGATCCACGCGGGCCACAAGGAGAACGTCATCGCCGACGAGGCGTCCATCACGCTCAACATCCGCACCTTCTCCCCCGAGGTCCGCCGCACCCTGCTGGCCGCGATCGAACGCGTCGTCAACGCCGAGGCCGTGGCGTCCGGCGCACCCCGTCCGCCCTCGTTCCACACGCTCAACGCCTTCCCCCTGACCGCCAACGACCCCGGCGCCACCGCCGACCTGACCGACGCCTTCACCAGCCGCTTCGGCGCCGCCCGGGTGGCCGACATGGCACCGATGATGGGCAGCGAGGACTTCGGCGTCTTCGGGACCGCCGCCGGGGCGCCGTCCGTCTTCTGGGGGCTCGGCGGCGCCGACCCGTCTCAGTACGCCCGCGCCGAGCGGGAGGGCCGCCTGGGCGAGGACGTACCGAGCAACCACTCCCCCTTCTTCGCCCCCTTGATCTCCCCCACCCTGCCGATGGGCGTCGAAGCCCTGGTCACCGCCGCACTCACCTGGCTGAGCCGGTGAGTTACCGCGCCAGCCGCCCCAGCAGGCCGGAGGCCGCCGTGATGCCGAGCGCCGCGGCCGCGATCAGCACCACGAAGTCCAGCGGCAGGTTCGCGGGGATGCCGAGCAGCAGCCCGCGCAGCGCGTCGACCTGGTAGCTGAGCGGGTTGATCACGCTGATGTACCGCAGCCAGTCAGGCATGGCCGTGGTCGGGTAGAGCGCGTTCGACGCGAAGAACAGCGGCATCGTGATGGCCTGCCCGATGCCCATCAGCCGGTCGCGGGTCAGCACGATCCCGGCGATCGTCACCGACAGGCAGGAGAAGAACGCCGAGCCGAGCAGTACGGCGACGATGACCCCGGCCAGGCGGACCGGGTTCCAGGTCATGCTCACGCCCAGCAGCGCGGCGATGAGCACCACGACCACCGCCTGGATCATCGCCTTGACCCCGGCGGCGAACGCCTTGCCGGTGACCAGCGCGGCCCGCGGCGTCGGCGTGACCAGGAGCTTGGTCAGGACGCCCGAGTCGCGTTCCCAGATGATCTGGATGCCGTAGAAGATGGCGATGAACATGGTGGACTGGGCGATGATCCCGGGGGCCAGATAGTCCAGGTACGGGATGCCGTCGGTGGGGATCACCTTGATGCGGGTGAAGGTCTCGCCGAAGATCAGCAGCCAGAGGGCGGGCTGGATGGCGCGGGTGTACAGCTCGGTGCGATCGTGGCGCAGCTTCTGCAGCTCCACCACGCACATCGCGGCGACCCTGGCGGGCAGCACCCGCCACCCGGTGCGGGCGCGCGGCGGAACGAGCAGCAGATCGAAACCGGTTTTGTCGGCGCCGGGCCGGTCGGCGCCGGGCCGGTCGGCGCCGACTGTGTCGGCGCGGGCTGTGTCGGCGCGGGCTGTGTCGGCGCGGGCTGCGTCGGCGCGGGCTGTGTCAGCCGACGCGGGTGGCGGTGTTGCGGGTACGTCGGACATCGCGGAACTCCCCTCCTCCGTCGCCGAGGCCGCTGCCGGCGACGTCACGGAAGACGTCCTCCAGCGTCGGGGCCGAGCCGTCGCCGAGGCGGGCGCGCAGGTCGTCGGTGAGCTGCTCCGGTGTGCCGAGCGCCCGTACGCGTCCCTGGTGCATGAGCGCGACCCGGTCGCAGTACTGGTCGGCCTCGTCCATGTAGTGTGTGGTGACCAGGACGGTCATCCCGGTGGCGGCGCGTACCGCCATGATGTGCTCCCACACGCTGGTGCGGGCGATGGGGTCGAGCCCGATCGTCGGCTCGTCGAGCATGAGCAGGCGCGGCGCGCTGACCAGCGCCTGAGCGAGCTCGAGGCGGCGTACCATGCCGCCGGAGAAGGTGGCGGCCATCCGGTCGGCGGCGTCGCCGAGCCCCACCGCCTCCAGCGCCTGCTCGACCCGGGCCGCCCGCTCACGCCGGGGGACGTCGAAGACGCGGGCGAACAGGGAGACGTTCTCCCGCCCCGTCAGGCTCGCGTCCGCCGACAGTTGCTGGGGCACGTAGCCGAGCAGGCGGCGTACCGCCATCTGCTCGGTGGCCGCGTCGTGCCCGAACACCCGCACCATCCCGGACGGTACGGGCAGCAGTGTGGTCACGCAGCGGATGGCAGTGGTCTTGCCCGCGCCGTTGGGACCGAGCAGACCGAACACCTCACCGGCGACGACCGTCAGATCAAGGCCGTCCACGGCTCTGGTCTGCCCGAAGGAGTAGCGCAGGCCGGTGCAGGCGACGGCCGACTTGTCGTCACTCATATCATTTCCGCCTCCTCTTGCAGGCCTTCGGCCAGCCTGCGCAACGCCGGAAGCGCGACGGCCAGCGCGACCCGGTCTTCCTCACTGAGCCGTTCGACCTGCTCGCGTACGAGCGCGGCCCGCCGCTCTTCCCACGCCCGCAGCCGCGCCTCGGCCTCGGGGGTGAGCAGCAGCCGGGCGGAGCGGCGGTCGTCATGACCGATCTCGCGCCGCAGCAGCCCGGCGGCCGTGAGCTGGTTGACCAGCGTGGACACCGAGTTTCCCGCCAGATAGAGCTCCTTGGCCGCCGCCGAGACGCCGATGCCGGGGTTGGCGCCGACCAGCCGCAGCAACTCGACCTGGGCGCCACGGAGCGGCGGCCCGGTCATCCCCTGACGCAGCCGACGCCGGATGAGCCGCTGGATACCGGTCAGGACACCGACGAGGGCGTCGGGTAGATCCGCTGTGCTCATACCAAAAAGATTAGCTCTGCTCACGAGCTAATGGGAAGACCCCAGCTCAGCGGTATTCGTAGTACGAGTTGACCGCGGGCTGGCCGGTGTAGTTGGGACCGGCTTGATCGTCGGACCCCCGGTAGCGGTACGGCAGGTCGATGAGACGCCGCCCCGTCCAGCCGATCCGCCGGGTCCGGCCGTCGTACGTCACGCCCTGCGAGCGCAGCGACGTGGTGAGGCGGCGGCCCGCGGGCGCGCCGCCCTCCAGACGGATGGCGCGAACGTCGAAGTTCGCGATGAACAGTCCGTCATCGGCGAGCCATGTGCCGATCCTGGCAAGTAACCCGAGCTTGTCACCGATGTAGTGCAGCCCGTGCACGCAGGTGATCAGGTCGAAGGGATGCTACGCCGCCCTCGACCGCGCTCGCAGCGACCGCCCCCTCGTCGAGAAGGTCCTCGATGCCCGCCTCCGGATGGACGGTGATGCCCAGCCGGTCGAATGCCTCCTGCGGGGTCAGCCCTCGAACGAACGTGATGCAGAAGGCCATGGCCAGACTTTCGTCGTGGTCGTCGAACCAGGCGTAGTCGTCGGCGTTCATCAAGTCTCCACGTCATCGGGGATCAACGCTGGAGATCCTGCCAAGCATGTCCGACAGGAATTGTCGGTCTACCTGCCTAAGGTCCAGACCGTGATCACCTATCTCACGGGCGACGCGACCGACCCAGCCGGCAACGAGCCGCGCATCATCTGCCACATTTGCAATGACGTCGGCGGCTGGGGCCGTGGATTCGCCCTGGCCATCTCCCGCCGCTGGCCGGAACCCGAGGCCGAGTTCCGCGCCTGGCACCGCTCAGGTGCGGGATTCGAGCTGGGCCAGGCGCAGCTGGTGCAGGTCGAGCAGTCTCTGTGGGTGGCGAACATGATCGGCCAGCACGGCATCCGCCTCACCAAGGAAGGAACCTGATCGAACCGCTCATCGCCCACTGGCTCGTTACAAAAGGCATCCCGGTGACCGTTTACGACCTGGAGTGAGCACCTACTGCCGCCCTCACCGTGGCAGCCTCGGCAGGCTGGATCCCACGCAATGCGAGCACCCCTGGATCAGGGGTGCCCCGGTTGCCATGCGTGCCAATCTCACGCCTCGAGTAGATCCAAGTTGCGCTTGCGGTCGTTTCCATTCCGGTACGGCCACCTTCGCGGGCGTTCACGCTGCAGTCTTCCGCGACAATTCCCGGAGCGCCCCGGCTGGCTGCTCTCCGCCGTATGTCAGCGGCGGCGTCAGGACGGCGACAGCCCGGTATCAGAGCGGTTAGCGATGGTGGACATCGAAAGAACACCGCACAAGGAGCACATGATGCACACGTTCGACACCCTCGCCCCGATCACCGCCGTCCTGGACATCCCCGCCGGGCGCGTTCAGTTCATCGCCTCTGAGCGGGCCGACACCACGGTTGAGGTCCTGCCCGCCAACGCCTCCAAGGGCCGTGACGTCAAGGCCGCCGAGCAGACCACGGTGGAATACGCCGACGGCGTCCTGCGGATCGAGACCGCGACGAAGAACCAGTACCTCGGCCCGACCGGATCCGTCGAGGTGACGGTCCAGCTGCCCACCGGTTCCCGCGTCGAGGCGAAGACGGGCAGCGCCGAACTGCGGACCGTCGGCCGCCTCGGCGACGTCTCCTTCGAAGGCGCCTACCACCAGATCAAGCTGGAGGAGACCGCAAGCCTGCGCCTCACCGCGACCGACGGCGACGTCGAGGTCGGCCGGCTGGGCGGCGCCGCGGAGATCAGCACCGCACGGGGCGACATCCGGATCGCCGAGGCCACCGGCGGCAAGGTCGTGCTCCGCACCCAGTCCGGCGACATCTCGATCAGCGCCGCCGCCGGCGTCTCGGCCTCCCTGGACGCCGGTACCACCCACGGCCGCATCAACAACACCCTCAAGAACGACGGCACCGCCGAACTCGACATCCACGCCACCACCTCCAGCGGCGACATCACCGCCCGCAGCCTGTGACCCGCGGCCTCCCAAGGAGAGGCAGACCAGGCCCGGTGACGACGAACGGCCCCGGTCCCTCCATGTGGACCGGGGCCGTTCTAGAGAGCACCGCGAATGCCTTCTATGACCGTCACGGCCTCCAGGGAGGAGCCGCTCTCCTCCCAGAGCGCCAGCCACTCCGAGTCCTCGCCCATCACCCGGTCCAACGCCCGCACGGCCAGCGCTCGCCCAGGTGGCCGGCCGTCCGGTGCTCGCCATCGGCGCGAACTCCGAGGACGACCACTCGGGCCCCGGCAAGTTGCTGCTGCGCACCCTGTCAGGCGGGGAGGACGGCGAGCTGACCGGTCATCAAGGCCCGGTCACCACGCTGGCCTCGGGGACGCTTGGCGACACGCCCGTGCTGCTCAGCGGCAGCGAGGACAACACGATCAGGCTGTGGGACCTGCGCGCACGCCGACAGATCGGCGGCCCCACCCCGGGTGTGCCCGAAGTCAAGGCCGCCGCTTTCACCGCCGAGGGCGGAACCTGCGGCTACAACGTTCCGCCCCCGGAACAGCGATCTTGCGGTGGCCAACGCCGCGGAACGGCTACTCTCGGGGGTTCCGTCGCGCTGCTCGGTGTTCGGCGGCCGCGATCATGCCGAGGATATAGCCGTACCCCTGCGCGTATGCCTGCGACTTCGATGGGTCGGCGTCACTCGGAGGTACGTGGTCGGGGTCGATCGCCCCGTCGTATCCCGCGTCGGCCAGGATGTTGATGATCTCCGCGTGGTCGATGTCACCCTCGTCGCCCCACGTCTCGATGAAGTCGTTGCGCCGCCCCTTGATGTTGCGCAGGTGGATGTTGAACACCCGCTTGGTGGCGGCCAGCCTCTGGACGATGGGGTAGATCTCTCGCTTCGGGTTCCACAGCATCTCCGCCAGCGTCCCGCAGCAGAGGTTGAGGCCGTGGTAGCGATTGC
Organism: Nonomuraea sp. NPDC049158; assembly: GCF_040648335.1. Classification (NCBI taxonomy): domain Bacteria; kingdom Bacillati; phylum Actinomycetota; class Actinomycetes; order Streptosporangiales; family Streptosporangiaceae; genus Nonomuraea; species Nonomuraea sp. NPDC049158. Next base: position 314,431 of record NZ_JBEZDM010000002.1, read on the forward strand.
GGCGCAGGTCCAGGAACGTGAACAGGCCCTTGCCGCCGGGGACGCTGAGGACGTTCTCGACCACGCCGCGGTACCCGCCCGGCGGCGTTCCCGGATCCTGGGGGTGGCAGGCGAGACGCACCTTGTACTGCTCCGCCACCGGGACGACCCGCTCGAGGAAGTAGTCGATGCGCTCCCAGAACGTGTCCGGATCGACCTTGCCCGCGATGGTGTCCGGCAAGGTGTGGTCGAGGTCGCTCGCACGGAACTGGCGTAGCTTCGATCCCCCGCGGCCGGGCACCTCACCCGTGGTCATCACACCCAGGATGCTCATGTTGTATTTGATGGTTCCGACGCCGGCACGGCCACAGGCCTCGATCATCCGCTGAATGTCCTCGATGTCCCGGTCCCGCTCAGGACTCTTGCCCATCATGATCGCGGGACGGAAGTCGGTGTCGATCAATGATGATTCGAGGAACGGCAGGGCGACCATGTCCATCTGCAGGCCCTGGCTCTCGATGCGCTCCTTCTCCTGCTCCACTTCGGACACGAGCCAATACCCGCGATCGCCGGTCTTCTGGTCGTAGGGCGGGTCCACCGGGTAGCCGCACACTCGGGCGACGCCGTGGCGCTTGAACTCCTGGAGCACGGCCTCAGACGGCGAGCGCCTCTGGGTGCCCAGCACCATGCGGGGCTTGGCGGTGTTGCCCGACTCCTGGGCGTCGGCGGATGCTGCCGCGGCAGGGTCTGACGAGGCCATCATCGACGCGAGGCCGGCCCCGGCCGTCGCGGCGCCAGCGCGGAACAGTGTTCTGCGATCCACGTTGCTCGATTCCATGTGCGGTTTCCCTTCTGGGGGGTGCGGACGAGGCGTGATGACGAAACCCCGGTGTGCAACGAGATGGCCGATGAGAAGGACGCCGCGTTGTCTCATGTGCGTCTATGCCGGGTAGGGGTGCTAGCCGGCTCTGAAGACCGGTGACCCGTCGTCGGGAATGGCGATGGCACTCGATGGCGTCAGGTCGACCCGACAGGTCCAGCCGGCGCGGACGGAGCGGGCGACCGCCTCGGCTTCGGCGCGCGTGTCGAAGCGTTGCGTTCGCAGCACTTCGGTCACGTCGGTTCTGATCGACTCGACCGGTCCCACTCCGGGCGGGTTCGCAGGTCCACGCGAGGCGATTCGAACCACACCTGGTCCAGCCATAGCGAGTTCCGCCTGCCGTGCGAGGTGGTCACGGTATCGGAGTCGTCGCCGCCGAGTTGATCGTCAAAGTGGGTCACGGGGAACGCGAGCAGGCCGGTGGTCAATCGGCTGGCCGGTTCGGAAGGGGGGTCAGCGCCACGCCGTCACGCTAGGAGCATCGATGATGCTTGTCCAAGAGCATTTCCGTATCACTTGATACCGTGATGGCATCATCGGCGGCGGCGCTCAGTAAACACCAAGGTCACCGCGTGGGCGGACCATCGGGGCAACCAGTCCCCAGAGCGTGCAGCACCCGGCTGAGCGCTGGGTTACGCGAGTGCCGCAACCAGAGTAGGTGCAGTTCGACGGGTTCGGGATGGCGACTGGCCAGGGGTACGTACTCCACCCCCGGGACGTTGTTCCGGGCGGCGGATGCGGGAACGAAGGCGATACCACGACCGGCGGACACCAACCACAGCATGGTGAGCACCTGGCTCACGCTGTGCACCACTCGTTCCTGGGTCAGCGGCACAGTGCTGACCACCAGGTCGTAGAAGTAGCGAGCTCGCTGCTGCCCGTGGAAGATCAACGGCTCTGTGCCGAGGTCGTCGGCGTGCGCGGGCCGATCGAGTCGGGTCAGCCGGTGCCCGGCGGGCACCGCCAGCAATAGTGCCTCGCGATACACCAAGAGGGAATCAAACAACTCGGGGTCGAACGGTGGGCGTGCCAGTCCGAGGTCGAGGTCCTCGCCGGCGAGAGCTGCGACCTGTTCGCGGGTCACCATTTCAAACAGTTCGATCTGTACGTCCGGCAATTCGTGTTCGAGCTGGTTGAGCATACGGCCAAGGACACTGAACGTGGCTGTGGCCGTGAAGCCGAGCCGAATCAAGCCACAGGTGCCGAAGTGGACGCGCTGCGCCAGATCGGACGCGGCTTCGGCGATGGCCAGAATGCGCCGAGCCTCGCCGAGGAATGCCTCACCGGCCGGCGTGAGCGCCACGCGCCGGTTGTCGCGTTCGAGCAGTTGCACGCCCACGGCTGATTCGAGTTTCCGGATCTGCCGACTCAGCGGCGGCTGGGTCATGCGAAGCCGCATGGCCGCCCGACCAAAGTGCAGTTCCTCGGCTACGGCGACAAAGCCTCGGAGTTGCTCAAAGGTGTACATCATACGGGGAAGGTATCTCTCCATCCACCAACGGGGTTGGACGGGCATTTTACGCAGTCACCGGCTGTGCGCGCTCGCAGATGCGGCTCGCAATCGTTCCTCACGGATCATGCCGAGGCCCTGTCCGGTCGAGACGTTCAGGAACAGCTCCGGTCGTGGTCGGGCCACCCAGCGGCGAGCCGAGGCACGGATCACCCGTCAGCAGCTGCTGATCCAGGACATGCAGCCCGAGGTCACCGTGATCTTGGACGAGGCCATCCGGCGGAGGCACGTATCACGATCTATCTGATCCCTTTCGGCGCGGGCGGTCATACCGGGCTGGACGGCGAGTTCACTGTTCTCGACCTTCCTGACGAAGAAGATCCTCCCGTCGTCCATCAAGAGGGGCTCACCCCTTGAGCCTGTATGTAAGGGCCGCACCGCGAATCTCCGATGGGCGACCGTTTCGCTGCGGTGTCGTGTAGTCACCCTGTGGGCGTTCCGACTGGTGCAGGCCAATATCACCGCCTATGTCAGCGACAGAATACAGAGCATCATGCCCGAAATGAATCCTCGGCATATTGCAGCATGTTTTTTCATCCGTCATCGTTGCAGCTGATGCCCGCATTCCGGACCGCTCCGTCTGTACGGCGCAGAAGCCGGGCCTAGGCATGGATTGGTGTCGAAACGGCGTGATAGCCAAGAGAAAGCTGTCAGAAATTGTGTACAACGAGGCGGGTGGGATAGTTTATGGTTCGCTTGTCCAAGCCCGTGACATATCCGGCGGAGTCCATTTCCACGAAGTGGCCTCCCTGCCCGCGCCGAGCCAGCTTCCCCCGCCGGGCCTGGGCACGCGGTCAGGGCATGGACGTGACCGATCGTGGGCGGCTCCGGCCCGAGATCTGGGAGGCATACCGCCGCGCCCACACCTAACCGGGTCCTCGATCGCCGGGACCAGGCGACAGGTCGCTGAGCAGGCCGGGCAGGACGAGCTCCTCCTCCACCCGCACCGCGTGGCGTGCCATCGCCTCGGCCAGGGCGGGGTCCCACGGCGTCGGACAGGGCCGTCCGGTCAGCACTGACTGGGAGACCGCTGCCGAAGATGCCGCCCCCTGGGAGACCGTATGCGGAGAGGCAGCCGCCGCCGGAGAGAGGGCCGCCTCGTAGGCGGCGGTGTCGAAACGCCAGGGCTCGAAGCCGTACCGGTCGTGGACGGCGGCCGCGATGGCGACGCCACCCCAGTCGAAGTCTCCGTGGTACGCGAACCGCCCGCCACCCTCCGCCAGCAGGTCGAGCAGCCGCCAGACGGCCGCCGACGGCCGGCCTCCCCCGCAGACCAGCGGCGGGCAGGACGGTCCCAGTTCGTCGGCGGCGGCCGCCACCACGACGGGGTTCTCGCAGATCCGCACCAGCCCGGCAGAGGACAGGGGCGCATCGTGGCGACGCAGCTGGCGCAGGGTCAGTACGCAGGGCTCGCCCGCGGCGCGGGCCGCCGCGAGCATGCGCCCGGTCGGCGTCCGATCGTCTCCCGGCAGGCCGAGGCAGAGCACCAGCGAGGACAGGTCGTCAAGGTGTACGCCGACGGCCGCCCAAGCGGCGCGGCGCGCGTCCGCGCCGCCTTCGCCGGGGTAGGCCCGGCCGGTGAGCGCCTTGGCCGCCGACAGCGCCAGTGTCCCCAGTGGCCTCCCCTCGTCGAGGGCGTGCGCGTCACCGGCGGTCTGCGCGGCTAGGCGGCCGATGGGCAGACCGGGTGACGGCAGCCGCGCCACCACCCGGGCCAGCTGGTCGAGCAAGGGCCGTGCCTGACCCGGGTCCGGAGCGAGGCGCCTGACCAGGCCGGTGGACTCCAGCCAGGCCCGCCATCCGGCCAGTTCGGGGCGGGCGGCCGTCGCGACGTCGAGGTTCCCGTACGCCGCCCGCCAGGCCGACGCCGACGCCTCCCGTTCCCCGGCCAGGTCTCGCAGGGGGCCGCGGAGCCGTACCACCGCCTCATGGAGCCCTTCGGGGGCGGCGCCGCTGGTGCGCAGGACCCGGTCCACCTCCTCCAGGGAGACCGACAGCGAGGCGCCGGCCCCCGCGCGGCGGCCGAGCAGCAGTTCGGCCGCGCGGCGCTGCGCCGCGGAGGCGGTGCCGAGGGTGACCGTGCCCGTGAGCGGCCGGCCGCGTTCGAGCCGCTGCCGGGCGCGGTCGACGAGCCACGCGATCTCCTCACCCCCCAACAGCCGCCGCAACCGCTCCTCGCCGCCCGACAGTGGTCGCAACCGCTCCTCGCCAGTCCAACCGCCGCCGGTCAAACCATTGCCGGTCAAACCCCGGCCCGCCGCATCTCCGTCCGTCACCCCGCCCGTCAAAGCAGGCTGTCCTGTACGGCAGCGGAGGCGGGCTCAGTCCCGGGATCGGCGACGGCAGCGGCCATCGCCTGCGGCCGTTCGGCCCGTGTCCGCTCACGCCCGTCCCACCGCCACGGCGTCACCAGAACGGCGTCGATACCGTCACGCCTGGTCAGCTGGCAGATCGCCAGCCCCGGCACCGACGGATAACAACCCCACTCACGTTCACTGGTCATCACCACATCCATGTCGAACGTGGCCAGCAACCCCAAGCACTTGGCCCGCGAATCATCATCCACCCCGGCGAACGCCTCATCCAGCGCCACCAACCGCGGCGTGTACGGATTCCCCGCCGACTTGTAGTGCGCCGACGCGGCGGCGAACAACGGAACGGACGCGGCCAGCACCCGCTCACCACCGGACGCAGGCCCGGTGGCCGGCCGCCACTGCCCGTCCTGGAGCCGCTGGATCGCGAACTCGTGCCAAGTCCGATAGTCCAGCGCCCTGGTCAGCGCCTCGCTCCAGCCCGCCGCCGGGTTGTCGGCGTGCTCGCGGGCGATCCGCTCCTGCAAGAACGCCCCGACCGCCGCTCGATCCTCCAGCGACCACGCGTCGACGATCTGCCGGAGTTTGTCGCGTACCCGGTCGAGCCCTTCCGGGGCGTTCCTGGCCTGCTTCCACAGCAGGCGCAGGCGCATTCCGGTGGACGTGGGGCGGGCGGCCAGCTCGGCGTTCATCTCGCGCACCTCGGCCTCGGCCGCGGTGATCAGCTCCTGAAGGGTGCCGGCGACCTCGTTGAGCAGGTGGTTCTCCAGGATCTCGCGCTCCTTGGCCGACAGCAGCCGGGCGCGGTGCTCGGTCTCCTCGCCCAGCGCCGCCACCAGGCCGGGCACTTCCCGGGTACGGCCCTGGAAGTGCACGTCCACCACCATGACGCCTTCGCGCAGGGTCAGCCCGACCGAGTGGCCGTGCCTGGCCATGGCGTCGGAGAGCAGTTTGTGCTCTTCCGCGACCTTCTTCTGCACCCGATCCCAGGGACCCTCATCGTCGTCGACGCTCTCAAGCGAGGCGTTGACAGCCCTGGCCAGATGCACGGCAGGAGTGGCCGCCCATTCGGCGGCCGGGTCGGGAATGTCGAGCTCGGGCAGCGCGACCCGCATCAGCCCGGTCGCGGCGAACGCGCGGAACTCGCGTACCTCGTCGTCGCGCGTGTCGGCCGCCTCCTTGATCTGGCGGCGCAGGCTCGCGCTGGTGGCCTCGGCCCGGCCCCGCTCGGTCAGCGCCTGCTGCTGGTCGGCTCGCGCCTGCTGCTCCTGTTTCGCCCGCTCGCGCAGCTGGAGCCGTACCTCTTCGAGACGGCGGAACAGCTCTTCGACAGCGGCACCGGCCGTCGCGGTCAGCTCCCGGTAGGTCTCGGCGGCGGCCTGTTCCTGCTCGCGCGCCTCGGCCGCCACCACGGCCGCCTCCGTGAGCGATTCGCGGGCCTGCGCGAGATCGTCGGTGGCCTCCCGCGCGGCCTCCTCGGCCGTCCGCGCCGCCCGCACGGCGGGCCAGAGCTCGGCCAGCGCCAGCCGGTACGCGGCCAGGCCCGCCTTGACCTCGGCCAGCTCCCCGGCGACGACGGGCAGGCCGACGTCGCCCGCGAACTCCGCCGCCCGTTCCCGCGCGACGCCCAGCTCACCCTGCCGGTCCTGCGCCAGCCGCTCGGCCACGCCGTGCTCGGTCGCCAGCTGGCCGCGCCGCTCGTGCTCGGCCGCCAGCTTGACGTGCGCCTCACGGACGGCCGCGTCCGGCGGCAACGCCCGCTGCTCGGCGGCCAGGTCATCCTGGCGTACGGCCAGCGCGGCCAGTTCGTCGCCCAGCGCGGTGATCTGCCCGTCGACCTCGGCGAGTTCGGCCCGGAGCGCGGTCAGCCTGGCCCGCCGGGCCGCTTCCCGCGCGCCTTCGCCGATGTAGTCGGCGCTGGCCTTGTGCCAGGACCCGGCCAGCACCCCGTTGCCCCACCGCCCGTCGACCGCGACCCACGTCGCCGCTCCCGGCCCCAGCCCGATCGCCGCCAGTACGGCCTCCACGGCGGCGTCCGGCAGCGCGGCGGCCCCCGGGTCGGCCCGGTCCACGGCGGGACGCAGCACGACGGCGCAGGACGGACCGGACACCGGCGCCCCCGCCACGATGGTCGTGTCGTCCTCGGCCAGGAGGGTTCCGGCGGGGGTCAGCCAGGCGTCGAGGATGCCCGCCGCTTCCAGCGCGGCCTCCAGCCCGGCCCGATGCTCGGCGGGCACCGCGTCGGCGAAGTCCACGGCCCGCCACAAGGGTGCGCCCGGGCGGCCATCGCGGGCGGTGCCACGGGTGTGCGGCACGGGCGGGGCGTCGTGACCGCCCGCCTCCAGCCTGACGATCTCCTCCCCCAGCTCCCGGGCCTGCCGGCGCGCCGCGACCAGCGCCGCGTCCAGCTCGGCACCACGGCGGCCGAGTGCGGCGGTGGCGGCGCGTACGGCGTCGTTGACGGCGGCTTCCGCCGGATTGGCGCCGTCTGCGGTGTTCGCCCAGCCGGCCAGCGCGGCGAGCACGCCGTCGGGGTCCGCCAGCCGCAGCTCGGTCAGTCCGGCCAGGTAGAGCGTGTACGCCTGGACCAGCTCGGTGATCCTGGTGGCCGTGGCCTCTTCCGCGGCGGCGATGCGTACGGCCGACGCCTGCAGCTCGCCCGTCAGCCGGTCCACCTCCGTGCGGGCCGCGGCCAGCCGGGCCTCGGCCTGGGCGACGGCGTGGAGCAGCCGTTCGAGCTCGGCCACAGCGTGTTCCTGCCGAGTAGCGAGCGCCTCGGCGGCCTGCCGGTCCAGCGGCTCGCCGGGCAACCCGGCTTCCCGTGGCTCGCCGGGCAACGTAGCCCCGCGTGGCTCGCCGGGCAGTCTGGCCTGGCGAGCCGCCCGCGCCGTCCGCTCCTGGGCGGCCGTCAGCCCGGCCGCCGCCTGGTCGGCCTTGAGCCGGGTCGTGTCCGCCCGCCCGCGCATCTTGTCGACCTGCCCGGTCAGGCGGTCGCGATCACGGTCGGCGCGGCCCGCGTGCTCGGCCAGCCGACGGGCCTCCTCGCCCGCCTGCTTGAGCCGCTCGGCGGAGCGCATCTCCGGGCTCTCCTGGAGGGCGTTGCGGCGGGCCTCCAGCTGGTTCTGGCGGGTGGCCAGGTCCGAGAGCAGGTCGTCGAGCTCCTCCAGCCTGGTCTCCGCCGCGCTCTGCCGGGTCTCCGCCTCGGCCAGATCGCGGCCCAGGTGCTCGTACCGGCTGTGCGCCAGGCGGGGGCCCGCCGCCTTGCGCTTGGCGGCGATGGTGGCGTATCGGCGGTAATGGGTGAGGAACGCGGACGCGGCGGCACGCGCCTCCTCCAGACCGCGCAGGGCGTCGCGCTCCTCGTCGAGGCCCCGGAAGGCCTCGGCGACGGTGGCGATGAGGGCGGGGCTGAGCGGCGGCAGCGCCTCGGTGAGGGCCCTGGACAGCAGCTTCTCGTCCGGCTTCTTGGACAGCTGGGGCTGGCGCAGCTGGATGAGCAGGTTGACCAGCGCCTCGTAGCGGTATTCGCCGAGGCCGAACATCGCCTCGTCCACCGCCCGCCGGTAGTCGGCGGCCCGGTCGTACACCATGCCGTGGCCCTCGACCGCCTCGCGCAGCTTCTCCCTGGTCAGCACCACTCCGGTGGCGGACAGCAGGTGCAGGTCGAGGCCGGGCCGCTGGGGCGTGACGAAGAACCAGTGCCGGACGATGCCACGGTCCTTGACCGCTTTGAGCCCGCAGCCGATCGTATGGAACTCGCGGGTGCCGTCGGCGGCGCGGCGGCCGAACTCCAGCCAGGCGTAGCCCAGCCGCTCGGCGTGCGGGTGCTTGCCGCCGAGCAGGAGGTTCCACTCCATCCGCTTCTGCCGGTCGCCATCGGGTTCGACCCGGTGCGGGGCCAATTCGCCGTCCAGCAGGAAGGGCAGGGTCAGGGCCAGCACCTTGGACTTGCCCGTGCCGTTGTTGCCGCGCAGCAGCAGCCGCCCGTCGTGGAAGTGGAACTCCTCCACGTCGTAGTAGAACAGGTCGACCAGGCCGGCGCGCAGCGGCTTCCAACGTTCTGAGGTGGGCTCGGGGAGCATCACGTTCCTTTGACGACGGGGGCGTCGAGCGCGTAGCGGGCGATCGCCGGCAGTCCGGCGACCGTGTCGTGGCGGACTTCGGCCAGGCGCAGCGCGGTCAGCTTGCCCAGCGCCGTGGCCAGCAGGCCGTCCTCGGCGCCCGGCTCGGTCACGCCCTTGCGCCAGAAGGAGGTGTGCTCGCGGGCGGCCTGCCGAACGAAGCTTCTGAGCTCTTCCATGCTCTGCTCACCGCGCTCGGCGAGCAGCTCGGCCACCAGCAGCGTGACATGGCCGTCGGTACGCTGCTCGGGCATCCGTACGTCGGTCAGCTCGTCGTCGGGATCGGCCATCGCGATGCCCTCGGCCCGTACCTCGGCGACCAGGCCGGTGGCCTCCTCGATCCGGCGGGTGATCGCGTGCCGCTGGGAGGTCAGGTAGACGCGCTCGGCCTCGTCCAGATCGGTGTAGTAGACGACGGGATCCTCCAGGAGCCGCCGGGTGAGACGGCGGCGCAGCGCCTGGTTGCGCAGGTCATCGGTATCGGCGACCGGCTCGGCCGCCAGCTCCGCGATCCGCTCGCCGAAGGACTCGGCGGTGATCGTGGACGGGCCGCGGGTGCCGGTGAGCAGGGCGGCCAGCACCGGCCTGCGTACGTCGTACAGGACGTCGCCGGTGGCCGACAGGTAGGCGTCCTCGTCGCCCGCGACCTTGCGCAGGACACCCCAGTCGATGAGCGTGCGCACCACGGCCACCAGGTCGGCGCGCTCCTGGCGGCTGTCCAGGGTGAAGGCGAAGTCCAGCTCCGGCTCGGCCGCCGCGTTCAGCACCTCTTCGGCCAGTCCGCCGAGCGTGGTCTGCGCGTCGGCCCGCTCCAGCATGGCCAAGGCCAGGCAGAGCACCACGTACCGCCGCCTTCCGTACGGTTCGCCGGCCCGGCCGCGCGCCGGATGGGTGGCGTCGGACGGGTCCGGCGCCGTCTTGAACAGTCGCGCGCTCTCGGAATCGACGACCAGCCGCCAGCCCGTCTCACGGGTCAGCCAGTCGCGCAGCTCGCTCAGGTGGCGCCGGACCAGCACCAGCTTGTCCGGATCGCGCAGCAGCGGGGCGGCCAGCAGGGCACGCAGCGCCGTACGCCGCTGGGCCAGGTCCTCCTCCGGTGTCACGGCGCCACCATCAGGTCGGTGATCTCGACGAGGTGCTCCGGCCCGCTCAGGACGCCGTCGTCGGTACGGATCTCGACCTGGCCGCCGCCGGGGACCAGCGCCAGCCGTACCTCGAGAGAGCCGTCGCTCGTCACGGTCTTCACCTCGAGGTCGTCCGGGTGCCGCGCGGCCAGCGCGTCGCCCAGCAGGCCCAGGAAGAGCCGGAACGCGCGCGGGTCCAGCACGTCCAGCTCCGACAGCAGCACCGGGCCGTCCGTGCGCAGCCGCGCCCGCGCCGCGGCGGTCTCGGCCGCCTCGCGTTCGGCCTGCTCCAGCAGCAACCGGCGGGCCCGCGTACGGTCGGCCACCTTGTTCGGCTTGCCCCGCCGCTCGTAGGAGCCGGTACGGCGCAGCTGTGGCGAGATCCTGATCGGCGGCGCCTGCGCCCAAGGCGTGGCGGCCGGAACGTCCTGCCATTCGTCCAGCGTGGACGCGGTGACGCTCAGGTGCCGAGCCGAGGTCAGCCCGAACGCCGCCCGCCACAGCCGGTGCATCGACGCCTCGTCGGGCGCCTCGGCGAACCAGCGGGCCAGCGTACGGAAGTCGGCCGTACGGTCGGAGCGGCCCGCCCGCCGTTCGTTGAGCAGCCCGACCGTGTCGATGAGCTGCTTGATCGCGGTCACCGCCGCCTGCCGCAGCAGCCGGGCCTGAGAAGGATGACCGGCGTCCTGGGAGACGAACCAGTCCGTCAGCCCGCGCCAGCGGTTCCGCCACGAGCCGAGCGCCTTCTCCTGGGCTCGGTCTTGGTCCTCGCCGTCCGGCACGGCGTCGGCGGCCTCGCGCCGGGCGGCCAGCACCAGCAGCCGCTCGTGACCGTTGCCTTCCAGCTCGACGAGCAGCGCCGCGATGCGCGCCCCCGAGTTGGCCAGGTCGGCGATGAACCGGTTGATGTAGTCGATCAGCCGCTCCTTGTAGGCGACGAACCCGTCCACGTCGCCGTCGGAGAAGTCGATGGCCCGCCGCAGTGACGCCATGAACGCCTGCGCGTTGTCAGCCAGCGAGGAGAACCGCTCGGCCAGGGACAGCAGCAGCAGGTGGACCCTGGCGGGGTCGGGCACGTCCTCCCCGGCGAGCAGGGCCAGCGACCGCAACTGCTCGGCGATGTCGGCCAGCGCCACCGACTGCAGCGAGCCACGCCGGCCGATCGCCTCCTCGTAGAACGCGATGGCCTGCTCGGCGGCCTGACCGGCCGGGGTCAGCTGGAACAGCAGGCGTTTGCGGTGAAACTCCTCGACCGTCGTCACCCGGCCGGTGTCGGCGTCGGCGCGTAGATTGCCCCACTCCACGAGCTTGTCCAGCGCGCCGGCCAGCTGCTCGTCACTGTCGCGCCGCAGCTCGACGGCCACGTCTTCGGGCCGCAGGTGCACGATGAACCGCTCTTTGGCGCTGACGAAGGTCCGCAGCACGTCCCGGTAGAGGGCGGCGTTCGGCGCACTCAGGTGCGCGAAAGGCTGAGGCTCCTGGGTCGGCGAGGACATGAGGTCAAGTGTCCCTCATGTCCTCCGCGTCGAACGGGGATTTCCGCTGTCGGTCGCGTCTCTCTGATCAGGCCGCAGGAGCCTCGAACCGCGGGGAGCCGAGATCGTGCCCGGAAGTGAGCTGGACATCCGCGTCCAGAGCAGCGGCGAGGAGCCGAAGCAGTGCGACCGTGGGCGCGGTTCTGCCTTCCTCGATGCCCTCGATCTCATGCCCAGGACCCCGCTTGGAGTTCCCGGGTACGTCTCTGGGCCGTCATCGGCTGGACGGCTTGACCTTCACGCATGGGTCAATCCTTAGCGTCGTCGGCATGAACGCATCTTCGAAGAACACAACATTCTCCGACCGCTCCGGCACCTCCCGCACCGGGCTGGAGGCCCGGCTTGTCGCACGGCCTGAGGGCCTGCCCGCTTCCGGTGACTTCGCGATCACCGAGGTCGCCGTTCCCGATCCCGCACCGGGACAGGTGCTGGTCCGCAATCTGTTCATGTCGCTCGACCCCGGCATGCTCATGCTGATCGCGGGCGAGTCCGGCCTGCCGATGCCCCGCTACGAGGTCGGTGAGGTGATGTACGGCGACGCCATCGGTGAGGTAGTCGCTTCCGCGGATCCGTCACTGAACGAAGGCGACCTGGTGATGCACCGGTTCGGCTGGCGCGAGTACGCCGTGGCGCAGGCTGGGCTGTTCCGCCGGGTCGACCGGGATGCCTACCCGACGCCCTCCACCTACCTGGGCTTCGGACTGGTCGCCTACGTCGGGCTCATGGATGCCGCCGAGCTACGGTCCGGTGACACCGTCTTCGTCTCCAGCGCGGCGGGGGCGACCGGGAGCATGGCCGGCCAGATCGCCCGGCTCAAGGGAGCGGCCCGAGTGATCGGCAGTGCCGGCTCGCGGGACAAGGTCGACTATCTGACCGGAAAACTCGGATTCGACGCGGCCTTCGACTACCACGACGGCCCGATCACCGACCGGCTGCGCGAGGCCGCGCCCGAAGGCATCGACATCTATTTCGACAACGTGGGCGGCGAGCAGTTGCGCGCGGCGATCGAGGTCATGAACCCGCATGGCCGCATCGCCGTATGCGGAGCCCTCAACCGGCAGAGCAAGGCCGGTCCCGACGACGGGCCCGGCGACCTGCTCGGCGTCCTCGGCAAACGCCTCACCATCCGCGGCTTCACCGTGGGCGATCACCTTGAGCGCGCTCCGGAGTTCGGCGCGCAGTTCCGCACCTGGCTGCGCGAGGACGCGATCGTCTACGACGAGACGGTGATCGATGGGCTGGCCAACGCGCCGCAGGCCCTCCTCGATCTCATGAACGGCGTGTACACCGGGAAGACGGTGGTCCGGCTGGGAGGTTGACCTTGACGTGTGCGTGAAGCCGTACGGTCGGACTCGGAGGTGGCTGCAATGCTGATTGGCGAACTGGCCGCGGAGGCGGGGACCACGACCCGCGCCCTGCGCTACTACGAGGAGCAGGGCCTGCTGGAGTCCGGCCGTACGACGGCGGGTTACCGCCTGTACGAGCCCGGCGCGGTGCGGCGGGTTCGCAACATCCGCGAGCTCCTGGCCTGCGGGTTCACCGTCGAAGACGTGAAGTCCTTCCTGAGATACCTCGACGCCGATCTGCCCGAGGTGTCCTCCTACCACCCGTTGTGCACCGACGGGTACGCCCTCGTCGGCGCACAACGGGTGACCGAACTGGAGGAGCGAATCGCGACCCTCACCCAGTTGCGCGACAGTCTCGTCCACCGGATGCCCTGGCTGGCGGCACCCGGCGACACCGCAGATGAGCGGGTCGCCTGATTGCGAGGTACCGCGGCCTTTTCAGCCGGCGAGCGCGCCATCCACCGCGCCGCGCCAAACGGCCCGAACGGCCCTGGCCGACGTGCTGGCCCGGATGTCCTCTCCCACCATGCTCCCGGCAGCGTCAGGCCCGCCAGATGGCGGACCCGATCGAGTGGTTCTATGAGGTTTGACGCTGAGGCGGCGCCCCGCGACGTGCTCAGCTGAGTGAGCAGCTCACCTGGGGCAGCGCGTTGGTGGTGTTGTTCCAGGTGGCGGTGAAGCCGAAGGTCGTGGACGCGCCGACCGGCAGGTTGCCGTTGTAGCTCGCGTTGCGTGCTGTGACGGTGGCTCCGTTCTGGGTGAGTGCGGTGTTCCAGGATTGGTTGATCTGCTGGCCGTTGGCGAAGGTGAAGGTGGTCGTCCAGGCGGTGGAGGCGGTCGAGGAGTCGTTCTTGACCGTGATCTCGCCCTGGAAGGCGCCACCCCACTGGGAGATCACCTTGTAGGTGGCGGTGCACCGGGCCGGCGTAGGGGTTACCGACGGGGAGGGTGAGGTCGGCGGGGTCACGCCGTTGAGTACCTTCGCGAGCGACGGGTACCAGCGGTCGGCCATCTTCTGGAAGCCGGTGTCGTTGGGGTGGACTCCATCGCCGGTGTCGGTGGCCGTGTTGAAGCCGGTCCACAGGTCGGCGACGACGATGGGCGACTGTGCGGTCGTGAGGCCGGCGGCCCAGCCCGGGATCGCGTTGTCGAGTGCCACCACGCTGGCCGCGCAGGTGGGGCAGCCGGACGGGTTCATAGGGATGATCTGCGCCACGATGATCTTCATGTTGGGGTTGTTCGCCCGCATCTGGCCGACCAGCTTGGTATACGCGGCGAGGACGGTGGCGGTGGGGATGAAGCCACCCCACATGTCGTTGGTGCCCAGGTGCATGAGGACGATGTCGGGCTTGGCGGCGTCCAGCCACGGCGGCAGTTGGTTCTGGTCGGCGATGCCGGTGGCGGCGTAACCGCCGTGGCCCTCGTTGTCGCCGTCGTAGGAGAATCCGTAGTTGCAGCCGCCGTCGGGGACGCTGCCGACGAAGTCGATATTCGTGTATCCGGCTGTCTGCAAGTGGTTCCAGAGCAGGGCGCGCCAGCAGCCGGGTCCGGCGGTGATGGAGTCGCCGAGGGGCATGATGCGGACGGGGGCCGTCGCCGACAGCGCGGGCAGGGCGACCCCGAAGGCGACCGCCACGAGGAGCGTGACGAGGACGGCGTACAGGTGGGATCTGCGGCGCATGAGCGGCTCCAGGGAGAGACCCGGGCCCGCCCGATGACGGACCCGGTCGAGTGCTGCTACGAGAGGGGGTTCTGGGTGAGCAGGTGCGCCTTGAAGCCCTCGCCGTACGTGCTGGTGGGGGTGCCGTTGTAGTCGGTGATGAGCACGTTGCCCTGGCTGCAGCCCCACGGGTTCCAGGTCCAGGCCGTGTACCCGACGCCGTGCGCGTCGGCCCAGCTCATCACCTGGTCGATGTAGTCGTGCGCGCAGGAGTTCTGGCCGATCTCCCCGGCCTGCACCGGCACCTGGGCCGCGACGGCGCCGACCTGGCTGTTCCAGCAGGCGGTGTTGGAGCAGGTGTTGAAGTTGTAGGTGTGCCAGGCGGCCATCAGGTTGCCGGTCGGATCGGTCGGCTTGTACGTCAGCCACTGGCTCAGGTCGTTGGACCAGGCCAGGCCGCCGAGCATGATCACGTTGGTGGCGCCGGTGGCGCGTACCGTGTTGACCAGCGACTGCATGCCGGCCACCTGGTAGCCGATGCCGGTGCAGGTGCCGCCGTCGCGCCAGCACTTCCAGCCGGCGGTCGCGTCCCAGTTCGCGGCCGCGTCCGGGTAGGGCTCGTTGAACAGGTCGAAGACGACCGCGTTGTTGGCCTTGAAGGCGTTGGCGACCCCGGTCCAGAACGTCGGGGCGTACTGGGCGTCGGGCATCGGCTTCTGGCAGGTCGCCGTGGTGTCGGAGCAACCGGCGCCCTGGCCGGTGTACAGGCCGTAGTTCCAGTGCATCTCCACGATCGGCGTGATGCCGTTGGCGACCAGCAGGTTCACGTAGTCCTTGACGTTCTGCTGATAGACGGGGCCGCTGGGCGTGCCGTTGGTGCCGTTCCAGCACTCCTCGTTCAGCGGGATCCGGACCGTGCGGATGTTCCACGCCTTCATCGCGTCGACCGAGGCCTGATCGACCGGGCCGCTGTCCCACATGCCCTTGCCCTGTACGCAGGCGAACTCGCCGCTGGCCCGGTTGACGCCCAGCAGACGGTAGGTGGCGCCGGCGGCGGTGACCAGCCGGTTCCCCGAGACGTGCAGAGCGGGTGCCGCGCCTGCCGTGCTGCCGTCGTTGTCGGCCTCGGTGGCGTTCACCGTCACCGACGTCAAGCCGCTGGATGCCACGGTGATCGGGCGGGTGCCGTTCGTGGTGTCGCTGTCCTCCGCGGCGCTCAACGTCACTGTCTGCGGGGTGTTCCAGTTGGCCGTGGTGAAGGTCAGGGAGGCGCCGCCGGTCACGGTGATGTTGCTGTCACCGGTGCCCGCGGTGCTGGTGACCGTCACGTTGCCGGTCGGCTGGGACCGCAGGCGGACCGTGTAGCCGCTGGTCCCGCCCTCGGGCACGCTCACGCTGGTGGCGGAGACGACCAGTGCCTGTTGCGTTCCTCCTCCGGTGCCGGTTCCCGTGCAGGAGACGCTGGGGTTGGTGTTGGCGCCACCGGTGTAGGTGCCGTTGAAGCCGAGGCTCCAGGTCGCCCCGGCGGCCTTGGCGGCGTTGTAGGAGACCGGGTTGACGGTGATGGCCGCGCCCGCCGGGGTGGGGGTCGCCGGCGTGGGCACGCCCTCCCACATCTGGGTGATCACCTGGTTGTTGGGGAAGTCGAAGCTCAACGTCCAGCTGGTCAGCGCGTCGCCGGTGTTGGTCACCGCGAGGGTGGCGCCGAACGCGCTGCCGTTGTCCCAGCTCTTGGTATAGGTGGCCGAACACGACACGGCGGCGTCGGCCGCGCTCTGGACGGTGGCGAGGCCGAACCCGGCCAGCACCACAGCGACCGCGGCCATCAAGGCCCTGCGTAACACGATCGGCATGAGAGCCCTCCGTGACGAAACCGATGGACACCGCTTTCTTGAAGCGGCCGAGCTCCGACACTTGGGAGCGCTCCCAACGATCTGCCGCCCTGATTCGCCTCGCAAGAGGCTCCCCCGCCTCAGCGCACGGCACCTACGCCGACCTTGGACAAGGCCGACGACGCTGCTGAAACTTTCAGCCGGCCTCGGCCAGGATCAGGGTGAAGTCCCCGGCCGGGTCCGTGTAGCGACGGCGTACCTTGAACCCCGCCCCCACGAGCTCCGCCCACAGCCCCTCCGGCCGGAACTTCGCGCTGATCTCGGTCCGTATCTCCTCCCCCTCCGCGAAGTCGGTGACCAGCCCCAGCCCGCCGATCCGCACCCGCATGTCGCGGCCGGCCCGCAACCGCATCTCGATCCATTCCCGCCGCTCGTCGAACAGCGCCACGTGCTCGAACGCCTCCGGATCGAAGTCCGCTTCCAGTTCCCGGTTGATCACCCGCAGCACGTTCCGGTTGAAGGCGGCCGTCACCCCGGCCGGGTCGTCGTAGGCCGCCACCAGCCGCTCGGTGTCCTTCACCAGGTCCGCCCCGAGCAGGAACGTGTCCCCGGGCTGGAGCGTGGCCCGCAGGTCTTTCATGAACACCTCGCGGGCGGCCGGTTCGAGGTTGCCGATCGTGCCGCCGAGGAAGGCCACCATCCGCCGCCCGGTACGCGGCAGCAGCGCCAGATGGCGCTCGAAGTCGGCGCACACCGCTCTCACCCGCAGCCCGGGGAAGCGCCCGGCCAGCCGGTGCGCCGCCTCCGTGAGGGTGACCGCGTCGACGTCCACCGGCGTGTAGACACGCGCGGCGAGCGCCTCGAGCAGCAGGACGGTCTTCTCGCTGGTGCCCGAGCCCAGCTCGACCAGCGTGTCCGCGCCACTGGCGGCGGCCAGGTCCGCGGCCCGCGCGCGCAGGATGGCCAGCTCGCGCCGGGTCGGATAGTACTCGGGCAGCCGGGTGATGCGGGAGAACAGCTCGCTGCCCGCGGCGTCGTAGAACCACTTGGGCGGCAGCCACTTGGGCACGGCTGTCAGCCCGGCCCTGACATCGTGTTCGAGCGCCTGGCGCAGATAGTCGCGGTCAAGATAGTTGATCACCTGCACGGTCGACTGGCTGACAGGCACGATGCCTCCTGAAGTGGATTACAACGGCTGGACGCGTACGTCGTCGCGGGTGACGGTCAGCAGGCTGCGCTCGGGTACGGCCCGCCATCCGGGCAGGTCGTCGAGCGGCTCGCTGGCCACCAGCACGCCGTCGTGGAGTCGGTGGTGGAAGAGGGTGTCGCCCCAGACGGTCGCGGCGATCGACGCGCCGTCGCAGGCGAGCAGGTTCAGGCGGGCGCCGGGGTCCTTCTCCCCGGCGCGGACGACCACCTCGGCGAGCGCCTCGCCCAGGCCCAGCCCGGCGTGCCCGCGCTGGAACACGGCGGCGGCGACCCAGGCGGCGTCGCACGCGCTTTCGGCGCTGTCGGCCAGGTCCCTGACCGCGTCCCGCTCGACGCGCCCGTTGTGGCTGAGCAGCCACCGCCCGTCGGTGAACGGCGCGGTGGCGCTCTCCTCGATCGGCATGCCGACGGTGGCCGAGCGTACGGCCGCCAGCAGGCAGGTCGAGCGGGCGATCCGCGCGAGTCCGGGCAGGTTGGCGTCGGCCCACATGGGGATGGCACGGCGATAGCGCACCGGTTCCTGCTCATACCAGCCCATGCCGTACCCGTCGGCGTTGATCATGCCGAAACGCTGCCGCCGCGGCGCGTACGACTGCTTCAGCAGGCCATGTTCCGGCTCGTTGATGAGCGCGGAGAGCGGGCGGGGGGCGCCCAGCCAGGCCGCGTGCCTGCACACGTTAGACCAGCTCCGAACGGGCGCAGCGGAAGCCGCTGAAGATCTGCCGGCGGATCGGGTAGTCCCAGTTCCTGAACGTGGTCCGCACCGCC
This sequence comes from Nonomuraea sp. NPDC049158, assembly GCF_040648335.1. Taxonomy (NCBI): domain Bacteria; kingdom Bacillati; phylum Actinomycetota; class Actinomycetes; order Streptosporangiales; family Streptosporangiaceae; genus Nonomuraea; species Nonomuraea sp. NPDC049158. The sequence continues at coordinate 332,707 of NZ_JBEZDM010000002.1, forward strand.
GCCGGATCGGCCGCCCAGGAGCCACCGCGCAGCACCCGGTACTCCTGACCGAAGAAGACCTCGCTGTACTCCTTGTACGGGAAGGTGCGGAAGCCCGGGTAGGGCTGGAACCAGGAGGCGGTCCATTCCCATACGTCTCCCACCATCTGCTCGGTCCCGTAGGCGCCGGCCGCGGCCGGGTAGGCGCCCAGCGGCGCGGGATGGGCGGCGCGATGTCCGAGGTTCGCCCGCTCGGAGCTCGGGGCGTCCTCACCCCAGGGGTAGCGGCGCGCCTTCCCGGACACCGGGTCCCAGCCGCAGGCCTTCTCCCATTCGGCCTCGGTGGGCAGCCGCTTGCCCGCCCAGCGGGCGTAGGCGTCGGCCTCGTACCAGGACACGTGCTGGACCGGCTCGTCCATCGGGACCGGCTCGGTACGGCCGAAGCGGGTACGCCACCAGGCGTCTCCGTCCCTGACCCAGAACAGCGGGGCGAAGGCGCCGCTCCGCTGCCGCCACTGCCAGCCCTCCGCAGACCACCAGCGCGCGTCGTCGTAGCCGCCGGCCTCGATGAACGCCGCGTAGGCGCGGTTGCCGACCGGCAGCCGGTCGATCGAGTACGCGGGCAGGTCCACCCGGTGCGCCGGCCGTTCGTTGTCGTAGGCCCAGGGCAGCGTGTCGGTGCCCATGAGGAAGGAGCCCGCGGGCACGAAGACCTCTTCCGGACCCTCGCTCCGCCCCGGCGGAAGGTCACCGTCGCGCACCAGCCCGGGCTGCCCGGACAGTTGCAGGGTGGCGAGCATGGTCTCGTCGTGCTGGTGCTCGTGCTGGATCACCAGGCCGAACACGAAGCCGTCGCGGTGCAGCGGGGCCGGTCCGTCCAGGTCGATCGCGTCGAGGACGTCGAGCACCCGCCCGCGTACGCCCTCGATGTAGCGGCGGGCCTCGGCCGGACCCAGGAAGGGCAGGCTGGGGCGGTCCTTGCGCGGGGTCTTGAACGCGTCGTAGATGTCGTCGATCTCGGGCCGGAGCGGGTCGATGCCCCCGGCCTCGCGCAGCACCCAGAGCTCCTCGTAGTTGCCCACATGCGCCAGGTCCCAGACCAGCGGCGACATCAGCGGGGAGTGCTGGCGTACCAGCAGGTCGTCCTCCGCGGCCGTGTAGGTGAGTGACCGGTCGCGCACCGCGATGAGCTCGGCCGCGATACGTTCCTTGATGTCGTTCATTCCCATCCTTCGTCGCTCGGCCAGTTCGGGAGATCCAGCAGGTAGGAGGCCGGTGAGCGGCCCGTGCTCACGTGCCGGTCGGCGAACGCGGCCACCTCGCCGACCAGGCCGGGACCCGCGCCGCAGCGCGGCAGCGCCTCCAGCGCGGCGCGGAAGCACTCCTCGGCGGCCCGGCGCAGGCGCGGCTCGGCCAGCCCGCACCGCGCCGCCACCTCCCAGAGCTGTCGGTACGGCTCCGCGGCGGCCATCGCGGCGTCGGCGGCGCGGTCGTCGGTGATGAGGGCATGGGTCACGGCCACACAGATCGGCCAGATCGCCGGGTGCTGGGCGTCGAGGTAGCGGATCTCCAGCCAACCCCGGGGCCGCACCGGTGGAAACAGCGTCGTGGCGTGGTAGGCCAGGTCCTCGGCGGTGGGCCGCCGCCGGCCGTCGGCGTTCAGCCAGTCGCGGAAGCTGGAGCCGTCATGGACGGTGCGATAGCTCTGCTCGTCCTCTCGCACCAGCATGAGCCGGGCGTCCAGCAGGTATTCGGCCCAGTCCGCGGCGGGATCGTCCGAGGCGGGCACGGGCGAGGTCCTGGTGCGGTCGAGGTGATCCCAGACGGCCTGGCGGCCCGACATCCAGCCGCACGGCCGGCCATCGCGCAGCGGGGAGTTGGCGAAGGCCGCCATCAGCACGGGGCCGAGCGCGTGCGCCCGTTCCCAGCGCGTCACCGGCCGCTCGCCCAGGTCCAGGTTGACCTGGATCGAGGCGGTGGAGCACATCATGAGCGCTCCGTACGGCATGCCGAGGAACTCGGCCATCGCCTCGTACCGGGGCTGACGCAACTGGCGCCGGGCCGGCCGTACAGGGTCGAGACCGACACCGGCCAACACCAGCCCGGACGCTCGCAAGGCGGCGCGCACGGCGGCCACGTCGGCGGCCACGCGAGCCAGCGATTCGGGCAGCGGACCCGTCGGGCCGGACAGTTCGAGCTGTCCGCCCGGTTCGAAGGTCAACCGGCTGCCACCGGGCAGCTCGGGCATGGCCCGCTCGATCCTGGCCAGCGGGACATGCCTGGTGGCCGCCGTACGGTCGAAGATCAGGAATTCCAGCTCCACGCCGACCAGGTCCGCGGCGGCGGGACAAAAGCAGCGGCGCGCGAAGTCCACCACCTCCGAGGTGTCCCGCAACGGCGGACTCTCGGCCGTAAGCCCGATCATCGTTTCCCCTTCGCGTGGCGCATGGGTCTTTGATGGTCCAGCGGTCCACCGCAGGCAGCGGCGGCCCCATCTACAGACCCGCGAGACGCGCGAGCGTTACACACGGAATTCGGGTAATTGGATGAGCGGTCACATGGGGGGCTCGCGCCTCATGGCCGCCGGCGCTCGCGGAACGCGGACATGAGCCGATCGCGCACGTCGGCGGAGAGTTTCTCCGGGGGCGGGTCGCCCAGGGCGACGATGGTCGCGCGGAACTGTTCTAAGTAGCGGCCGCACCCCTCGCAGCCGGTCAGGTGGGCGTGCACACCCTCGCGCTCGGGCGGATCAAGGGCGTCGTCAAGGTAGGCGGTGAGGAGTCCCACCAGCTCGCCGCATGTGAAGCGCTTCACGACGTTGACCGCCCTCGTCTGCTGAATGAACCGTTTCACCTATTGTGCCGCCGCACAGAGCGGATGAGGTCAGTCCGGCTGTCTCGCGAACTCGAAGTAGTCCGCCAGCCACCCGCGCACCGCGACGCGGGCGCGATGCAACAGGACCCGCTGGTTGGCGGCGGAGATCTTCATGATCTCGCACACCTCGTCGGAGGTGCAGCCCTCCACGTCCCGCAGGGTGATCACGGTCCGCTGCCGGGGCGGCAGCCTGGCCAGGACGTCGCCGATCAGGCCGCGCACCTCCGAGGCCAGCACCTCTTTCTCGGGCGTCGGCCAGGCCGCGGGCGGATCCCGCCAGCCGCCCGGCGGCACCAGGTCGAGGCTCTGGCCGGCGATCGTGCCGCCGTCGTCCTTGACGGCGCTCCACGGCAGTGTGCGCCGCTCGCGTACGCCGCGCTTCTTCGCCGTGTTGACCAGAATGCGGAAAATCCACGTCTTGACCGACGAACGGCCCTCGAAGTCGTCGATTCCGCCGATCACCGCCAGCCAGGTGTCCTGGACGACCTCTTCCGCGGCGTGGTCGGTGGGCACGTACGACCTGGCCACCCGGAGCATGCCCCGGGACCAGGTGTCGAGCAGCGCCGCGAACATCGCCTCATCGCCCGCGCGCAGGGCCGGAACGATGACGTCATCCGAAGGCAACTCTCCGCCCGCGAAAGACCCCACGATCGCTTCCCTCCGGTCAGACGTCGGGACATCAATGACATCCAGGTCGAACCGACCCCGGCCTTTACCAGGCTAATCTCCCCCGCCGACGTCCATGCGCCCGGGATGCCGGGTCATCCCTGTGCGTATGCTCGAAGGAGCGAGTCCCCGGCGAATCGGTGAGGAGCGTCCCATGAGTCGGTCGGAAAGGCTGCTCTACGCGGCGAATGGGGTTGATCTTCGCGTCGTGGACCTCGAACTGACCGACGGCGGGCACGTGGAGCAACCCTTCGTCCGCACACCGCAGGCCGCCGGAGCGGTGGTCTTTCACGCCGGACGCGCTCTGCTGCTGTGGCGGCACCGCCCGGTCACCGACACGTGGGGGTGGGAGATCCCGCTCGGCGAGATCGGCCCGGACGAGGACCCGGAGAGGGCCGCGGCCCGTCTCGTGGAGGAGCAGACCGGCTGGCGGCCCGGTCCCCTGATGCCGCTGATCCGGATCCGCACCGCCGAGGACGTCGCCGACAGCGACCACGTGATCTTCGTCGCCTACCAGGCCACCCCCGTCGCCACGCCGACCGACGACCAGACTGCGCCGGTCGGCGAAAAGGCTCACGAACGGGCTGACGAACGGGCTGACGAACGAGAGCGGGCCGAATGGCTGCCGGTGCTGGGCATCCAGCGGCTGATCAGCGAGCAGGCCATCACGTCCGCGACCACGGCGGCGGCCCTGCTCCATCTCCTGGCCGACCTCCTGCAGGCCCGTACGTCACATTAGAGCAGCCAGGAACGCCAAAACCCCTGGTCAGCAATGACCTGGGGGGTCGGCGTCACCTGGCCTGACTCCCTGGATGTCGGCGTGTGACCCTTCATGCCCGGACGAGGGTGACGGCGTGACCGCGCGGGCTGGTGACCTGTTCGATGGCGCTGCGCTCCAGAAGGTGTGGGGTGGTGGGCCGGCGGTCGAAGACGATGAGGGTGCCGTGGCTCAGGTCGAGGCGATCGAGGTAACCGTCGAGCTGGTGCAGGCCGTCTTCGACGGGGTCGGGCTGTCTGGGTTGATGAACCTTGAATTCGATGTCCTCCCACTGCCAGCAGCGCTTGCCATCGGCGTCTGTGTAGGGCCATTGGACACAGATGTCGATGCGCCCACGACCCAGGGCGTACTCACGGTCGATCACACCGCCGCCGTTGACCACCCGATGCAGCCAAGCCATGAAGATCAGGTGACAGGCGGCCTCGTGATAGGTCTCGCGGCTTTGCAGGATCTCGCCGTTGCGCCGCCAGAAGGTGAGGAACCCCTGCAGGATCGCGGGCCTGGAAACTGTCGTAGGCCGGTGACACTCTGTTGTCCATGGCACGCGGTCTGGGCATGAAGAAGGTGCGCGAGGAGCTCGGCCTCGCCGTCTGGGAAGTCGAGCTCGCGGTCGAGACCAGCCTGCTCCGCCGCCTGCCGGACCGCACATTCGACCCCGTCTCGGTCAACGCGGCGAAGGCGGACACCGAGCGCTTCCAACGCCTGCTCGCCGCCGAACATCGCTGTAACGCCACCCAGGCGGCGATCAGGCTGGGCATTTCACCTCAACGTTTCAAACGCCTCGCCGACCGACTGGCGCCCGTCGCCGTCGATGAGATCCAGAAGTACGGCCGGACACTCACCATCCGCTACTACCGCGCCGCCGACATCGACGCGCTCGCCGACCTCGTCCGGGCCGACACCGAACTGCGCGCCGCGGCCCGGGCCCTTTCGCGGTCCGAAGCAGCGCGCAAGGCAGCGGCGACCCGCAAGCTCAACAAGGAGAGGGCGGTGGCAGCACGGGCCCTGCTGAAACGGGCCATGCCCTGTCACGACGGAGACCCGATCCAGGTGCTCGTCTGGGCGGCCGCGCTCATGGAGGCTTCCGGCACCAGACCGGGTCCGCTTCGTCGCCTCGCCTATCTTCATGACCCTCGTATCACCGAACTCCTCGCGACGCTCCGCACGGCCCGGCTCTCCCGCCCTGACCTCGATGCCATGCTCGGCTCGCTCCTTCCCCTCGCAACCGAGGCGGTCACCCTGCTGACCACGCCAACGGATGCCCTCCGCGTGCCTGTTGATGCGTTCCCCGCCGATTTTCCGCGCCTTGGCGACCACCTGTTCGCTCCGGCCCTGCGTGAGCTGCTTTCCGCACCACCGGCCTGGTTCCTGCACGCCCGAGCCGATGAGGAGCTACGCCGAGCCGCCCAAGCGGCGGCAAGCCGTGCCGTGGCGGACGCGTCCCGGCGCCAAAGCGCCGAGCAGGCAGCCGTCGACGCGGCCATCCGCGCAGCCACCAGGCTCTCCGACGCATCGGTGGCCGAGCTGTTCAGCCTGCCGGTCGATGTGATCCGGCAGGTGCGCCCCAGTAGCGGCCGCTGGTCGGCCCAGCATGTGGCAGGTTTGCTGCGAAATCCGCCGCCCTGGCTCCGGTCGGAGAGCGCAGCCCTAGCCGAGGTCGAGCGCCGCCGCCGCAAGGCTCAAACCCGCGTGGAACGCAGGGCTCAACGTGGACTCGCCTGGCGTCGTCGTTGGGCGGAGGCGTTGGGCATACCGCTCGAAAGGGTTCCGCAGTCTGCTGGACGGCCCACCGCAAAAGCGATCTCGGCCGCGCGGGACAGGCCACCTCCCTGGGCACAGCCAGGCCGGTCGGTAAATCGAGGAGGAGGGTGAGGTGGCTGGGCCTGATCACTGGGATCTGGTCCCCCTGGGACAGCCCCTGAGTGGGCTGGGGCCTTCAGCGGAACTCGTGAACGACCTCGATCGGCCCGACGATGTGAGCGTTGAAGGCGTCGAGATCCTCGGCGGGAACCCATAGCTCCAGGATCGTTTGGCCACCGGCCTGCTGGACCGGGTAGCGCGAAAGGAACTCAGATTCGACCTCGAAGCGGGTGACGAACCCGGCACCATCGTGCTTGACGTTCCAGTCCCGGGCGATCTTGATCGCGTAGTCCTCGTTGAGAACCGGGTAGAAGATCGGCTGCTCGGTCAGGCGCGGCGGCCACGCCCGCCAGTTCAGGGCTCGCACGAGCTCCAGCTCCTTCGGGCCGGTCGGACGCCAGAGGGTCGTCGTTGCGCTTCCACCGGACACGAGCGCTGCCCCCTTCCAGAGGTGATCAATCGATCGCAAGGTCAGGACGGTGGACGATACCGGGCGCAGAGGACTGGGCCAACCTGGTTTTCACGACGCTGGCAAGCGGGCGGCTCCGTCGATTCAGGCGACTGCTCGTCGGACTCGGTAGTCCCACCGTGTAAGGACGCGGACGACCGTCTCCGCACCGATCGGGTTGGCGCTGTGGACGAAGATCGCTCCGATATGGAAGGGCTGCCCGTTGAAGGCCGCCTCCTCCAGGAGCGTCACGACAGGCATGATGCTGTCGTCGCCGCCCAGGTCGTGGTCGAGCCAGAGTTCGTCGATGAAGCCGTCGCGGTGTTCCTGGAGAAGCCGGATGCCCTCCTTGCTGGTGCGGGCGACCTGTGAAGCTCCGGGCAGCGGCCGCAGGTCATCGATGCCGAGGATGAGCGATTCCGACATCAGAAGCCTTCGGTGGTCACCATGGGACCGCTGTTGAGGTAGTTGATCAGTGCGGTCCGGGTGGTCGACACGAATGCCTCGGGCACTTCGTCGACCGGATGCCACGCGACGTCACCGTGGTTGTGTGGTTCGGCGTTGAAGGGGTCGCCGCTCCATTCGCTGGCGACGAAGACGACGGTGACGAAGCCGTTCGGTGCTTCGACGCCCCAGGCGCAGTGGATCAGACCGGCCACGCGGAGGTCGGCGGGGTCTACAACCAGGCCGGTTTCCTCCTTGAGTTCGCGGACTGCGGTCTGGGTGATCACTTCGCCCTTACCGGCTTTGCCGACGGGGAGGTCCCAATGGTCAGGGGCGAACTTCGCCTGGCGTCCTCGCCGGATGAGCAGTACCCGTCTCTGCTCCTGGTCGTGGATGATGACGGCGGCAACGAGGAGGGTGTGCGCTTCGAGTGCGGGGGGCAGTGCGGTGCCGGGCATGGGCATGGGTGCGATCCTTTCATGCGGCGGTGGCCGCATGCCGGATGCGTTGTTCCAGTAGGGCTGCTCCAGGGACGCCTCGGTGTTTGTAGACGGCGAGGGTCGGGCGGATTCCCGCCAGGGCGGTCCTGCTGCGGCCCGACGCCATCCCTTCGGCGAGGTCGAGTGCCTGGCTCCAGGCTCCGATCGCTTCGTCGGCTCGTGCTTGGACGGCGAGGCAGTCGCCGAGGTCCATGTGAGTGAGTAGATGGACGCGCGGGTAGGCGGCGGGGTCCCAGGAGGTGAACGCCGCCCGGTGGCGAGCCTCGGTGCCGAGGTGATCACCGATCTCGGTCAGGGTTCTCGCGGTGTGGGAGTCGACGGTTCCCGAGGCCGGTCGCATGAGCAGCGAGTACGAGGGCTGCGGATCTCCGGAACGACTCAGTGCGTCTTCTGCCGCGAGAAGTGCTCGTGCGGCGCCGGCCTTCTCCCCGAGTGCCGCGTTCGACCTTGCGTGCGTGATGTGTAGGAGCGCCTTGGTCGCGCCGTCGCAGCGACCTTCGGCTCGCTTGAGAGCGGCTTCGATGAGATCTCGGCTGTGGTGGCGTTCCGTCAAGCTGAGTGCTTGGTGGGCGATCGCTCGCATCATCCAGGCGGCGTGGGCGCCGGGGTCGGCTTCGACGGCGAGTTGGAAGCCGGTGAGGTAATACCGCTGGGCCGCGCCTTCGTGGCTGAGGTCGTGGTGTTTCCATCCGAGTAGCCAGGCAAGTTCGGCTGCGGCGCTGAATGCGTCGCGTCGTGTTGCTTCGTCGGTGAAGCGTCCCGACAGTATGGGGGCGACGGTGTCGGAAAGGTAGGCCGCGACGGTGGACAGCCCGTGTCCGCCGCCGAGGCGTTCGTCGGCCGCGCCGAACGCCTTGGTGATCTGCCGGACGACAACTACCTCGGCCGCTCCGACTCGGGACAGTCCTGTGCGCGCCCGGAGGAGCCTGCTCACTGCCTCGGCGTCGTAGTCGAGGGGCGTTCTCACGTGGGCGGCGGTGTAGACGGCCGTAGCGAGATAGCGCCTGTTCTCGACATCGGTTCGGCCGAGAAGGGTCGCGGTCTCGATGGGCTCTGTACCCTCGATCGCTGGCGGTTCATCGGCGAAGAACCCGAGTTGCTGGCGGGTCACCGGACGCCCGGCGCGGCGCGAGAGTGCTTCGACGAGGTAGCCGATGGTGCGTTCACCCGGCTCGATGCCCGCCACCCAGTGCGCGATGGCCGACTTGTTGGTGCGCAGCGCTTCGCCGTTCTCCGCAGCGACACGCACGACGGCGCGAGCAACTCCCTCATAGCCCAGGCCGGAAGCCGAGATCATCTCCCGCAGCCGGTCATTCGGGGAGCGCTGGCCAGGGGGCCTCGCCATCGGAACTCCCTATGGATAAACCGATTAAACGCTCTGCGACTCCTTCGACCATAGCGGTCCTGTTCGTGCGGGGCCACTGTTAGCAGCAACCCCAATACGGAGCGTGAGAACGCGTCCGCGGAAGGAGTCGACTGATGACCGCTCAGACCGGCCTCGACGTCGTCACAGGTGTGGAGCGAAAGCAACCGAGGGACCTCGTCCCCGAGCTCCTCGGGGAGCACCTCGTCTCCTCGAACGGAGGAACCCAAGTGTCCACTGCCATCCACGACTAGATCAGTGTCGAGCTGCCCGAGACGTTCGACCCGCGCTGGAACCGCATCCCCGGCATCACCGTGGATGGTCACCGCGTCACCCTCGACCCCGAGGCTCCCGTTCGCCCCCGCCATCCACACGCCTCAGGGGGCGGTCCGATCCTCCTAGGCGGGTGCTAAAGGTGACACCTCCGCGCCGCTACCGGGGCCGAGCAACATCGGCAGTGACGATCGCCCCTTCCCGGGGTGAGACGTCAGGGAGCGGCGCCAGCCGAACGTGGGAGAGAGGCGGCCGGTAAGAGGTGACCACGATGGCGGCGGACCCCATATCGGCGCCTGCTGGAGCGGGCGGAGTCTTGATCTTCCGGCCGCCGCCCGGCGGTCGGCACCCGAACAAGGGAGAACCCATGCACAACACAACCACCGGAGCCTCGGCGAATGCTTGGCGGGCCGCCGCTCCGCCTGGTGTGCTCCGCTACACGTTCGCGGGCGTACCCGAGCAGGTGCGTCGGGCGCGCAAGCTGGTGGAGGAACTGTTCACCGGCACCGGCCGCGAGGACGACGCCGGTCTAGTTGTGAACGAGCTAGCCAACAACAGCGTGCTCTACACGCGTTCGGGGCGGCCGGGGGGCTGGTTCGGCGTGGAGCTGGCCTTCGGGACGCTGGTGCGGGTCGGTGTCGTCGATCTGGGCGGAGCGGGGTGGCTGATCGGAGAGCCCACCCCGTGCTCTCACGAGCCCACCCTGGACGACGATCTCGAAGGCCTGGAGGATCTGGCGGGGGTCGCGCTCAGCGGACGCGGTCTGGCGATCGTGGCGGAGTTGGCGGTGACGACGGGTGCGTGCGGGAGTGACGCGCTCGGCCATTTCGTGTGGGCTGACCTCGCCCTGCCCGACCCGGTCGAGGAGGTGCAGCCTGAGGCGTTGCGGCTCCTGGTGTCTTAGGGGAGGCCCAGCCTGCTGAAATCAGGCTGGCCCTCCTTGAGCGCAAGGATAAGGGCAGGACGGACCCAAGTAGGTTTACGTGATACCCGGAAGGCAAGGTAGTGGCGCAGAAGCCGAGGCATTAGCCCCCCGAATCGCGGACCGAAGTCGTTAAGTACGTTCCTGGACGTGACCGGCGAGAAAGGTCTGGTCGGCGTGAACCCTGACGGGCAGGTGCGGAGCAGCACCGACCCGGGAGCGACCTGGCAGCCAGGGGGACGCCTGCCCATGCGACCCGTCGCCTTCACGGCGGTGTCCGCCGAGCATCTCCTGGCCGCTGCCATGAACGGCATGGTCTACGAGTCGGTGGACAGCGGCGCCACCTTCCGGACCATCTACCAGCCGTAGGCGGCAGCACCACACCGAGCGCATCGAAATGGCTCCGAGCAGCGCTGCTCGGAGCCATGTCGATGCGGTTCTTACTTGAAGCGGCGCAGCCGGAGGCTGTTGCTCACCACGAAGACGCTGGAGAACGCCATCGCGGCGCCGGCGATCATCGGGTTGAGCAGACCCAGCGCCGCCAGCGGAAGGGCGGCCACGTTGTAGGCGAACGCCCAGAACAGGTTGCCCTTGATGGTGGACAGCGTGCGCCGGGACAACCGGATCGCGTCGGCGGCCACCCGCAGGTCGCCGCGTACCAGCGTGAGGTCGCTCGCCTCGATCGCGGCGTCGGTGCCGGTGCCCATCGCCAGCCCGAGGTCGGCCTGGGCCAGCGCGGCGGCGTCGTTGACCCCGTCGCCGACCATGGCCACGACCCGGCCCTCGGCCTGCAGCTTCTTGACCACGTCCACCTTGTCGGCGGGCAGCACCTCGGCGATCACCTCGTCGATGCCCACCTCGGCCGCCACCGTACGGGCCACGGCGTCGTTGTCACCGGTCAGCAGAACCGGCGTGAGACCGAGCGCGCGGAGCTGGGTGATGGCCTCCTGGCTGGTCGACTTGACCACGTCGGCCACCACCAGCACGGCACGGGCCTGTCCGTCCCACCCGACCGCGACGGCCGTGCGACCGGCGGCCTGTGCGGCGTGCAGCTCCCGCTCCAGATCGGCGGGCAGGTGCTGGGACCACTCCTCCAGCAACCGGGGCCGGCCGACCAGCACCGCGTGACCGTCCACGATGCCCTGCACTCCGAGTCCTTCGACGTTGGCGAAGTCTTCCGGCGTGGGCAGTTCGCCGACCCGGTCCGCGGCGCCCTTGGCGATGGCCCGGGCGATCGGGTGCTCAGAGGCGTGCTCCAGCGCCCCGGCCAGGCGCAGCACCTTGGCCTCGTCCTCGCCATCGGCGACGTGGACATCGGTGAGGGTCATGCGGCCCTCGGTGACCGTGCCGGTCTTGTCCAGCACCACGGTGTCGATCTTGCGGGTGGACTCCAGCACTTCCGGACCCTTGATCAGGATCCCGAGCTGGGCACCCCGGCCGGTGCCGACCAGCAGGGCGGTCGGCGTGGCCAGGCCGAGCGCGCACGGGCAGGCGATGATCAGCACCGCGACCGCGGCGGTGAAGGCCGCGCCCACGCCGTCGCCGGTGCCCAGCCAGAAGCCGAGCGTGCCGATGGCCAGCGCGATCACGATCGGGACGAAGATGCCGGAGATGCGGTCGGCCAGCCGTTGCACGGCCGCCTTGCCGGTCTGGGCCTCCTCCACCAGCTTGGCCATCTGGGCGAGTTGGGTGTCGGCGCCCACCCGGGTCGCCCGTACGACGAGCCGGCCGCCGGCGTTCACGGTGGCGCCGGTGACCGCGTCGCCCACCCGAACCTCGACCGGCACGGACTCACCGGTCAGCATGGAGGCGTCGACCGCCGACGTGCCCTCCTCGATGACGCCGTCCGTGGCGATCTTCTCGCCCGGCCGTACGACGAACCGGTCCCCGGCCGTCAGCTGGTCGGCGGGAATCCGGGTCTCCACGCCGTCGCGCAACACCGCGACGTCCTTGGCACCGAGCTCCAGCAACGCCCGCAACGCCGCCCCGGCCCGCCGCTTGGAGCGGGACTCGAAATAGCGTCCCGCCAGGATGAACGCCGTGACCCCGGCCGCGGCCTCGAGGTAGATGTTGCCGGTGCCGTCGGTGCGCTCGATGGTGAACGCGAACGGGTGCGTCATGCCCGGCGTGCCGGCCGTGCCGAAGAACAGCGCCCACAGCGACCAGCCGAGCGCGGCCAGCGTACCGATCGAGATCAGCGTGTCCATCGTGGCGGCGCCGTGCCGGAGGTTGGTCCAGGCCGCCTTGTGGAAGGGCCAGCCCGCGTACACCACCACCGGCGCGGCCAGCACCAGCGACAGCCACTGCCAGTTGGTGAACTGCAGCGGCGGGATCATCGCCATCGCGATCACGGGCACAGCCAGCACCACGGAGGTGATGAGGCGGTTGCGCAGGGGTCGGAGTTCGTCCTCCGGCTCTTGCGCGCCCGCCTGCGCCCCCTCCGTCTTGGGTGGGGCGGGGAGCGCGGCCGTGTAGCCGCTCTTCTCCACCTCCGCGATCAACTGCTGCGGATCCACGCCATCGGGGAAGGTCACCTTCGCCTTCTCCGTGGCGTAGTTGACCGTGGCGGTCACGCCGTCCATCTTGTTCAGCTTGCGCTCGATGCGGTTGGCGCACGAGGCGCAGGTCATGCCGCCGATCGAGAGTTCGACCGCGTTCTGCCGGTCATCGGTGACCGAAGTCATCACCGTGCCCCTTTCTCTCGCTCAGTGGCCGTGGCCATCAGCGCCGTGGCCGCTGGGGGTGGCCGTCGGAGTCGCCTTGGGGAGGGCGGACTGCTCGCCGGCGCCAAGGGTGAAGTCCGCGGTACGGACCTCGCCGTCGTGCTGGAAGTCCAGGAACAGCCGGTAGTCGCCGGTGCTGGGCACCTCGGCGTAGAAGACGATCTCGGGGCCTGCCGGGGTCTTGCCGTCGCCGGGCTCACCGTCCGGGTGGACGTGAAGGTAGGCCAGGTCCTTGGCGCGCAGGGCCACCAGGTGACCGTAGGCGCCGAGGTAGGGCTGCAGGTCGGTGACCGGCTTGCCGTCCTTGGTGACCTTCAACGTGAGCTTGCTCGACTGCCCGGGGGCCAGGTCTCCGTCAAGGGTGACGGTGTATCCGTCGACCGTCGCCGTGCGGCTCTCCCCGGGCAGAGCCTTGGGCTCGTAGTCACCCGCCGCCGCCAGGTCGGTGCCCAGTGTCAGGGCTTCACCGCCGACCGGTGAGAAGTCGGCGAAGGCTCGGTACGTGCCCGCGTCCGGCAGCGTCAGCTTGACCGACCACACGCCGTTGCCCGCCTCAGTGGGGTGCAGGTGCTGGAAGGCGCCCAGGTCGCGGGAGACCACGATGAAGTGGAGTTTCTTGTCGTGCTCGACCTTGTAGTCGGTGACCGGCTTGCCGTCGGGGCCGGTCACGGTGAATTGGAAGTCTGTGGGCTCACCGGGCTTGAGCGCCTCGGTGAGTGGGACGAGGGTGTAACCGTTCTCGGACACTTGGAGCCCCCCAGGGGTATCGCTTTTGGCCTGCTGGGTGGCGTGCTGGTCGTGGCCCGCGCTCGTGCTCGTGGTGGGCGCCGTCATGGCGCTGTGATCCTCGGCCGGAGGCGCTCCGACCGGCCCTACCGCCTTGCCCGCCCCAAGGGCGCCGCCGAAGACGACGGCCAGCCCCAGGACGTAGGCGCCGAGTTTGGCTGCGGTGTTCACGACTGATTCGCCACTTCGTATCCGGCTTCCTCGACCGCGGCGACGATCTTCGCCGGGTCAATGGAGTCGTCGCTGTCAACGGTCAGCAGTCCGGTGGCCAGGTCCACCTCGACGTTGGTCACGCCGGCCACTTCGCTGACCTCTTCTTTGACCGAGCTGACGCAGTGGCCGCAGGTCATGCCCTTGACGGTGTAGGTGGCAGTGCTCATATCGGTCTCCTTAAGGTCGATCAGGAACGGACAAGTCTGGCGATGGCGTCGGCGGCTTCCTTGACTTTCGCGTCGGCCTCCGGGCCGCCCTTCCGCGTGGCCTCGGCGACGCAGTGGGCCAGGTGCTCCTCCAGCAGCGACAGGGAGAACGACTTCAGCGCACTGGTCGCCGCGGACACCTGAGTGAGGATGTCGATGCAGTATTTGTCGTCTTCGACCATGCGCTGCAGGCCGCGGACCTGCCCCTCGACGCGGCGCAACCGCATCGCGTGATCCTTCTTGGTTCCGCCGTATCCGGCCATGTCCGGACCTCCCATCCTTCGTCGCCGGGGTTAACACCATACCCCCCTATAGTATTCCGGACAACAGAAGCCCACCAAGGCCGACGAAATCCGGGAGGATGAGATGCCACATGTGATGCGCAGGCGTCCATTCGATCGCGTGATCGTCGGCGGGAGCGGCGCGGCCGTTCGCCCTGGTGCTTCCATCAGCGGCGATCGCCCTCGTCGCACTTCGACGCCGGCAAGAAGCCGGCGCTTGACATATACCCCCCGGTGGTATTCATTAAGCCAGCGGCACCCCCAGTCACACACGAATCGCGGAAACGTTTGCGAATCGCATACCCTACCCCCGTATCGCATGGAGAACTGCTGATGTCCGCTCCATCTCCCCGGCGCTGGGCCGCCCTGGCGCTGATCGCCACCGCCCAGTTCATCGTCATCATGGACACGTCGATCATCGGCGTGGCCCTCCCCCGCATCCAGGAGGACCTGGGCTTCTCCCAGGAGAGCCTGTCGTGGGTCTTCAACGCCTACGTCGTCGCGTTCGGCGGCCTGTTGCTGCTCGGCGGCCGGCTGTCCGACCTGTTCGGCGCCCGCCGCGTGTTCGGCGCCGGCTGGGTCATCCTGCTGGCCGGCTCGCTCGTCGCCGGCATCGCCCCCGAGGTGTGGGTGGAGCTGGCCGGCCGCGTGATCCAGGGCGCCGGCGCCGCCCTGATCGCGCCGTCCGCCCTCACCCTGCTCATGATGCTCTTCGGCCACGACCCCCGGGAACTCACCAAGGCCATGGCCCTGTACGGCGCCGCCGCCCCGGCGGGCGGCACCGCCGGCGTCTTCCTCGGCGGCGTCATCACCGAATACCTGAGCTGGCCCTGGGTCTTCTACATCAACATCCCCATCGCCATCGTGGTCCTGCTGGCCAACAAGCCGGTGATGCCCGCCGTACAGTCCCAGCGCGGCTCCATTGACGTGGTCGGCGCGCTGACCGTCACCGCCGGCCTCGGCTCCGCCGTGTACGCCATCGTCCGGGCACCTGAGATCGGCTGGGGCTCGGCGCAGACCTGGCTCGTGCTGGCCGGCGCCGTGGCCCTGCTCGGCGGCTTCGTCGTCATCCAGGCCCGCCGCCGCGAACCGCTCATGCGGCTGTCGATCTTCCGCGCTCCGAACCTCTCCGCCGCCAACCTGACCCAGCTGCTGCTCGGCGGCGCGTGGATCCCGATGTGGTTCTTCCTCAACCTCTACCTGCAGCAGGTCCTCGGCTACAGCGCCTTCCCGAGCGGCGCGGCGCTGGTGCCGATGACCGTCCTCATCATGGTCGGCATGATCGTCCTGGCACCCCGCGCGATCGGCCGCTTCGGCCCCAAGGCGACCACCGTGGCCGGCCTGGCCCTGCTCGCCGCAGGTATGGGGTGGCTGTCCCTGATCAGCTCGAACGGCAGCTTCGCCACCGACGTGCTGCCCGCCAGCCTCGTCGCCGCCCTCGGCATGTCCCTGGCCTTCATCCCCTCACTCGGCACCGCCATCTCCTCCGCCCGCCCCGAGGAAGGCGGCCTCGCCTCCGGCATCGTCAACACCAGCTACCAGGTCGGCTCGGCCCTCGGCCTGGCCGCCATGACCGCCGTCGCCGCCGCCAACGGCGCCGGACAACTCGGCAACCTGCCCGCCCTGACCAACGGCTTCTCCTCCGCCTTCATCGGCGCCGCCGGCATCGCCGCCGTCGGCACCCTGCTCGCCGGGCTGACGCTGCGCACCCACCGCACCGAACCGGCCGCGTCCGAGCCCGCCACAGCGCACAGCGGCCACTGACCACCTTGCTCTCTGAGCCCCGCTTTCAAGGAGTAACCCATGACCACCGCACCGATCCTCATCGCTTACGACGGCTCATCCGGCGCCCGCCATGCGCTCGAAGAGACCGCCCGGCTCTTTCCCGGCGCCCCCGCCGTGGTCCTCTACGCCCGGCAGCCACTGGAGAGCCTCGCCGCGCACCTGGAAGGCCACCCCGCTCTGGAAGAGCTGCGCGACTTCGACGACAAGACCCTCGACGCCTCCGAACGACTGGCCACCGAAGGCGCGGATCTCGCCCGCGGACTCGGGCTGAAGGCCGAACCGCGGGTCGCCTCGATCCCCGAGGAGACCGTCGCCGACGCCATCGCCGATGTCGCGGAGGAGATCGACGCCTCGCTCATCGTGATCGGCTCACGAGGCCGGCAAGGATTACGGGCACTTGTCGCCGGGAGCACCTCCACCCACGTGGTCCACACCTCGGGCAGGCCCACACTGGTCATCCCGTCCAAGCCGCTCGCGGACGCCCGTCGCCACACTCGGCATCGCGCCGTTCGCTGAGACGCCTGCCCTTCTCCCGGCTCTCCGTTCCAGGGAGCCGGGAGAAGCACCACCGAGCAACCATGGGAGCACCCCGGCTCGGCCAGAGCTATATGAAAAACGCGAAACCCCAGCTCAACAGGTGAGCTGGGGTTTCCGTGCGGTGCGCCGCCAGGGACTCGAACCCCGGACCCGCTGATTAAGAGTCAGCTGCTCTAACCAACTGAGCTAGCGGCGCTTGCAGAGAGGAATATACCGGCACTCCGCATCCTGGTCGAATCGGTATCACCTGTCCGCCAACCGCTAGAATAAAGTTCGGCAAGCAGACAGGAGCATCGATGTTCGACTCGCCCGCCGACGTGACCGAGCGGCTCGCCGCCGTTGACTATCTCTCCGACGACGCCATCTCCACCTCGGTGTTCCTCGCCGCCGCCCTCGGCAAGCCGCTGCTGGTCGAGGGCCCCGCGGGGGTGGGCAAGACGCAGCTGGCCAAGGCCGTGGCGCAGGCGACCGGCGCACAGCTGGTCAGGTTGCAGTGCTATGAGGGGCTCGACGAGGCCAGGGCCCTGTACGAGTGGAACTACAAGAAGCAGCTCCTGCGCATCCAGGCCACGAGTGCCGATGACGACATCTTCAGCGAGGAGTTCCTGCTGGAGCGGCCGCTGCTCAAGGCGATCAGGGCCGGGGTGCCGACCGTGCTGCTCATCGACGAGACGGACAAGGCGGATGTGGAGGTCGAGGGGCTGCTGCTGGAGCTCCTGTCGGACTTCCAGGTGACGATCCCGGAGCTGGGCACGATCAGCGCGGTCCGCAAGCCGTACGTCGTGCTGACCTCGAACGCGACCCGCGAGCTGTCCGAGGCGCTCAAGCGGCGCTGCCTGTATCTGCACATCGAATACCCGACGCCCGAACGCGAGCGCGACATCGTGCTCAGCCAGGTGCCGACGATCCGCGCGGACCTGGCCGAGCAGCTGGCCAGGACCGTCGCCACGCTGCGGGCCATGGAGCTGAAGAAGGCGCCGTCGGTGGCGGAGACGGTCGACTGGGCCAACACGCTGCTCGCGCTCGGGCGCGACGAGCTGGACGAGCCGACGGTGGCCGGCACGCTGGGCGTGGTGCTCAAGCACGCCTCCGATCATGCTCGCGCGGTCAAGGAGCTCGGGCTGCCCTCATGAGTGACACCTCGCTGGTCGACAGGCATGTCGGGTTCGTGCACGCGCTGCGCGAGGCGGGGCTGCCCGTGTCGCTGGCCGAGGGGCTCGACGCGGCGCGGGCGCTGCGGGTGATCGACCTGACCGAGCGCGAGTCGCTGCGCGCCGCCTACGCGGCGACGCTGGTCAAGAAGCCGGGGTACCGTCCCGGGTTCGACATGCTGTTCGACCTGTGGTTCCCGTCATCTACGACCGGTCTCTACGACGAACGCTCGGTAAAGAGTGACACCGCCGAGCTCAGCGAGCTGCGTGACCAGCTGGCCAGGCTGCTGACCAGGGGCGGCGAGGCCGAGATGCGGGAGTTCGCCAGGGCCATGGTCGGGCGGTACGGCCGCCAGCCGGCGGGTCCCGGCCGCCAGAACTGGTTCTCCTACAGCGTCCTGCGCGCCCTGTCCCCCGAGACGCTCATGGCCCGGATCCTCCAGGAGGTCCTGGCCGGCCAGGAGCGCGGCGGCCTGGCCGAGAAGACCGCCCGCCAGCGGGTGAACTCCGGCATCAAACGCTTCGAGGAGGCGGTCGCCACCGACGTACGCCGCCGGATCGCCGAGGACTCCGGCGTCGAACGCATCGCCCGCTCGGCCGTACGCCCCCCGCTCGACCAGCTCGACTTCCTGCGCATCACCAAGGCGGACCTGGCCAGGCTGCGGCGCGAGGTCTACCCGCTGGCCAGGCGTCTGGCGGCCAGGCTGACGATCAAGCACAGGAAGGGGCGGCGCGGGCGGCTCGACTTCCGGCGCACCATGCGGGCCTCGCTACAGAGCGGCGGCGTGCCGCTGACCACCCATTTCAAGCCGCCCCGGCCGCACAAGCCCGAGCTGGTGATCCTCTGCGACACCAGCGACTCGGTCTCGTCGTTCGCGCACTTCACGCTGCTGCTCACGTACGCGCTGCGGGAGCAGTTCACCAAGGTACGGGCGTTCGGGTTCGTGGACACCGTCGACGAGATCACCCGCTTCTTCGTCCCCGGCGCGGACGTGGTGGAGGCGATGACCCGGCTGGCCAACGAGGCGGACATGGTGCGCTTCGGGCGCACGAACTACGGCCACTCCTTCGAGCGCTTCGCCGAGCGCTACGGCGACGCGATCGGCCCCAAGACCTCGCTGCTGATCCTCGGCGACGCCCGCTCCAACTACCAGCCGGCCGCCGTCGACACCCTGCGCGCCCTGGCCGCGAAGGCCCGCCACGCCTACTGGCTCAACCCGGAGCCCCGGCAGCAGTGGGACACGGGCGACTCCATCGCCACCGACTACGACGCGGTCGTGCCGATGTACGAGTGCCGCAACGTCGCGCAGCTCAGCGCGTTCATCCAGGACCTGGCCTAAGCGCGCTGGAGCTCCCGGGCGGCGGTGCGGGTGAGCAGCTCGATCTGCTGCTCGTCGAGCACCTCGCCGGCGGTCGCCTTGATGCGCCGGGCCGCCAGGCTCGGCTTGAGCAGTGTGAGGCCCTCCGCCGTGACCTGGCCGCCGCGCGGCAGCAGGCCGCAGTGCACGGCGAGCAGCGGCGTGATCGTCACCGGGATGCCGGTCTCGCGGGTCAGCAGCTCGGCGAAGGCGTTGGAGGTCTCGGCGAGAGACTTGGCCACCTTGGTGCCGTACTTCTCGCCGAAGAACAGCCGCCCGTTGTAGGTGGCGATCTCGGTGTCGGGGCTCCACGACTCGTTGTCGATGGCCCACAGGCCGCCGGGACCGATCACCAGGTGGTCGATGGAGGCCTGATCCCTGATGGCCCGGCCGTCCAGGACGCTGTAGCCGAGCTTGCCGAGCGAGCGGCGGAGCATCCGGCCGGTGATCACCTCACCGCGCCGCCGGCCGCGCCAGACCGCGGTCGCGTGGAAGGAGCGCCAGGCGATGAACCAGTCGACGCCGGCCACGATGCCCGCGAGGGCGACGCCGTAGAAGGCGACGAGCGCCAGGTCGAACCGGATCGCCAGGCCGATGCCGGCCACGAAGCCCACGCCCGCCTTGATCATCCTTGATCGCTTGCGGTTGTTGGCGTCCTCCCGCCAGAACTTCTCGTAGTACCACTGAGGCGAGGCCCCAGTGAACTTCTCGTCCTGCTGCACGTAGATCGAGCCACCAGGCACGGCAAACTCCCCCAATGAGTCGCTGAACCATCAGGATCTGCCACGCCGAAGATCCCTCGCTGAGTCAATTAATACCCCACCTGACCCCAACGGAAGCAAGGGGACCCTAAGGTGACGGAAATAGCACCTGCGGGAAGTCCATCAACCGACCAGTCGGTATGCTGTGACACGTGAAGGAAGAACCGGTACGCAGGAGGCTGCTGAGCGAGGCGACCCGGCTGTTCGCGGAGCGGGGCTTCGAGGGCGCCTCCGTGCAGGAGATCGTCGTGGCCGCCGGCGTCACCAAGGGCGCCATGTACCACTATTTCGACTCCAAAGATGATCTGCTGCACGAGATCTACGCGCGCGTGCTGCGCATGCAGATGGAGCGCCTGACCCACATCGCCGACGGCCCCGGGACGGTCGCCGAGCGGCTGCACGCGGCGGCGGCCGACGTCATCGAGACCACCACCGCGAACCTCGACGACTCCAAGATCTTCTTCCGCTCGATGCATCTGCTGGCGCCCGAGACGCGCAAGACCGTACGCGCCGAGCGCCGCCGCTACCACGAGCGCTTCCGCGACCTGGTGATCGAGGGCCAGCGCGAGGGGCTGTTCAGCGAACGCGTCCCGGCCGAGCTGGTCGTCGACTACTTCTTCGGCTCGGTGCACCACCTGGGCAGCTGGTTCCACACGGACGGACCGCTCACCGGCGCCCAGGTGGGCAAGCACTTCGCCGACCTACTGCTGACCTCGCTCGGGGCCGGGCACATCGGCGAGTGAGGCCGGCGCCGGCACGTCGGCCAGTGAGGCCAGCGCCTCCCGGTGGTCGCCAGGCGTGCCGAGTGCCGTCTCTGTGGCTTTGGCGCGCTTGAGGTAGAGGTGCAGGGGGTGCTCCCAGGTCATCCCGATCCCGCCGTGCAGCTGCAGGGCCTCCTCAGCCGCGTGTACGGCCACACCCGCGTTCCACGCCTGGGCCACGGCGACCGTCACGGCCGAGTCGTCACCGGCCGCGGCACGGGCGGCGGCCCGCGCCCTGACCACGTCGAGCCAGAGATCGGCCAGCCGATGCTTGATCGCCTGGAACGAGCCGACCGGGCGGGCGAACTGGTGGCGCTCCTTGACGTAGGCGAGTGTGGTGTCCAGGCACCACTCCGCCACCCCGAGCTGCTCGGAGGCGAGCAGCCCCGCGCCGGACCGCAGCACCTCGGCCAGGTCACACGGGCCCAGCGACCGCGCGGGCGCCGCCGAGAAGGTGACCGTCGCGACCGGCCGGGTCAGGTCCAGCGACGGTACGACCCGGACGGCGGCGTCGGCGGCCTCGACCGCGTACAGCTCACCGCCGACCGGCACCAGCAGCACGTCGGCCACCTCCGCCCCCGCGACCGCGGACACGGTCCCGGACAGCGTCCCGCCGTCCAGGCTCACCGACGAGCCCCGCCCCGGCCGGTACGGCGAGGCGGCGAACGACACCACCAGGGCCGCGGTCGTCCGCCCCTCCGCCAACCCGCCCAGCAGATCGGCCGAGCCCGTCGCCAGCAGCGCCTGGGTGGCCAGCACGGCGCTGGTGAAGAACGGCACCGGCGCGACACCCCGGCCGAGCTCCTCCAGCACGACACCGGCCTCGCGGGCCGACGCGCCCGCTCCGCCGTACTGCTCGGGAATGAGCAGGCCCGCCACCCCGATCTCCCCCGCCAGCGTCTTCCACAGGTCGAGGTCGTAGGGGTCGGACTCCACCCGCTTGAGCACCGCGGCGGGCGGACAGCGGTCGGCGAGCACCCCGCGCACGGCGGCGCGCAGTTCCTCCTCGACCTCCGAGTACAGCAGGGTCATCGTGGCAGGTCCTTCCAAGGGACGTCCTTGTCGACGCGGGGTTCTGAGGGCAGGCCGAGCACCCGTTCGGAGATGATGTTGCGCAGGATCTCCGAGGTGCCGCCCTCGATCGAGTTGCCCTTGGCGCGCAGGTAGCGGTAGCCGGCGCCACGCCCGTAGAAGTCGAGGTCCTCCGATCGGCGGAAGGTCCAGTCGTCGTAGCCGAGCTCGCGCCTGAGCTCGATGTCGAGGCCCGACAGCTCCTGGTTCAGCTTGGCGAACGACAGCTTCATGCCCGACCCCTCAGGACCGGGGTGGCCGGCGACGAGCTGTTCGCGCAGCCGTACTCCGGACAGGCGGGTCACCTCCGCCTCGACCCACAGCGACAGCAGCCGCTGGTGCAGGTCGTGCGTGCGCAGCTCGGGGTGCTCGCGCCAGGTGTCGAGCACCGGCCCGATCATGCCGCCGCCACGTCGTACGGGAGCGCCGCCGATGGCGACGCGCTCGTTCATCAACGTGGTCTGGGCGACCCGCCAGCCGTCGCCGACCTCACCGAGCCGCAGGTCGTCGGAGAGCCGCACGCCGGTCAGGAACACCTCGTTGAACTCGGCCTCCCCCGTGATCTGCCGCAGCGGGCGCACCTCGACGCCCGGCGCGTGCATGTCGCAGATGAAGTACGTCATGCCGCGGTGCTTGGGCACATCCGGGTCGGTACGGGTGACGAGGATCGCCCACCGGGCGTGGTGCGCGCCGGAGGTCCAGACCTTCTGGCCGTCGACGACCCACTCGTCGCCGTCCCTGACCGCCCTGGTGGCCAGCGTCGCCAGGTCGGACCCGGCGCCCGGCTCGCTGAAGAGCTGGCACCAGATCTCCTCACCGGTCCACAGCGGCCGCAGGAAGCGGCGCCGCTGCTCCTCGGTGCCGAACGCCAGGACCGTCGGCGCCGCCATGCCCAGGCCGATGCCCTGCACGCCGGTGTTGAGCTGCGGCGTGTCGGCGAGCTCCCGCTCGACGACCTGCTGCAGGTCCCGCGACACGCCCAGCCCGCCGAGCCCTTCGGGGAACCAGACCCAGGCCAGCCCGGCATCGAACCTGGCCCGCAGGAACTCCAGCCGATTCTTCGGATCACTGGCGCCGAGGAGCGCGTCGACGCGCTCCTTGATCTCCTTCTCGTTGATCTCCGCCTCGTTCACATGTACCTCTTCAGTTCGCGGTAGGCGAGTGAGCGCTTGTGCACCTCGTCGGGGCCGTCGGCCAGGCGCAGCGACCTGGCTCCCGCCCAGAGCCCCGCCAGGGGGAAGTCCTGCGAGACGCCGCCCGCGCCGTGCACCTGGATCGCCTTGTCGAGGATCCATTCCACGGCGATCGGGGTCGAGATCTTGATGGCCTGGATCTCGGTGTGGGCGCCCTGGTTGCCGACGGTGTCCATGAGCCAGGCCGTCTTGAGCACGAGCAGCCGCAACTGCTCGATCCGGATGCGGGACTCGGCGATCCACTCCTGGATTACGCCTTGCTGCGCGACGGGCTTGCCGAACGTCGTACGCGCCAGCGCGCGGCGGCACATCAGCTCGACCGCGCGCTCGGCCATGCCGATCAGCCGCATGCAGTGGTGGATACGGCCCGGCCCGAGCCTGGCCTGGGCGATCGCGAAGCCGCCGCCCTCCTCGCCGATCAGGTTGTCGACCGGCACCCGTACGTCCTCGAACACGATCTCGGCGTGGCCACCGTGGTCGGCGTCGCTGTAGCCGAACACGTGCATGCCGCGCTTGATCCGCATACCGGGCGTGTCACGCGGCACCAGGACCATGCTCTGCTGGCGATGCTTGGGCGCGTCGGGGTTGGTCTTGCCCATGAGGATGAAGATCTTGCAGGCGGGGTTCATCGCGCCGGAGATGAACCACTTGCGGCCGTTGATGACGTACTCGTTGCCGTCGCGGGCGATGGAGGTGGCGATGTTCGTGGCGTCGGAGGAGGCCACGTCGGGCTCGGTCATCGCGAACGCCGAGCGGATCTCCCCGTCGAGCAGCGGCCGCAGCCACTCCTTGCGCTGCCACTCGTTGCCGAACATGGAGAGGACCTCCATGTTGCCGGTGTCGGGCGCGGCGCAGTTGGTGGCCACCGGGGCGAGGTTGGGGCTGCGGCCCATGATCTCGGCCAGCGGCGCGTACTGCAGGTTCGTCAGCCCCCCGCCGTGCTCTCCCGGCAGGAACAGGTTCCACAGGCCGCGCTTCCTGGCCTCGTCCTTGAGGTCGGCGACGAGCGGCGGGGAGCCCCATCCGCTGGTCGCGGCCTGCTCCTCGAAGGCGGCTTCGGCCGGATAGACGCATTCGTCCATGAAGAGCAGCAGGCGCTCACGCAGGTCCTCGGTGACACTGTCGAAGGCGAAGTCCATACCCCGGAGCCTACCGACCGGCCGGTATGAGTGTCGACAGGTGGTCGCCGATAAACCGGCGCATGTGGCCGTAAAGGCGATCCGGATCTTCTTTTAGGGTGACCGCTATGACCGCGAACCTGCCCTCCCCTGTGGTGCTCGAGAACGACGTCGTCCGCCTTGAGCCGCTGACCATGGCCCACATTCCCGACCTGTTCCTGGCCGGGGGCGGGGATGAGGAGGTCTGGCGCTGGATGCCCGCCAAGCCGCCGCAGGCGGAGCCGGAGCTGGCGGAGCTCGCTCAGGGCCTCATCTCGGACGACAAGCACATCCCGTTCGCGGTCGTGCTCAGGTCGTCGGGGCTGGCCGTCGGCTGGACCACGTACGGCGACGTGCCCGGGTTCGAGAAGAGCATCGAGATCGGCTGGACCTGGTACGGCCGGACGGTCTGGCGTACTGCCGTCAACACCGCCTGCAAGGTGTTGCTCATCGACCACGCTTTCGACAAGCTGGGCTACAACCGCGTCTTGCTCAAGACGGACGTCCTCAACCTACGTTCGCAAAACGCCATCAAGCGCATCGGCGGTGTGCACGAGGGGACGCTGCGCCGCCAGCGCAGGAGGCCGGACGGCACGTGGCGCGACACGGTCTACTTCGGCATCCTCGAAGAGGAGTGGCCGGACCACCGAGCTCGCCTGATCCGTTAGCCGAAAGGGCCGCATGACTGACCGGCTGGGGGGCTACTGGTTAGGCTCCCGGCTCGGCGGTGCCGTCCATGACGCCTACGACGAGTCGGGCACTCGATATGCGCTCACCCGCCTCCCCTTGCTTTTTTCGCGGCCCCGGGGCCATGTCAAGGCGGCCCTGCAGGTGCGGTCGCTGTGCGTCGCGCGGGTGGTGGACGCCTGTCTCGACGGGGACGCGCCGTATCTGGTCAGCGAGTACGTCCCCGGGCCGACGCTGGCGGAGGTGGTCGGGCGGCGGGGGCCGTACGGCGGGGACGACCTGTACCGGCTGGCGGCGGCCACGGCGACGGCGCTGGCGGCGATCCACGAGGCCGGGGCGGTGCACGGGGGGCTCACGCCGGACCGGGTCGTCCTGGGGGCGGAGGGGCCGCGGCTGGTCGGGCTCGGGGCCGCGGCTGACGGGAGCGGGCCGCCGGGGGATGTGCGGGACTGGGGCAGGCTGTTGGTGTTCGCGGCGTACGGCCCCGCACCACCCGACGGCCTGGACCCATCGCCGGGCCAGCCCACTCAGCCTGGGCGGTCTGAGCGGCTGCTTGACCGGTTCGATCGGCCGCTTCGAGAGCTTGTGCTGGCGGCGCTCCGCCGGGATCCGGACCGGCGGCCGAGCGCGCATCAGCTGCTGCTGTCCCTGCTCGACGTGCCGCAGTCACAGCAGGGGCGCCTGCTCCCGCCCGAACCGGTGGACGACCCGCCGCTGGGCGCGCGGGCGGAACGCCTCTACCTCCAGCTCAGCCGCGCGGACCAGGACCTGGTGCCCGAGGTGTTCCTGCGCCTGGTCGGCATGGCGGCCGACGGCACCGACACCCGCCGTCGCGCCACCCGCAGCGAGCTGGTCACCGGCCGCCCTCCGGAACAGGCCGGCATGGACCGGGTCCTCAGGGCGTACACGGAAGCGGGGCTGATCGACCAGAGCGGCACCAACGCCGACGGGGTGGTCATCGCCCACGCGGCCCTCCTGCGGGCCTGGCCGCGCCTGCACGAGTGGTTGGACGCCGAACGCGACGGCCTCGCCGTACACCGCGACCTGACCAGCGCGGCGCGGCGGTGGGAGTCGGGCGGGCGGCGGGAGACCGACCTGTTCCAGGAGGACGACCTGGACAGGGCGCTGGCGTGGGCGGCGAGCGGGCGGCGGCGCGTGACGCTGAGCGCCGCCGAGCAGGCGTTCCTGGACGGCGGACGCGCGCTGGTACGCGGCCGCGCACGCGGTCGGCGGCGGACCATGGCGGCCCTGGCGTCGGTGACGCTGGTGGCGGTCCTGGCGGCGATCGTCGTCGCCGTCTGGCACGACGGCAGCGCCGACGGGCGGCTCGACCAGGCGATGGCGAGGGTGGCGGCGTCCAGGGCGCGGGCGCTGCGGGCGGCCGACCCGGTGACGGCGCGCAGGCTGAGCCTGGCCGCCTGGCGCCTGGCCCCGGTCGCGGAGGCCCGTGCCGCGCTGGCGGACTCGGCGGCTGATCCGGCGGTGG
This sequence comes from Nonomuraea sp. NPDC049158, assembly GCF_040648335.1. Taxonomy (NCBI): domain Bacteria; kingdom Bacillati; phylum Actinomycetota; class Actinomycetes; order Streptosporangiales; family Streptosporangiaceae; genus Nonomuraea; species Nonomuraea sp. NPDC049158. The sequence goes on from NZ_JBEZDM010000002.1 coordinate 358,970, forward strand.
ACGTGTTCGCCGACCCGTACGGCGGTCCGCACTCGCTCGATGCCCTCAGCGACGACGGCACCCGGCTGGCCGCGCTGACCGACGGGACAATCCGGGTGTACGACCCCCTTTCCCGCAGGCAGCTGGCCATGACCGCCGGTCCTGCCCAGAGCGTACGGGCGCTGGCCTGGTCCCCCGACGGCCGGACGCTGGCGCTCGTCGGCGTCGACCGCTCGTACCTCTGGGACACGACTTCGGGCGCGGGCGTGGGACCACCCTTCGGCCGGGGGCTGGGCGCGCCGGGGCAGCAGGCGGCGTGGTTCAGTCCGGGGGGCGGGCTGCTGTTCGCCGCGGCCCGCCAGTCAGGCGAGCGATGGGCCTGGAACCTGCGGACCGGCCGGGCCGCGTTCGTCGGCCAGTACGTGGTGGTGGGGCCGCACGACAAGGTGGCGCTGGTGTTCGCGGGGACGCGCTCGGAGGTCGTCCGCCTGTCCGGTCATGGCGCCCGTACGCCGACGCCGTGGCTGGACCGGATGCCGTGGGAGTACACGGCGTTCAGTCCTGAGGGTGAACGGGTGGCGATCGCCGAGGAGACCGGGGTGCAGATCTACACGCTGGACGGCGTGCCCGTGCTCCCCGCCCGGCTCCGGCCCTCTCCTGGCACCCTCACCTTCAGCGCCGACGGCCAGCTCCTGGCCAGCACGGACAGCGACCGCGTCCGGGTCTGGCGCGTCGCGGACGCCACCCGCCTCACGGATCGCCAGGTCCCGGCCGCCGGTGCCGACCGTCCCGTCCAGGCCGCCCTGGCGCCGGGCGGACGCTGGCTCCGCGTACTGGCCGGCCACGGCACGGTCCTCACCATCGACCTCGCCCACGCGACCCCACCCCCGGACCCGGCCGGGTCGGCGGCGTCGATCTGCGGCCGATACGGAGGGCTGTCCCAGACTGATTGGGACCGATATCTGTCCGAGGTGCCGTATCGACCGGTGTGCTAGCTCACCCCACCATGTGCGGGTGCTCGCATGCCTCGGTACTCGCATGCCTAGATGGCCGCACGGCTTGGTGGCCTCGCGCGTAGACGCTCGTGCGCAGGTGGCCGCGCACGCAGGCGCTCGCACGTCAGTGGCCGCACACACAGGCGCTCGTACGCCGGTCGCCGCACACACAGACGCATGTACGTCAGTGGCCGCACACGCAGACGCATGTACGTCAGTGGCCGCACACGCAGGCATTCGCACGCCAGTCGGCGCACACGCAAGCGCTCGTGCGTCGGTGGCCGGGGCGCGATGGTCCGCGTCGCCTCAGGTGCCTGATCCCAGCATCCCCCGCAGGAGGTCCCGTACGGCCTCCCGCAGGTCGTCGAGTGAGGGCACGGTGCCCGCCCCCGCGATGGCGTCGAACATGATGCCCTCGCCGAACGCCACCAGCTGCCGCCCATGCCGCACCGGATCCGGCGACCCCAGGGCGCCCAGCAACCCGGTGACGGGATCCCGGAATCGGCGCCCTGCCTCGTCGTAGATCTTGCGCAGCTCGGGCCGCCTGGTCGCCTCCAACGCCAGCTCGTAGCGGGCCAGCGTGCGCCGGCGGTCGGCGAGCTGAACGTGCAGCGCCTCGGCCACCAGCCCCGGCAGATCGGACTCCAGGAACGGGTCAGTTGCGGCGTTCGCACCCTGGAGCGGGTCAGTTGCGGCGTTCGCGCCCTGGAGCCGGTAGACCGGGGCCAATGCCTGTACTTCCAGGTCCGTGAGGCGGGAAAGCGTCAGTTCCAGCAGCGCGGCGCGGGTGCGAGCCAGGTTGGACGTTGACCCGGGCGGGAGGCCCGCGGCCTCGTCGACGGCTCGGTGGGTGAGGCCGCGCATGCCGCGCTCCGCCAGCAGAGTGATGGCCGTGTCCGCGACGGTCTCAGAGCGCTTCACGAGCAGCAAGACTACACCGGTAGTGCCGCCGGACTACAGGCGTAGTAGGGTGAAACTACAGACGTAGTTCGGGAGGCAAGGCATGGCCAGAGCTGTGGTGATCGGCGGCGGCATAGGCGGACTGACCTCGGGGATCGCGTTGCGGCGCAAGGGCTGGGACGTGACCGTGCTCGAACGCGCGGCCACGCTGGAGCCCGTCGGGGCCGGGGTGGCCGTCGCCGCCAACGCGTTGAAGGCGCTCGACGTGATCGGCCTGGGCGACCGCGTGCGCGAGTTGTCCAGGATCCAGGGCCAGGTGGGCGTACGACAGCAGAACGGGCGCTGGCTGACGCACACCACCGAGGACAAGGCCCAGAGGCTCTACGGCGACTCGATCGTCATCCTGCTCCGCGCCACCCTCGTCGAGCTGCTCATAGAGGGCCTGGGCCACGAGCGCTTGCGCTTGAACACCACCGTCACCGGGGTGGACGCCGACCAGGGCATCGTCCGCACCGGTGCCGGTGACATGCAGGCCGATCTGATCGTGGCCGCCGACGGCATCCACTCGGCGACGCGCACCGCGCTGTTCCCCGAGCACCCCGGTCCGGTGTACTCGGGGGTCACCGCCTGGCGGGGGCTGGTGACCGCGCTCGACCGTGAGGTCCCGAGCACGGAGACGTGGGGCAGGGGCCTGGTGTTCGGGGCTCACCAGTTGAATGACGAACTCATCTACTACTACGCGACCGACCTGTCACCCGCCGGAGCCGTCCACGCGGACGAGCGCGCGGAGTTGCTGCGCAGGTTCGGTGGCTGGCACGATCCGATCCCCGCCCTGATCCGCGCGTCGGACAACGCACGGATCCTCCGCAACGACCTCTACTACTTCGACACCCCGCTGCCCGCCATGCACCGGGGCCGGGTGGCGCTGGTCGGCGACGCGGCCCATCCCATGACGCCGAACCTCGGCCAGGGCGCCTGCCAGGCCATCGAGGACGCCGTCGTCCTCGCCCTCACCGTCTGCGGCGACTTTGGGATTAGTGGTGGTTCTCCAGGCCGACGCCTCGACGCGAATGACCCAGCTGGGCGACTCGGCGCTGAGAACGCGAGTGGAGGCCTCGGCGTTGGGGGCGGGCTCGCCGCCTATACGGCCGCGCGTCTGGAGCGGACCGCGGGCATCGTGCGCCAGGCGATGACCGTCTGCAAGGTGACCAAGGTGCGGAACCCGGTGGCCGTCGGGCTGCGGAACGCGGGGGTGGCGCTCGCCTCGCGGATCACACCAGATCTGATGTTGCGGTCAATGAACGAGATCCTCGGGTGGCGTCCACCCCGACAGGCTGGGAGTGATCAGGGGCCAGCCGCCCGAGTGTGATCGTTCCCCCGATGGTGAGTGCGGCCGCCAGCATGGCCGGGACCGCCGTGGACGGGCTGGTCGGGAGTGGTTCGCCGAGGAGGATCGCGCCCGCGAGCACCGAGGTGATCGGGTCCACGACCTGTACGCCCGCGTACGCGATGCCGAAGTAGCCCACCGCGTAAGAGCGTTGCAGCATCACGACCGCGCCGACCAGCAACACGGGGATGACGAGTGTGAACCAGTGCAACAGCCTGCCCCAGTCCCCGTTCATGCCACCGCCGACCGCCCGGACGAACGTTGACACGCTCGCGGTCACGGCGCCGGCGCCCACGGACAGGACGAGGGCCTTGCCGGGTCCGCGCAGCCGGTTGGCGACCAGTTCGGCGGCGAGCACGATCAGGCCGATCACGACGATGAAGCCGATCGCGGCCCCGCTGCCGAGACTCGGCCTGACGTTGTGCGCCGGGACCAGCACCATGAGCCAGAGCAACCCGACGGCCACCGCGATGGAGCCGAGGATCTCCGCCTTGTACGGGCGGCGGCCGTACATCAGCGCGGCGAGCGGCACCGCGAACACCAGAGTGGCCACACTGATCGGTTGTACGGCGACCAGCGGCGCGAGGCTCAGCGCCACGGCGTGCAGGGACGCGCCGACGAAGCCGATGACCCCGCCGATCCACCAGCGGGGGCGCTTCACCAGTCTGAGGGAGGCGCCCTCCGCTACGGCTTCGTACTGTTGCAGCGCCGCGCCGAACGCGTATCCGAGTGCCCCGGCCAGCGCGATCACGAGACCGACCCAGGTCATCGGCGCCCGCGCAGGGACATGGATCCTTCCAAGAGCATTGCACCAGCTTATGAGGGAAGCTAAGTGCTTGAATCATCCTTTTGGCCAGACATCCCTCATCACGGACGTACCGCCGCACCAGTCCGGTCCATCACCCCAGCCACACAGCGGGACGACGGGACGTGTCAGGATTTTTCAGGACTTCTCGGGGCAGACGCAGAACAGGTGTCCCTCCGGGTCCTGCATGACGACCCACCCCACCTTCTCCTCCGTGATGCCGGGCTGGAACGCGGGCTTCGTCGCCCCCAGGGCGATGTACTCCGCCACCGCCCGCTCCACATCCGGCACCCGGAAGTCGAGATGGAACTGCTTGTCCGAGCTGGGCCACTCCACCGGCTTGCGGTCGGCGACGCGGCCGAAGTAGATGTTCGTCGTCCCGTCGCCCACCGCGGCGTACTCGTCCTCGGCGTATTGGATGTCCAGCCCGGTCACCTGGTGCCAGAACTCGGCCAGCCTCTTGGGCTCGGCGCAGTCGATGGTGAAGGCGATGAGCTTCGCGTGAGTTGTCATGAGTGAAGGTTCGCAGGCGTACCTGCCATCTTTTGTCAGGTACGCCTAGCCGCGACGCGTGGCAGATGTCACACGCTTGAGGATCCTGTCCCACTCCGTACCGAACGGGTTGTCCTGCACCAGATACGTCCAGGTCGCCGTAGGCCGCTTGAGATCGGGCTCCGGCGCCTCGAACGATTCGACCGAGCGGCGTTCGACCTCCGACAGCAGCGACTTGTACTCCGCCACGGCCTCCCGGTGGAACTCGTCGATCGGACTCATCCGGCCGAGCGCCCGCAGGTGGATGCCCTCGCGCAGGTCGGTCAGGAACGCCAGGTGCTCGGTCCAGCAGCGGTCGATCGCGTGCAGCACGATCTGCCTGGCCGTCTCATCGCGGGTGTCCTCCGGCAGCGCCGCCCAGCGCTCGGGGTCGGCCTCGGCCAGCGCCTTGGCCGCCGAGTCGCCGTGCAGGACCTTGTCGCGCCACTCCAGGATGAGCTCGCGCTGGTGCTCCAGCAGGCGGGTGTAGCGCCAGGTGTTGCGGTGGATCTCCAGGTTCACGCCCTCGGCGACCCGCTGGGCGTGGGCCACGAGGTAGGGGCCGCGGCGGTGGCGTACCAGGCCGTCGGCGTCTGCCGCGGGCGGGCGCTCGTCGGGGACGAACTGGGTGATGAGGTCATCCCGCATGCTGACGAAGAACACCGAGGCGCCGGGATCGCCCTGACGGCCCGCGCGCCCGCGCAGCTGGTCGTCCAGGCGGCTGCTCGCGTGGCGGCCCGAGCCGATCACGTACAGGCCGCCCAGCTCGGCCACGCCGTCACCGAGCCGGATGTCGGTACCGCGACCGGCCATCTGCGTGGAGACGGTGATGGCGTCGCGCTCGCCGGCCTTGGCGATGATCGCGGCCTCTTCCGCGTCGTTCTTGGCGTTCAGCACGACGGGCTCCAGGCCGCGCCGCTGCAGGAGCTTGGCCAGGTTCTCCGACTCGGCCACGTCCAGCGTGCCGATGAGGATGGGCCGGCCGGTGGCGTGCGCCTCCTGGATCTCCTCGACCAGGGCGGCGTCCTTGTCCGGAACGGTCGGATAGATGCGGTCCGGCTCGTCCTTCCTGACGCACGGCCGGTTGGGCGGGATCACCGCGACCTTGAGCCCGTAGAACTCACCGAGCTGCTCGCTGACGGCCACCGCCGTGCCGGTCATGCCGGAAATCTGCGGATAACGCCGGATCAGGCCCTGGACGGTGATCGAGTCGAGGATCTCGCCCTTCTCGCTGGGCGGCAGCGTCTCCTTGGCCTCCACGGCCGCCTGCAGGCCGTCGGGCCAGCGCTGGAGCACGGCCACCCGGCCACGAGACGGGTTGATGAGCTGGACCTTGCCGTCGCGCACGATGTAGTCGACGTCGCGGGTGAGCAGGGCATGGGCGTGCAGGGCGAGGTTGAGCTCGATCAGCGTGCCGGGCTCGTTCTCGTCGTACAGCTCGACGTCCAGCATGCCCTCGACGCTGTCGGCGCCCTTGGTCGTCAGGTAGACGTTGCGCGCCTGGTCGTCGATCTCGTAGTGGTAGCCCCGGATCAGCTGCCTGACCAGCGCGGCCATCTCCGGCACCGCGCTGCCCTCGTCCGCCGCCCCCGCCATGACCAGCGGCACCCGCGCCTCGTCCACGAGCACCGAGTCGGCCTCGTCGACCAGCGCCACCTCGGGCGCGGGCACGATGATCTCCGCCGCGTCGGTGCGCAGCCGGTCGCGCAGCACGTCGAAGCCCATCTCGCTGACGGGTCCGTACGTGACGTCCTTCGCATAGGCCGCACGCCGCTCGTCGGGCGTGGAGTTCTGGTCGATCCAGCCCACCGAGACACCCATCGCCTCGTAGAACGGCGCCATCCACTCGGCGTCGCGCCTGGCCAGGTAGTCGTTGACGGACATCACGTGCACCCGCTTGCCCTGCAGCGCGTAGCCGGCCGCGGCCATCGCCCCCGACAGCGTCTTGCCCTCACCGGTCGCCATCTCGGCGATCTGCCCGTCGAGGAGGGCGAGCGTGCCCAGAAGCTGCACGTCGTACGGCCTGAGCCCGAGCGTCCGGTCGGCCGCCTCCCGCGCCACGGCACAGAACTCCGCCAGATCATCCATTTTCGGCTCGGGCAACTCTTCGAGCGCGCCGATGCGCTCAGCTCGTTCGCCCGCCGCCTTGACGATCTTTTTGTACGGGCTGAGGTTCACCCCGCCCGGACGATCCAGGAGGTTTCTCACTATTCCGGAAATCGACGCCACAATCCCTCCAACGCATGCTTTGTCAGCGCCGTTCCCATTTAGTGTCAAGTGCGCTCAATCGGGAGCGGAGCGACGGTACGGCAAGCATCGCCGTACCGGACCCTAACTCATAGGACGCCCGCAATCGCCACTCCGCTCCGCGACCACTAATCCTTCTCTGTAGTACATCCTGCTTGTACGGCCGGAACCACCACCGCCGCGAGCAGCAACGCGCACCCGCACCATGCCATCGGCGTGAGCCGCTCACCGAACAGCACCACGCCGAGCACGGCCGCGCCGACCGCCTCGCCGAGCGAGATGATGGAGACGGTCGTGGCGTTGAGCGCGGTCAGGGCGCGGAAGAACAGCCCGTACGCGAGGGCGGTCGGCACGGCGCCCAGGTAGAGCAGCACGGCGACAGGCGCCACCCCGGCCGCCGGCAGCACCCCGTCGACCAGGGCGAACGGGGCGAGGCAGGCGGCCGCGACGGCGAAACCGCCCATGGCCGTGCGCTGGGAGTCGTCGCGGTGGTGGCGCGAATAGAGGGTCCGCGAGAAGACCGTCACGGCGGCGTACCCGGCCGCGGACACCAGAGCCAGCACGACCCCGGCCGCCCGCCCGCCGCCGACGCTCCCGATACCCCCACTGGCGAAGGCGCTCTCGCCGGTGAGGAGGAGCAGGCCGCCCAGCGCCGCGGCCAGCGCGGCGAGCGCGGTGCGGCCGATGCGCTCCCGCAGGAGGAAGCGGCTGCCCAGCGCGGTGAACACCGGTGTGGCGCCCATCGTGACCACCGTGGCGACGGCCACGCCGGACTGGGCGATCGCGCCGAAGTAGGCCGTCTGATAGACGGCCATCCCGACCCCGACGAGCAGAACCCGCCGGTCGAAACGCGCCCACGGCGGGGAAGGCCGACGCCCGCCGACATCACCCGGCCGAACAACAACTGGCCGAACGACGGCCGACCGTTCGACGGCCGACCGTTCGACGGCTCGCCGACCGGCGGTCGCGGTGAGGCGGGTGGTGACGTACAGGAAGGCAGCGCCCAAAAGGTAGCGCCAGAACGAGACGTCGACGGGGCCGAGCCCGCCCGTCTGGAAGAGCAGGGAACCGGCGGCACCGCCGGTTCCCCAGGCGGTGGCGGCCACGGACATGAAGAAGACGCCCCGCCGCGCGGAGACATGGGACATGACTGATCTCTCCGGATGGAGTGGTGGAAGTGGGCCCGGTGCGCGGGCAGCAGCCACCCCCAGATCTGGTCAGATCCGGAAAAATCGGGAAAAGCCGCCCGCTACTCGGCGGGCGGAGGGGAACAGATCAGTCGACGAGGCACGACGCCCACTCTAGCGCCGACAATCCACCACGATTCGCCAGGTTTCCCGACGTCGGAGGCCAGCGCCCGGGCGTCAGCCAGGCTTCCGGACCGCTGAGGCGGGCTTGCGCGCCACCCCACCCAGCAGCAGCGCCTCCCACGTGGCCAACGGCCCCGGCAACCGCTCGTCAGGCCGCCACTCCGGGAAGTGCACCACCCCGGGCGTCTCCAGCACCAGCCCGTCGAAGAAGCGCTCGACGTCCTCCCGCGACCGGAAGTAGCCCGTCCCCATCGTCGCGTGCAGCATGGCTTCCAGCGCCTGGGCCTGCGGGCTGACCGAGGCCAGCATGTTGGAGGCCGCCAGGTAGCTCCCCGGCGCCAGGGCGTCCATGTACCTCTTGACCAGCCCGTGCGGATCGTCCCGGTCGGGGAACAGGTGCAGCAGCCCGATCGCCATCAGCCCGACGGGCTGCGAGAGGTCGATGAGCCGGGTCAGCCTCGGATGCCGCAGCACGGCCGCCGCGTCCCTGGCGTCCTCGGTGATCGCCAGCGCGTTCTCGTTGCCGTTCAGGATCGCCCGCGCGTGCGGCTCGACCATGGGGTCGGAGTCGACGTACACGACCCGCACGAAGGGGTCGGCGAACTGGGCGACCTCGTGGGTGTTCTCGATCGTGGGCAGCCCGGACCCCAGGTCGATGATCTGCCGGATCCCGGCTTCACGGACGAAGAAGTCGACGACCCGGCCGACGAACGCGCGGTTGCACCAGACGAGGTTCACCACCTCGGGCACCGCCTCTTTAAGGCGGCGGGCGATGGCCCGGTCGGCGGCGAAGTTCTCGGTGCCGCCCAGGAGGGCGTCGTGCACGCGCGCGACACTCGGCGTGGTGCTGTCCACGCCGGGAGGCGCCCACTCGGACCCGAGAGTCACCTGTCCCCTTTCACCTCATCTGTGACGCGGATGTTATCCGCTAGCTGGCCATTCCGAAACTGCTGGCCAGCTCGGCGGGGGAGCCATCAGGCGCCTGCGCGCGGGTGTGATTCGCCCCCTTCGTCATCAGGAGGGTCGCCCAGCCGCCTTGACGGCCCATTGACGACCGCTATACGAGAGCGCGGTGTTTAGCGGCCATGGGCGGGGTAGCGGAGGGCCTGCCCGAGAAAAGACGAAAGACGGAGAGAGGATGAGCCATGGAGCTCTGGGACTATCAGCCTGACGTCTACAACCGCGGCCAGAGTCTGGACCTCGTGGGTTACCACGTCCAGGCGACGGACGGGAAGATCGGGTCTGTCGATGAGGCCACGTACGAGGTCGGCGAGAGCTACATCATCGTCGACACCGGTCCGTGCATCTTCGGCAAGAAGGTGATGCTCCCTGCCAAGGTCGTCACACGTATCGACCCGCAGGAGCGCAACGTCTACGTCTCGCGTACCAAGGCCGAGATCAAGGACGCGCCCGAGTTCGACGAGGGCAGCTTCAAGGAGCCCGAGTACAGGACGCGGCTGGGCGACTACTACAGCCACTTCCCGCACTAAGCTCCCCGCGCAAGACGAGAGCCGCGCCCGACCCCGGGCGCGGCTCTCGCCGTCTCGGCCGACGTGGCGACCGCCGTCGGAACGGCCGCCACGTCACACGGTCACGGCCAGTGCGGGTCACCGTTCGCCTTCACCGGCGCTTCCAGTACGGCCAGGCGTTCGAGCAGCGTGATGAACGTCGTGGCGTACGGCGATCCGGCGACCACGGCGGCCGCCCGGGGCCAGTCGACCTGCTCGCGCAGGGCCCGCACCTGGGGCAGCAGCGCCCCGTAGTCGCAGGCGTGCTCCGACAGCGGCAGCAGCCACGAGATCACCAGGTCGGTCGCCTCCAGCACGGGCACGATGACCGCCGAGGCCGTCATCGGCTCGGCCCGGTCGAGGAGCTCATCCGTGATCGCCTGGTCGGACACCCGGAAGATCAGATCGACCAGCCGGTCCTCGTCGAATGCCTTGACCAGCCAGTCCTCCGGCGGTTTGGCGGTCTTGAAGCCGATCCCCCGCAGAGCCTCCAGCGCGGCCGGCACGTCATGCTCGGTCAGGACGAAATCGACGTCGTGCAGCGAAGGGGCCGCGCCCCTGGCATAGGCCGCACAGCCGCCCGCCAGGGCGAACTTCACCCCCGCGTCCTTCAAACCGGAACTCGCGCGCTTGAGTGTGTCGAGGATGGCATCAGTGACCGCATGACTATGGCTGCTCATGGGATCGGGCTACCCGGACGATCGACAAGTAGGCGTTACCCCGCGCGGCGGAGTAGAGCCGGAGGCCGAGGGTAGCGCCAGCCCCTATGACCGACTTCCTGGAGCAGACCGAACGGGACTACGAAGGCGAGCACGACCGGCCGCTCGGCACCTACGCGCGGATCATGGCCGTCTACGGCGGCGCGGTGGCGACGGCGGTGGCGGCCGCCGCGCTCACCGGGCGGCGGCCGCCCGAGCGCGTCGGGTTCATGGACGTGGCGCTGATGGCCGCCTGCACGCACAAGGTGGCGCGGCTGATCGCCAAGGATCCGGTGACCAGCCCGATACGCGCGCCCTTCACCCGCTACGAGGGAGTGAGCGGGCCCGCCGAGCTGAAGGAGACACCCCGCAACACGATCGGCGAACTGCTCGGCTGCCCGTTCTGCATCGCCCAGTGGGCGGCGACGGCGTACGCGGCCGGGATGGTCTTCGCGCCCCGGTTCACCCGGCTGGCGGGAGCGACGATGACGGCGGTGGCCGTCGCCGACTGGCTCCAGCTGGGTTACGCCAAGCTCATCAAGGCGACCGATTAACGAGCCCCTTCGCAGCCCAAGAAAATGGGCTATACACCTTTCTACCTGGTGGTTCGGAGAAAAGCATGTTAAAGGCCGATCGCTGAGGGCAGAGGCGGCTCATGGCTACTTTGCTCTGGATCATCGCCGTCATACTCGTCATCTCCGGGATCTACGTGATCCTGGCCCGGCGCGACCTGCTCTGGGGAATCGTGCTCATCGTACTCGGCTTCCTGGTGGGTCCCGGCGGTGTCAGCATCTTCAATGTGTAAGGGGCGTGACGCCCCGTCCCACCGTCCCCTCCACTGGGCCGGTCTTCGAGTCCGGCCCAGTGGACTGTCCACTCTTTACTGAATATCGCAACGTATGCACCTCTTTCTCGCCCTCTGGTAGGGAATGGGAAGGATGTGAGCAATTACCCGCCGTTCGGCGGCCGCTACGACTGTGGCGCGGCGGCCGCCGGGATTCGCGAGCTGCTGACGCGGCTACGTCGCCGGATGCGTAATGAGGCAATCGTCGACGAGGCCACCGCCCGGCTGGCGATACGGCTGAACGTCAGGCCCGCGGAGGCGGCCGACGAGCTGTCACGGATGGCGCACGACAGTGGCATCTCGCTCGTCGAGGTCGCCATGGGGATCGATCGGCCGCCCGACAAGCCCGTCGAGCCGCCGAAGCTGCCCGGCTGGGTCACCGGAGTCCTCGAAAGCGTGCACGTTCCGGCGTGTTTCCTCACCCCCGTGCGCGACGCCACAGGACGCGTCGTGGACTTCCTGATCGCCGCCGCCAACCAGCAGGCCGGCGAACCGGCCGATCGGACACCCGAGGAGCTGCGCGGGCGCCGCCTCATCGAGACCAGCCCCGGCGCGGCCAGCTCGGGCCTGTTCGACGACCTCCTGCACGTCCTGGAGACCGGTGTGACGCTGCACCGGGGGCCACTGGAGTTCGTCGAGGCGCGGGACCACATGCTCTGGCCGGCCACGATGACCGTCCGCGCGGTGCGCATGGACAACGGCCTGCTGGTCACCTGGCGCGCGCTCGACGATGAGGAAGTGCTGGTCGCCGGCTGGGAGCGGGCACAGCGGCTGGCCGAGCTGGGCTGGGGCGAATGGAACCTGGCCACCGAACGGACGCTGTGGACGCCGCAGATGTACGAGATGTTCGGCAGGGAACACGGCGAGGGGCCGATGCCCCTGGAAGAGCTGCCCCTCGTGGTGGTGCCCGAGGACCTGTCCATCGTGGACGACCAGTTGCGCACGCTCCTGGAGCACAGCGAGGCGGTCGAGACGGAGTTCCGCATCCAGCATCGGCACGGGCTGCGGCATCTCAGCGTGGTCAGCGAGCCGGTGCTCGACACCGACGGGCTGCCCGTCAAGGTGCGCTTCCTCGTCCAGGACGTGACCAAGAACCGCCGCAGGGAGCGCGCCCTGGCCGTGGCCCACGCGCAGGCCTCCCGGCAGCGGGAGCGGGCCGAGGAGGAGCACCGCGTCACCGTCCAGCTCCAGAACACGATCCTGCCGGTACGCCGGGGGCTGATGCAGCTGCCCGGCCTGTCCATCGGCGTGCGCTACCTGCCCGGCGAGGAGCTGGCCCGGCTGGGCGGCGACTGGTTCAAGGCCCGTCCCCTCCCCGACGGCAGGGTGCTGCTGGCGATCGGCGACGCGATGGGCCACGGGCTGGCGGCGGCGAGCCTCATGCTGCAGATGCGCTCGGCGCTGGCCGGCCTGGCCTACACGCACGCGCCCGCCAACCAGCTCACCACCTGGCTGAACGACCTGCTCGTCCACTCCAACGACGGTGTGACCGTGACCGGCACCGCGATCATCGGCCACTTCGACCCCGTGGACCGCACACTGACCTGGACGAACGCCGGCCATCCGCCGCCGGTTCTGGTCAGGAACGGCCACGCCGAGCTGCTCGAGGGCGTGCCCGGCACCATGCTGGGCGCCTTCGAGGCCGCCCAGTACGGCCTGGCCACCACGCGACTGGAGGCCGACGACACCCTGGTGCTCTACACCGACGGCGTCATCGAACGGCGCAGCCAGGACCTCGACGCCGGGATCGCCGCCCTCGCCCAGGCCGGGAGCCAGTGCGTCGGCGACGACCCGGAGAAGATGATCGACTGCGTCCTGGCGCACCTGGACGGCCGGGCCACGGACGACGACGTCTGCATCGTCGCCGCCCGCGTCCTGTGATCGATCAGGCCTGGAGGCCCCGGACCAGTCGCAGCCGTCTGTGATCGATCAGACCTGGAGGCCCCGGATCAGTCGCAGTCGTCGAGGCAGTAGACCCCGTACGCCCGGCCGAGCACCGGCAGGGCCACGTTGCGCACCCTGATCCCGCCGGGCGTCATGCCCTTCTCGGTGCCCTTGTGCGCGTGCCCGTGCACGAAGAGGTCCGCCCCGGCGGTGTCGACCGCCTCGGCCAGCAGGTAGCTGCCGAGAAACGGGTAGATCTCGGGCGGCTCGCCCTCCAGCGTCTCCTTGATCGGCGAGTAGTGCGACAGCACCAGGCGGTGATCGGCCTGGACCTCTTTCAGCGCCACCTTCCACGCCTCGGCGATGTGCCGGGTGTGCGCCACGAAGTTCTTGATCTCCCGCTCGCCGAACTCGCTCGCGCTCTTGCCCGCGAACCCGCCACCGAAGCCCTTGCCGCCGACCACGCCCAGCTTCGTCTCGCCGCACTGGAGCACGGCGCCGTCGTCGTCGAGCACCGTCACCCCGGCGTCGCGGAGCTCCGAGGCGATCTCGTACTGCTGGTCGGAGTGGTAGTCATGGTTGCCGAGCACGGCGACGACGGTGACGGGCAGGTCGCGGAACTCGTCGGCGACCACCCGGCCCTCGGCCAGCGTGCCGTGCCGGGTCAGGTCGCCCGCCAGCATCAGCACGTCGGCGCGCTCCTCGATGCCCTCCAGGTGTTTCCGGTAGTGGCCCCGACTGTCCTCGCCCAGGTGAACGTCCCCCACGGCCGCTATTCGCAGGTCAGTCAAGGTGCTCATCCTCTCCGGGCTCGATGATCTCCACGATCTTGATCTCGTTGTGCAGGTGGAGGGCCGGCGCCGTCTCGTGGGCCACCGCCCCGAGCCGCTCGCGCTGTTCGGCGCCGTCCACCTGGCCGCGCAGGAACAGCTGATCGCCTCTGATGTCGACCCGGATGCCGAGCTCGTGCGTGCGCGCATCCTCGGCCAGCGCCCGCTGGACCCTGGCCGCGACGTACTGCGGAGCTTCCATCGCAACTTCCTCCTTCTCCAGACGCCGCATGCCCAGCGGGAAACCGCTCAAACGGCGCGTACCAGGCCGGTGACCGCCCGTTCCACCGGGCCACGCGTGGCCAGTTGGCCGAAGCCGGCGTCGGCGCCGAGCTCGGTCAGCGCGCCCGCGATCGTCTTGCCCCGGTCGTACGCCTCGATCACCCGCGGGTCGACGTAGGACTCGCGAGCGACCGTGGGGTGTTGCCGAGATACTCGGCCGCCTCCTTCATCACCCGCGTGACCGCCCGCTTGCCGGTCCCGGCGTGGATGGAGACCGCCAGCCCCACGGCGGCCAGCACGGTCGCGTGCCAGGTGCGGAAGTCCTTGGCGGGGTACGAGCAGGTGATCACGCCCTTGCCGCAGGACACGTGCTCCATCTTGAGCGTCGCCAGGCCGTAGGAGTCGTAGCTTTCGCCGCCGACCCGGAAGAAGCCCACGTCGAGCAGCCGCGCGGCGGCGTCGGTGCCGACGGCCTGGAGGTGCCCGTCCGGCGAGGCGCAGATCCACACGTCGGTCCAGGCGGGCGGGATGGCCGGCGCCCTGATCCGGCTCAGCGTCCCGGCGTCGCGCACCGCGCCGCCGTCGGGCTTGTGGTAGCTGAACCCGCGGCCGCGCCGGCGGCGCGCGATCCCCGGCTCGTTCTGGTCACTCGGCCGTAGTTCAGGCACACCAGCGCGGCTACCCGCGACGTTAAGCGGCAAACGGCGGGGGCAGGTGGGCCCTATGCCTGAGAACAACGGTTGGGAAGAGAGCCGGGATGAGCGATCCCACGCGATGGTCCCCGCGACACCGCGCGATGTGGCGCACATCAGGGTGGGCTCCTTCATCTTGGTGTTCCTGTTCGCGTTCGCCGTGCTCGGCGTCATCGCCAGGGCCCCCGTGATGACCGGCATCGCGGTCGTGGCGGCGATAGCCACGGTCATTGACATGGTGCTGGCCGTCCGGCGGCAGCACCGCGGTAGATCAGGAGAGGCGGGTTGACCTTCATGGCGCCACAGAGTGCCGAGAATCTGACCACCAAGACGGAAATCACCGACGACCTGCGTGGCCGCGTGGTCGTAGTGACGGGCGCGAGTGGCGGCGTGGGCCGCGCGGTGGTGCGCGAGCTCGGGGCGAAGGGCGCCAAGGTGGCGCTGATCGCCCGCGGGACGACCGGCCTGGGCGCCGCCGCCGTGGACGTCGCCGTCGCCGGCGGGAGCGCGCAGGTCTATGAGGCGGACGTGGCCGAGTACGACCAGGTACGTCAGGCGGCCGAGCGCATCGAGGCGGAGATCGGCCCGATCGACGTGTGGATCAACGTGGCGTTCTCCTCGGTGTTCGCCAGGTTCTCCGACGTCTCCCCGGAGGAGTTCGAGCGGACGACCAGGGTCACCTACCTCGGCTACGTCTGGGGCACCCGGGTGGCACTTGAGCTGATGCGGCCCCGCAACAGGGGCGTCATCGTCCAGACCGGCTCGGCCCTGTCGTATCGGGGGATCCCGCTACAGTCGGCGTACTGTGGGGCCAAGCACGCGATCAAGGGCTTCACCGAGTCGGTACGGGTCGAGCTCCTGGCGGCCCGCAGCAACGTCAAGATCACCATGGTGCAGCTGCCGGCGGTCAACACGCCCCAGTTCGACTGGGTGCTCAGCAAGCTGCGCCGCCACCCGCAGCCGGTGCCGCCGATCTACCAGCCCGAGGTCGCGGCCAGCGGCATCGTGTACGCCGCCGAGCACCCGGAGCGCAAGGAGTACTGGGTCGGCGCCACGACCGCGGCCACCCTGGTCGCGCAGCGGATCGCTCCCGCTCTGGTGGACCGCTACCTGGCGCGGACCGGCGTGGACTCCCAAGTGACGGACGAGAAGCCGCCCAGCGGTGCGGCCAACCTCTGGGAGCCCGTGGACGACGACCGCGACTACGGCGCGCACGGCAGCTTCGACAAGCGCTCGCACGCCCGCAGTCCGCAGCTCTGGCTGTCGCAGCACCGGCGCGCGGTGCTCCTCACGCTGGCCGCCGCCGTGACGGCGACCGGCCTCGCGGCCCTCGGCCGGGCCAGAAGCTGAGGAAGCCTCAGGCCTGTCAGCGTTAAGCAGGCCCGATGGGGTAGGCGGCGGGGCAACCACGAGGAGGGACCTGATGCCTGAACGCGATCTGCGTTTCCTGTCCGAACTCGCCGCCCAGTTGCGTGTGGACTCCGTCCGCGGCTCGGCCGCCGCCGGCTCCGGCCATCCGACGTCGTCGATGTCGGCGGCCGACCTGATGGCGGTGTTGTTCGCCTGCCACTTGCGCTACGACTTCCAGAATCCCGGCGATCCCGCCAACGACCATCTCATCTTCTCCAAGGGTCACGCCTCGCCGCTGCTCTACTCGCTGTACAAGGCCGCGGGCGCGATCACCGACCAGGAGCTGCTGTCGTTCAGGAAGCGCGGCAGCCGTTTGGAGGGCCATCCGACGCCCAAGCTGCCCTGGGTGGACGTCGCCACCGGCTCGCTCGGGCAGGGGTTGCCCATCGGGGTGGGGGTGGCGACGGCCGGGCGGATCGAGCGCCTGCCGTACCAGGTGTGGGTGCTCTGCGGTGACAGCGAGCTGGCCGAGGGGTCCATTTGGGAGGCCGCCGAGCAGGCGGGTGCCGAGGGGCTGGCGAACCTGACGTTGCTGGTGGACATCAACCGGCTGGGGCAGCGCGGCCCGACCAGGCACGGCTGGGACACCGGCGCGTACGCCCGCAGGTTCGGGGCGTTCGGCTGGCACACGATCGAGATCGACGGGCACGATCCAGGACAGATCGACTTCGCGCTGAACGACGCCCGTAACACGCGCCGGCGGCCGACCGTGATCCTCGCCAAGACGCGCAAGGGCGAGGGCGTCCTGGAGGTGGAGAACCGTGAGGGCGCCCACGGCAAGGCGCTCAAGGACCCGGACAAGGCCATCGGCGAGCTGGGCGGCGAGCGGGACGTGCGGGTCGAGGTGCGGCCGCCCGAGCCCAACGGCGAGCCGTTCCGCTTCCACAGCGGGGAGCTGGTGCTGCCCGCGTACAAGACCGGCGACGAGGTCGCCACCAGGGACGGGTTCGGCGCGGCGCTGGTCGCGCTGGGCGCGGCCCGTGGCGAGGTGGTCGTGGTCGACGGCGAGGTGGCCGACTCGACCAGGACCGAGGACTTCGCCAAGGAGTTCCCCGAGCGCTTCATCGAGTGCTACATCGCCGAGCAGCAGCTGGTCGCGATGGCGATCGGCCTGCAGGTGCGCGGCTGGATCCCCTATGCCGCCACCTTCGCCGCCTTCCTGACCAGGGCGTACGACTTCATCAGGATGGCCGGGGTGAGCCACGCGTCGATCAGGCTGGTCGGCTCGCACTCCGGTGTGTCGATCGGCGAGGACGGCCCGTCGCAGATGGGGCTGGAGGACCTGGCCATGATGCGCGCGGTGTACGGCAGCACGGTGCTCTACCCGTGCGACGCCAACCAGGCCGCCGCGCTGACGGCCGCGATGGCCGACATCTCAGGGGTGTCGTACCTGCGCACCACCCGCGGCGGCCTGCCGGTGATCTACGAGCCGGGCGAGCGCTTCCCCGTGGGCGGCTCGTCGGTGCTGCGGCAGTCGGCGGCGGATCGGGCCACGATCGTGGCGGCCGGGGTGACCGTGCACGAGGCGCTCGCGGCGGCCGACGAGCTGAGCCGCGAGGGGATCCCCGTGGGCGTGCTCGACATGTACTCGATCAAGCCGATCGACACGGCCGCGCTCATGGAGGCGGCCACTACCACGGGAACGCTCATCACCGTGGAGGACCACCGGCCGGAGGGCGGGCTGGGCGACGCCGTGCAGGACGCCGTCAGCGAGCTCGGGCCGCGCGTGGTGAAGCTGGCGGTACGGGAGCTGCCCGGGTCGGCGACGCCGCAGGAACAGCTGGCAGACGCCCGCATAGACCGCCACGCGATAGCCGAGGCGGTCAAGCGGGTGCTGTGAGAGGAGTTGGGGGGTCAGCCGGCGCGCCGGCTGACCTTCTTACGGCTGGCGGATCTACAAGGGCGGCTCGTCATAGCGGCGACGTTCCTCGTACACGGTGGTCCGGCGAGCCTCGGGCTCCTCGTAGACGTCGTGACGGACCACCGGCTCGTCGATGGGGGCCACGGCCCTGCGGGTCACGCTGATCCGGTAGATCCCGAACAGCAGGCCGGCCACACCACCCAGCATGAGGATGACGCCGACCACGTTGATGTCGATACCGGCAAGATCGAATTCGACGGCCCAGGTGAGAATCGCACCCAGCATGATGAGGATGATGCTTCCGGCGATGGTCATGTTTTTTACCTCCTTGACAAGATGAACCTCTATCCCCATGTCGAAAAACAAACCAGCGGTCATGGCCAGGTCGAGTTTGCCCCTGCTGAGCAGGCTTGATAGTGAGGGGGGATGTTCGCTGAAAAGCCCACCCTCCAGGGCGATCGAGTGACCCTGCGCCCGGTCGGTCCCGAATACGCCGACGATCTGTTCGAGCTGGTCACCGACCCCGAGGTGCGGCGGCTGACCGGCTCGCACGGCGAGTTCGACCGGGAGGCCAGCCGCCACTGGTACGCGACGCGGAGCCAGCACGCCGACCGCCTCGACCTGGCGATCATCGCGGAAGGCGGCTTCGTGGGCGAGATCGTGCTCAACGAGCTCGACGCGGGCAACCTCGCGTGCAGCATGCGGATCGCGCTGATCGGCGCCCGCGCGTTCGGCAAGGGCTACGGCACGCAGGCCATCGACCTGCTGCTCGGCCACGCCTTCACGACGACGCCGCTGCACCGGATCGGCCTGGAGGTCTTCGCCTTCAACGACCGCGCCAGGCACGTCTACAAGAAGGTGGGATTCGTCGAGGAGGGCGTACAACGTGACGCGTTGCTCTGGGACGGCCAGTGGCACGACGCCATCACCATGTCGGTGCTGCGGACCGAATGGCGGCCAAGATCGGAAAGCCTGACATAATGATCATGACGCACGGGTCCTCCGGGGCGCGCGGGGGACCTGTGACGTCTTGCAACCAAATCACGATTTCGTGCATCTAAGCAGCAGTGACGATGCGCTTGGTGCCCGGTGACCCCGAGAGACTTGGCGGCTACTGGCTGGCCGGGCGGCTTGGCGCGGGCGGGCGCGGGGTGGTCTACGACGCCTACAACGACGAAGGCCGCCGGTACGCGATCAAGGTGCCTCGGGGCGAGGTCACCAGACAGCTCGCCGAGGCCGTCGGCCTGATCAAGCCGCGCCACCTGGCCCGGGTGGTCGGTGTCGGGCTCGAGAGCGAGCGGCCCTACATCGTCAGCGAGTTCGCCGACGGGCCCGATCTGCGGCAGGCGGTGGCCGTGCACGGGCCGTACGCGGGTGACGAGCTCTTCGCGCTCGCGCTCGCCCTGGCGACCGCGCTCAGAACGCTGCACGAGGCGGGCATCACCCACCGCGACCTGAAACCCGAGAACGTCCTGCTCGCCCCCGACGGCCCGCGAGTGATCGACTACGGCATGGCGGCCGGCGACCCGGTCGGCGTGCGGCACACTTACCTGGCGCCCGAAGTGCTCACCGGGCAGCGGGCCGGGACGGCGGCCGACGTGTTCGCCTGGGGCGCGGTCGTGCTCTACGCGGCCACCGGCCGCGACCCGTTCCAGGGCGAGAGCCTCGGCGCGATCATGCACCGGCTGCTGACCGTCGACCCGGACCTCGGCGAGCTGCCGCCACGGCTGCGTGACCTGGTGGGGCGCGCCCTGGCCAAGAACCCGGCCGACCGCCCCGCCGCCACGGAGCTGCCGGCACGCGGTCCCGCCGAGCTGCGCCCGCCCGGCGGGATGACCGGCCCGCGCTCGCTCGGCGAGGTGGCCGAGGAGGTGTACGCCTCACTCACCCCGGCGCAGCAGGGCGAGCTGCCCGGCCTGCTGCTGCGCCTGCTGGACGGCGAGGAGGTCAAGGACGACGGCGACGAGGGGGGCGTGCTGCCCCGCCTGGTCGCCGCCGGCCTGCTGGTACGGCTCAGCGTCCGGGTCGAGCCCATCACGACCGAGGTGGGCAAGCTGGTGGCGATCAGCGACGACCGGGTCGCCCCGGCCAGCGCCGCGCTCTTCCGCGCCTGGCCCCGGCTGCGCGACTGGGCGGCGCACGACGCGGCGAACCGCCACTCAGGCGACGCGCCGGCCCGGCGGACGAACGGCCGAGCCACCCGGCGGTCGGCCTCCGCTCGCGAAGACGGCGCGCCCCGGACCGGCCCCATCCCGCTGCCGGACCCCGCCTCGGCGCCCGGTCCCACCTCGACGCCCAACCCCACCTCGACGCCCAACCCCACCTCGACGCCGGACCTCACCTCGATGTACGTCGTCCACCGCGCCATGCTGACCGACCTGCGGCGGCTCGCCGAGCTGCTGACCGGGTCCGCCGTGCTCGGCGCGGCCAGGGGCCGGGCGGTACGCGGCTACGCGGCCTCGCTGCTGACCCAGGTCGACCACCACCACGCCAACGAGCGCGACCTGCTGTGGCCGGCCATCCAGCGGGCCGCGGGCCAGTCCGTCGACCTGACCCCCTACAGCACCGGTCACCAGGCGTTCGGCCCGCTGCTGGACCGCTGCCGCGCCGCGCTGACCGGCGACCCGGGCGCGCTCGGCCGCGAGCTGGGCGAGCTGCTGGCGCCGCTCGAGGAGCACCTCAGCGAGGAGGAGTCCGAGCTGTTCCCGATCGTCTTCCGGTTCGTCCCGTTCGACGCCTATGTACGGGTGGAACGGCAGGTCGCCAAGCGGGCCACACTCCGCGAACTGGCCTTCACCACTCCGTGGCTGCTCCGCCACGCCACGCCCGAGGAGGCCGCGCGCCTGCTCCAGAACGCGGGCCGCCCGCTGCGCCTGCTGGCGGCCGCCACCAGGCCGGGCTACACCCGGCGCGAGCGGCAGATCTTCGGCTAGCCCGGCGGCCACCCTCCGCCTGCCCGGCAGGTAGCCTGTGGGGCGGCTGGACCGCGAGCCAGGCCAGGGGCGCCTCGACGCTCGGCGGCCACCAGTGGCGGCCAATCTTCCGCACGACGGCGAATAGCTGGGAGCTCGACTCGATGACCGATCTGGTGACCTTCGGTGAGACCATGGCGCTGTTCTCGGCCCGGCGCACCGGTCCGCTGCGCTTCGCCCGCGACTTCGACCTGGGTGTCGGCGGCGCCGAGTCGAACGTGGCCATCGGTGTCAGCCGCCTGGGTCACAGCGCCACCTGGATCAGCCGGGTCGGGGCCGACGAGTTCGGCGAGCTGATCCGCTTCACGCTCCAGGGCGAGGGCGTCGACGTACGGACCGTCACGGATCCGGAGGCGCCGACCGGCCTGATGATCAAGGGCCGGCGGACGGCCGACCTCGTCGACGTCCGCTACTACCGGGCGAGGAGCGCCGCGTCCCGGATCACGCCCGAAGACGTCGATCCCGCGCTCATCGAGGCCGCCCGGGTGCTGCACGTCTCCGCGATCACCCCGGCTCTGTCGGCGTCCGCCCGCGAGACCGTACGGCAGGCGATCGCCGTAGCCCGCGCCGCCGGGGTGTTCGTGTCGCTGGACATCAACTACCGCCGGGCGTTGTGGACGGGCGAGGAGGCCGGCGCCTGGCTGCGCGAGACGATCGGCGAGGTGGACGTGCTGTTCGCGACCGAGGCGGAAGGCCGGCTGGTCACCGACGTCGAAGGGGGCGCCGACCTGGCCAAGGCGCTCGCCGCGCTCGGCCCCGCCCATGTGCTGGTGAAGTCGGGTGCCGAGGGGGCCCTGGAGTTCTCGGGCGGCACCGTACGGCAGGCTCAGCCGTTCCGGGTGACGGAGGTGGACCCGGTCGGCGCCGGGGACGCCTTCGCGGCCGGGTGGCTGGCCGACTGGCTGGCCGGCGCGGACGCCGACCAGCGGCTGCGCACGGCGTGCGCGGCCGGGGCCTTCGCGGTGACCTCGCAGGGCGACTGGGAGAGCCTGCCCAGCCGGGCCGACCTGCACCTGCTCCAGCGACCCGCGGACGGGGTCAGCCGCTGATCACTTGATCGCGGCGACGTCGAGCCGTCCCTGGTCGCACACGCGGTCGGCGCCGAAGGCGATGGCCGTGTACGTCCGATCGTCCGGCGCGATGACCAGCAGCCGCTTCGCGCCGGGGCAGGCCGTCTCGCCGCCGCTCTCCACGACGGTCCAGTGGAGGACGGCGCGGGCGCTGCCACCTGGCTTGAGCGTCACCTTCGGCTGCGCCCCCGGCGTCCGGCGGACCCGGGTACGCAGGGCGTCACCCCGCGCGTCGAGCATCACCAGACCGGGATAGCCGCGCAGGGTGCACGTGGCGCGCGACCGGTTGGTGAACACCAGCGGCGCGTAGCGGTTGCCCGCGCCGGCGTCCACCCGGCCCAGGCGCACCTGGAGCTGGGTCGTGGCGCAGCGCTGCGGGGCCGCGGCCGGCCGCGCGCTCTCCTGCGCCAGCGCGGGCGCGGCGCCGCCGAGCAGCAGCAGCCCGCCCACGAGTGCGGCGATCCTGAAGGTCTTCATGCATTTTTGGACGCGTGCAACACACCAAAAGTT
Organism: Nonomuraea sp. NPDC049158; assembly: GCF_040648335.1. NCBI lineage: Bacteria > Bacillati > Actinomycetota > Actinomycetes > Streptosporangiales > Streptosporangiaceae > Nonomuraea > Nonomuraea sp. NPDC049158. The sequence goes on from NZ_JBEZDM010000002.1 coordinate 381,625, forward strand.
CTAAGCCGGATTTTCTGGCATTCGCGCCGGTATTGCCGCTGACCGACCAGTCTCCACAGCACGCGGGCGGCCATCGGCATCAGGCGGAGAAAGGCCTCGCGCTCCCACGGAGTGGCGTCCTCCAGCAGCGCGCCAAGGTTGATCAGCAGCCGGTCCTTGGGCAGCTGGGCGCGGGCGTACTCCGAGAGCGTGTCCCATTCGGCCTTGGTCAGGTGCGCGGCGACAAGCGGCAGGATGCGCTCCTCCTCCTGGTCGAGGTGGACGAGCAGCTCGTCGTGCAGCAGCGTCAGCGTGTCGGCGAGCCGGTCTCTCCGGTCGGCGTCGGCCTCGGCCCGCCAGGCGGGCAGCAGTTCCTCCAGCGAGGAGATGTGGTCGGCGACGCGCTCGTGCTGCTCCTCCATCGTGCGGATGAGGGCGCTCTCCAGCTGTACGCGGCGGAGGAGCACCGGCCAGAGCAGCTTGTCCTCGGCCTCGTGGTGGTGGTGCAGGCCGGTCAGCAGCTCGCCCAGGTAGGCGGCCAGCGTGGCGGCCCGCTCGGTGTCACCGGGGGCCACCTGCCGGACCAGCTCGGGGGCCAGCCTGAGCTCGCGCCGGAACACGCGGTGGACGACCACCATCTCCCAGATGGCAGGGGCATTGTCAGTAGTCACCAGGACAGGATGCGGGACAGCGATTGCCATCCGATTGCCCACTGATCCAAGCGTGGCCCTGCTGTTACAACAGGCCCGCCGCGGCCAGGTGCTTGCCGATGCGGCCGGTCTCCTCGTCGTTCAGCGGGACCTGCGGCAGCGCGGTGGCCGGGTGGTCGATGACGCCGCGCAGGTGCAGCGCGGCCTTGAAGGCGCCGAGCCCCGACGAGCTGCCGCCCATCCGGCCGCCGCCGACCGTGACGATCTCGAACAGCCGCACCAGCCGCTCCTGCTCCAGCCGGGCCGCCTCCCAGTCGCCCCGCCGGGCCGCCTGGTAGAGCCGGACGTACCCGTGGGGATCCACATTGCCCAAGCCGGGCACCACCCCGTCGGCGCCCATCCACAGGGCGGAGTCGACCGTCACCTCGGAGCCGGTCAGCACGCGGAACGGCGCCTCGCGGCCCAGGATCACCTGCCGCAGGCCGCCGTCGTCCCCGCTCGAATCCTTGACCCCGGCCAGCACCCCCTCGGCGGCCAGTCCCAGCAGCAGCTCGGCGGTCAGCTTGGTGTGCACGGCGACCGGCAGGTCATAGGCGTAGACCGGCAATCCGCTCTCAGCGCTGATGGTCCGGAAATGGGTCTGTATCTCGGTGGGATGGGTGCGCGTGTAGAACGGCGCCGTCGCCACCAGCCCCGACACCCCGGCCTCGACCGCGACACGCACGTGTTCGAGCACCCGCGGCGTCGTCATGTCGATCACCCCCGCCAGCACCGGCACCCGTCCGCCCACATGACCGACCACGGTGTCGAGCACCACCCGGCGCTGGGCGTCGGGCAGGTAGGCCACCTCCGACGACGACCCGAGCACGAACAGCCCGTCCACCCCGCCGTCGAGCAGGTGGTCCACCAGCCGGATCAGCGACGCGGCGTCCACCTGGCCGTCAGCGGTCATCGGGGTGCACACCGGAGGGATCACACCGGTCAATGTCATGCGTGCTCCTGGATCAGTTCGAGGTCGGTCGCTCCCGGCGCCACCGGGTGGTAGCAGTGGAAGAGGTGGTCGGCGTCGGTCCGCGCCGCGGGCCAGGCCGCGCCGCACTCCTCGTCCGCCCGCCAGCATCGGGTGCGGAACGGGCAGCCGCTCGGCGGCCTGGTGGCCGAGGGAACGACGCCGACCAGCGGGATCGGGTTGATCGGGGAGATCAGTCCCGGCGTGGCGGAGAACAGCGCCCGCGTGTAGGGATGCCGGGCGTTCAGGGGTACGGCGTGCGCGGGCGTCTGCTCGACGATCCTGCCCAGGTACATGGTCACCACCCGGTCGCTCATCCGCCGGACCGTCTGGATGTCGTGCGAGACGAACACCAGCGCCAGCCCGAGCCGCTCCTTCAGATCGAGCAGCAGGTTGAGTATCTGCGCCCGTACGGACACGTCAAGGGCGCTGGTCGGCTCGTCGGCGATGAGCAGGTCGGGTTCGAGGGCCAGCGCCCTGGCGATGGCCACGCGCTGCCGCTGCCCGCCGGACAGCTGGCCGGGCAGCAGGTCGGCGGCGCCGGCGGGCAGGCCGACGAGGTCGAGGAGCTCGCGGACCCGGGCGTCCCGCTCGGCCGGGGTGCCGCGCCCGTGCACGTTGAGCGGGTCGCGCAGCACCTTGCTGACGGGCAGCCGCCGGTTGAGCGCCGTGGACGGGTCCTGAAATATCATCCCGACGCTGGATCCGATCAGCCCGCGCCGCTCCGTCTCCTTGAGCGCCCACAGGTCCTTGCCCCGGAAGGTCACGGTGCCCGAGGTCGGCCGTTGCAGGCCGACCAGCACCTTGGCCAGCGTGGACTTGCCGCAGCCCGACTCCCCCACGACGCCGACCGTCTCGCCGGGGCTGACCGAGAGGTTCGCCTCGGTCAGCGCGTAGACGCGGTCCCGTGAGAACACCCCGCCCGAGCGGGCCTTGTGCACGACGTGCACGTCCTTGAGGTCAAGCATGCTGATCACTCCCCACGAGGACGACAGCGGGATGGTGACACGCCACGGCGTGCCGCTGGGTGTCCCCTTCCAGCGCCGGAGCGTCGGTACGGCACACGTCCGTGGCCATCGGGCACCGGTCGGCGAAGCGGCAGCCGGCCGGGAAGTCCGCCGCCGCGGGCACCACGCCGGGGATCTGCGTCAGCCGCTCGGCCCCCGACTCCAGCGACAGCACCGAGCCGAGCAGCCCGCGCGCGTAGTGGTGGGCGGGGGCGCCGACCAGCGTCGCCGTGGCGCCGGTCTCCACGATCTGCCCGCCGTACATGACGACCACGCGGTCGGTGACGTCGGCGATCAGCGCGAGGTCGTGCGAGACGAGGATCAGCGCGAACCCGAGCTCCGCGCGCAGTTCCAGCAGCAGCTCGATGACCTGCGCCTGGACGGTCACGTCGAGCGCGGTGGTGGGCTCGTCGGCGACGATCAGCTTGGGCTCGCGTGACAGCGCCATCGCGATCAGCACCCGCTGCCGCTGCCCGCCGGACAGCTCGTGCGGGTAGGAGGACAGGGTACGGCGGGCGTCCAGGCCGACCAGTTCGAGCAGTTCGGCCGGTGTCCGGCGGCCACCACGGCGGGTGACCTGCTTGAGCTGGGCCTTGATGGTCATGGCCGGGTTCAGCGACGACAGCGCGTCCTGGTAGATCATCGCCATCTCGTGACCGAGCAGGCGGCGGCGGGCGCGGCGTGGCAGCGAGAGGAGTTCTTGCTGGTCGAAGCGTACGTGGCCGCTGACGCGGGCGTCGCGGGGTTGCAGGCCCATGATGGTCAGCGCGGTCAGCGACTTGCCGCAGCCGGACTCGCCGACCAGACCGAGCACCTCGCCCGGCCGTACCTCGAAGGCGATGCCGTCGACGATGTCCACGCCCTCGGCGAAGCCGATGCGCAGCCGCTCCACCGCGAGGATCGGCGGGCCCGTGGGCAGGGGTCGGGCCCGTTCGGCCAGCCTGCGGGCTGCCTCGGCCAGTCCCGGCAGCTCGACGACCTCGCCGGAGCCCGGCCGGGCCGCCTCGAACGCGTCGTCCTTCTTGATGGCGGCCTTGCGGGTGGCGGGCGCGGCCCAGGCGTCGGAGATGCCCTCGGACAGGATGTTCAGGGCCAGCACGGTGATCAGGATGAGCAGGCCGGGGAAGACCGTGGCCCACCAGCCGCCGAGCAGCACCATGTTCCTGCCGTCGGCGATGACGCTGCCCCACGAGGGGTTCGGCGGCCGTACTCCGGCGCCGATGAACGACAGCGACGCCTCGAACACGATCACGTCGGCCACCATCACCGTGCAGAACACCAGCACCGGCGCGGCGCAGTTGATGGCGATGTGCCGGATCAGGATGTGCGGGGTCCGGGCGCCGATGATCCGCTCGGCCGCGACGTAGTCCTCGCCGTACTGGGCGATCACGTTGGCCCGTACGACGCGCGCCACCGAGGGCATGTAGAGGAAGGCCATCGCCATCACCAGCACCGGGATGCTGCCGCCGAACACCGCCACCAGCACCGCGGCCAGCGCGATGCCGGGAAAGGCCATGATCACGTCGAGGCAGCGCATGACCGTCTCGTCGACGGCCCGGCGGGAGGTGGCCGCGGCGGCGCCGATGGCGGCCCCCACGACCAGGGCCAGGACGGTCGCGCCGAGGCCGATGAGCAGCGACCAGCGCGCGCCGTACAGGAGCCTGGACAGGATGTCGCGGTTGGCGCTGTCCAGTCCCATCCAGTGACTCGCGGACGGGCCGCCGCCGGCGACCTCCTGGAAGTACGGCGAGTGCGGCGCGATCACCGGCGCGAGCAGCGCGGCCAGCACGATCAGGGCGACGACGCCCACGGCGATCCACGACATCGGCCGGAGCCGTCTGAAGACGAGGCCCGGCTTGGCGAGGCGTTCGGTCAGTCCACGTCTCATCAGGTGGCGCTCCTGAGCCTGGGGTTGACCAGCAGGTACAGGACGTCGACCAGCAGGTTGACGACCATGAAGCCGACCGCGACGGTCAGCACGACGCCCTGCACGACCGCGGGGTCGCCGTCGCGGACCGCGTTGATCATGAGCTGGCCCATGCCCGGCAGGCCGTAGATCTGCTCGATGACCACCGCGCCGCCGATCAGGTAGCCGATGCGCAGGCCGAGCACGGTCAGCGGGTTGATCAGCGCGTTGCGCAGCACGTTGCGGCCCACCACCACGATCGGCGGCAGCCCGCTGCCGATCGCGGTGCGTACGTAGTCACGGTCGAGCTCCTCCACCATCGAGGTGCGGATGATCCTGGTGAGCTGGGCCGCGACCGGCAGCGACAGCGACAGCGCGGGCAGCGTCATCGAGCGCAGCCAGCCACTCGTGGAGTCGGCGGGGTTGATGTAGCCGCCGGTCGGGAACAGCCCCTCCCCCACCGCGAGCCACTGGATCATCAGCAGCGCCAGCCAGAAGGCCGGGGCCGCCACCCCGACCAGGGACACGACACGGATCACCTGGTCGGGCCAGCGGTCGCGGAACAGCGCCCCGGTGACGCCGAAGATCAGCGCCAGCACGACCGCGACGAGCAGGCCGAGCAGCGTGAGCTGGAGCGTCAGCGGCAGCGCGGTCGTGACCGATTCGAGCACCGGCTTCTTGGTGAGCACGCTGGTGCCCAGGTCGCCGCGGACCAGGTCGCCGACGAAGCGCAGGTAGCGCAGCGGCAGCGGGTCGAGCAGGCCGTTCTCGACCTGGAACTGGTGGATCTGCTCGGGGGTCGGGTTCGCGCCCTGGAAGTAGGCGTACTCCGGCTTGCTGTTGGAGAAGCGCATCACGATGAACACGAACGCGGCGACCCCGAGCACCAGCGGGACCAGGACGAGGATCCGCCGGAGAAGCATTCTGACGATGAAGGCCATGGGCTCAGGTGCGCTTGGCCTGGAGGACGTTGATGCCCGGGTATGCCTGCGCGCGGATCCCGGTCAGCTTCTTCGGGTCCCAGGCGGTCATCAACTCGGTGTGGACGACGGGGTAGAGGACCGCCTGCTCGGCGATGAGATCCAGATATTTCTGGACCTTCGCGGTCTTGGCCGCCTTGTCGGGCTCTTTGGTGGCCTCGTCCATCTGGGCGAACAGGGTCTTGGCGTCCTTGCTGTCGCCCCAGTGGCTGTACTTCATCCACAGGCCGCCGGCCACGAAGTTGTAGCGCATGATCAGGTCGGCGTCCATGCCGAACTGGTTGGGGTTCGAGGCCGCCGCGACCACCTGGTAGTCCTGGAACTGGTCCATCTTGGCGAACAGCGCGGCCGTGTCCTGCGGCTCCAGCGTCGTCTTGACGCCGATCGCCTCCCAGGAGGCGGCGATGGTCGGCAGGCAGTCGGCGATCCAGCTCACGTTGACGGCCATCAGGTTGACCGTCAGGTTGGTCACGCCCGCCTCTTTGAGCAGCGCCTTGGCCTTCTCCTGGTCGTAGTCGTAGACGACCGAGGCCCGCTTGTGGTCGGGGTGGCCCTCGTTGAGGAAGGAGCTGGAGGCGGTGCCGTGCCCCTTGAGGGCCACGTCGATCAGCTTCTTCTTGTCGATGGCGTAGTGCAGCGCCTGGCGTACGCGGACGTCGTCGAACGGCTTGGTCCCGGTGTTGAACATCAGGAACATGTGGTTCATCCCCGCGCCGCCCTCGACGCTCAGCCCCTGCTGCTTGAGCTGCTCGACGTTGGCGTACGGGATGTTGTCGGCGATCTGCGCCTCGGCCGAGCCGCCGGAGATCTTCGCGACGCGGGCCGCCGCGTCCACGATCGTCAGCCAGTTCATCTTCTTGACGGTCGCCGGGCGCGGCCCGTTGTAGTCGGCGAACGCCTCGAAGGTGGTGTTGCTCTTGGGGTTGTGCGCGGTCTGCTTGTACGGCCCCGAGCCGACGGCCTTGCCGGTCTTGGCCTGGTCCCAGGCGCCCGGCTGGCTGAAGACGTGCTTGGGCATGATCTTGGCGATGGTCAGCCTGGGCGCCGCGTCGGGGAAGGCGAACTTGAAGACCAGCTCGACGTTCTTGTCATCGATCTTCTTCACTTCCTGGAGCCAGGACTTGAAGAAGTTGCCGGTCAGCACGTTGGCTGCCGGGTCGAGGATGCGCTGGAAGGTGAAGACCACGTCGTCGGCGGTCACCGGCTGGCCGTCGTGCCACTTCGCGCCGTCGCGGAGGGTGAACTTCCACGAGGTGGCGTTCAGGTCCGAGGGCAGCGCGGTCGCCAGGGCCGGATGCGGCTCACGGGTGATCGGATCGGTGTCGATCAGGCCCTCATAGACGTGCTGGATGCCGGCCATCGCGAAGGCCGAGGCCGTCTGCGTCGGATCCCAGCTCTGGTCGTTGCCATAGCCGATGACGGCGGTGAGCAGGTCCTTGTTGGATCCGGCGCCGACCGAACCGGTCGAGGCCGGGCCACCCGAGCAGGCGGAGAGGGTGGTGGCGATGAACGCCGCCGCACCCGTGGCCCCGCTGTAGCGCAGGAAATCACGGCGGCTGAACTCAGAGCTCACGGATGCCTCCTGGGGGTTGGTGCAGATCCTGCGATCCGCATTAGGCCGCTTCGCTTACGGTCCTAATGTAGAACGTGGGACATCCCATGTCCTATGTTGTGCGTAGGGTGGACGCTATGGGCCGGACCCGGTTGAGGTCAACAGGAGATTTCCGGAATGTTACCTAAGCGCTTACGACGAAGGGATTTTTCATGACCACTGTCCCGCGCCCGCGGCCCAGCCGTGCCGTCGAGGCCCAGGAGGGCGTCAAAGAGCTCATCCTCCGGCGCGGGCTCGTGGCGGGTGATCCCCTCCCCACCGAAACCGAGCTCATGGAAGAGCTCCAGGTCAGTCGCAACTCCGTCCGGGAGGCGCTCAAGGCGCTCCAGGCCGTCGGGATCGTCGACATCCGCCACGGCTTCGGCATGTTCGTGGGCCGGATGTCGCTGGCCGGACTGGTCGACGAGCTGGCCTTCCACAGCCGCATCACGCTCCAGGACGGCAAGAGCCACCTCACCCACCTCACCGAGATCCGCGAGATCCTGGAGGCCGGCCTGGTCCAGCGGCTCATCGACCTGGGCCCCGAGGCCGACCTGACGCCGGTGGCCGACGTGATGGCCCGTATGGAGAGCGAGGCGCTGGTCGGCGACGTGTCACCGGAGACGGACCGGCTCTTCCACGACCTGCTCTACCGCCCGCTCGGCAACCCCCTGGTCAGCCAGCTGCTCGGGGCGTTCTGGGACGTCTACCACCAGCTGCGCGACCGCCTCGGCACGCCCGACGAGCCCCCGGCTGATGTGGCCAAGCGGCACCGCGACATCTACGCGGCGGTGCAGGCCGGGGACAAGGTGGCGGCGGTGGCGGCGGTCTTCGCCCACTTCGACGGCGTCCGCAACCGGTTGGCCCGCCTGCACACCCGCTGACGGGGTCTACCTGGGGCCTACTTGGGGTCTACTCGGGGGATTCGAAGGCCCGCCAGTCCTCCCGCCAGTCGGCGAACCAGCGGGCGAACCACGGTGACGTCGCCGCCAGCGGCACGATGTGCTCCACCGTCTCCCGGTGGTATCGCCGCTGGAAGTCCATCGGCACCCGGTGCAGCTCCTGTACGTTGCTCACCCGGTCGGCCAGCTTGACCAGCACGGCCTGCGGCGGCGCTTCCGCCAGCCCCCGCAGGTAGGCCGCCTTCACCGCCGGCTTGTCCTGCGGGGCGGGCACGCTGGGCTTGGTCACCCATGCGACCAGCTCGGCGACGTGCGCTCCGAACCGCTCGGCGATGTCCGCGCGCGTGCACGGGGTGTCCTCGACCACGTCGTGCAGCACGATCGCCACCAGCACGTCCGGGTCGCGCACCTGCGCCCCTCTCACCGCGATCTCCAGCGCCTCCAGCAGATGCTCCAAGTAGGGCACGCCGGTCGGCCGCAACTGATCCCCGTGCCGCAGTTCGGCGAAGGCCACGGCCTCCTCCAGCACCGCGACAGTCTCCCCCGGCAGCGCCGCGGCCAGCGGTTTCTCGGCGTCCCGCCAGGTTTTCCAGCTCGTGAAGATCTCAGTCACACCTCGGATGCTACCCTTTGGCCAAACGCCTTGGTCGATCGCCCAGGGCGTACGTCCAAGGAGAGGAAGCCCATGCCCGGACCCAAGGCGGCGGACCAGGGCCGTGAGGTGCGCGGGCGGCTGCTGCGCGTGGCCGCGGAGCTGATCGCCGAGCGCGGCTGGTCGGCGGTGAGCACGCGAGTGCTGGCCGAGCGCGCCGGAGTGACGCCCGGACTGGTGCACTACCACTTCTCCTCGGTGCACGCCCTGCTCACGGAGGCCGCCATCGGCACGATGCGGGGCCTGGTCGAAGGGCTGGGCCCGCTGCTGGAGCAGGCCGGCACGGCGGAGGAGGCGCTGGACCTCATGCTCGCCGCGCTGGACGAGCACGACGGCCGCGACCCCATGTCGCTGCTGTTCGCCGAGACGTACTTGGCGGCCACCCGCGACGAGACACTGCGCCGGTCGCTGGCCGAGGTGGTCACCGCCTTCCGCGACCGGCTGTCCCGGCGGCTGGCCGCCCAGGGCGTGGCGGCGCCGGACCAGACGGCGGCGGTGGTGGCCGCCGCCATCGACGGCCTCATGCTGCACCGGGCCTTCACTCCCGGCCTGACCGCCCCGGCCGTCGCCCCCGTACTCAGACGACTTCTCGACGGAAGGGCACTCACATGAAGGCCGTGATCTGCGGTGCCGGCATCGGCGGGCTGGCCCTGGCCCAGCGCCTCGACGCCATCGGCTGGGACGTGGTGGTGCTGGAGCGGTCCCCAGGCCCCCGCACCCAGGGCTACATGATCGACTTCTTCGGCCCAGGCTTCGACGCCGCGGAGGCGATGGGCGTACTGCCTCGCCTCCAGGAGGTGGGCTACACGGTCACGGAGATGACGTACCGCGACGAGGAGGGCCGCCGCCGCGCCGGACTCGACTTCGACCAGTTCGCCAAGGTCGTGGACGGCCGCCTGATCAGCATCATGCGTCCCGACCTCGAACGATCCCTGCGCGAACACCTCTCCGACCGCGTCGACCTCCGCTACGGCGCTGCGCTCACCGGCGTCGAGAACCATCCGGACGGCGTCCGGGTGAGCGTCGACGGCGCCACGCTGGAGGCCGACCTCCTGGTGGGCGCCGACGGCATCCACTCGACGGTCCGCGGCCTGGTGTTCGGCGAGGAGCGCGACTTCCTGCGCCACCTCGGCTTCCACACGGCCGCGTGGATCTTCACGGACCCGGAGGTCCGGGCCGAGGTGGCCGGGCAGTTGACCCTGACCGACACGATGACCAGGCAACTCGGCTTCTACGCCCTGCGCGCCGACCAGGTCGCCGTCCACCGCACGGACGACCGCACCCTGCCCGCCGACCCCCGCGAGCGAGTCCGCCAGGAGTACGCGTCACTGGGCTGGCTCGCCCCTCGCGCCCTGGCCGCCTGCCCGCCCGCAGCGCGGATGTACTACGACCAGGTCGCCCAGGTGGAGCTGCCCCGGTGGAGCCGCGACCGGGTGACGCTCATCGGCGACGCCTGCCAGGCGGTGTCGGTGGTGGCCGGTCAGGGCGCCTCGCTCGCGATCGCGGGCGCCTACGTCCTGGCCGACCGCCTCTCGACGGCGCCGTCGATCGACGCCGCCCTGGCCGAGTACGAGCGGGTGCTGCGCCCGGTGGTGGCGGACAAGCAGGCGGTGGGACGCAAGGGCGTCCGCTGGTTCGTACCGGAGGCACGCTGGCAGCTGCTGGCCCGCCGAGCCGCCCTCCACCTGGCCCGCCTGCCGCTTCTCGACCGCTATGTGATGGCAGCGGTGGCGGGGAAACCGAGCGCCATCATCTCCTAGACATCGGATAGTTTGACGTCTTACTATCATCCATCAAGATAGTTCGACATCAAATCTGATTTTCGGAGGAACCATGCGTACTCTCATCAACAACGTCCGTGTGTTCGACGGCGAGCGGACCCTCTCCGGCGCCGACGTCCTGATCGACGGCGACCGCATCGGCGAGGCGGGTGGCCCCGTAGACGTCGTGCTCGACGGCGCCGGGAAGACTCTGCTCCCCGGTCTGATCGACGCGCACGCGCACGTCTTCGAGGGCGACCTCGCCGAGGCGCTGCGGTTCGGCGTCACCACCGAGCTCGACCTGAACAACCTGCCACCTCTCCTGGCCGCCCAGCGCCGGCAGGCCGCCGAGCGCGATGACGTCGCCGACCTGCGCAGCTCCAGCGTCATCGCCACCGCACCCGGCGGGCATCCGACCCAGATCATGACGCCCGACGTACTGAAGGCCCTGGGCACGGACGCCACGATCGACACGGTCGCCGACTCCGGCCAGGCCAAGGCGTTCGTGGAGGCCCGGCTGGCGGAGGGCGCCGACTACCTGAAGATCGCGGTCGACGACGGCACCTCGGGCGGCATGCGCCTGCCCGTGCTCAGCCCGGAGCTCGCCGCGGTCCTGGTCGAGGCCGCGCACGCCGCCGGGCTCAAGGCCATCGCGCACACGGTCACCGCGCGGGAGGCGATCATCGCCCTGGACGCGGGCGTCGACGGGCTGGCGCACCTCTTCTCCGACACCGATCCTTCCCTGGTCGAGGAGGTCGCCGCCCGGATCGCCGCGTACGACGCGTTCACGATCAGCACGATCACCTACATCGAAGCCGTCACCGGCGACCCCGGCGGCACGGAGCTCCTGCGGGACGAGCGTGTCGCGTCCCGGATGTCGGAGCGCTCGAAGGCCACCTTGAACCGGGAGTTCAGCGACATTCCCCTGCCTTCCGCAGGCGCGACCAACGCCTCGCACGCCGCCCTTGCCCTCTTCCGGGCCGGTGTCCCCCTGCTGGCGGGCACCGACTCCACGCCCTTCGGCCCGCCGCACGGCGCCGGCCTGCACCACGAGCTGCTGACGCTCACCAGGGCCGGACTAACGGCCGAGCAGGCGCTCGCGGCGGCCACCAGCGTCCCTGCCCGCTGCTTCGGGCTCACCGACCGCGGCAGAATCGCCCCGGGCCTCCGCGCCGACCTGCTGCTCGTCGACGGCGACCCGACCCGGGACATCACCGCCACACGCGCCATCGCCGACGTGTGGCGTCGCGGCGTACGGCAGCCCCAAACCCCGGCCTGACCGCCCGGCCACTTCGCGCGGTCAGGGATCAGGGGCTCTAGGCCGTCGAAGCGAGGCATGGGCCGCGCCATCGCCCAGCGCCTGGCCGCCGACAGCGCGCGGGTAGCCGTCCACTACGCCACCCGCGTCGGCGCGACCAAAGAGACGGTGTCCGCTACCCGCCCGTAGGCCAGAACTTTGGCGGGGAAATCACTGGGTCGACCAGAAGCAAGCGGCTTGCCGCCGTCGGGTCGACCCCACGGAAAGTGATCAACCGCTGGCCATCACTTTCCGCCAACAAGGCCAGCGCACCGGGAAGTCCAGCGGTGACCGTCGCGATCGCAATACCCATCCCGACCAGTCCGGGGTGCTTGTGTGGGTACTCGATCCGATGCAGCTTGGAAGCGGCGATGGCCGCCACCTCTCGTGGACGCTGCATCTGCCGACCGTCGTTGGTCACGACCACATCGAACCCCTCGGCAGCCGCCCGCGGGTAGAGACTCTCATCACGTGTTCCCGACCAACCCTCAAGATCGAGCAGATGAGTGATCTCATGGTTCAGAATGAACGCGCCGAGAACCTCGTGGAGGGGCTTGGGGACATTCTCATCCAGCAGCAGTCGCACGCGCTTCCCCGAGGGGTTCATAACTGTCGACGTAGTCGGCGAAGTCGACTGCGTCGAGCGCCGCTGAGGCGGTCACACTCGGAAAGTAATCGGAGATCCGCTCGGCTGGAACGCCGTCCCGCAGCAATGCGGCGACCTCGTCATAGGGCACGCGAGTGCCTTCGATCACTGGTATTCCGCCCCTGACGGCAGGATCCACGGTGACGTGATCACGTGGTTGAAGGAGATCCGGGATGTGGCGGCCATCGCGGTAGAACGGCCGCAACACGTCGACGAGTTCGTGTATGACGACATTCGCCGTGCGATGCACCAGATCAGTCGCCTGACCTGGTTCGACGAGATAGATGGTCGAGCCATCGGCAACCAACTGGTAGGCCGACAAGTGCTCACGCTCCTGCAGATCGGCACGGAGTGTGTCCAGAGCCCGCCGGATCTTCTGTAGCGAGGCGTCGTTACGCAGCTTCACGCAGGTCCGCAACGCCACCACGTCGCGAAAGGAGTAGAGAATCGGCCGGGTTTCGGAGATTTCCGGGACGAGTACAGCTCCACGACCAACGCTGGCCTTACGCCAGTGCACAAGCTGGCGAAGCGTGGCACCCGACAACGCCGCCGCGAGCTTGGGGCTGTAGGACATCAGCTTCACCTCCCTTGTTCCGATCGAGAGCTCGCCCGTCCGGGTCATCATCGCAAACATCCCCTCGATCCATGCGGTAAAGCCCGGTCAACAGATCACGATCTTCCCGGGTTTTTCAGACGCTCCAAGGGAGACGGCGACCACCATGTCCAACTGCTCGGCGGCTGGCGGGCCCGAGCAGGACTGTGGCACGGTGTGGGCGTGTCCGACGAACTCCCCCGCACCGCGCTTCCCCAGACAGTGGCTGAGGCGATCGCCGCCGAGCAGGCGGGTCAGGTCCTGCGCTATCTCTTCTTCTGGGGCCACCGCCCGGCCCGCGACGGCGGCGTCGGCTCCGGGTGCCTGTCTCAGTGGTGGCCGGTCACGTTCAGTGAGGACGGCCACACCTTCGCCTCCGCCGAGCACTACATGATGGCCCACAAGGCGTGGCTGTTCGACGACCACCAGACCGCCGCCGAGATCCTCGCCGCGGAACATCCTGGCGAGGCCAAGACACTCGGCCGGGCCGTGCGCGACTTCGAGGAGGACGTCTGGAACGCCCACCGCTTCGACATCGTGGTCCGCGGCAACCTCGCCAAGTTCGCCCAGCACCCCGACCTGGCCGACTTCCTGCTCGGCACCCGGAACCGGGTCCTGGTCGAGGCCAGCCCCCGCGACCGGATCTGGGGCATCGGCCTGACCGCCGACGACGAGCGCGCCGCCTCCCCGGCGACCTGGCAGGGCCTGAACCTCCTCGGTTTCGGCCTGATGTCAGTCCGGGACGCACTCGCCACGGCTTCCTAACCGCCGAACCTCACCCCAGCCTCGAAGATCCGCGGCGCCATGACGTCCGTCACCGCGCTCGGCCCACTAAATCGGAAGCAGTTGGTTGTCCAGTTGATGCTTGATCACCATCGGTGACACCTGAAAATGAGCAGCGATCCCTTGCTGGCATCAGCCCGCAGCCTGGGCTGTCCCGCGAACGAGGGGTACGACTTGTGCTCACCGCTGCCGACATAGGAGACCCGCTCTGCGAGTTCGTCCAGGCGGACGCCTTCCGGTGGAGTCACCAGGCTTCGCGGAGCGGACGGCGGCGTTTGGGGGCACGCATCCACTCAGTATGGCCTCCGTCACTCTTCGTGTCAGGCCAGTTCGGGGTGGTTGCGTACAGCATGGTCATCACGTTAGTTCGCCTGGCTCACACTTCCGGCCCTGGCCCCTCCAGACAACGCCTCGATCACCGAAGACCATGGACACGTACGGGCTCACCGCCGCCGACGAGCGCGCCGCCTCCCGGGCGACCTGGGCAGGGCCTGAACCTTCTCGGCTTCGGCCTGATGTCCGTACGGGGCGCGCTCGCCGCGGCTTCGTAGCCGCAGGTCAGCTCATGTGCTTGACCGGCCCTGGGCGACCGCGGCGAGGAAGCCGCCGACGAACGCGTCGCCGAGTCCGATGGTTGTGGGCGCGGCGACGTCAAGATCGAAGCCGGGCAGGCAGCGAACGAGCCCACCCATGCGGTCTTCCAGGGCCGCGGCGAACTCCACGGACGCCCTTCGCCTTGGCCGGTTCCGCATGAGTTCGTACTGGTGCTCCGTGTAGCCGTCGCCGTGGCTGTAGCGGGTGCTGGCGATCACGATGCCCTCGTTCAGCGGCTCCGCGTAGTCGCCGGCTCTCTCGCCGAATGCCGCCGACCAATACTTCGTATGCACGACCAGGGTCGGCACGGGGATGAGCGCTCGCAGCGATTCGAGGGCGCGGGCCACCTCCGGCACGGAGAGCAGGTCGACGGCGTAGCCCAGGTACGACTGCAGCTCGTCTTCGTTCAGTCCGTAGACGTCGATGACTTCCAGAAGCGCGTCGCGGACCAATTGGCTGTGGCCCGGCTCGTGGAATCCGGCATCCTCGTAGTAGACGACCGCCTCGGCCGGCAGTTGCCGCATGTGGCTTCTCAGCGTGGACAGACGCCCGTCAAGTAGTCGCCGGTCCCGTATCGCGTTGAATCCCGAGATCAGGAAGACCCGTGCCTCGCGCAGCAACGAGCCCAGCTCGTCGCTCAGCAGCATGGACTCGTTCGCCGGGTCGTTGACGTAGATCAATCTGTTCGGAAACGGTGCCCGGATGTCGATGTCACCCGCTCGAACCCGCAGGTCCTGGTCGTACTGCACGATCAGGTGCGGATAGAGGGTGTCCCGGTCGCCGCTGCAGATGTAGTCGCAGCTCGCCGGCAGCAGGCGGCGGACGATGTCGTTGAGACTGACCAGGTGCAGGGTGGAGGGTACGCCGAGCCGGCTCATCTCCATCGCCGCCCGGACGGAGGTTCCGCCCAGAGTCGTTCGTTTGGGGAACCGCCCGGCGAACGCGCTCAGGGATTCGGAGGAGGCGACGAAGTGCTCGCCTCCTCCGCCCTTTTTGAGGTAGGTGAGAATAGAGATGACCAGCTCGCGCTCGTTGGTCACGGTGACCGACGACGTCAGCTCGGCACTGTGGATCTCGTACTCGCCGACCAGCTGCTCCAAGATCGACGAGGACAGCTTGAGCTCGTAGTCGACGCATCCCCCCAAGCCCAGGACCACATGGCTGGTCATGTCAGTAGAGAGATGCCTTGCCGGCCGCTTCGAAGAGCTCGATCTTCTGCGCGGCCACCACCTTCATCGCGTCGATGCACGGCGGCTGGATGGAGTTCGGCTCACGCAGGCTCTCATCGGCCAGGACTTCGCGCATCTTCGTGTGGTAGGCGAGCTTGATGTCGCTGGAGATATTGATCTTGTTGATGCCGAGCTTGACCGATTCCGCGATCTCGTCGTCGGGATTGCCCGAGCCGCCGTGGAGCACGAGCGGAATCTTGACCCGGTCCTTGATCTCCTTCAGCAGGTCGAGCTTGAGCTCCGGCTTCAGGGTCTTCGGGTAGATGCCGTGATAGGTGCCGATGGCCACGGCGAGGCTGTCCACCCCGGTCTCGCGCACGAAGGTCACGGCGTCCGCCGGGTCGGTGTAGATGATCGCGTCGCTGCCGTCTTCGGCCTCGTTGTCGGTCTTGCCGATCGTCCCCAGCTCCGCCTCGACCGACAGGCCGACCGCGTGCGCGGTGTCGGCGACCTTCTTGGAGATCGCGATGTTGTCCGCGAAGGACTTCATCGAGGCGTCGATCATCACCGAGGTGAAGCCGATCCGGATCGCGGTCAGCATCTCCTCATAGGTCGCGCCGTGGTCCCAGTGAATCGCGATCGGCACGGACGAGCGGTGGGCCCGCTGGGTGATCGCGGCGATCACGTCCACTCCGAGGTGGCGTACCTCGTCGGGATGGATCCCGATGATGAGCGGCGCGTTCGTCTCTTCGCTGATGTCCACGATGCCGTTGAACATGGCGTAGTCGCTGATGTTGAAGGCGGGCACCGCGAAGTTTCGTTCGTTCGCGACAGCCAAGAGCACCTTGCCGGTCGTCAGCATTACTGTATTTCTCCTTCTGAATAATTATTTTCGCGCGGGCCGGGCATGATGCGTCAGGCCTTGACGGCACCGGAGGTGAGACCGCCGATGAATCGCCGCTGGAAGAGCAGGAACAACACGAGCACCGGAATGGACCCCAGAATGCTCATGGCCATCATCTGATTCCACTCGTAGGAGTGCTGGCCCATCAACAGCTGGATACCGATGGGCACGGTTCGCATATCGTCGGTACGAGTGAGGGTCAGCGCGAACAGGTATTCGTTCCACGAGATCATGAAGGTGTAGACGCCCACGGCGACCAGCCCGGGAACCGAGATCGGCACCAGGATCCGCCAGAGAGCGGTCCAGCTCGACGCCCCGTCCACCTTGACGGATTCATCCAATTCCCGGGGCAGGGTATTGAAATACGCGGTCATCATGATGATCGCGTAGGGCAACGTGAACACCATGTGCGTGAGAATCAACCCCGCATAAGTATTATACAGGCCGAGCCCCACCACGAGACCAAAGTAGGGAATGACGAGTGTGATGGGCGGCACAGCCTGAACGGTGACGATCACGGCATTGACGGATCGCTTCAGCGGGAAGTTGTACCGGCTGAATCCATAGGCCGCGAGGATCGCCACGAACAATGTCAGTACGGTCACCGAAAGCGCGACGATGTAACTGTTGATGAAAAACCGCAACTGCGTCGTGTCGCCCAGGATCTTTTCGTAGGCGTCGAACGAGAAGTTCTCGGTGATCAGCCGCGGCGGAACCTGGAAGACCTCCCCATTGGTCTTGAACGACGTCGACAGCATCCACAGGACCGGCAGGCCGGCGAAGAGGGCACCGACGCACAGGCCTGCGAGCACGGCGATCTTCGCGTAGAGGCGCCGCCTTTTGCGGGTGAGCACGGGTGATCACCTCTCCTTTTGCAGGCGAACGTAGAAGACCGCCAGGATCATCGTGAGCAGCAGGACTATGACGGCGGCGGCGGACGCGGTGGCGAACTCGTAGCTGCTGAAGGCCTGCTTGTAGGTGTAGGTGCTGAGCATCTCGGTGACATTCAGCGGGCCGCCACCGGTGGTCATCCAGATGAGGGCGAACTGCTGGGAGGTCCAGATGAGATCCAGCACCGCCATGCTGAGGAGCACCGGCTTCAGCTGGGGAATCGTCACATTGCGAAACTTGCGGAAGGTGGTCGCGCCGTCCACGGAGGCCGCCTCGTACAGAACGGGCGAGATTCCCTGCAACCCGGCGAGGATGCTGATCATGAAGAAGGGGAAGCCGGCCCAGATGTTGATGAAGGTCAACGCCCAGAGCGCCATGTTCGGGTCGGAGAGCCAGCTCACTTCCGCGCGCAGCACGCCGATCGTGGTCAGGATGTAGTTGACCACCCCGGACGGGTCCAGCATGAGCCGCCAGATGACCGCGATCACGGCGACCGTGAACAGCCAGGGCAGGATGTAGATGATGCGGAAGATGGCTTTCGTCACTCCGCCCAGCAACGGCGTGTTGAGCATCGTCGCGAAGGCCAGCCCGAGGCCGAGGTGCGCGACAGTGCTCAGAGTGATGAAGATGAACGTGTTCTTCAGCGCGGCCAGGAAGTTGGGATCGGTGAGCACCGTGGCGTAGTTGGCGAGACCGGCGAAGACCGGATTCTGCTCGACGATCACGTTGTCCTTGAAGGAATAGCTGACCACCATCGCGATAGGGATGATCATCAGCACAAAGATCAAGATGAGCGTCGGCGAGAGATAGGCGAACGGGACGACACGCTGCACAGGGAAAGGCCGCGTACTTCTCCGTCGGCCCGCAGCGGATTCCGATGCCGGTTGTGCGGCTCCCGGGGAGGCCGCGGGATCGAGTTTCGCGGTTTCCATCGATGTCTCCTTGGTTCGGGGCCGCGCCGCACGGTCGGCGCGGCCCGCGAAGTACGGAAGGTCAGAGCACCGGCGCCCAGGCCTGTTGCGCCTTGTTGAGCATGTCGTCGATGCTCTGCTTCCCGGTGAGCAGGAGCTGCAACTGCTCGTCAAAGCTGCGCATGAGGTCTTCGGCCTTCGGCAGTCCCACGAACTCGTTGGCGGGATAGCCTTCCTTGTAGATGTCGAAGGCCTTCTTGAACAGCGGGTCGCTCGTGCTGAAGTCCGGCTCGGCCGTCTTGTTGCCGGGGAAGCCCTTGGCCAGCGTGCTCAGCTCCGCGTTCGCCTGCTTGTTCATCAAGAACTGGACCAGCTTGAACGCCTCGGCCTTGTGTTCCGAGGAGTCGGCGACGCCGATGCCCCAGGACGCGTACGGGATGCCGCGCTTGCCGGTGTAGCCGTCCTGGGCCGGGATCGGCACCACGGTGAAGTTCAGTTTGGGGTTGTTCTTCTTGATCAGCGTGATGTGAGCCAAGGAATCGATCATCATGCCGACCTGGCCGGTGGCGAACTTCTCGACCTTGTCCTGCTCTTTCATGGTGAGCGATCCGGGCGCGATGACGCCCGCGTCGTTCAGGCTCTTGACGTATTCAACGGTGCTCTTGACGCCTTGGCCGGTCAGGTCGGGCTTCCCGTCCTTGGTGAGCATGCTGCCGCCCGATGCCCACAGCCATGACATCACGTCGTTCTGGATGCCGTTGGGAACGGCGGTGTCGAGCGGCAGAGCCCAGCCCTTGACGTTGCCGCCCACTGCGCTGATCTTCTTGGCCGCGTCCAGGAACTCCGTGCGCGTGCTCGGCGGCTTCTTGACCCCCGCCTTCGCGAGCAGGTCGTTGTTGACGAACAGGGGGTAGACGAAGTTCACCACGGGGATCATGTAGGTCTTCCCCTTGACCTGGATCTGGCTCGCGAGCTGGCTCGAGTCGTACTTCGCGCTCGCCATGAGCTCGGACAGGTCGGCGATGGCACCCTGCTTGGCGAAGTCGCTCACCCAGGCGCCGTCGAGGCCCACGACGTCGGGCAGCGTCCTCGACGCCGCTCCGGACACCAACTGCTGCTTGGTGGACGCGTACGGACCGCTCAGCAGCTTGACCTTGATGTTCGGGTTCTGCGCGGTGAATTCCGTCATGAGCTTGTCGAACGATCCCGCCGGTAGCTCCGGCGCCCACCACTGCGCGAACTCCAGAGTGACGGGGCCGCCCCCGCTTGATCCCGCGCTCGTTCCCGAGGTGGAACCACATCCCACGGCGGTGGCGCTGAGCACCGCCACCGCCATCACCCCGAGCAGTCGCCGTGTCCGGCCCTGCAACCGGGTGCTGCCTCCGGTCATCGCGACCTCCTTGCTGTACAGGTGTTACCGCTCTTTGCCGGTTTCCGCCACATTAACAACGCGTGACGCGGCCCACAAGACCTAGCAACCGCAAAATACCGCTAGGAACCGCACAGTTCGGCAAAGAATGGAGGAGGGATGCGCTGTCAGCGGGGGCATCGGACCCGTGAGGCAAGCAGAATCTTGCCCTGAAGAGGCAGCGTTATGCGGTAGTCTGCGGTTCTAGGACCTGTATCACTCCTCTGTTGCGTTGATCCATAGCGCAACTACCGCAGAGATGGGAGGGTCAGTGACCCTTGACGAAGAGGACCGGCAGCGTCGTCTACCCGCAGGACGTAAAGCCCAGCTGGCGGCATACGTCGCGGAGACCGGGCAGGTCACGGTCAGCGCGCTCGCGGAGCGCTTCGGCGTCTCCATCGACACGATCCGGCGGGACCTGGACCAGCTCAGCGCCGACGGCGTCCTGGTCCGCACCTATGGCGGAGCGGTCAGCCAGTCGACCCTTTCCCGGGTCGACCGGGCCGTGGACGTGCGGCTCAAGATGGAGGAACGCGAGAAGGAGAAGATCGCGGTACTCGCCGGGTCGCTGGTCGAGGACGGGTCGATCGTCATGATCAACGGCGGTACGACCACGCTTGCCGTGGCCCGGAACCTGCGCAACCATCGCGACCTGACCGTGGTGACGAACAGTCTGCTCGTGCCCCCGGCGCTGCCGTCCTCAGCCGTCCGCGACGTGTACGTCGTCGGCGGCGCGGTCCGCACTCTCACGCTGGCCACCGTCG
Source organism: Nonomuraea sp. NPDC049158 (assembly GCF_040648335.1). NCBI lineage: Bacteria > Bacillati > Actinomycetota > Actinomycetes > Streptosporangiales > Streptosporangiaceae > Nonomuraea > Nonomuraea sp. NPDC049158. The sequence continues at coordinate 402,020 of NZ_JBEZDM010000002.1, forward strand.
GCCCCGTCAGCTTCCGGGCGTCCGGCGGAAGCGAGCTGGACATCAGCTGCGATCTGGCGCTGATCGGGGTCGGCGCCGTTTCAGCGGCCGCCGGCTACACCACGAGCAACCTCGCCGAGGCGGCGATGATGCGGGAGATGATCTCCCGGGCGGCGCGCGTGGCGATCCTGGCCGACTCCTCCAAGTTCGGTCGCCGGCTCTTCGCCCAGGTGGCCGAGCTTGGCGGCGCCGACTACCTCGTCACCGACTCCACCCCACCGCCTGATCTTCTGGAGGCGCTGAAGGAGAACGAGGTAGAGCTGATCACGCCGGAAACTCGCCAAAGCGCCCCTGAGAATCCCCAGTAGCCCACAAACACCACTGGCCGTTCCCCCACGAAAGGAGAACGGCCAGTTGAAGATGGTGCGCCGCCAGGGACTCGAACCCCGGACCCGCTGATTAAGAGTCAGCTGCTCTAACCAACTGAGCTAGCGGCGCCCGCAACAGAAGTAACTGTAGCAGCCACCGCGCACCACCCAGCACATCATCCGAGCCGCTCGCCCAGCCCCTCGTACGCCCCCAGCACCGTCTCCCAGAACCGCTTCACGTCCAGCGATGTGGCCACCAGCGCGTTGGGCCGCGCGTCACGGAGTTTGAAGTCGGTGACCGTCATTCCCGAGGTGTAACGGCCGACCGTCTCCACGTCGACCCGTGCCGGTACGCAGGTGAAGAGCGCGGGGTCGAGCACGTACGCCACGGCGCACGCGTCATGGATGCCCGGTCCGGACTCGGCCGTGACCTCGCCGTAGGACTGGGCGGCCGGGACCAGCAGGTCGGACAGCCGGCCGAGCGGGCGCATCCGGTCCAGGACCTCGGTGGTCACCGCGGCCGTGAGGGTCACGTCGAGGCCGAGCATCTTCACCGTCCAGCCGGCGTCGAAGACGATGGCGGCCGCCTCCGGGTCGGCCTTCATGTTGAACTCCGCCGCGGGGGTCGTGTTGCCGCGGGTGAAGGAACCGCCCATGATCACGAAGTCGCGGGCCCACTCCACGACGCGTGGCTCCCGGCGTACGGCCAGCGCGATGTTGGTCAGGGGGCCGATGGCGACCAGCGTGATCTCGCCCGGCGCGGCCCGCAGGCTCTCCACGATGAAGTCCACGGCGTGGCCGTCGGAAACGGGGCGGGTCGCCGGTGGGAGGACGGCGTCGCCGAGGCCGGACAGGCCGTGGATGTCGGCGGCGCGGACCGTGGAGCACACCAGCGCGCCCGCGCTGCCCGGAACGACCGGAACGTCGCCGAGGTCGAGGAACTCCCTGAGCGCCAGCGCGTTGGCCGTGGTCAGCGCGAGGTCGACGTTGCCGCCGACCGTGGTGATGCCCACGAGCTCCAGGGCCGGGGTGCCCGCCACCAGCGCCAGGGCGAGCGCGTCGTCGATGCCGGGATCGCAGTCAATGAGGACTTTTGTCACAGAACCGAACAATACGCATGAATCGGGGCCGGACAGTCCCCCAACTGTCCGGCCCCGACCGAGGGCGGTCCAGGCCAGCGCTTTCCCCCAAAAACGCCGGCGGTCCCGCACTGCGAACGACGGTCCCCCTCCGCGTCCGCTCTTCGGTAAAAGTCTGCAAGTCAGTCGCAGGACTCTTGACCTGCCTCGACACTACCGAGACGAATGCAACGAACGTGCCATAGGGGGGTCGAATGTCCGCCTAATCCGGTTACGGGATTACCAAACGGACCTCCGTGCCCTCCTGGAGGGAGCGACTGACCGTGCAGTACTTCGCGTGCACCCGCTCAGCCACGGCCCGGAACACCTCGTCCGCCTGCTCAGAGGGGACTTCGACGTCATAGGTGACCGTGACGGGGCCCAGCAGGTTCGGCTCGATCTTCTCCGATTCGACGCTCATCGCCAGGCGGATCAGCCTTTGCCCGCGCTTGGCGGTCAGGGGCTCCACGGACACGATGTTGCACCCGCCCACCGCCGCGAGCAGCAGCTCGACGGGCGTGAACGCGCCCTCCTCGTCGCCGCTCCCGATCCGTACCTCCGCACCACGGGCGTTCGTCGCCCGGAACCCGCCCTCTTCGGTCCGCTCAACACGTACGTTAGCCATGTTTCAGACACTACTCAGATGGCTCTCATGTTCGGCGCGCATCGTCTATCCCATGGCTAGCGAGGCAAAGGCTAATCAGCCTCTCATCGTGTTCTGGTGCGGTGTGGCGGTGGCGGAGTTCGGGGCGATCCAACCGGGGTTCGGCTACCCGTGGCGCCCGTCCGCGTGGGCCGTCGCCGGACTGCTGGTGACGCTCGGGCTGCTGTCCGCCAGGGCGCCGGAACTCCTCCGTTCGGAGCAGGTCAGGCGGCGCCTGCGCCTGGCCGGGTACGTGGCGGGCACGCTGCTGGTGACGCACCAGCTCAGCTCGACCGCCTATGTGACCAGCGCCAGCCGCACCGGCTCGCTTCTCCTGTACGGCATCGCGGCCGTGATGGCCGTGTGGCACCACGGCGTACGGGCCACGACCAGGGGCTCCCTGCTCATCGTCGCCGACCTCGAACCCGCCGGGCTGCGCGACCTGCTCGCCACCCGCACGGGCGACACCGTGACGGTCTACCGGACCGACCGGGTGACCGACGAGCTGCGCGAGCTGGAGGCCGAGCACGGCCTGGTGCTCGTCGCCGGCGAGGAGCACGACCCCCGGGCCAAGGAGCGGCTCAGCGCCTCGGGGCTGCGCCGCCAGGTGCCCGACATCGCCGAACGCACCGTGATCGTCGCCGGACCCCGGCCCTTCCAGAGGTACGTCCGGGGCGCCCTGACCCGGCTGTCCGTACCAAAGGCGCAGGTCAGGACAACTCGGTTCAAACACAAGCCTAAGGTTTAACCAGGCATTACGCGCGCCGTGGGACGGTTGCTGCGAACAAGGAGGCAAGGTGACGACTTTCCCCGGAAGCGCCCGTGTCGAAATGGTCATGGGCATACCGGTCAGTGTGGACATCCGTACCGCCCTGCCGCGGCGTGAGCTGGCCCCCGTACTCGACGACGCCTTCGCCTGGCTGCGCTGGGTGGACGAGACGTTCAACCCCGCCAGGGAGGACAGCCAGATCAGCGCGCTGAACCGCGGCGGGACCATCCGGCAGATCCCGGAGCTCATCGAGGTGCTGCACCGCTGCGACGAGCTCAGTGAGGCGACGGGCGGGTGGTTCGAGTCCCGCATCAACGGCGTCATAGACGCCTCCGGCTACATCAAGGGGTGGGCGCTCGAACGGCTCTCCCGCGCGCTGACCAACGCCGGCGCCGTGGATCACCGCATCAACGCCGGCGGGGACATCAGGGTGCGCGGCTCGGCCGCCCCCGGCAAGCGCTGGCAGATCGGCGTCCGCGATCCGCGTACCGATCGGGTGCGCAGGGTCGTGTTCACCCACGACCTGGGCATCGCCACCACGGGCGGCGCGAAGGTCGTGGATCCGCGCACCGGCATCAAGCAGGACGCACTCGGGTCGGTCACCGTGCTCGGCCCCGATCTGGGCGCCGCCGACGCCTACGCGACGGCGATGTACGCCATGGGGCCGGTGCTGGCCAGGCGCTTCGCCATGGAACTGGCGGCGGCCGGGTCGTACGAGACCATGATCATCGGGCGTGACGACCAGGAGGTCAGCACACCCGGCTTCGCCGCCTACGGCGGCCCGGAAGCCCGCCTGGCGGGCTGAGGCACCTTTCTGCCTGAGGCACCTTTCGAGCGGCGCGGGCTTTCGGGCGGCGCCGCTTTAAGGTGGCACCGCTTCCGGATGCCGCGAGACAGAGCGGCCGCGGAACGGAACAGCTGTGGGGTGGAAGCGCTAAGCCTCGGGATGCTTGCTCAGGTATTCGATGTAGACCGGCCGCAGGGCCTCGCCGAGCTCGCCTTCGCCGGCCGCCAGGGCATCGCTGAGCAGCGCGGACACCCGGCTGAGGTCGTTGGCGGTCTCGGTGTCGTGACCGCTGGCGGCCTCGGCCGCCGGGATCACCCGCAACAGGTTCCACAGAAAGCCCAGGTCGCCGTGGCGCACGGCGTAGCTGACCGCGCGATCGTGCAGCTCGCTGGCCGACAGCGATTCGAATCCATCCGAGTCCATCTCGCTCCCTTCCCCCGACTGCCTCTTCCCACCGTTGCCCCTCGGTAACGCCTCTCGACAACGCGTATCACAGTGGGTGGCCGGGCGGCACATATCCGCTCATCACGGAGTGCCTCTATCGGAGCACCGATCGGTAATGGGAGGATCAACCAGCGTGAGATTCATCATCAGAACCCTGGCGGCCGCGGTCGCCCTCTGGGTCGCCATCCAGTTCGTCCCTGGCATTCAGATCGCCGGGGCCAACACCCCCAAATACTGGGGCACCCTGCTCATCGTCGCCCTGATCTTCGGCCTGATCAACGCCATCGTGAAGCCGATCATCAAAACGCTGGGCTGCGCCCTGATCGTGCTGACGCTGGGATTGTTCCTCCTCGTGATCAACGCGGCCATGCTGCTGCTGACGAGCTGGATCTCCGGCCAGCTCGACATCCCCTTCCATGTCGCCAACTTCTATCCGGCCGCCTTCTGGGGCGCGATCATCATCAGCGTCGTCAGCTGGCTGCTCGGCCTGTTCATCCCCGACAACGATTGAGCCCAATGGAACTCGACGGTGCCGGTCTGACCTGCGCGCAGGTCCATGCGGTGGCGTACGAGGCGGCCCGGGTCACGATCTCCTCACTGGATCGGGCCCGGGCGGCGTGGGGGGTAGCCCAGGGGCTGACCGGCCCCGTCTACGGCCAGAGCACCGGGGTCGGCGCCAACAAGGACGTGGGCGTCGAGGAGGGCGGCCTCGACCTGCTCCGCAGCCACGCGGGCGGGGCGGGTCCGCTCGTGGCGCCCGAGCGGGCCAGGGCGATGCTGGTGGTGCGGCTCAACCAGTTGCTGGCGGGCGGCTCGGGCGTCGATCCTGGCGTACTGCCGGTGCTGGCGGAGGCGATCAACGACGGCTTCACGCCCCCGATCCGCACCTACGGCGCCATCGGCACCGGCGACCTGACCGCCCTCGCCACCACCGCACTGTGCCTCCTGGGAGAAATGTCCTGGCAGGGACCGATGCCTCCGCAGGGAGCGACGGCCGGACAGGAACCGAAGCCCACGGACGGACCGGCCGCCGGGGAAGGACCGACGGCTCCGGTGAGTGGGCCTCGTTATCCGCTGGTGTCCAGTGACGCGTTGCCGTTCATCAGCTCCGGGGCCGCGACGCTGGCCGACGCCGCCATCGCCGTGCACCGGCTGCGCGTCCTGCTCGACGCCGCCGTCGACGTGGCGGCGTTCAGCTTCGTCGCGGTGTCGGCCTCGGCCGAGCCGCTGGCGGCCGCCGTACAGGAGGCCCGACCGCACCCCGGCCAGGCCGCCACGGCCGCCCGCCTGCGCGGGCTGCTCTCGCGGGAGCTCGCCGCCCGCATCCAGGACCCGTACGGCTACCGGGCGTTCGCCCAGGTGCACGGCGCCGCGCTGGACGCGCTCGGCCGCGCCGAGAGCGTCGTCGAGACCGACCTCAACGCCGCCACCGAGAACCCGCTCTTCGCCGACTCGCTGGCCTGGCACAACGGAAACTTCCACTCGGCCCCGGTCGCGCTGGCCCTCGACGCGCTGCGCGCGGCGCTGGTGCCGACGGCCCAGCTCAGCGTGGCCCGGCTGGCCACGCTCATGGAGCCCGCCTACACGGGGCGGCTGCCGTTCCTGGCGGCGCGGCCGGGCGGGTCGGGGGCGTTGATCCTGGAGTACGTGGCCCAGGACGCGCTGGCCGAGCTGCGCCACCTCGCGAACCCGGTCACGGCCGCGACCGCCGTCATCTCCCGGGGGACAGAGGATCACGCGGGCTTCGCGACGCAGGCCGCCCGCTACGCCCTGCGCTGCGTGGAGCCGCTGGAGATCGTGCTCGCCTGCGAGCGCGTCGCCGCCACAAGAGGCCCCGATGTCCCCGACCGTCCCCTCACGGATGACCTCGACGCCGCACGGGCGCTGCTCTCACAACCTTTTCGATCTTGTACGGCAAGCGGTGGGCACCCGCCACCCACCGCACGGGGCTGAGCGCCTCCAGGAAGACGGCCGCTGACCGGCACAGACATCCCGCCGTTACGGCCCGCGGAAGACAGGCGACCAGTCACCACGACCCACCGACGACCGGCAGCCCGCCGCTACGGCTCATTCGCGACCGGCAGGCGCCCCACCGAGCCGCGTTCGCGAAGCGTCGGCTGCTGCACCACCCGGCGGCGCCGTGTGCCCCCGTCGGCCGCCGCCGACATCAGGCGGACCGCAGCCCGCACGATGCCGTCGATGTCCCAGTCCACCGTCGTGAGCCCCGGCGTGAGCAGGCCCGACATCGGGTGGTTGTCGTAACCCATGACCGAGACGTCGCCCGGGATCGACAACCCCAGCTCGGCCGCCGCCGCGTAGACGCCGTAGGCGATCGAGTCGGCGAAGCAGAACACCGCGCTCGGCCGGTGGGCGTCGAGGATGCGGTGGGCCGCGTCGGTGGCCGCCGCCAGGCCGTGGGGCGCGGTGGCCACCACGATGTCGAGGCCGAGGCGGTCGGCCTCGGCGGTGACGAGCACGTCGGCCGGGCGGTCGGGGGTGCTGGTCATGGTCGGCGTCAGGAGGGCGATCCGCCGGTGGCCCATGGCGTGGAGGTGCTCCAGCGCGAGGGTGACGCCGCGGCGGTTGTCGAAGACCACTTCGCCGGCCGTGCCCGCCAGTGAGTCGCCGATCGCCACCACCGGCAGCGACTCGCACAGCTCCGACCAGAACGGCGCCGCCGGATCGACGGGCTGCACGATCATGCCGTCGACTCGCTGGTCGCGCAGCTGCTGGGCCAGCGCCCGCTCGCGGGCCGGGTCGCCGACCGCGTCGAGGATCAGCGCGTAGCGGTCCTTCTCCCGCAGGCCCCGGCTGATGCCGACGGCCAGCGACTGCTGCCAGAGGTCCTCCAGCGAGCCGCAGAGCAGCCCGATCATGTTGGTGCGCCCGCTGGCCAGGGCCCTGGCGATGGGGTCGGCCTCGTAGCCGAGCTCGGCCGCGGCGGCGCGGACCCGCTCCATGGTCTCCTCGGAGACCTGCATGCCACGCAGCGCGTAGGAGACAGCAGCCGGCGACAGACCGGTCGCCTGGGCCACTTCCCGGATCGTCGCTCTCTTCCGTGGCATCTAGCCAGCCTATTGCGTGGCACCGACAGAAGCTCGCATGCCGAAGAGACCGCCGGCGGGGTTCGTCCCCCTCGGGGGGCATGCGGCCAACCGTTGACATTTGTCCGGTGAAGCGGTTCACTGAACCGTATCACTGAAACGGTTCACAGCCTCGAATCTCCAGCGTGATAGGTTTACCTTCAATACTAGTAGGAAATAGAGGGAGGTGTGGTCGTGATCATCGACATCCATCAGCATTTGTGGACCGGAACATTCGTCGAAGCGCTCCGCGCCCGGACCGCGCCTCCTTACCTCGACGGCTGGACGCTGATCCTCGACGGCGAGCCGCCCTACGAGGTCGACCCCGCCGACCACACGAACCGGGACGTCTCAGGGCTGGAGCTGGCCCTGGTCTCGCTGTCCAGCCCGCTCGGCATCGAGTTCCTGCCTCCGGAGGAGGCGTGGCCGCTGCTCGACGCCTACCACGAGGGCGCGCTCGGGCTGCCCGAGCCGTTCGGCGCGTGGGCCTCGACCTGCCACAGCGAGCCCGACCCCGAGCGCCTGGCCAAGGACCTCGACCGCGGGTTCGCCGGGCTGCAGATCCCGGCGACGGCCCTGCCCGACGACCGCCTGCTGGACGTGCTCACGGAGCGGGACCTGCCGCTGTTCGTCCATCCGGGCCCGGCCGCGGCCACGCCCGGCACACCGTCCTGGTGGCCCGCGCTCGTGCCGTACGTCCAGCAGATGCACGCGTCGTGGCACTACTTCCACGCGGTCGTCCGGCCGCGCCACCCCAGGCTGCGCGTGTGCTTCGCGCTGCTGGCCGGGCTGGCCCCGCTCCACTCGGAGCGACTGATCGCGAGGGGCGGCACGGGCCGCGGCCTGGTGGACCCCGGCTGCTTCGTGGAGACCTCCTCGTACGGCCCGCGCGCGATCGACGCGATCGTCCGCGAGCTCGGCGTCGACGTCGTGGTCAACGGCTCCGACGCCCCCTACGCCACCGCACCCGACCCGGGACTCGGCGAGGCAGCCGCCCACGCCATCCGGGTCACCAACCCCCGTCGTCTACTAGGCCGAAAGGAGACCCGTACGTGAGCGAGCAAATCCTCGAGCACCCCGGCATGAACCAAACCCAGGACGGGGGTGCCTGTGCTCAGCTCCCGGAGCGCACACTGGACCGGCGCGAGCTGCGCAAGCTGGTGAACGAGCTGGCAGCCAACCCGGCCGAGTGGCGCGAGCAGGTGGAGTTCCCCGCCGACGGCGGCCGGCACTACGCCTCGCTCTACCGTGACGCCTACGTCGACGTCTGGCTCCTGTGCTGGCGGCCCGAGGACGACACGGGCTGGCACGACCACGACATCTCCTCGGGCGCGGTCCACGTGGTTCAGGGCGCGCTGCTCGAGTGCAATCCGCGCATCGGCGGCGAGCACCTGGAGACCGTGGTGTCGGAGGGGCAGTCGTTCTCGTTCGGCCCGGACCACATCCACCGGCTCAACGGCGCCGTGGACAACAGCGTCTCGATCCACGCCTATTCGCCGCCGCTGTGGCGGCTCGGCCAGTACTCCATCGACGACACCGGCGTCATGCGCCGCGTCTCGGTCAGCTACGCCGACGAGCTTCGTCCGATGGACGACGCGGTGGTGGCCTGAGCACGCAGCAGCTCGCGCAGGGTTCCACGTCGGGCAGCGCGATCCACAGGCAGCAGGTCCTGCGGAAGTAGCCGTCGTCGGCGGGCTCGATCAGCCCGTCGACCGGCTTGCCGATCGCGGCCAGCAACGCCATGTAGTCACCCGCCACGAACTGCGTCAACGGGTGGGCGAACGCCTCCGCGGTCGAACCCCAGAGCGTCCGCTCACCCACTCTGGCCATCCGGCTGAGCACGCGGACGAGCGGCTCCTGCGACTCGGCCAGCGCCCGCCTGATCGGCGCGACGCCGGAGCCCCAGCTCACGCGGGAGGCCGCGATCGTCACCCCCGCCCCGGACACCTTGAAGTACGTCTCGGCCGGCCGCATGGTCGGCACCCGCCCGTCGAGCGCCCAGCCGAGCGCCATCGGCAACGTGTGCCAGTAGCCGTAGGTCTTCCAGAACAGCGCGGCACCGACGTGGCGCGGGGCGCTCCAGCGCGCCGCCGTCTCGTCGACCAGCTCTTCCAGCAGTGTGTACGGCGGGCGCAGCAGCTCCGAGGCGGCCGTCCAGGTCTCGTCCGGCGTGATGACCAGCTCGGGTTCGACCCCGATCACCCCGCCGCGCTCGTCGGCCAACTGCTGGAGCGCCTCCGTCAGCACGTGAATCCTTCCGCTACCGGTAAGCCTTGTCCAACGTAGCAGGGCGCCCCGCGAACCAGCCGGCCAGGAGCTGCGCCCCCAGCACCCCGAGCCCCGTCAGCAAGGGCACCGTCCACCCACCGGACACCTGCCTGAGCAGCCCGAACAGCACCGGCCCCAGCGCGGCCACCGCGTACCCCACCGACTGCGCCACCGACGACAGCGCGGTCACCGACGCCGGGTCGGGCGCGCGCAGCGCGATCAGCAGCAGCGCCAGCGCGAACGAGGCCCCCTGGCCGACCCCGAGCACGACCATCCACAGCCACGGCAGCCACGGCGCGGCGACCGGGGCCAGCAACATGCCGAGGTACCCGGCCACGGTCAGCAGCCCCGCCCCGATCACGAACGGCACCTGCGACGGCCGCCGCCCGGCCAGGATCGGCACGGCGAGCGTGGCGCCCACCTGGACCAGGTTCGTCACGCTGAGCAGGTAGCCGGCCTGGTCGGCGGGCAGGCCGGCATCATGGAAAATCGTCGGCAGCCAGGCCAGCAGCACGTAGAAGGTGAACGACTGCAGACCCATCAGCGCGGTCACGTACCAGGTGACCCGGCTGCGCAGCACCACCCCGAACGGCCGCGGCCCGCCCTGCGGCCCCGCCTGCCCGCGCAGCGCCTGCGGCAGCCAGAGCAGCGCGGCCAGCAGCGCCGGTGCGGCCATCAGCGCCGACATGCCGCGCCAGCCGTAGCCCGTGGCGTGCTCGACAGGGATCACCAGCGCCGAGGCGGTCGCGGCGCCGCCGACGATGGCGGAGCTGTAGACGCCGGTCATCAGGTTGACCCGGTCGGGGAAGTACTCCTTGGTGATGCCGGGCATGGCCACGTTCATCACGGCGATGGCGGTGGCCGCGATCGCCGAGCCCACATACAGCGCCGGGACGCCGTCCAGGCCGCGCAGCACCACGCCGGCGGCCAGCACGAGGAGGCCGGCGAGCAGCGTGCGGTCCAGCCCGATCCGGCGCGCGAGCAGCGGCGCGATCGGCCCGAACACGCCCAGGCAGACCACCATCACCGTGGTGATACCGCCGCCGGCGGCGGGCGTGAGGCCGACGTCGTTCATGATCTCGTCGAGGAGCGGGGAGATGCCGGCGATCGCGGGCCGCAGGTTCAGCGCGGCCAGCACGAACCCGGCGACGAGGAGTGCGGATCTCAACGACATAGAACCCCTACTCTCGCATAACGCCCTGACAACGTTGTCTGGCCGTCTTACTTGGGAAAGGATCCAAGGGTGAGACCGACGATGAAGGATGTCGCCACGGCAGCCGGGGTGGCGCTCAAGACGGTCTCGCGCGTCGTGAACGGCGAGCCGGGCGTCAACCCGGCGACGGCCGAACGGGTGCGCGAGGCCATCGACCGGCTGGGCTACAGCCGCAACGAGAGCGCCCGCGTGCTGCGCAGGGGCCGCACCGCGACCGTCGGGCTGGTCATCGAGGACGTCGCCGACCCGTTCTACGCGGGGCTGAGCCGGGCGGTGGAGGAGGTGGTCATCGTTGAGGGCTGCCTGCTGCTGAGCGGCTCGTCCGGCGAGAAGCCGGCCAGGGAGCGCGAGCTGGTACGCACGTTCTGCGCCCGCCGGGTCGACGGTCTGATCGTGGTGCCGGCCGGTGACGACCACTCCTACCTGCGTCCCGAGCTCGACGCCGGGACGCCCGCGGTGTTCGCGGACCGGCCGCCCGGGCCCGGGCTGGACGTCGACACCGTGCTCAGCGACAACGCGGGCGGCGCCAGGGAGGCCGTCGGCCACCTCCTGGCGCACGGCCACCGCCGGATCGCCATGCTCGGCGACCATCCGTCGATCTATACGGCGGCCGAGCGGCTGGCGGGTTACCGCGCGGCCCTCGGCCCGCTCTACGACCCCCGGCTGGTGGCGATGCACGCCCCGACGCCCGAGACGGTCCGGGACGACCTGGAGCGCATGCTGGCGCTCGACTCGCCGCCGACCGCCCTGTTCACCGGCAACGGGCGGCTCACTGTCACCGCGCTGCGCGCTCTGGGCGGGCGGCGGATGGGGCTGGTCGGGTTCGACGACTTCGAGCTGGCCGACCTGCTGACGCCCGGGGTGACGGTGGTGGCCCAGGACCCGGCCGGGATGGGCCGGGTGGCCGCCGAACTGCTGTTCCGCCGCCTGGCGGGGGACGGCGGCCCGGCGGAGCACGTCGAACTGCCGGTACGCCTCATCCCCCGCGGCTCGGGCGAACAACCTCCGTGACCTCCTCGGGCCCAGCGTCTCCGGCGGAGGTGGGGCGCGCGTCTCCGGCCGGGGCCGGGCGTAGTGCGCCGGACAGGGCCAGGGCGACGAGGACGCCCGCGACGCCCGCCGCGAAGATCGCCGTTCCCGGGCCGGTCGCCTCGCTCAGGACGCCGATCGCCGCCGCGCCGATCGCCTGCCCGGTCATCAGCCCGGCCGACAGCAGCCCGAACGCCTGGCCGCGTACCTCCTCCGGCACCGCGTCCACGAAGCGTCGCTGCAACCCGAGCTGGTAGGACACCCCGGCGGCGGACACGGCGGCCAGCACCGCCGCCCACGCCACGCCAGGCGCCATGAGGAAGGCCAGCCACGGCAGCCCGATCAGCACCGCCAGCGGCAGCGACAACCGCTCCCTGACCGCCGGAGCCGCGAACCGTCCCACCGTGAACTCCCCGACCGCCATCCCACCGGCCGCCGCCGCCAGCACCACCCCCGCCTGACCCTGGCCACCCAGATAGGGCACGACCATCGCCTCGGCCCCGGCCAAGCACATGCACGGCAGCCAGCTCGCCAGCAGCAGCCCCCGCACCCGCCGATCGACCATCAGCGACCGATTCACCCGCAGAGTCACCCGCACGGCCCCACCGGCCGCGCCGCGAGCCGCCGAGTCATCGCCGACCGCCGCGCCCCGGCCCGGACGGTAAGGCAGGCCGTACCGGAGCACCAGGGCGGCCACCGCCGAGAGCGCCGCAGTGACCGCCAGCGCCCCGCGCGGCCCCGTGGCCGCCAGGAAGGCGCCCCCCACGGCCAGCCCCGCGATCTGGGCGCCCGCCGAGGTGACCCCCATGAGCGACCGCGCCAGCACGAACGCGTCCCCGGGCAGCACGTCAGGCAGCAACGCACTGCGCGCCGCCCCGAACACCGGCGCGAACAGCCCCGTCACCAGCACCAGCCCGAGCATCACCGGCACCGGCAGCCCGGCGAAGGCCAGCAGCAGGCACACCACCACCCTGACCAGCTCGCCCACGACCATCACCGCCCGAGGCGGCAGCCGGTCGGCCAGCGAGAGCAGGAACATCCCGCCCAGGATGTACGGCAGCCACCCGGCCATGTACGCGGCGGCCGAGAGCCCGGGTGACCCCGTCTGCGCGTACACCAGCACCGACAGCGCCAGCATCTTGATCGAGTCCCCGGAGATCAGCAGCGCGAAGCTGCCGAACAGCACCCGGAACTCCCGTACCGCGAACACCTGCCCGAAGGTGGCCCCACGCTCGGTCAACCCGCACCCCCTGTTGAGTGAGAAGGGCGGCTCCGGAGGAAGGTCTCGGAGCCGCCGGTCACGATGCTGCGGGAGCACGCCCGGCGAGGGCGACTCTTTCGGATATAAACGAAAGGTGTTCAGGATCGAGGTCACCCCGCAGGACCTGGTGGCCAGCCGGTTCGCCATCTCGCCGCTGATCGAGACCATGCACGCGCAGTGGGTGCTCGAAGGGCGTACCAGGGCGGGCGCGCACCGGCGGTGGGTGGACAGGTGGCACGCGCGGTACAAGGAGCTCGCCGGTCGCCACCCCGCCCTGCGCGCCATGGCGGCGATCACCGGCAACAAGGGCACCGGCAACGTCGACTTCATCGCGCCGCCGCCCGCCGGGATGAGCGTGCCGTTCGAGACCGAACTGGCCGCCATGCGCACGACTCCGGTCGCTCAGGCGCACGCCGAGATCACCTCGGTCCTGGCCCAGCGGCCGCCCGTGCCGCAGTGGACCAGGGAACTGCTGCTCGGCCCCGGCGTCGTCCAGGTGCTGGCCGACGCCTACGAGGTGCTGTGGACGGAGATCCTGTCCGCGGACTGGCCGCGCTTCCAGGCGATCCTGGAGCGCGACGTGGTGCAGCGGGCGGGCCGGCTCGCCGCGTACGGCTGGGCGGCCGCGCTCGACGACCTGAGCGAGCAGGTCCGGTGGCACGGCGACGGGTACATCGAGGTCCGCATGGGCCAGAGCGACGAGCGGCACCGGCTCGGCGGCAAGGGGCTGCTGTTCCTGCCGTCGGCGTTCGTGCCCGCCGTGGGCGCCTATCTGGAGGACGCCTGGCCGTACGCGCTCACGTACCCGGCCCGCGGCACGGCCGTCGAGGCGCCCGCGACGGGCGCGGGGGCGGGCCTGGCGGTGCTGATCGGCCGCACCCGGGCCCGCATCCTCGCCGAGCTCGCCGTGCCCGCCACCACCACCCACCTCGCCGCCCTGCTCGGGCACAGCCTCGGCACCACCGGCGGCCACCTGGCCGCCCTGCGCCGCACCGGCCTCATCACGGGCACCCGTACCGGCCGCGCCGTCCTGTACGCCCGCACCCCACTCGGCGACGCCCTCGTAGCGGGAAACAACGAGAACACGGGTACGCGCGCGAGGACCGATGATAGTTCGGCAGACTCGATACCCCCTTGATCTGAGGGCACGAAGGTATAGTCGCATCTGTCCAGCACAATTGTTCAGGCCGAGGGAGCGCGCGCATGAAGGCCGCCGATGTCGCGCCAGAGGCGCAGGCCCGGTTCCCGCACGATCTCATGTACGCGGCAGCGACCCAGTACTACCTCGAAGACGCCACCCAGGCCGACATCGCCAAGCGGCTGGGCGTCAGCAGGGCGACCGTGAGCCGGCTGCTCACCGAGGCCCGCCGCCAGGGCATCGTCGAGATCAAGGTGCACCGGCCCGCCACCCTCGAGGACGGCCCCCTGGCCGCCAACGTGGCCGAGGCGCTGCGGCTGCGGCGCGTCCACCTGGTCCCCAAGGTCAGCGGCCCGGCGCTGGGCCCCTGGCTGGCTCCGGGGCTGGCCCGCGCTCTGGCCGGGGTCGGGCTGGAGTCGGGCGACGTGGTGCTGGTCTCGTCCGGCAGCACGGTGTACGAGTGCGCGCGTGAAGGGCTCGGGCAGTTCCCCGGCGTCACCATCGCACCGGCCGTGGGCGGGCAGGAGGAGCCGCAGCCGTGGTTCCAGACCAACGAGACCACCCGCATCCTGGCCGAACGCGTCGGCGGCGTGCCCAGCTACCTCTACGCGCCCGCGCTGCCGGGGCCCGAGCTGTTCTACTCGCTCCAGCACGAGCCGTCGGTGCGCAAGGTCATGGACCTGTGGGCGCACGCCAAGTGCGCCATCGTCGGCGTCGGCTCCGCGCCGCTGATGCGGCAGGTCGTGCCCGCCTTCATGCCGCGCGACGCGGAGAGCCTGCGCGAGGCCGTGGGCGACGTCTGCATGCGTGTCTACGACCGCGCCGGCGAGCCGGTCTCCTACCCGGGCAGCGAGCGCCTGGTGGCCCCCGGCCTGCACGAACTCCGCCGCATCCCGTCGTCGATCGCCGTCGCGGTGGGCGCCGAGAAGGTGCTGTCGATCATCGCGGGCGCCAGGGGCGGCTACTTCAACCAGCTGGTCACCGACGTCCTGACCGCCGAGGGCCTCCTCGCCGCGGCGCGCCGTTCCTGATAAACAGCCGACAAACCGGGAACGAACCCCAAACGACTACTTCTTGACCAAAAGCAGGCTCAGGCCCTGAACACTTTTGCTGGACAATTATTCAGACCTCGCGCTAGCGTGAGCCGCACCACAGGACGTGGCCGGTTGTGAGCGGCTTGTCTCCCGTGGCGTTTTCGGGGGAGCGACGCGATCAGCGAGTCCGTGAGGACGTAGTGAGTGAGGAAATATCCCGTGAAGAGAGTTCAGATGCGAACCTCCGCGTTCGCCGCGGTTGTAGTCATCGCAGGTTCGGCGCTGGCCGCCTGCGGCTCCGGTTCCACCGGCGGTGACAGCGGCTCCAGCGGCACCAAGGCGGGCGGCGCGGAGAACGCCAAGGTGGCCTTCCTCATGCCCGACCTCGCCTCCACCAGGTACGAACTGCAGGACAAGCCGCTGTTCGAGGCCAAGATGAAGCAGCTCTGCCCGAGCTGCACGGTCATCTACCAGAACGCCGACTCCGACGCGGCCAAGCAGCAGCAGCAGGCGAACTCGGCCCTGGCACAGGGCGTCAAGGCCATCGTGCTCGACCCGGTCGACTCGGCCGCCGCGGCCACGATGGTCAAGACGGCGCAGTCGCAGGGTGTGGCGGTCATCGCCTACGACCGGCCGATCCCGGCCACGCCCGCCGACTACTACATCTCGTTCGACAACGAGAAGATCGGCAACATGATCGCCCAGTCCCTGGTCGACCACCTCAAGAAGGAGAACATCCAGGGCGGCCTCCTGGAGGTCAACGGCTCGCCCACGGACGCGGCGGCCGGCCTGATCAAGAAGGGCATCCACAGCGCGATCGACCCGAGCGGCCTCAAGCTGCTGGCCGAGTACGACACGCCCGACTGGCAGCCGGAGAAGGCCCAGACCTGGGTCAGCGGCCAGATCACCCAGTTCAAGGACCAGATCGCCGGCGTGGTCGCGGCCAACGACGGCACCGGCGGCGGCTCGATCGCCGCGTTCAAGGCGGCCGGCGTGAAGGTGCCGCCGGTCACGGGCAACGACGCCGAGCCGGCCGCCGCCCAGCGGATCATCGCCGGTGACCAGTACAACACGATCTCCAAGCCGATCAAGATCGTGGCGGAGGCGTCGGCCGACGTCGCCTACCAGTTCATGCAGGGCAAGAAGCCCGCGGGCAAGACCACGCTCTACAACACGCCGTCCCAGCTGTTCGTCCCCACGGTCGTGACCAAGGAGAACATCAAGGCGGTCCTGTTCGACAGCGGCATCATGAAGGCCAGTGAAGTGTGCACCGGCGAATACGCCAAGGGCTGCGCCGACCTGGACATCAAGTAGGGCTAGGGAGGAGCGGCCTTGTCGCCCACACAGCAAGCGGACAGCGTTCTGTCCCTGCGGGGGATCAGCAAGACGTTCGGAGCGGTCGCCGCGCTCACCGACATCGAGCTCGATGTCGTGGCGGGCCAGGTCATGGCCATCGTCGGTGACAACGGCGCGGGCAAGTCGACGCTGGTCAAGATCCTGTCGGGGGTGCATCCGCCCGATTCGGGGACGATCACCTTCGAGTCGCGGGACGTCCACATCCCGACGCCGGCGGCGGCGCACAAGCTCGGCATCGCCACCGTGTTCCAGGACCTCGCCCTGTGCGAGAACCTCAACGTGATCCAGAACCTGTTCCTGGGCCAGGAGGTCCGCCCGCTCCGGCTGAACGACGTGGCGATGGAGACCCGTTCCTGGGACCTGCTCCGCCAGCTGTCGGCGAAGATCCCGAGTGTCCGCGTGCCGGTGGCCGCGCTCTCCGGCGGCCAGCGGCAGACGGTGGCCATCGCCAGGTCGCTGCTCGGCGACCCCAAGGTGATCATCCTCGACGAGCCGACCGCCGCCCTGGGCGTCGCCCAGACGGCGGAGGTGCTCAACCTGGTCGAGCGGCTGCGCGAGAACGGCCTCGGCGTCATCATGATCAGCCACAACATGGCCGACGTGCAGGCCGTGGCCGACACCGTGGCCGTGCTCCGGCTCGGCCGCAACAACGGGGTGTTCGACGTGGGCGCGGTCTCCACCGAAGAGATCATCGCCGCCATCACCGGCGCCACCGACAATGCGGTCTCCCAGCGCCAGGCGCGCCGCAAGGAAGGTCTGCCCTCATGAACAGCACGCTCACCACGGACCGCCAGGACGAGCGGCTGAGCGGGAACGAAGGGCTGCGCGGCGCGATCGCCGACGTGCTCGAGCGGGCCCGTGGCGGCGACCTGGGCGTGATCCCCGTCGTGGTGGGGCTCATCGTCATCTGGACGGTGCTGCAGATCCTCAACCCGATCTTCCTGTCCAGCGCGAACCTGGTGAACCTCACCCTGGAGTCGGCCGCGACCGGCATCATCGCGCTGGGCATCGTCTGCGTGCTGCTGGTCGGCCAGATCGACCTGTCGGTCGGCTCGGTCAGCGGCCTGTCGGGGGCCGTGCTCGCCGTGCTCTTCGTGAGCCGGGGGCTGCCGGTCTGGCTGGCCATCCTGGCCGCGGTCATCATGGGCGCGGTGATCGGCTGGGTGTACGCGCAGCTGTTCAACCGCTTCGGGGTGCCGAGCTTCGTCATCACGATGGCCGGGCTGCTGGCCTTCCTCGGGCTGCAGCTCTACGTGCTGGGCACCAAGGGCTCGATCAACCTGCCGTTCGACTCGGGCCTGGTGAACTTCGCGCAGCTCGACTTCGTACCGGCCTGGCTGTCGTACTGCTTCGCGGTGATCGCGGCCGTCTGGCTGTTCGCCAGCGGCTACCTGCACGCCCAGGAGCGGCGGCGCGCCGGGTTGTCGGCCAGGAGCCTGTCCATGCTGCTCGTCAGGAGCGCGGCGCTGCTGGCCGTGCTGGCCTTCGTGGTCTACTACCTCGGGCAGACCCGCGGCATCGGCTGGATGTTCGTCTTCTTCGTGGCGCTGGTGCTGATCATGCACTACATGCTGTCGCGTACCAAGTGGGGGCGGGCCGTCTACGCGGTCGGCGGCAACGTGGAGGCCGCGCGCCGCGCGGGCATCAACGTCAGGGCCGTCTACACCTCGGTGTTCGTGCTCTGCTCGTCGTTCGCGGCGGTGGGCGGCATCCTCGCGGCGGCCCGGCTGGCCGCGGCGAACCAGAGCAGCGGCTCCGGCGACGTCAACCTCAACGCCATCGCGGCGGCCGTGATCGGCGGGACGAGCCTGTTCGGCGGGCGCGGCACCGCCTTCGGCGCGCTGCTCGGCATCATCGTCATCCAGTCGATCTCCAGCGGGCTGACCCTGCTCAACCTCGACTCCTCCATCCGCTTCGTGGTCACGGGCATCGTCCTGCTGCTCGCGGTGGTCGTCGACTCGATCGCCCGCAAGTCGCGGACCTCCCACGGACGCGCCTGATGGCGGTCATCTGCGTCGACGCGGGGACCACGGTCATCAAAGCCGTCGGGTACGACGAGACGGGCGCCGAGACGGCCGTCGCCCGGCACGGCACCACCGTCTCCAGGCCCGCGCCCGGCCAGGCCGAGCAGGACATGGACGCCGTCTGGGACGCGGTCGCCGGCACGGTCCGCGAGGTCGCGTCCCGGCTCGGCACCGCGCCGGACTTCATCGCCGTGACCGCGCAGGGCGACGGCTGCTGGCTGGTCGACGCGGCGGGCCGGCCCACCGGTCCGGCGATCCTGTGGAACGACGGCCGGGCCGCCGCCACGGTCGACCGCTGGAACCGCTCGGGGCTGGCCGCCGACGCCTTCCGCGTCAACGGCTCCTCCGCCGCCTCCGGTCTCCCCCACGCCATCCTGACCTGGCTGAACGAGCACGACCCCGACCGGCTGACCCGCTCGGCCGCCAATCTGACGTGCGGCGGCTGGATCTTCTCCCGGCTGACCGGCGAGCTGGCCGCCGACGAGTCCGACGGCTCGGCCCCCTTCATGGACCTGCGCACCCGCGCCTACTCCTCCGCGCTCCTGGCCATGTTCGGCCTGGAGTGGGCCGATCGCCTGCTGCCCGAGCTGCGCGACGACACGCGCCGGGTGGGCGCCCTGACGCGCGAGGCCGCCGAGCTCCTCGGGCTGCCCGCCGGGACGCCGGTCGTGATGGCGCCCTACGACATCGCCGCCACCGCGATCGGCGCCGGCACCGTGGGCCCCGGTCAGGCGTGCAGCATCCTGGGCACCACGCTCTGCACGGAGACCGTCGTCGAGCGGCCCGACCTGGACGGCGAGCCCGTCGGCATCACGATCGCGATGCCCGACGGCTACCTGCGCGCCTTCCCCACCTTCGCCGGGACCGAGGTCCTCCAGTGGGCCTGCCGGCTGCTCGGCCTGGACGGCCCGGCCGAACTGGGCGAGCTGGCCGCCACCGGCCCGCCGGGCGCGGGCGGGCTGTCGTTCCAGCCCTACTTCTCCCCCGCCGGTGAGCGCGCGCCGTTCTCCGATCCGCTGGCCAGGGGCGCCTTCCTCGGCCTGTCCTTCGAGCATGGGCGCGAGCACGTCGCCCGGGCCGTGCTCGAAGGGCTCACGCTGGTCATCCAGGACTGCCTGGCCGCCTCCGGTGAGGGGCCGCACGAGCTGCGGGTGTGCGGCGGCGGCTCGGCCAGCGCGCTGTGGCTGCGAATGATCTCCGACGTCACCGGCCTGCCGGTCTTCCGATCGGGCGACGCCGAGGTCGGCGCCAGGGGCGCCTTCCTGGTCGGCCTGGTCGCCACGGGCGCGGCCACGAGCATCGAGGCCGCGGCCGACCGGTTCGTCCGGTTGCGGGATGCCGTACGACCCGAGTCCGGCGCGTACGGCACGGCGTACCAGGACTTCCTGACCCTGCGCGAGACCAGCGCCCGAGCATGGCCGCTGCTCGCCGAGATGCGGGGGCGCTCGTGAGCGTCTGGATCGGTGTGGACCTGGGCACGCAGAGCGTCCGGGCGATGGCCGTCACGGACGGCGGCGAGGTGCTCGGCGCGGCGAGCAGGCCGCTGACCAGCCACCGCGACGGGCCCCGGCACGAGCAGGACCCTGAGGAGTGGTGGCGCCAGCTCGCCGCCGCCACTCGCGAGGCGCTGCGCGAGGTGCCGCCGGAGCGGATCCGCGGCGTCGCCGTGGCCGCGACCTCGGGCACGATCCTGCTGACCGGCCCCGACGGCACCCCGCTGACCCCCGGTCTGATGTACGACGACCGGCGGGCGGCGGCCGAGGTGGCCCGGATCGACTCGGTCGGCGCGGCCGTCTGGCAGCGGCTCGGCTACCAGCGCATGCAGGCCAACTGGGCGCTGCCCAAGCTGCTGTGGCTGCTGCCTGACGCCCCGCCCAGCGCGCGGCTGGCGCACCAGAACGACTTCGTCAACCGGCGCCTGGTCGGCCGCGACGTGGCCACCGACCTGAGCAACGCGCTCAAGACCGGCGTGGACCTGATCGAGGAGCGGTGGCCGTACGAGGTGTTCGACGAGCTGGGGGTGCCCGCCGAGGCACTGCCCGACGTCGTACGGCCCGGCACCACGCTCGGCACGGTCTGCGCCGAGGCCGCCGCGAGCACCGGCATCCCGCTCGGCACCCCGGTGATCGCCGGGACCACCGACGGGTGCGCGGCGCAGCTCGGCGCCGGAGCCATGACGCCGGGCAGCTGGAACTCCGTCATGGGCACCACCCTGGTGCTCAAGGGCGTCACCAGGGAGCTGATCCACGACCCGCTGGGCGTCGTCTACTCGCACCGCGCGCCGGACGGCGCGTGGCTGCCGGGTGGCGCGTCGAGCACGGGCGCGGGGGTGCTGACCCGCGAGTTCGCCGGACAGGACCTCGACGCGCTGAGCGCCCAGGCCGCCGCCCGCTACGGTCCCGCCGCCACCCCCACCAGCGCCGGGGAGCCGGTCGTCACCTATCCGCTCGTGTCGCGCGGGGAGCGGTTCCCGTTCGTGGCG
Organism: Nonomuraea sp. NPDC049158; assembly: GCF_040648335.1. Taxonomy (NCBI): domain Bacteria; kingdom Bacillati; phylum Actinomycetota; class Actinomycetes; order Streptosporangiales; family Streptosporangiaceae; genus Nonomuraea; species Nonomuraea sp. NPDC049158. The sequence continues at coordinate 423,016 of NZ_JBEZDM010000002.1, forward strand.
CCCGAGGCCGAGGGGTTCACGCTCGGCCGGCCCGCCGACGACGTCGAGCGCTACGTGGCGATCCTGCGCGGCGCGGCGTTCGTCGAGCGGCTCTGCTTCGACTATCTCGACCTGCTGGGCGCCCCGGCGGACGGGGAGATCGTGCTGACCGGCGGAGCCACCAGGAGCGCCTACTGGACCCAGCTGCGCGCCGACGTCCTTGGACGTCCCGTCACGCTGCGGGAGAACGCCGAGCCCGCGCTCGGCATGGCCGTACTGGCCGCGGGAGACAAGGGCGACGCGGCCGGGATGATCCGCACCCGCGCGGTCGTGGACCCGGCCGGACCCCGCATGGACGAGACCTACCTACGCTTCGTCACCGAACTGGAAGGACGCGGCTGGCTGCCCGCGAGCGCCGCCGACCACGCCCGTGAGAGGACCGCGCCATGACCCACATCGCACTGGTGCGCCACGGCGAGTCCGTCTGGCATGCCGAGAACCGCTACGCCGGGCTCAGCGACATCGAGCTGACCCCGCGCGGCCTCGACCAGGCCGGGCAGCTGGCCTCCTGGGCCGGCCGGGCCGGGCTGGCAGCCGTCTGGGCCTCCACCCTGAGCAGGGCCCGCATCACCGCCACCGCCAGCGCCGAGGCGGCGGGCGTCGAGCTGCGGGTGGACGAGCGGCTGCGGGAGCTCGACTTCGGCCAGGCCGACGGGCTGACCGCGGCGGAGATGTGCGAGCGCTTCCCCGAGGCCCGCGCCGCCTTCGAGGCCAATCCAGCCACGAACCCGCTGCCGGGCGGCGAGGATCCCAAGCTGGCGGCCGACCGGTTCACCGAGTGCCTGCGGGACATCGCCGCCGCCCATCCCGACAGCCGGGTGATGGTCGTCGCCCACACGACCGTCATCAGGATCGCGCTGTGCCGGCTCATGGGCGTGCCGCTGGATGAGTACCGGCGGCTCTTCCCGAAGCTGGACAACTGCGCCATCACCGAGATCCGCCCGCGGAACGGCCAGGTGGCGATCCTGCGGTACAACTCCCCGATTGGAGCTCTTCGTTGACCATCCGAGTCCTCGCCGCCGGCGACCACTTCGTCCAGAACCGCCTCTTCATCGACGCGCTCCGGCACGCGGTTCCCGGTGAGGTGGAGATCAGCGAGCTGACGCTGCCGTGGCCGGAGGTGCCGTTCGGCCGGGTGAGCGAGGTGGACGAGGCCTCCGATGTGGAGGACGAGCTGATCGAGGCGCTGCGCGGCGTCGAGATCTGCGTGACCCAGATGGCCCCCCTGACGAAGCGGGTGCTGGAGGCGTGCCCTGAGCTCAAGCTGTTCTGTGTCAGCCGGGGCGGCCCGGTCAACGCCAACCTGGACGCGGCCTCCGAGGCGGGGGTCGCGGTCACGTTCGCGCCGGGACGTAACGCCGTGGCCACCGCCGAGCACACGCTGGCCATGCTCCTGGCCGCCACCCGCCGCATCCCCCAGACGCACGCCGACCTGGCGGGGGGCGTCTGGCGGGGCGACTACTACACCTATGACAACGTCGGGCCCGAGCTGGAGGGCTCGACGGCGGGCCTGGTCGGCTACGGCGCGATCGGCCGCCGGGTGGCCCGCATGCTGGAGGGCTTCGGGGCGGAGGTCCTGGTCTACGACCCTTACGTGGAAATTTCAGGACAGGTGGAGTTGGCCGAGCTGCTCGAACGCTCCCAGTTCCTCTCCCTGCACGCGCGGGCCACCCCCGAGACCATCGGCATGATCGGCGCACCGCAGATCGCCGCGATGCCCCGGGGGTCCGTCATCGTCAACTGCGCGCGCGGCTCGCTGCTCGACTACGACGCCCTGTGCGACGCGCTGGACTCGGGTCACCTGTTCGGCGCGGCGGTGGACGTCTTCCCCGAGGAGCCCATCCCGGCGGGGTCGCGGCTCCTCACGACCCCGAACCTGGTGATGACCCCGCACCTGGCCGGCGCCAGCAAGGAGACGGCCATGAAGGCCGCCGAGATCGTCGCCGAGGACGTGGCCCGCTACGTCCGCAAGGAGCCGCTCAAGCACTGGGCCAACCCGGCGGCACTCATCCCTTGAGCGCGCCCGCCATCAGGCCGCGCATGAAGAACCGGCCGAGCAGCACGTAGATCAGCATCGTCGGCACCGACGCCAGAATCGCCGCCGCCATCTGCTGGCTGTACGGCGTGGCCTGGGCGCCGGCGATGTTGTTGAGCATGACGGTCGTCGGCCAGCTCGTCGGCCCGGTGAGGAAGACGGCGAACAGGAAGTCGTTCCACATCGAGGTGAACTGCCAGATGATCACCACCGCGATGGCCGGCGCGGACACCGGCAGCACGACCGACCAGTACGTACGCAGCATCCCCGCGCCGTCCACCCGCGAGGCCTCGATGAGCTCGTCCGGGATGGTGACGTAGTAGTTGCGGAAGATCAGCGTGCAGATCGGGATGCCGTAGACCACGTGCGCCAGCGTCAGCCCGGGGATGCCGCCGTAGAAGACGCCCTGCAGCCCGGTCACCTCGTTGAGCTTCACCAGGAGCTGCACCAGCGGGATCATCACCCCCTGGTAGGGGATGAACATGCCGAACAGGAACAGCGTGAACAGCAGGTCCGCGCCCGGGAAGCGCCATTTCGACAGCACGTAGCCGTTCATGGAGCCCAGCACGCAGGACAGCAGCGAGCCCGGCACGGCCAGCAGGACGGAGTTCCACAGGCCCGGGGCCAGCTTCTCCCACGCCACGCGCCACGCCTCGAAGGTCCAGGTCCGCGGCAGGTTCCACGCCTGGCCGGGGTCCGCCTCGGTCAGCGGCTTGAAGCTGGTGACCAGCAGGACGTAGATCGGGATCAGGAAGATCACCACGAAGGCGATCAGCAGGACGAGCCGCACCCCGCTGGACACCCGCCGGCGCCCGATCACCGCGGTCATGAACGCCTCTCCTTACGCACGGACCAGATCAGGTACGGGATGACGAAGATGGCCACGCTCAGCACGATGTACGAGGCGATGGTGGCGCCCTTGGCCGGGTCGTGGGAGTCGAACACCGCCACCCACATGAACACGGCGGGCACGTCGGTGATGATCTGCTTGCCCGACACCGCCACGATCAGGTCGAACACCTTGAGCGAGATGTGCCCGAGGATGATCAGCGCCGACAGCGTCACGGGCCGGAGCATCGGCAGCACGACGTACCGGTAGACGCCCCACTCGTTGCACCCGTCGACCCGCGCCGCCTCGCGCAGCTCCTCCGGCACGCCACGGAACCCCGCCAGGAACAGTGCCATGACATATCCGGACATTTGCCAGACTGCCGGAAGGGCCATCGCGGCCATCCCCCAGTCCGGATCCCGGAACCACTGCCACTGCGGCAGCCCGATCCAGTCGAAGAGCCGGTTGAGCCCGACCGCCCGCTGCTCCATCCCCGAGTTCATCAGCCACCGCCACACGATGCCGGTCGCGACGAACGAGATGGCCATCGGGAACAGGTAGATCGCCCGGAACGTCCCCTCGCCCCTGATCCCCTTCTCCATGAGGAAGGCCAGGAACCAGCCGAGCACCAGCGCGCCCAGCACGAACACGAGCGTGAACATGATCGCGTGCTGCACCGAGAGGTGCCATCGGGGCAGGTCCCAGATGTCGACGAAGTTCTTCAGCCCGACGAACTTGCCCTCGGACACCTCGTCGTGCTTGTCGGTCATGGCCAGCTGGAAGTTCCAGCCCAGCATGCCGTACACGAACACGCCGATCGCGATGATGGACGGCGTGACGAGGAGTAACCCAGGCAGCCAGGTGCGTGCCCGCCTCACAACATCCCCTCCAAGAGGTACGGCAGGCGCGAAAACGCCTGCCGTACCCAGGTGACTGTCTTACTGCGCGTTGGCCGTGGCGGCGTCGGCGAGCCCCTTCTGCAGGGCCGCGACGTCCTTGCTGCCGATGAACAGGCCGACCGCCTCGGTGATCGAGGCCAGCCACGGCTGGTTCACTGACACCCCGTGCTGGATGGAGCCGGCCAGCTTGTTGCTCGACCAGTCCTTCAGCGCGTCCGCCAGGTAGTCGGTGTAGAGCGACTGGTCGGCGTCCTTACGGGCGGGGATGGAGCCCTTCTTCGGGTTGAAGGCGTCCTGTCCCTCCTTGCTGGCCGCGACCTTGAGCCAGGCGATGGCCCCGTCACGGTTCTTGGCGCCCTTGGGCAGCGTGAAGCTGTCGGACAGCCACAGGTAGGTGCCCTCGGTGCCGGGAGAGGGCGCCCAGTCGAAGTCCTCCTTCGACTTCTTGCCCAGGCCGCCGTCCGGCGGGTTGTGGAAGTAGCCGTAGGCCCAGTCGCCCATGACGTTGAACGCGGCCTCGCCGTCGGCCACCTGCTTGGCCGCGGGCTGCCAGTCGTCCTGCGGGTCGCCCGCGTACGACATGATCGTCTTGAAGCTCTCCAGCGCCTTCTTCACCTCGGGACTGCCCCAGTTGGCGCCCGGCTTGAACAGCGCGTTGTAGGCGTCGGTGCCGAGCGAGCCGAGCAGCACGCTCTCCATCAGGTGCACCACGGTCCACTCCGAGCCGATGGACAGCGGGATCTTGCCCTTGGCCTTGACCTTGCCCAGGTCGGCGATGAACTCGTCGATCGACTTGGGCGCCGCCGCGATCCCCGCGTCCTTCAGCAGCTTCGGGTTGAACCACAGCACGTTCGACCGGTGGATGTTGACCGGCACCGAATAGATCTTGCCCTCCACGCTGATCTGCTTGATCAACTCGGCGGGGAAGACGTCCTTCAGCTTCAACTCGTCATAGAGGGAGTTGAGGTCCTCCAGGTCGCCCGCCTTGATGTAGCCCTGCAATTCGGCGCCCGCGTGACCCTGGAAGGTGTCCGGCGGGGTGTCCGCCTGCAACTTCGACTGCAGCAGCGCCTTGGCCTTGTCGCCGGAGCCGCCCGCGACCGCCGCGTCGAAGAAGGTGTAGTTCGGGTTCTCCTTCTCGAAGATCTCCCGCATCGCCTTCAGACCGTCGGCCTCACCCGGCCCGGTCCACCACGAGAACACCTCGACCTGCTTCTTCTCGCCGCCACCCGTGGCCTGCGGGCTCGCCGTTGCGCCGCCGCCGCTACCACCGCAGCCGGCCAGGCCGAGCACGCTCGCCATAGTGATCGCGACGGCCGCCAACCACCGTCGTCGCATCGCACACCGTCCCTTCGAAACCCCGAGTGGTGAAGGTTGACAACGTTGTCAGTAGGGCAATCAACCCACTTCGCACTTGGAGCCGTCAAGGCATGTGCTGGTAACAGGTCCGCATAGGCGCGACGACCAGCAGATGGTGGGCGGGCCCGAGCCCTGCGCGGCTCGAGCCCGCTGTCACGCGTCCGGAACCAGACCCCCACCCCTCCGAGGAGGCCAAGCTCCGCCTGGACACGCGACGCCCCATTGGATCGAGCCACGACGCCCCCTGACTGAGAGGCGAGATCGCAAGGTGCGGTCGATCACATGCAGAACGTTAGACATGTGGACGGCACGCCGCATGCGTCGAGATGGCCATTCGAGGATGTAACCGTTCGACCCCGGAGATGTGTAGAGAGGTCTGTGCAGCGCGCTATGTAGGGGAGAAGAGTGCCGAGGTCACCCCGGTGAGCGCGGGTCGGCGTACCGCTTCAGGACAGTGCCGCCTCCAGGACGGCGCGGGCGACGAGGGCGGCGGTCGACGGGGCGGCGTGCTCCAGGATCACGCCCACGGCCACCTCCGGTGTGTCCGCCGGGGCGAACGCCGTGAAGAGCGCGTGATCCTCCCCTACCCCCGACTTGGCCGCCACCTCCACGCCCGGGATGGCGGCCGCCGTACCGGAACCGCCGGCGCCGGTGACCGTGAGCATCATCGAGGTGAGCTGGTCGGCCAGGGCGGCGGGCATGGTCATCCGGTACGGCGCCGGGTCGGCCCGGTCGATGAGCGAGCCGTCCGGAAGGCGTACGTCCTCCACCAGGTACGGGCGCATGAGGATGCCGTGGTTGGCGACGGCGGCCGACAGCATGGCGATCATCAGCGGGGTGACCCGGACGTCATGCCGCCCGATGGCCGACAGGGCGGTCTGGGCCCGGTCCATGTTCGGGGGGTAGGTGCTGGCGGTGACCCGCAACGGAATCGTGAGGCCGCGGTCGTTGAAGCCGAACGCCTCCGCCTGGTCGCGCAGGATGTCCTGCCCCAGCTGGAGGCCGATGCCGGCGAAGGCGGTGTCGCAGGAGGACCGGAAGGCGACCGGCAGCGTCGGATGGGCATCGCCGCAGGCCCCGCCCGTGACGGGCAGGTAGGCCGTGCTGCCGGGCAACCGCAGCCGGGCGGGGGCGTCGACCCGCGAGGTGGGCGAGTACTCGCCCGACGACAGCGCGGCGGCCGCGGTGACCAGCTTGAACGTGGAGCCGGGCGGATATCTCAGGCTGACCGCCCGGTTGAGCAGCGGCCCGGTGGGGTCGCCGCGCAGCCGCCGGTCCGTCTTGGCCAGCTCGGCGGGGTCGGCGGTGGTGTAGGCGTCGGGGTCGTACGACGGGTAGCTGGCCAGGGCGAGGATCGCGCCGGTCGCCGGGTTGACGGCGACCGCGGCGCCCGGCCGGCCCGCCGCCTTGAGGCTCTCGTACGCGGCCGCCTGCGCGCGGTCGGTGATCGTGAGCCGGACGTCGGCGCCGCGGGCCCTGCCGTGCCTGACGAGCGAGCGGACCTGGATCCTCGGGTCGTCGCCGGACAGGACGTCGTCCGCGGCCCCCTCGATGCCCGTGGTCCGGTTGAGCGAGGCCGTCCCGGTCACGGGGGCGTACAGCTCGCCGTGGGGGTAGACGCGGCGATACGCGTACGGCCCGTGGACCGTCGCCCGGCTCATGGCGACGGTCGTGCCGTCATAGGTGAGGATGTCGCCGCGCGGATGGTCGAACCTGGCGATGGCCAGGCGCTGGTTGCGCGGATCGGCGTTGAGCCCCCGCGCCCCGAACCCCTGGATCACCGTGATGTTGGCCAGCACCGCGAACAGCAGCATCGCGCACCCCTTGGCGACGCGGCGCAGCGGGATGTTGATCCGTTTCGCCCTGGGTCCGGCCATGGTCCCGGTCTAACAACCGGACCCCAAAGGCAGGGCTAGACGACTCTGCGGTAGTAGGAAATCTTGTCGTGGATGTAGCGCTGACGCTCGGTGAGGTTGGCGATCTGGTCCTGGACGCGGCCGTCGTGCTCCTCCAGGAGCTTGATGCGGTCGGCGATCGTGTGGTCGCCCTGCCGGACCAGGTCGGCGAAGCGGAGCATCTCGGCGATCGGCATGCCGGTGTCACGCAGGCAGCGGATCGTGCCGAGCCAGCCGACGTCCTCCTCGGTGAACCTGCGCTGACCTGCGGCGTTGCGGCCGACGGGCTCCAGCAGGCCGATCTTCTCGTAGTAGCGCAACGTGTCCAGGGTGAAGCCGGTCTCCTCGACCACTTCCGCGGGTGTGTAGACGCTCACGGCAGAAGCATCGCACCTGGAGCCGACTCCAGGTCAACTCATTCGCGGTAGCGGCCGGCTTGACATGGACCGCGCTCCAGCTTCCACGATCACCACCATGAACATCGCACTGGGCACGATCCCGTTCGGCACCGCGGTCGACGAGAAGGACACCTTCGCCATTCTGGACCGGTTCGTCGAGGCCGGGGGCACCATGCTGGACACGGCCAACTGCTATCCGTTCTGGGTGCCGGGGTGCACCGGCGACGAGAGCGAACAGGCCATCGGCTCCTGGCTCGCGGCGCGCGGCAACCGGGACCGGGTGTTCCTGAGCACGAAGACCGGCGCCCGGCCCACCGTCCCCGGCGACGACACGCTCGCCTCGGCCGAGGGACTGTCCGCCGCCGCCATCGGCAAGGCGATCGAGGGCAGCCTGCGGAGATTGCGGACGGACTACATCGATGTGTATTGGTCGCACATCCAGGACCGCTCCGTACCCCTGGAGGAGACCCTGGGGGCATTCGACGACCTGGCCCGGCAGGGCAGGATCCGCAGCGCGGGGGCCAGCAACATGGCCACCTGGCGGGCCGAGCGGGCCAGGAACCTGTCGGCGGCGCGGGGCTGGCTGCCGTACACATGCCTGCAGCTGCGGCACACCTACCTGCGCCCTCGACCGCTCACCCGGCCGACCGAGGGAGGCCACATGCTGGCGACGGACGAGACGCTGGATTATGTACGCGACGAGCCCGACGTGACGCTGTGGGCGTACAACACGCTGATGGCGGGCGCCTACACACGGGCCGATCGCCCGATCCCCGACATTTACCACCATCCAGGTACGACCCGGCGGCTCGCGGTGCTGCGTGAGGTGGCGGCGGAGGTGGGGGCGACGCCCAACCAGGTGGTGCTGGCCTGGCTGCTGGCCGACGGGCACGTCCCGATCGTCGGCGTCTCCACGATGGCCCAGCTCGACGAGGCCCTGGGTGCGGCGGACGTACGGCTGGACGACGAACTGCGCACCCGTCTGGACGCGGCGTGCTGAGACCGATACCGCGGTGGCTGTGGCTGTTGCCCGGGTGGTCGCGGGAGCGCTCCCGCGAAGTGCCGCGAGGGCGATTGGTGCTGGCGGGAGGCGGCCGTGGCTGGTCGAGGACATCCCCCAGACCGCTCGCCCTTCCCGCTAGCGGACCCGCGCCACCACCGGGCCCCGTCCGGCGGGCGGGCGGTCAGGGCAGATGGTCGGCCAGGTAGCGGTGGACCAGCTGCTTGCACTCGGCGATCAGATCGGAGTCACCGTCGGGACGCACCCGGAACGCCAGCTTGAGCACCGCGTCCGTGGCCTCGACCGCCACCAGCAGGGCGCGGTCGAGCCCCGGCCCGACAGGCGCGTCGAGCAGGTCGACGGTGAGGGCCCGCAGCCGGTCGGCGACCACGACGTTGTTCTCCAGCGCGGCGTCGAGCATCCGGTCGGTGCCCTTGAGCGCCGGCCCGCCCGGCGCCGTCAGCACCTCCCCGAAGTCGACCACCGCGAACCCGGGAGTGGTCCGCTTCATCACCACGAACTCGTCGATGGCCAGGTCGACCAGGTCGGTCCAGTGATCCAGACCGGACTCGGCGATCCGCTCCGTGAGCCGCTCGGTGATGCGCTGCAGGAAGGCGTCGAGGTTGCGCAGGGCCAGCGCTCGCACCAGGCCCTGCTTGTCGGAGAAGAACTGGTAGAACGTGCCTATCGGCACCTCGGCCCGGCGCGCGACCTCTTTGGTGGTCAGCGCCTCGTAACCGACCTCGTCGAGCAAATGTGCGCACTCGTCGAGCATCCGTTCGACTCGCTCCACGCTGCGGCGTTGGGCTGGACGCCGGCGCAGGGTACTCGTCATGCCCCCCATCTTGGCGTATTACCGCCAGGTAGGGTTCCCCGAGCCTCCGCGAGTTAACATGAGTGCCACTCGGATGATCGCTTAGGAGTGCGCATGTTCCTGTGGGGTACGGCCACGGCCGCCTACCAGATCGAGGGCGCCGTCAAGGATGACGGCAGGGGCGCCTCCGTCTGGGACACCTTCGCCCACGAGCCGGGCCGCGTCCGGGACGGGCACACCGGGGACGTCGCGTGCGACCACTACCACCGCTGGCCCGAGGACGTCGCCCTCATGGGCGACCTGGGCGTCAACGCCTACCGCTTCTCGATCGCCTGGCCCCGCGTGCTGCCGCTGGGCACGGGCCGGGTGGAGCCGAGAGGCCTCGACTTCTACGACCGGCTGGTCGACGGCCTGCTGGCGGCGGGGATCGCGCCGGTGCCGACCCTGTTCCACTGGGACCTGCCGCAGGCGCTGCAGGACATGGGCGGGTGGATGAACCGCGATATTTCCTACTACTTCGCCGATTACGCGGCGATAGTGGCCGAGCGCCTCGCCGACCGGGTGCCCATGTGGATCACGCTGAACGAGCCGTTCGTGCACATGGCCTTCGGGTACGGCATGGGCGTCCACGCCCCCGGCCAGGCCCTGCTGTTCGACGCCCTGCCCGTCGCCCATCACCAGTTGCTCGGCCACGGCCTGGCCGTGCAGGCGCTGCGCGCGGCCGGGGCGCGGCAGGTGCTGATCACGAACAACTGCACCCCGGTCTGGCCCGTCTCGGAGGAGGCCGCGGACCTGACGGCGGCCGACGCCTACGACACCCTGCACAATCGCCTGTTCAACGACCCGATCCTGCTGGGCGAGTATCCGGACCTGAAGGCCATCGGCACCATGGACGTGGTCCGTGACGGCGACCTGGCCATCATCTCCGCGCCCCTGGACGGCCTGGGCATCAACTACTACAACCCCACCCGCATCGGCGCGCCCATGGACGACGGCCTGCCCTTCACCGACCACGGCATCACCGGCTACCCCACCACCGCCTTCGGCTGGCCGGTCGTCCCCGACGGCCTGCGCGAGCTCCTGACGGGCCTGCGCGCCAGGTACGGCACCGCGCTGCCGCCGGTGTACGTCACGGAGAACGGCTGCTCCCAGGACGACGTCCCCGGCCCGGACGGCACGATCGACGACCAGGGCCGCATCGCCTTCCTGGACGGCCACATCAGGGCGGTGGAACAGGCGGTGGCGGAGGGCGTCGACGTGCGGGGCTACTTCGTCTGGTCACTGCTGGACAACTTCGAGTGGGCCGAGGGCTACCACCAGCGCTTCGGCCTGGTGCACGTGGACTTCACCACCCAACGCCGCACGCCAAAGGCGTCATACGCTTGGCTCCGCGACCTCCTCGCAACCAAGCGCTAGAGCGGGACTCCCCCGAAGGGGGTGTCCCTCCGCAGGAACCCCCTTCGTCCGCCCCCGGAGGGGGTTCCTTTCCTAGGGACCCCCGCCACCACGGACCGTCGTTCCGCACAGCCGCTAGAACACCGACACATGCACATGGTCGTAGTGGTTGGCGGTGACCCCGCCCCGGTCCGACATGGGATCCCAGCCACCACCCGACCGGATGTCGTAGTAGCGCTGCTTCCAGATGATGTACATCACCCCGATCCGGGGCCCGTTCTTGATCAGCCACTCGGCCAGCGCGTCACCCCGGTCGGCGTCGGCCCCCGAGGCCGCCCGGCCGCCGCTCGACATCATGAAGTCGCAGGCCCGCCCCTTGCCGTGCTCACCGGGGTCACCAGGACGCAGGCAGCCCACGCCGTACGGCATGGGGAAGTTCCGCATGATCTCGGCGCGCACCGCGATCAGGCGCGGCGTGAGCCCCGAGGAGCCGCCCGGCTGCTGGAAACCGTACTTGGCGAGGAGCCGCTCGATCTGGCGGCGCTTGCCCTGCATGGTCTTGATCTCTTTTTTCAGCTTGCTGATCTTCTCGGCGACGGTCCGCTTGGCCTCCGCCGACTTGTCGATCAACGTCTGGATGCCCTTGACCTTGTTGATGCGCTCGTTGGCCAGATAGGTCAGGTTCGCCGCCTGGCCGAGTGCGACGGTGGGGTCGGCGGTCGAGGCGAACAGCTGGGTGCCGTCGAGCGGTCCCATGATGTAGGTGCTCTGGGCGATCGAGGACACCTCGGCCTTGGCCTTGGCCAGCTGGGCCTCCAGGTCGCCGGAGTTGTCGGTGGCGTTCTTGGCCTGGATCCGGACCTCTTCCAGGCTCTGGATCTGGCCCCGATAGAGCTCGTTGAGCTGGGACGCCTGCTTGGTCAGCTTGCGCAACTCGGCCGGGTTGGGAGCCGCGGAGACCGGGAGAGGGAACGCGAACAGCCCCACCAGGACGATGGCGAATAGGGCGAAGCGACTGATTTTCACGTCCGTCCTCCCCTCATCGACGGACCGAAACTATAGAAGATGATCTTGAATATTGTCACCTGAACGCGGCAAGTCGCGCCCCTTTGGCGAATTATCTGAGGATTGTCCGATCTAAGGCAGGCATAAAGATTGGGCCTTGCCGAGCGCCACGTATCGGTCTGAGATGGCGACGAAACTGGTCTCTGCGAAGGGGCAGACCTCGTGTCTCGATTACTGACCCTGTCCACCGCCGTCGTCCTCGGCCTCGGCACGTCCCTCGTCGCCCTGGAGGCCCAGGCGTCGGTGGACCCCCTACCACCCCGTGACAGGATCGAGCTCTACCAGCTGGAGAGCACGCCCGGCACCGGGCAGGCCCTCAAGGAGAAGGGCTTCGACGTCGTCCAGCAGGACGCCAAGGGCGGCAAGGAGCACGTCGAGGTGACCGCCGCCCAGAGCGACCTGGACGGCCTGCGCAAGCTCGGCTACCAGCCGGAGCCCGTACGCAACCCGCAGGGCCAGACCCAGCTGGAGGCCGCCAAGGCGCAGGCCGCCGGCGGCTACACCGTCTGGAAGTCCTACTCCCAGTCCGGCGGCATCGCCGACCAGCTCAAGGCCATCGCGAACGCGAACAAGGACATAGTGAAGATCGAGTCCCTCGGCAAGACGCTGAAGGGCCAGGACATCCTCGCCGTCAAGGTCACCGCCCTGGCCAGGGTGCTGCCCGACGGCATCAAGCCGGCGACGCTGTACTCGGCGACGCAGCACGCCCGCGAGTGGATCTCCACCGAGGTCGACATGCGGCTGCTGAAGCACGTGATCGCCAACAGGTCCGCGCTCAAGGACCTGCTGAACAGGACCGAGCTCTGGTTCGTGCCGGTCGCCAACCCCGACGGCTACGACTTCACCTTCACCGAGGGCAACCGCCTGTGGCGCAAGAACCTGCGTGACAACGACGGCGACGGGCGGATCACCACCGGCGACGGCGTCGACCCGAACCGCAACTACCCCACCAACTTCCACTACGACGAGGAGGGCTCCTCGTCGATCCCGAGCAGCGAGACCTACCGGGGCGCGGCGCCCGCCAGCGAGCCCGAGACCAGGGCGCTCGACGGGCTGCTCAGGCGGATCAGGTTCAAGGGTCAGGTGAACTACCACTCCTTCGGCCCGCTGCTGCTCTACCCGATCGGCTGGCAGGTCGCCACCAAGACCGCGGACAACCCGATCTACGAGGCGATCTCCGGAAACGACGCCAAGCCGGCGATCGCGGGCTTCGACCCGGACCTGTCGGCGGAGCTCTACACCACCAACGGCGAGACGACCGACCACGCCCACGCCTCGTACGGCACGCTGGCCTGGACGCCGGAGCTCGACGAGGGCTGTGACGGCTGCGGGTTCGTCTTCCCCGACGACGAGGCGCTGGTCCAGGCGGAGTTCGAGAAGAACATCCCGTTCGCCCTGGACGTGGCCAAGTCGGCCACCAACTGGTCCGAGCCGGTCAACCACCTCGGCAACGCAACGGCCGACTTCGTGCTCGACCCGTTCGAGGTCAGCTACGGCCGGGACCAGGTGGTCCAGGTGGACGCCAAGCGCAAGCTCGGCCCGATCTTCCTGAACTACCAGGTCAACGGCGGCCGGACCAAGACCGTGCTGACCGGCGAGTGGCGGGGCGGCGAGCGCTACGGCAAGGGCTACGACACCTACTACCACTGGATGCGCGGCAAGATCACCGGCACCCGTCCCGGGGACAAGGTCAAGGTCTGGTTCAGCTCGATCGGCAGGAAGAGCGGGGACTTCACCTACCAGGTCGCCGGTGACATCGGCGGCAAGGTGCTGGTGCTGGCCACCGAGGACGTGACGGGCCTCAGCCCCGTCCAGGGCGCGACCGAGGCCAAGTACGCCGACGACTACGTCAAGGCGCTGGACGAGGCCGACTACAGCTCCGACGTCTATGACATGGACAAGATGGGCCGCAAGGCGCCGCACGCGCTCGGCGTGCTCAGCCACTACAAGGCGGTGGTCTGGGAGACGGGCGACGACATCATCCCGAGATCGGTCGGCCAGGTGGCCGGCACCACCTCCAAGGGCGGCGTCGACACCGAGCTGGCCGTGCGCGACTACCTGAACGAGGGCGGCAAACTCCTGCACTCGGGCAAGTACCCGTCGTACGCGGCCAACAACAACGGCGCCTACTACTACCAGCCCGACCAACCGGCCCAGCCCGAATGCGCGGACCCCAACGACCCGCCGTGCATCCAGGTGTTCAACGACTTCCAGCAGTACTGGCTGGGCGCCTACGTCTTCTTCGACGACTCGGGCATCAACCCCGACACGGGCCTCCCGTACGCGCTGCAGGGCGTGAGCGGCCGGTTCAAGGGCTTCGCCGGCACGCTGGAGCCGAGCCATACCAACTCGTTCGTGGCGACCTCGGCGATCCTGCCGGCCGCCCAGTTCCCGCAGTTCGCCAGCTCCGCGCCGGTCAAGTGGGCACGGCCTGGCGGACCGTTCGACCCGCACACCGGTTCCTGGGACGTCTACAGCGGCATCGCCGACGCCTCCTGGAAGCGGCTGACCAAGACCGTCGACCTGACCGGGAAGACCAGCGGTGACCTGTCGTTCTGGACCTCCTACGACACCGAGGCCGACTGGGACTTCCTGACCGTCGAGGCGCACACCGCGGGCGGCGACGACTGGACTACCCTGCCGGACGTCAACGGTCACACCTCACAGAGCACGGGCAGCAGCTGTGACCCGCCCAGCGGCGGCGAGGGCTGGCGCGCGCTGCACCCGTTCACCCAGCGCTACCAGGGCCCCGGCTGCGAGCCGACCGGCACCTCCGGCTCGTGGAACGCGGCCTCGGGCAACTCGGCGGGCTGGCAGCAGTGGAAGGTCGACCTGACCCCGTACGCGGGCAAGAAGGTGGAGCTGTCCGTCTCGTACATCAGCGACTGGAGCACCCAGGGCGCGGGCGTCTTCCTCGACGACTTCACCGTCACGCTGAACGGCGCGACGGCGGAGCAGACCTCGTTCGAGAGCGACCTGGGCGGCTGGAGCGCCGCGGCGCCTCCTGAGGGCACCTCGCCCTCGATCAACAACTGGGCCCGCACGGACCAGGTGTTCGAGGAGGGCGGCGGCATCGCCACCAAGGACACCGTCTACCTCGGCTTCGGCGTGGAGAGCCTGACGACCCGGGCCATGCGTACGGACCTGGTCAAGCGGTCCTTGCGGCACCTGCTCGGCTGATCGGCCCAGAGGGGTCCGGCTCGCGTACGCGCGTGCCGGACCCCTCTTGCGCGCGTGGACAGAACATGGTTCGGTCAGCTTGAAGAGCAGGGTAGCAAGCAAGCATTCGGTCAAGCAGGAGGCTCACGACATGCGCCAGCACGACACGCTGTTCATCGGGGGCGAATGGGTGGCCCCGGCCGGGACCGGCACCATCGACGTCATCTCCCCCCACACCGAAGAGGTCGTGGGCCGCGTGCCCGACGGCACCCCCGAGGACATGGAGCGCGCGGTGGCCGCGGCGCGGCAGGCGTTCGACCACGGTCCGTGGCCGCGCATGACGTTCGCCGAGCGGGCCGAGGTGATCGGCAGGCTGGCCGAGATCTACGCCGCCCGGCAGGGCGAGATGGCCGCGCTCATCACCGAGGAGATGGGCTCGCCGATCACCTTCTCCAACCTGGCGCAGGCGCCGCAGCCGCTCGGCATGCTGCAGTACTACGCCGACTTCGGCAAGACCTTCGCCCAGGAGGAGCAGCGGCCCGGCCTGTTCGGGCCGACGACCGTGCGGCGCGAGCCGGTGGGCGTGGTGGCGGCCATCGTGCCGTGGAACGTCCCGCAGTTCGTCGCCATGACCAAGATCGCGCCCGCGCTGCTGGCCGGGTGCGCGATCGTGCTCAAGCCCGCGCCGGAGACGCCGCTCGACGCGTACCTGCTCGCCGAGATGGTGATCGAGGCCGGGATCCCGGCCGGCGTGCTCAACATCGTGCCCGCCGGCCGCGAGGCCGGCGAGCACCTGGTCTCCCACCCGGGCGTGGACAAGGTGGCCTTCACCGGCTCGACCGCCGCGGGCCGCCGCATCGCCGCCATCTGCGGCGAGCAGCTCAAGCGGGTCAGCCTGGAGCTCGGCGGCAAGTCGGCGGCGATCATCCTGGACGACGCGGACCTGCCGTCCAGCATGGGCATGCTGGCCATCGCCTCCCTGATGAACAACGGCCAGGCGTGCGTCGCCCAGACCCGCATCCTGGCCTCGCGGACCCGCTACGACGAGGTCGTGGACGCGGTCGCGAACATGGTCACCTCCCAGCCCGTCGGCGACCCCGCCGACCCGGGCACCGGCATCGGCCCGCTGGTCGCCAAGCGGCAGCAGGACCGCGTCGAGAGCTACATCCAGGCCGGCATGGACGAGGGCGCCAAGGTCGTCGTCGGCGGCCTGGACCGGCCGATGGACCACGGCTGGTACGTCGCCCCGACCGTCTTCGCGGGCGTCACCAACGAGATGCGCATCGCCCGCGAGGAGATCTTCGGCCCGGTGCTGTCGGTGATCCCGTACGAGGACGAGGCGGACGCGATCCGCATCGCCAACGACAGCGACTACGGCCTGGCCGGCACGGTCTGGACGGCCGACGCCGACCACGGCATGGAGGTGGCCCGCCAGGTCCGTACCGGCACCTACGGGATCAACTGCTTCATGCTGGAGTCGAACGCGCCCTTCGGCGGCTACAAGGCCAGCGGCGTGGGCCGCGAGCTGGGCCCCGAGGGCCTCAGCAGCTACCTGGAGTACAAGACGATCGCCCGCCTGGGCTGAGAACAGGGCTCCGGTACGGCCGTACCGGAGCCCTTCTCACGGCGCCCCGCACCCAGCGCGCCCCCGCAACGCTTGGTGTGGTCTCCGCTACTCCACGAAGTATGTCCTACGTCCACCGCCTCGACGGTTTCCTTCCCATAGGACTTTCTCCCGGTGGATTTCTTCCTTACGCCCTAGATAGACGTCTATTACTCAGAAAAGGTTCGTACTGATCCACTTTCCGATCCGACGGATGAGTTCTGGGGTCGCGGCGGACTCCGCGTGGCCGTAGCCGCGCTCGATCCAGAGCTTCTTGGGCTCGCGGGCGCCCTCGTAGAGCTGGTGCGCGTGTTCCAGGGGGAAGAACGCGTCGGCGTCACCGTGGACGATCAGCAGCGGCGTCGGGGAGATCAGCGCGGCGGCCTCGTGGGGCGGCACCGGGATCGGGTCCCACTCGCCTCGGGCGATCCTGGTGCGCTTGGCCATCCTGGCCGCCCACCTGCCGATCGGCTGCTCGATGGCCCAGTGCACCTGGCGCATCGGCTTGGTGCCGCGGTAGTGCCAGCGGGCCGGGCCGCTCACCGACACCACCGCGTCGATGCCGCCGAGCAGTCCCGCGTGGCGTACGGCCACGGCGGCGCCCATGGAGAAGCCGATCACGGCGACCTTGGAGTAGCCGATCACCCGCGTGTGCCGTACGGCGGCGTCGACGTCGAGGATCTCCTTGTCCCCCACGGTGGACTCGCCACCGGACCGGCCGTGCCCCCGGAAGTCGAACGCGACCACTCCCCCGTAGCCGCTCAGCACGTGCGCGATGCGCCGCGTGGCCGGATCGCGCCACGAGCCGGTGAACCCGTGCGCCACCACGATGCCGAGGCCGGAGCGGGTGGACGGGGTGTGCGCGGCGTCGATGCGGACGCCGTCCTCGGTACGGAGCATGACCGGGAAGTTTGGAGCGAGCGGCATGTTTCCGAGCTTATGATCCCTGGCTGCCGAGACCGTGTTCGGCCGCCCCTACCGCGCTCCTGGTCACCGGTTGTCGAGGCCGTGTTCGGCCGCCCATACCGCGATCTGGGCGCGCGAACCGAAGCCGAGCTTCTCCATGATGTTGGCCACGTGCCTGGCGACCGTGGCCGGACTGATCACCAGCTGCGCCGCGACGGCCCGGTTGCTCAGGCCCTCGGTGAGCAGCCCGGCGATCTCCCGCTCGCGCGCCGTCAGCGTCGCGTAGCGCGGCTCGCGGGCGGCCAGGCCCGACGAGGACACGAACAGCGTGGCGGGCAGGGACGAGAGCAGGGCGGCGGGCTCGTGAACCTCGCCGGCGTCGGCCTTCTGGCCGAGGATCCGCCGGGCCACCGCGCCGGGCTCCTGCGCGATGCCGCTGGCCCAGAGCAGCGCCACCCGGCCCTCGCCGAGCTTGTCGCGGGCGAGCGAGAGCAGCTCCTGGGTGCGGGCCGGGGCGTCGTGCTGGCCGATCGACTCGCGCAACGCGCTCGCCGCCGCGGCCGCGACGACGGCCCCCTCGAGATCGCCCTCGGCCTGCGCCAGGACGGACAGGGCGACCAGCGCGCGGACGACGCCGCTGCGCCGGCCGGTCTGCGTGCTCAGCACCAGGCTGGCGGCCAGGCTGCGCCGGGCGGCGGGGAAGTCGTGCAGCCTGGCCGCCACCCTGCCGACCTTGGCCTGGCAGCGGGCCAGCTCGACCCGGTTGTCGAGCTCCTCGAGGATGGGCAGCGCCGCCGTGTGGTGCCGCATGGCGGCCGCCAGGTCGCCCCTGGCCTCGGCCACCGCGCCCAGATGGGTCAGCGCCCTGGCCAGGGTCCAGTGGTGGCCCGTCTCCATGGCCAGGGCCAGCGCCTCCTCGCCGAACCGCTGCGCCTGGCGCGGCTGCCCCTGGAAGAGCGCCAGGTTGAGCCGGGCGATGCGGGCGGTCGTCAGGTTGAACAGGTCGTCGTGCTCGGCGGCCGCCACTTCGAGCTCGCGCAGGTAGCGCAGGGCCGTGCCGGTCTGGCCGGTACGGAAGAAGACGGTCAGGGCCACGCCGTAGGTGACACCCAGCCAGTGCGTATAGGGGTGCCGCCGCTGCTCCTCGATGCTCTCCTCGATGAGCGCCGCGGCGCGGTCCAGCTCGTCGCGCGTTTCGAGCCCGTAGGCGAGGCCGCCCTTGGCCACGCCGATCAGCTGGTCGGGCACGCCCGACAGGTCGAGGCCGAACAGCCGTTCGTACCAGCCGACGCCCTCCCTCAGGTCGCCGCGCACCGCGAGGATGGTCAGCGCCGCGTGGGCCAGCCGCAGCCCCAGCTCGGCGCTGCCGGACTCGGCGGCCCAGTCGATCGCCGCCCGGCAGTCGTCGAGCAGGCGGCGCCCTCTGGCGAAGTGGACGGCGCGGGCCGGCCACGCCAGCCGGCGGCCGAGCGAACCGGCCTCGTGGCAGCGCTCCATCTCGGCGCAGATCACCTTGAGGTGGCCGTCGCGCAGCCGCGCCTCCTCGCCCGCCTCGCACAATCGCTCGGCGGCGTAGTGCCTGATGGTGTCCAGCAGGTGGTAGCGGCCGCCGTCGCCGTGGTGGAGCACCAGCGACTTGTCGACCAGGCCGCTGAGCACGTCGAGCACCTCGCAGCGGCGCAGCAGGTCGCCGTCGGCGCACACCTGCTCGGCCAGGTCGAGGTCGAAGCGCCCGGCGAACACCGACAGCCGCCGCAGCAGCACCCGCTCCTTGCGGGCGAGCAGGTCGTGACTCCACTCGACCGTGGCCAGCAGCGTGCGCTGGCGGGCGTGGGCGGTGCGGTCACCGGTGGTCAGCAGCTTGAACCGGTCGCCGATCCGGTCGGCGATGCGTCCCGGGCTGAGCAGGCTGCTGCGCGCCGCGGCCAGCTCCAGCGCGAGCGGCAGGCCGTCGAGCGCCCGGCACAGCCGGATGACGTCGGGCATGCTGTCGGTCACGGCGCGGGCTCCGGCCGCGGCCGCCCGCTCGACGAAGAACAGCACCGACTCGGCGTCGGGATGCCGCTCGTCGGGCAGGTCGAGCGGCGGCACCCGCCAGATCAGCTCGCCGGGGATGCGCAGCGGCTCTCGGCTGGTGAGCAGGAATCTCAGCTCGGGGCAGTCGGCGAGCAGACCGGCGACCAGCTCGGCGCACGGCTCGACGAGGTGCTCGCAGTTGTCGAGCAGGAGCAGCGTCCTGGTGCCGCGCAGCCGGATCCGGAGCCCGTCGAGGAGCCGCTCGGAGCCTTCCTCGCGGACGCCGAGCACGTCGGCCATCTCCTTCACGATCAGCTCGGGGTCGCTGACGCGGGCCAGCTGGACCAGCCACACGCCGTCGGTGAAGCCGGGCAGGGCGCTGGCCGCGACCCGCAGCGACAGGCGGGTCTTGCCGATGCCGCCCACCCCGCTGAGCGTGACCACGCGCTCGCCGCGGACCAGCGCGCACAGCTCGGCCACGTCGCGCGCCCGTCCGACGAAACGGTTGGGTTCGGCGGGGAGGTTGTGCTGGACTTGCGGAATCATGAAGAAGGTCCAAGTGTCGGCGGGAGGATCACACTCCCTCACAGTCTCCCTTGGTTCGCCGTCCGGTGGGATCACTTTCCGTGCAGAGTTCGCGACTCACCGGATATGAATGTAGCTCCGCGACGCTCACCACCATGCGTACCCGTGACTCTCGCGCCGCGCTCATCGCCCGCGGCAGGTCGGAGATCATCAGGCGGGCCCGGCTGGCCATGATCCGATCCCGCAGCCTGCCCTCGTCGAGCTCCGCAGGGACCGGCCAGGCGATCCCGCCGACGGCTATCACCGCGTCGGTCGCCACGAGCAGATCGGGACCGACGGTCAGGCAGATGAGCACCGTGTCGCCCGCGCGTACGCCCCGGCGCCGCAGCTGGACGGTCGCGGCGGCCGACCTCTCGTCCAGCTGCCCCTCGGTGAGACACAGGCCGGTGCCAGAGTCCACCATCACGATGCGCTCCTCCATGCCGCCCACGCTATGGAGGGCATCTCATGCACACATGGGGCGGAATATGCAGATCGCTATGCAGAACCGCGCGGCTGCTCGGCCGCCCACACCGCGATCTGGGCGCGCGAGGTGTAGCCCAGCTTCTCCATGATGTTGGCGATGTGCCTGGCCACGGTCGCGGGGCTGATGACGAGCTCCTCGGCGATGGCCCGGTTGGACAGGCCCCTGGTCAGCAGGGCCGCGATCTCCTGCTCGCGGGCGGTCAGCAGCGAGTGCCTGACGGGCTCGGTCACCACCGGACCGGCCGGGACCGGCCGCTCGCCCGCGAGGACCTGGCGGGCGGCGTCGTCGGGGCTCATCGTCCTGCCCCGCGACCAGAGCGTCGCGGTGCGGCCCTCGCCGAGCTTGGCGCGGGCGCGGGTGAGCAGTTCCTCGATGCGGATCGTGGCGGAGAGCTGGCCCATCGACTCGCGCAGCGCGGTGGCCGAGGCGGCGGCCAGTACGGAGCTCTCCAGGTCCCCTTCGGCCTCGGCCAGCACCGACAGGCTCACCAGGCAGCGGGCCACGCTCTGGCGCTGCCCGGTCAGCCTGCTCAGCGTCAGGCTCGCGGCCAGCCGCTCCCTGGCCACCTCGAACTCGTGCAGCAGCGCCGCGACCCGGCCGATCCTGGCCAGGCAGCGGGCCAGCTCGATGGTGCCGTCGAGCTCCTCCAGCCACGGGACCGCCAGCTCGTACTGGGCCATCGCCTTCACCAGGTCGCCGCGCGCCTCGGCGACCGCGCCGAGCTGTGTCGCGGTCCTGGCCAGCAGCCAGCGGTGCCCGTGCTGGCGGGCCCTGGCCAGGGCCTCCTCGCCGTGGCACTGGGCCTCGCGCAGCCGGCCGCGGGTGAGCGCGACCGCCGACAGGCCGGCCAGCCCGGCCGCCTGGTTCCACTGGTCGCCGGAGGCGATGGCCAGGGCCAGGCCGGTCTCGGCGTGGTGCAGCGCCTCGTCGCCGCGTCCCATGCGCAGCAGCACCACGACCGACAGGCTGTGCATGACGCAGCTGGGGAAGACGTTGTCGGCGCCCAGGCCCGCCAGGCTGGTCGTGGCGTACTCCAGCGAGCGGGCCAGCTCGTCGCGGCCCTCCAGCCCGTAGGCCAGGTAGGCCTGGGCATGGGCGATCTGCTCGTCGGGCACGTGGGTCAGGTCGAGGGCCAGCAGCCGCTCCACCCAGCCGACGATCTCGGCCGGGTTGGCGCTGCTGACCGGCAGCAGGCTGGTGCTGTAGGCGCACAGGCGCAGGCCCAGCGGCGCGTTGCCGGACTCGATCGCCCAGTCGAGCGCGGCCCGCTGGTCGTCCACCAGGCTCCGGCTGGCCTCCAGCGCGGCCAGCCGCACCGGCCACGGCAGGTCGGGCTCGACCATCTCCGTGCCGAAGTGGCGCAGCTGAAGCTCGCACAGCACCTCCAGGTGCCGCTCGCGCAGCACCTCGCGCTCGGCCGCCTCCGCCAGCCGCTCGGCCGCGTAGTGCTTGATGGTCTCCAGCAGCCGGTAGCGCCTGCGCTCCTCGTCGCACAGCACGAGGGACTTGTCGACCAGGGCGCCGAGCAGGTCGACGATCTCCGCCTCGGAGATGGGCCGGTCGGCGCAGATCTGCTCGGCGAGCTCGAGGTCGAAGGACCCGGCGAACACCGACAGCCTGCGCAGCAGCACCTGCTCCTTGGCCGAGAGCAGGTCGTAGCTCCATTCGACCGCGGCCAGCAGTGTGCGCTGCCTGGGCGGCGCCGTACGGCCGCCGGTGGTGAGCAGCGAGAAGCGGCCGTCGATCCGATCGGCGATCTGCCCGGGGCTGAGCAGGCTGGTGCGGGCCGCGGCCAGCTCCAGCGCGAGCGGCAGCCCGTCGAGCGCCCGGCACAGCCGTACGACGTCGTCCAGGCTCGCCGGGCTCAGCCTGGTGCCCGCGGCGGTGGCGCGGTCGACGAAGAGCAGCACGGACTCGGCGTCGGGATGCCGCTCGTCGGGCAGGTCGAGTGGCGGCACCCGCCAGACCAGCTCACTGGCGATGCGCAGCGGTTCGCGGCTGGTGGCCAGGATGCCGAGACCCCGGCACGCCGCGACGAGCTCGGCGGCCACTTGCGCGCACTGGTCGACCAGGTGCTCGCAGTTGTCCAGCAGAAGCAGGGCGGGCGTGTCGCGCAGCCGGGCCGCCACCGTGTCGAGCAGCGGGCGGGTGCCTTCCTCATGAATGCCGACAGCCCGGCCGATCTCCTGCAGGATCAGCTCGCCCCGGGTGAGCCTGGCCAGCTCGACCAGCCACACGCCGCCCGGGTAGGAGGGCACCAGCCGGGCGGCGACCCGCAGCGCCAGGCGGGTCTTGCCGATGCCGCCGACCCCGCACAACGTGACCACGCGCGTCTCACCCAGCAGCCCGCACAGGTCGTCGACGTCGCGCTCGCGACCAACGAACCTGTTGGGCTCGGCCGGAAGATTGTGCCTGGGGGGCTCGGACATTGTGGTCACCCTGCGTCGCGGAAGGATCACACTCTCCCACAGTGTCGCACTTTTCACCGGCTGAGCGAGCTGACGACGGCCCTTTCGTCCACAACGCGCAACGTCGGATCGCCGAGCAGGCGTCTGACCACCTCGTTCGGCGCGATCACCAGGGTGGCCGCGTGCACGTGCGCGAGCACGCGGCAGCCGATCAGGCTCGGCTCGTGCGCGATGACCACGTGGGCGCCCGACATCAACGCCAGATCGAGCACCCGCAGCCCCTTGAGCGGATCGCTCACCGCGGCGAGCACGACGTCGTCCTCGCTGACCAGCAGCCGCGACGACAGGCTGCGCAGGTCCGACGCCAGCTCGTCGTGGTCGTAGACGTATTCGCCGCCGACGCTCAGCGCGGGACCGGCCAGCGGCCCGAACTGGACCGAACGCTCACCCAGCAGATCGCTGAACGGCAGCTCCCCCGGCGTCGGCTCGAAGGTGAAGACCTTCTGAACATCCACCGCGAGCGGGTCGTAGCCGCGCTGGGCGATCATCATGCGGGCGGTCCCGGAGGCTCCGAGCACCGCCACTCCCCCGGACCAGGCGACGGAGTGGACGGCGATGGCGAACCCCGCCCCGAGCGGCATGTCGACGATCACGCGGTCGCCGTAGCGCAGACCGTGGCGGCGCAGCCCCGCCGCCGCGTGCGTGACCTTCCGCGCGAACGCGTTGTAGGACAGCACCTCTCCTGTTCTGACGTCACTGACCGCGGGCTGGTCGCCCTGTACGGGAGACGCGCCCAGCACCAGCTCTGTCCAGGTCATGCCGCCAATGTAGGCATCCGGCCCCGGCCGGGACATGCGTAGAAATGTGCAACCCGCTATGTACGTCCGGTGCCCGGCGAGCCCCCCATAGTCTTGATCCATGCAGGACGACTCCAGCGAGCCGACCACGGCTGGCCGCATCCTCGACGCGGCCTACGCGCGGATGCTGGAGCACGGCCTGCGCCGCCTGACCGTCGACGACGTCGCCAGGCAGGCGGGCCTGTCGCGGATCACCGTCTATCGGCGCTTCGCCCGCAAGAGCGACCTGATCCAGGGCGTGATGCTGCGCGAGCTCCACCGGTTCCTGCGCGCGTTCGAGCAGGCGGTCGGGCCGCTGCCGACCATGGCCGACCGGGTGACGGAGGGGTTCGCGGTCACGCTGCGCCTGGTGCGGGGGCATCCGCTGCTGAGCAGGTTGCTGGCCACCGAGCCGGACATGATCCTGCCGCACCTCACTCTGGAGGCGGGCGCCTACCTGGCGGTCGCCAGGACGTATCTCGCCGAGCACCTGGACACCCCGGACGGCCTCGGCACCCCGGACGCCGAGGCGGTGGCCGAGATGTTCATCCGCATCGCGCTGTCGTTCGTGCTCACTCCGGACAGCGCGATACCACTGGACAGCGACGACGAAGCCCGTGTCTACGCCAGGCGGCATCTCGTCCCGCTCCTGCCATCAGAGGGGATCAACTAGACTTATAAGGCCGCGACTTCGCGCGGCCGCCCCCACGATCACAGAGCGAGACGTCATCATGCCTTTGAACAGCCGCGACGACCTGCGGAACATCGCGATCATCGCGCACGTCGACCATGGCAAGACCACGTTGGTCGACGCCATGCTCTGGCAGTCCGGGGCGTTCCGCGCCAACCAGGACGTCGACGACCGTGTCATGGACTCCAACGACCTAGAGCGCGAGAAGGGCATCACCATTCTCGCGAAGAACACCGCCGTGAGTCACGGCGGCATGACCCTCAACATCATCGACACCCCGGGCCACGCCGACTTCGGCGGCGAGGTCGAGCGCGGCCTGTCGATGGTCGACGGTGTCGTGCTGCTGGTCGACGCGTCGGAGGGGCCGCTGCCGCAGACCCGCTTCGTGCTGCGCAAGGCGTTCGGCGCCAAGATGCCGGTCATCCTCTGCATCAACAAGGTCGACCGGCCCGACGCGCGCATCAAGGAGGTCGTGGACGAGGTCTACGAGCTCTTCATGGACCTCGACGCCACCGAGGAGCAGATCGACTTCCCGATCGTCTACGCCTCGGCCAAGGCGGGCCGCGCCTCCATGAACCGTCCCGAGGACGGCGGCATGCCGGACGCCGAGGACCTGGAGCCGCTGTTCGACATCATCAAGTCGACGATCCCGGCGCCCACCTACGACCCCAGCGCCCCGCTGCAGGCTCACGTCACCAACCTCGACGCCTCCTCCTACCTGGGCCGCATCGCGCTCTGCCGGGTGCACCAGGGCGTGCTGCGCAAGGGCCAGCAGGTGGCCTGGTGCCGTACCGACGGCACGATCCAGCGGGTCAAGATCACCGAGCTGCTCATGACCGAGGCCCTGGAGCGCAAGCCGGCCGAGGAGGCCGGTCCCGGCGACATCATCGCGATCGCCGGCATCCCCGAGATCATGATCGGCGAGACGCTGGCCGACCCCGAGGACCCGCGCCCGCTGCCCCTCATCACGGTCGACGAGCCCGCCATCTCCATGACCATCGGCACCAACACCTCGCCGCTGGTCGGCAAGTCCAAGGGCTCGAAGGTCACCGCCCGCATGGTCAAGGACCGGCTGGAGAAGGAGCTCGTCGGCAACGTGTCGCTGCGCGTGCTCCCCACCGACCGGCCCGACGCCTGGGAGGTGCAGGGCCGCGGTGAGCTGGCGCTGGCCATCCTGGTCGAGCAGATGCGCCGCGAGGGTTACGAGCTGACCGTCGGCAAGCCGCAGGTGGTCACCAAGACCATCGACGGCAAGGTGCACGAGCCGGTCGAGCGCCTCACGGTCGACTGCCCGGAGGAATACCTGGGCGCGATCACGCAGCTGCTGGCCGTCCGCAAGGGCCGCATGGAGCACATGACCAACCACGGCACCGGCTGGATCCGGATGGAGTTCGTGGTGCCGGCGCGCGGCCTGATCGGCTTCCGCACCGAGTTCCTCACCGAGACGCGCGGCACCGGCCTGGTGCACCACGTCTTCGACTCCTACGAGCCGTGGTTCGGCGAGCTGCGTACCCGCAACAACGGCTCCCTGGTGGCCGACCGCTCCGGTCCCGTGACCGCCTTCGCCATGCTCAACCTCCAGGAGCGCGGCACGCTGTTCGTGTCGCCGACCACCGAGGTCTACGAGGGCATGATCGTCGGCGAGAACTCCCGGTCCGACGACATGGACGTCAACATCACCAAGGAGAAGAAGCTCACCAACATGCGCTCCTCCACCAGCGAGGAGACCGAGAAGGTGATCCCGCCGCGCAACCTGTCGCTGGAGCAGGCGCTGGAGTTCATCCGCGAGGACGAGTGCGTGGAGATCACCCCTGACCACGTGCGCATCCGCAAGGTGGTCCTCGACGCCTCCACGCGTGGCCGCTCCGCGGCTCGCGCCAAGCGCGCCTGACCCAGGCTCACCCACCACACCTGACTTCTTCCTGACATTCGGTAGAAGTCAGGTGTGACCACACCGTGACCGGAGTGGCGAGAACAACTGCCTCCACGAGTGAATCATCCACTCTGTGGGGAAGCTCCGGATGTTCATCGCGTTCGGGCTCGCGATGGTCTCGGCGGGAGCGATCGTCTGGTGCACGGTGGCGGCCAGGCCCGTGCCGCTGTCCACGCGGTCCGCGAATCCCGTCGTGCCCGAACCATGGGAGCTGGACGGCCGGGGCGACCCGCGGGTGAAACTCGCCCGGCAGGCGACGACCGAGGTCCGGGTGACCAGGGCCGGCCCAGGTGACCTGCGCGCCGTGCCCGCGGGGCGGCTCGACGAGCGCCAGCGCCAGGTGAAGGTGACCATCAAGCACCGGCTGCTCATGGACCGGGCCGACCCGCTGGTCGAGACGCTGCGGCAGGGTGGCAGCTTCCCCGGCGGCATCCGGCGGTTCACCGACGACGGGTTCGGGGCCGTCAAGGTGGGTGGCACCGTGCTGGCCCCGACCACGCGGCCGGCGCCGATCCTCACCACCACGCCCGCCGGACTGACCACGGCCGAGTTCCAGGTGACGTTGCTGCGGCAGTTCAGGCCCAGCGAGCTGATGACGTTCGATTTCAACGCCCCCAGCGCCAAACCGCTCATCGTGAGCCAGCGGACGATCAGCCTGCTGCCGGGCGAGTGGACCGTCCTGCAGGCCGAAGGGCTCGATCCCGAGCGGGAGGAGTCGGAACTCCTGCGGTTCACCGTCGGGTCGTACCTGGTGAAGGTGACGCTGGCCCAGGACTCCTACGGGTTCCCTGACGCGGAGGAGACCGACGACTTCTCGTGGACGGCCGGGCTCGGCGTGCTCACCGCGATCGCGCTGGCCGCCTTCCTGGCGCGCTCCCTCGGCCTGGCCTGGTGGAACCGGCCGCCCAACCGCGAGCTTCTCCTGGGGATCGCCCTGGTCACACCCCTGGTGCTGCTCCCGCTCCTGGCGCCGGACTGGCGGCCCCTGGCGTACGTGGCCCTGTTCCTCGCCCTGCCGGCGCTCACGGCGCGGCACGCGAGCCGGGCCCTGCCGATCAGCCCGCCGTGGACCACCCGCGACATGCTCGTGGTCACCGGGCTCGCCTGCCTCGTCGGCCTCGGCATGCTGTCCTGGTCATGGCTGCACGAGCAGCTGCCCGCCCAGACGCTGCTGATCGGCTCCGTGGTCGCGGCCGTGACGGCCGCCGCGGCGGCGGTGGTGTTCAGCGTGGACCTGGGGGTTCGCGTGGTGATCGTCCGGCTGGCGGTGCTGGCGGCTGAGGCGGCGATCGGCCTGCTGGCGCTCGCTCTGTGGGGCCGGGCGCTGCTGACCGGGGTGTACCCGCCGGACAGCATCAGGCTGGTGCTGGCCCTCAGCTGGGCGGTGATCCCGATCGCCGCCATCGCCGTGGCCACCAAGATGTGGACCCGCACCGCGGTCGTGGGCGCCGTGCTGGTGAGCCTGCTGGTGCAGGGCTGGCCGACCGAGTGGCTGGACAGCGGGTCGTGGAATCTGCCCTTCGGCGGCGCGGACGCGGCGAACATGCCGAAGATCGGCATCCTGCCGCTCGACCCGCTCGTCCGCGGGGTGCTCGGGTTACTGCTGCTGGCGTTCGCGCTGCTGGTGCTCCGGCTCCGGCGCCTCGGCGGTTCGCTGGCCGCGCTCGACCACCCGGCGA
This sequence comes from Nonomuraea sp. NPDC049158, assembly GCF_040648335.1. Taxonomy (NCBI): domain Bacteria; kingdom Bacillati; phylum Actinomycetota; class Actinomycetes; order Streptosporangiales; family Streptosporangiaceae; genus Nonomuraea; species Nonomuraea sp. NPDC049158. The sequence goes on from NZ_JBEZDM010000002.1 coordinate 451,026, forward strand.
CGCACCCCACGGTGATCGCCTGCCTGATGGTGCTCTACCTCACCCCTCGGGGCAGCACCACGCTCACCGACGTCAACGTGGCGCTGCCGCAGCTGACGATCACCTCGATCGCCGCCTGGGTGACGGCCCGCTGGCTGCTCGTACGCCACCACCCGGCCGTCGTCGAGCCCGCCACCGCCGAGGAACACCGGCAGCTGGTCAGGGCCGCCCTGCACAAGCGGCTCCTGCTCATCTCCGAGCAGGAGCTCTATCGCATCGGCCGGGGCAAGCTGGGCGCCGGCGAGCTGACGATGGCCGAGTTCGACACGCGCCGCCACGAGCTGGAGACCGCGCTGGCCGAACACGGGCGGCACCCCGAGACGGCCCTGGCCACCGCCGCCGGCTGCACGCCCTGGCACAACGGCGTGTACGCGTTCGTGATCAGCCTGCTGCTGAGCCTGCCCTTCGTGCTCGTGTTCGGCTGGCCGACGGGGGCCGACCTGAGCAGCTTCGTGTTCGACTCCCGCTACCTGCTGACACTGCCCGCCTTCGGCTTCGTGTTCGGCTACTTCTATCCGCGCATCCGGGGCACCCAGCCGATGACCAAGGCGCTCCACCTGATGGCGGCGGCGTTGGTCACGGAGCTGTCGGCGTACCTGCCCACGCTGTTCGAGCCGGACATCGGGGTGGCGGTCAAGGTGCAGGTGGTGGCCATCGTGGTGGGCGAGGTGGCGCTGGTCTGCATCGGGCTCGGACTGTACTGGGAGTGGCGGGTCATGCACCTGGCCGGGGAGCCGTGGGCGCGGGTGCGGAACATACGCAGCGTGCGCAGCCTGGCCACGCCGCTGCTGGCCGTCGTCATCGCGGCGGGCACCACGGCGGCGACGTCGGCGGCGGGCCAGACCGTGGACCGCATCCTCAAAGGGGACCAGGTGTCCTCGTCGTCCGGGCCGTAGCCGCCAGGACCACGTAGCCGTCCTGGGAGAACCGGACCTCGTAGCCGCTGCCGACCAGGAGCCGTACGCGCTCGCGCTGCTCGGCCACGTCCACGAACGGGAAGGTCTTCCGCCCCACGTCGGCCACGACCCATGGCGCCTCGCGCGATGTGCGGTCCCACAGCAGCACCCGGCTCCGCCCCGACAGGGCCGGCGCCAGGTTGTTGGCCGCCTCCACGAGCACCCCGTCGGGCACCACGGCGACGGCGGCGGCCGCGGCCCGCTCACGGGCGTCGTGCCGGTAGGAGTCGGGGTCGGCCAGACCGGCCAGGGAGAAGAACGGCACGGAGACCAGCGCGAACCCGGCCACCCCCAGCGCCCAGACCCGCGTCGCCCGATCACCGAGAGCAGAGATCCGCGTCACCGGGGTTCCGCCCGCCGTCCGCAGGGCCCCGATGCGCGTCGCCGGGTCCCCTCCGGCCGTGTGGCGGGCGCGCAGGCGCCGGACGCCGTCCACTCCGGCCGCGAAGACCACCACCACGACGAAGGCGTTGTAGTGGTAGCCCGCCACCCACCAGTTGGGGAACGAGCTGGCCAGCATCCGCTCGGCGAGCAGCGGCACCGCCATGATCAGCAGCGGCGACCGCGGCGCGGCCAGCAGCGTGATGCCGAGCAGCAGGGCCAGCGTGACGAGCTTGGCCGGTGGGCTGCCGAGCTGGGCCAGCACCGCGAGCGGATCGGTCAGGGCGGTGCGCGCGACGCCCCGCATGTCCGGTCCCAGCGCGCCGTACGCCCAGTAGTAGTCGGACCGCCCCCCGAACAGCGGGATGAGCACCTGCGACGCCAGCCATGTGTAGGCCGCCCCACCGGCCACGAACGCGCCGCCCAGGACCCGCCGGCCACGCTGGGTGAGCAGGACCAGCCCGAACCCGGCGACCAGCAGCCCCATGTCCTCCTTGACGCACAGCAGCGCCAGGGCGGCCGTCACCACGCCGATGCGTTTACCGGCCTGGTGGCGTTCGAGCAGCACGGCGGTGAGCAGCGGCGCGAACGCCGCCTCGTGGAAGTCGAACGCCACGGTCTCCACCACGGGCCACGAGAGCGTGTAAGCCACGGCGACGAGATGCGCGGCGCCCGGCCCCAGCGCCCGCCGCGTGAACACCCACAGCGGGACCGCCGCCGCGGCCAGCAGCACCGCCTGGGCGACCAGCAGCGTCGCGGGGCCGTCGAACAGCCAGTAGAGCGGGGCCAGGAGGGCGAGGATCGGCGACCAGTGATCGCCGAGGGTGGAGAAATCCGGGCCGAAGCCGTTGTGCACGCCCTTGACGATGGCTATCGGCAGGCGGAACTGGGAGTAGGAGCGCACGGCCTGGTCGAAGATCACCAGGTCGTAGGCGCCGGCCTTGAAGTTCGCCAGCTTGGTGAGGGAGAGGGTGGTGTAGAGGGCGGCCGCCGTGGCGGTGATCGCCGCCAGCGTGACGCGGTCACGGCGCGTCCGGTCGCCCGTCTCGGCGGTGACCGTAGCCGGCGCTGTCACGCTTTGTTGATCACCCATGGTCAGCGGCGCGGCAGCTCGCTGCCCCGTACGTGGGCGCTGAGCCAGTCCACCAGCGGCCCGAAGGCACGCCAGGTGTCGCGGACCCGGTCGAGAACCTCGGCGGTGTGCACCCACGGCTCGGGCTCCCACTGGCGGCCCGCGTGCAGGGACCTGTGGCGCAGCAGGTCGAGGCGGGGATGGTCGTCCGCGATGCCACGAGGACGGGTCTTCAGCCGGTCACCGCCGATGACGTAGCCCCCGGCCCGCAAGGCCGTCACCATGTCCGCCAGCGGCTTGCCCGTCAGGTCCTCGTCGACCGCGGCGCGGTAGCGGGCCACCTGGTCGGACGCCTGGGTGTAGCAGCCGCCCGCCACGAAGAGCCCGTCGGCGCCGACCTGGACGTAGAAGCCGATGCCGGGTGTGAGGTCGACGAAGGCGCCCTGATGGGTCTTGTACGGTGACTTGTCCTTGGCGAAGCGGACATCACGGTAGGGGCGGAACAGCTGGGCCTGGCCGAACTCCGCCGCCAGCTCCTCGGTGAGGGCGAGCATCGGCGCGCGCACCGCGTCCTCGTAGAAGTGCTTGTGGCGGGTGAAATATGTCTTGCTGTTGTCCGCCTCAAGGCCCTCGTAGAACACGAACGCCTCGTCGGGGAAACCGGTGAAACCCATGGGTCAAGAGTGCCACGGCCGGCCGACGGTTTGACGCGCCGCACGGCTCATCGGGCGTTGTACATCCGGGCCGTGTACATCCGGCCCGGCGCCGGCGTCCTGCCGTACAGCTCCGAGATGGTCACCGGCGTGCAGCCCTTCTTCGCCAGCAGGTCGAGCAGGGCGGGGACCGCCTGGATGGTGCTGCGGTGGATGTCGTGCATCAGCACGATCGACCCCACCGCCGCCCTGCCCGCGCGCCTGGCCACCAGGGCGGGCACCCGGTCCTGCCAGTCCAGGGTGTCGACGCTCCACAGGATCTGCGCCAGCCCCAGTCGCCGCGCCTCGGCGGCCACCCGGCGGCTCGTCGCCCCGTACGGCGGGCGCATCACCCGCATCCGGACCCCGCTCACCCGCTCCACCACGTCGTTCGTGTGCTTCAGCTGGAAGCGCAGCCCTTGGTCCGTCAATCCGGTGAGCGGCGGATGGTTCCACGTGTGGTTGCCGAGTTCGTGCCCCTCGGCCACGATGCGGCGTACGAGCTGGGCGCCCCCGTGCGCGGCGACCATCTGCCCGACGACGAAGAACGTGGCCCTGACCTTCCGGGCGCTCAGCAGGTCCAGCAGCCTGCCGGTGTAGTCGCCGGGCCCGTCGTCGAAGGTGAGCGCGACGCACTTCAGGCGCCTGCAGTTGATCCTGCGGGCCGTGGGCCAGCCGGGCTGCATGGCCTCGAGCCGCCTGGCCAGCTTTTTCGGGTCGAGGGGCGCCTGTGGGCGGGTCAGCTGGGGTTGGATCATCGGCCGGGGCCCGCATCCCGCCACCGCGACCAGCAATGCCAGAGATACCGCCCAGCCCCGCATGGCGCCCTCCGAGAGCGTCTGCGGGGTTTACGGATATTCCTGTACCGGGTTACCCCGCAACTCCTTGGCCAGGTCCTCCCACCAGAGTGGGATATCGGCCTGCAGTTCGGTGTATCGACGCGCCACTCGTATGGCACATCCAACCGGATCCGTACCCAAATGCCGACGTTTCACGGGCCCTTCCTGCCAGCGGTAAAACCCGTCCCTGTAGTGCACGACCAGGCCGATCCATACCGAGACGGTGGCGTCGTCGCCCACCTCGTAGGCGCTGGTGACACCGAGACCGTGCAGCTCCGCGTAGAGCTTCTCCGTCGCCGTGCGCCCTTCGGTCACGCGCCACCCCCAGCTGACGTTTCGTCGCACACACCGGGATGTACCCACCATCCGGCATCAGCCGTCAAGGACATGCTGTAATCATGAAACTCCAGAAGGTGATCAGGAGGCTGTTCGACGTTATTGGTCAGGCGCCTCTCTGGGCTCGGCGACCACCATCACCAGCCGGAGCTCCTCGGATCCCTGGTTGGCGTAGCGATGGGGCCTGTCGGCGGTGAAGAGCACGGCGGAGTCGGCCTTGACCACGTAGCTCCTGCCGTACACCGTGAGCGTCAGTTCGCCCGCCAGCACCGTCAGCATCTCGCGGGTGCCCGGCGGGTGGGCGTCGCCGTCGTGGTGCCGGCCGGGCGCCAGCCGCCAGTCCCACAGCTCCAGGATCATCGGGGTATCAGCCCCGACCAGCAGCTTCGCCTGCACCTCGCCCTGGTCGAAGGTGACCACGTCGGCCTTCTCGACGATCCGCACCACCGGCACGTCGGAGACCTCCACCAGCCTGGCCACGGTCACGCCCAGCGCGGAGGCGATCCGGGTGAGCGTGGAGACGCTGGGGTTCGTCCGGGCCTGCTCGACCTGGACCAGCATGCCTCTGCTCACTCCCGACCTGGCGGCCAGCGCGTCGAGCGTGAGCCCGCGGTGCGCGCGCTGGGCGCGCACATTGTTGGCGATGGCCTGTGTGATCGTCTCCGGATCCTCCATGCAGTGCAGTGTAGTGAAGGCGATTTGCAGTGTGTTGTACTCTAATGTGTTGTACTAGCAGTGCATTCTGATGAACTGGACGGTGGAGCATGCTCGCGGTGATCCTCGCGACGGCCTGCGCGGTGGTCTACGGCACGGCCGACTTCTTCGGCGGCCTGGCCACCCGCCGATCGCAGGTGTTCCCGGTCGTGGCGCTGTCGCAGCTCGCCGGCCTGGCCCTGATCCTCGTGCTGCTGCCCCTGCTCCCCGGCGTGTTCAGCGATGGGGCGCTGCTCTGGGGGCTGGGCGCGGGCGTGGCGGGCGCCGCCGGCCTGATGCTCTTCTACCGGGCACTCGCCACCGGCGTCATGTCGGTGGTGGCGCCCACGACCGCGGTCACGTCGGCCGGGCTCCCCGTCGTGTACGGCCTGGCGACCGGCGAGCGCCCCGAGCCCGTGGCGCTGGTCGGGGTGGTGCTGGCCCTCGGCTCCGTACTCCTGGTCAGCCAGGACCGCTCCGCCGACAAGAGCGGCTCGATCGGCTCGGTGCTCATCGCCCTGGCCGCGGGCGCCGCGTTCGGCGGCTTCTTCATCCTGCTCGCCCTGGCTCCCGACGACGGCGGTCTGTGGCCCCTGGTGGGGGCCAGACTGTCCTCGGTGGCGCTGGTGGTGGTCCTCGCGGTGGCGACGCGGCGCTCGCTGAGGCCGGCCGGTGGGTCGCTGCACATCATCGTCGCGGCGGGCGTGCTCGACATGCTGGCCAACGTCCTGTACCTGGAGGCCAAGCAGCAGGGCCTGCTGAGCCTGGTGGCGGTGCTGGTGTCCCTCTATCCGGCGAGCACGCTGCTGCTGGCCCGGCGGGTGCTGGGCGAGCGGCTGCACGCGATCCAGGTGGCGGGCGTGGCGTGCGCGCTCGGCGCGGTGGCGCTCATCGCGGTCGCCTGACACGGCGCTTCGCATAGGGCCTCCGCGGTCGCTTCGCAGGGGGCTCCCGCGGTCGCCTGACGCGGCTCGCGGGAAGTCTCCGCGCGACAGTTGCGGTCGCTTGGCGCGTCGATTCGGCCGTCCGGCGCGGCGCTATCCTCAGCCGTTGCGCAGATTGCAAGCGCTTGCTACGTTTCGGCCGTGCGCCCTGATCGGGCTCGTCCAGACCACGAGTCGTTCAAGCACGTTGCGGTGTCGTACGACTCGAATGACGCCTTCCTGCGGCTGATCGTGCCTCGCGTGCGCGCGGCGCTCGCCCACGACAGGCGGGTCATCGTGGCGACCTCGGCGGACAAGCTCCGGCTGCTCGAGGAGGCGCTGGGGGACGAAGCCCGGCAGATCGACCGCAGGGACTCCCGCACCTGGTACCTCCACCCGCCCAGGACGCTGGCCGCCTACCACGAGTACACCCGGGGGCGGCGCGCACTCGTCGTCGGCGAGATCCCCTGGCCCGCGCGCGGCGAGCGCGAGACCCGCGAGTGGATCCGGTACGAGTCGGTGCTGAACGCCGCCCTGGAGGACAGCGGAGCCGTCGCGCTGTGCCTCTACAACCCGCGAACCGTCCCGGCGGCGGTGCTGGAGCATCAGCCGGTGATCCATCCCCTACTGCTGGATGCCACCGGGGAGGTGGCCAGCACAGGCTTCGTCCGGCCGCACGAGCTGGTGCTGAACGGCGACCTGGAGCCGCTGCCCGCACCGAGCGGACGGGTGGCGACGGTCAGGTTCACCGCGCGGGAGATCAAGGGGCTCAGGCACACGGTCCGCGACTACGCCAGCGCCGCGGGGATGGACGTGAACCTCATCGGCTCCCTGGTCCTCAGCGTCTCCGAGATCGCCGCGAACAGCGTCGAGCACGGCGCCGGCCACGGCATGATCAAGATGTGGGTGAGCGGAAGGGAGATGGTCTGCGAGATCGCCGACCCAGGCGGCGCGCTCGACGACCCTTTACCGGGCTATATACCACCCGAGCCCGAATCCTCGAGAGGATACGGGCTCTGGATCAGCCGACAGCTCTGCGACTTCGTCGACCTGCGCGCCGAGAACGGAACACTCCGCGTACGGCTCCATATGGGGTTGGACGGCTAGGCGCGGCTCTGGGTGTGGGGTTGGGTGACTATGCGGCGCTCTGGGCCGGCACGCGTAGGGCGCCCTCTTCGCGGGCGTAGCCCTCCAGCATGCCGCGCAGCTGGCGGCGGCCCCGGTGCAGCCGGGACATGACCGTGCCGATCGGCGTGCCCATGCGCTCGGCGATCTCCTTGTAGGCGAACCCCTCGACGTCGGCCAGGTAGACGGCGACGCGGAAGTCCTCCGGCAGGGAGCGCAGCGCGTTCATCACGACGTTGTCGGGCAGCCGTTCGATCGCCTCGGTCTCGGCCGACTTCAGGCCGGTCGAGCTGTGCGACTCGGCGGCGTGCAGCTGCCAGTCCTCGATCTCCTCGGCGGCGGCCAGCTTGGGCGAGCGCTGCTTCTTGCGGTAGTCGTTGATGAAGTTGTTGGTGAGGATCCGGTGCAGCCAGGCCTTGAGGTTGGTGCCCTCACGGAACTGGTGGTACGAGGTATATGCCTTGGCCACGGTCTCCTGGACCAGGTCCTCTGCGTCGGCGGAGTTGCGGGTCAGGCGCATGGCGGAGGCGAACAGCTGCGACGTCACGGGTACGACGTCGCGCTCGAACCAGTCTTGTCGCTGTTCATCGGTCATGGTGATCAAATCATTCCCCCTTGCGCTATCCCCCATCTCGGCCAAGCCGCTGGCCTCGGTACCAGTTTCGCAATCGGCACGTAAGGGCCGCGTTAACGGTTCCGCCAGGTCAGAGAGGTTAAAGGTCCACCTGCTCGCGGCGTGCGTCATCACGTCCACGGCGGGACCAGTCTCATTAGCATAACACTATACCCCCAATTTCGCACTTAATGTGGCTAGAGTCACATGGGATAGCGTATAGACATGGATTTCGTGGATCGGCATGACATAGAGGCGCGACTGTGGGTGACGGAGGCGATTCGTAAGGTAGAAGCCGACGCCAACCGGAGCTGTGATACGCACCTCCATGTCTTTCCGCTTCCCCCGCGCTGGGGGGTAAACCTCTACTTGAAAGACGAATCAGTACACCCCACTGGTTCACTCAAACATCGACTTGCTCGATCTCTCTTCCTGTACGGCCTGGCCAACGGCTGGATCGGGCCCGCCACGACGGTCGTGGAGGCGTCGAGCGGCTCGACGGCGGTGAGCGAGGCATATTTCGCCCGGCTCCTCGGCCTGGCCTTCATCGCGGTGATGCCCGCGTCCACGTCACCGGAGAAGATCGCGCTGATCGAGTTCTACGGCGGCAAGTGTCACCTGGTCGACGATCCCGGCACCATCTATGACGAGTCTCACCGCCTGGCGGCCGAGACGAACGGCCACTTCATGGACCAGTTCACCTACGCCGAGCGGGCCACGGACTGGCGCGGCAACAACAACATCGCCGAGTCGATCTACGCGCAGATGTCCATGGAGCCCCACCCGGAGCCCACCTGGATCGTGGTGGGCGCGGGCACGGGCGGCACCTCCTCGACGATCGGCCGCTACATCCGTTACCGCCGCCACCCCACGCGCCTCGCGGTGGCCGACCCGGAGGGCTCCGCCTTCTATCCGAGCTGGGTGTCGGGCGACACGTCCGTCACCGCCCGGGGCTCCCGCATCGAGGGTATCGGCCGGCCGAGGGTGGAGCCCTCGTTCCAGCCGATGGTCATCGACCGCATGATCACCGTTCCGGACGCCCGGTCGATCGCCGCGATGCACTGGGTCCACGAGGTGACGGGCCGCGACGTGGGCGGCTCCACCGGCACGAACGTGGCCGCCTGCGTGGACCTGATCCGCGAGATGCGCCGTACCGGCGCCCAGGGCAGCATCGTCACCCTGATCTGCGACGGGGGCGAGCGCTATCGGGGCACCTACTGCGACCAGGACTGGCTCGCCGCCCAGGGCCTGGACCTGGCACCCCACCTGGCGGACCTGCGTACGTTCCTGTCGGCGAGCTGACCTGATGGTGGCCGGTCAGGACGTGGTCGTCCTGGCCGGATCCACGGCGAAGAGCTTCGCCACGTCATCGAGGATGGCATGGGCACCCTGGATGCCGACCGCGCTCATCCAGGTCAGATCGCTGACCTCATGCTTCTCACCCTTGAGCTTCCCCCACAGCGGGTTGCCCACGAACTTCTCCTTGGGCCCATCAGACGACGGGTCCGGATATGTCGCGACGAAGAGGTGGTCTGCGTCCAGGTCCCCGATGCGCTCCTGGCTCACGTCCACCACGATCGCGTCCTGCTTGGTGGGCTGGCCCTCCGGGCGGGGGAAGCCGATGTCCTTCATCACGACCCCCGAGTAGGAGTTCTCGACGTACAGCCGTGTCGTCGGCTCCCCGGCGAACCTGACGATGGAGATGGTCGGCAGCTTCCCGTCCTTCTCCTTGATCGCGGTGCCGATCTTCGCGGCCCGCTCCTCGTACGCCTTGATCGTCGTGTCGGCGAGCTGCTCCTGACCCAGGGCCTGCCCCATGAGCCGGATGTTGTCCTTCCAGATGGCGCCGGTGGTCACGCTGAAGACGGTCGGGGCGATCTTGGACAGCTTGTCGTAGAGAGCCTCGTGGCGGACCTTGGCCGAGACGATCAGGTCGGGCTTGAGCGCCATGATCTTCTCCAGACTGGGCTGCTCCAGGGTGCCGACCGGAATGGCCTCCTTGCCGTACTCGGCGGCGACGGAGCCCAGGTAGTCAGGTAGCTTCGTGTCGATGGACCGGTAGGTGGTGTAGCCGACCACCGGCGTCCGCAGCGTCAGCACCGCGTCCACGAAGCTCTGATCCAGGGCCACCACACGCTTGGGCCGCGCCGGGATCTTGGTCTCGCCCATCGCGTGCCTGACGGTACGGAACGGCTCCGCCGCCTTCTGCGCGGCCGGGGCCGAAGAACCACAGGCGGTGAGCACCGCCACGAGTACGGCCCCCACCAGAGCGCGCAACGGTCTCATCTGATCCCTTTCCCAGCAAATATTAGGCAACCCTAATTAAGGTTAGCCCTGCCTAACCTGACATACTTCACCAAGGTCAGGCAAATGTGCGAGGAAGACGACGGCATCGGGCGACCGAGCCCGCCGCACGGAGTGCGGCAAATTAGCAGGCGAGGGAGCGCCGTCGTCTGGAGGAGGAGCGCCGGGAGCGAAGCGACCAGAGGGACGGGGGAAGACGGCGGCGTGAGGCGACCGAGCCCGCCGAACGGAGTGAGGCAAATTAGCAGGGAGGAAACCAGAGTGACCGTTACGGCTGTGGCGCCGCGCCCGCACGGCGTTCAGCAGCGGCGGCTCACCGTTCTCCTGGTCCTGCTCGGGGCCGTCGTGGTCGGCGTGGTGCTGAGCATCACGATCGGCGCCAAGTCCGTGCCTCCGGCCGACGCCTGGCACGCGCTCACCGCCCCGACCGGCACCGAGAACGACATCGTCATCCGCTCGCTGCGCCTCCCCAGGACCGTGCTCGGCGTACTGGCCGGGTTAGCGCTGGGCGTCGCGGGCGCGCTCATGCAGGGCCACACCCGCAACCCGCTCGCCGACCCGGGGCTGCTCGGCGTGACGCAGGGGGCGGCGTTCGCGATGGTCGCCTCGATCATCCTGCTGGGCGCCTCCAGCCTGCTCGCCTACATCTGGTTCGGCCTGGCCGGCGCGCTGATCGCCAGCGTCGGCGTGTTCGCGCTCGGCATGGTCGGCGGGCGCGGCGGCCCGACGCCGGTCACGCTCGCCTTGGCGGGCACCGCCGTGAGCGCCTTCCTGTACGCGCTGACCTCGGCCATCGTGCTCCTGGACGAGCAGGCGATGGACGTGTTCAGGTTCTGGCAGGCCGGCTCCATCGCCGCCCGGGGCTCGGAGGTGATCTGGCAGGTGCTGCCGTTCATCCTGGTCGGCCTGGTGCTGGCGATGGTCAACGCCCCCGGGCTGAACGCGCTGGCCCTCGGCGAGGACGTCGCCCGCGGCCTCGGCCAGAACATCGCCCTCACCCGCACTGTCGGCGTCGCCGCCGTCACCCTGCTCACCGGCGCCTCGGTGGCCGCCTGCGGGTCGCTGGCGTTCGTCGGGCTGATCGTGCCGCACCTGGTCCGCCCGCTGTCCGGCACCGATCATAGGTGGCTGCTGCCGTACTCCGGACTGGTGGGCGCCGCGCTGCTGCTGCTCGCCGACGTGATCGGCCGCGTCGTCGCCCCGCCGGGCGAGCTGGAGGTCGGCGTGGTGCTCGCGCTGCTCGGCGCCCCCTTCTTCGTCATCCTGGTCCGCCGCAGGAAGCCGGTGCGACTGTGACGACGACTCTCCCGCCCAGGAAGACCGGTGCGGCTGTGACGATGATTCCCCTCAGCAGGCCGGTGTGGCCGTGATGACGACGATCCCGCTGCGGGTGGCGGGCCTGTCCTGGCGGGTACGGCCGCGCGGCGTCGCCGTGACGCTCGGCGGTCTGGCGCTCCTCGGCCTGCTCATGGCCCTGAACATGCGCATCGGCGACATCCCGATGAGCCTGTCCCAGGTGCTGGGCGGCACGTTCGACGTCAACAGCGCCGAGCACTTCGTGATCATGGAGCTCCGCCTGCCGCGCGCCCTGACCGGCGCCCTGGTGGGTGCGGCGCTGGCGCTGTCCGGCGCGATCATCCAGTCCATCGCGCGCAACCCGCTGGCCAGCCCCGAGATCCTCGGCGTCACCACCGGCGCCTCCGTCACGGTCGTGGCGGGGGTGGTGGCCAGCGGCAGCGCGTACGGCGGGGTCAGCGGGCTGCTCTCGACCCTCGGCATCCCCCTGCTGGCCCTGCTCGGCGGCCTGACGGGAGCCGTGATCGTGTACGCGCTGGCCTGGCGGCGCGGGCTCGACGGCTACCGGCTGGTCCTGGTCGGCATCGGCGTGGCCGCGGTGTTCACCAACGTCAAGTACTGGCTGCTGACCGTCGGCGACGTGAACGACACCGGCAGAGCCATGGTCTGGATCAGCGGCTCACTCAACGGCCGGGGCTGGGAGCACGTGCTGCCCGTGGCGCTCGCGCTGGCCGTACTCGTGCCGCTGACCCTGCTCGGCACCCGCTCACTCGACGCGCTGCGCTTCGGCGACGACACGGTCACCGCGCTCGGCCTGCGGATGAACCCGGCGCGCGCGCTGATGATCCTCGCCGCGGTGCTCCTCGCCGCCGTCGCCACGGCCTCGGCGGGCCCGATCGCGTTCGTCGCGCTGGCCGCGCCGCAGGTCGCGCTCCGGCTGACCCGCTACGGCCAGCCGCCGTTGTTGTCGTCGGCGGTGGTCGGCGCCGTGCTGACCGCCGCGGCCGACCTGATCGCGCGTACCGTCTTCTCCCCGATCGAACTGCCCGTCGGCGTCGTGACCGCGGTCCTCGGCGCCCCGTACCTGATCCACTTGATCTGGAAGGCGCGCAAATGAGGCTCCAGGCCGTCGACGTCAAGCTCGGGTACGGCGACCGCACCATCGTCGATGGGCTCGACCTCGGCATCGAGGCGGGCACGGTCACCACGATCATCGGCCCCAACGGCTGCGGCAAATCCACGCTGCTGCGCGCGCTCGGCCGGCTGCTCCGGCCGCAGGGCGGCGAGGTACTGCTCGACGGCAAGCGCATCGACCGGACCCCCACCCGCGAGGTGGCCAAGATCCTCGGCGTACTGCCGCAGGCGCCCACCGCGCCGGAAGGGCTGACGGTCGCCGACCTGGTCGCCAGGGGCAGGCACCCGCACCAGACCTGGTACCGGCAGTGGTCGTCGGACGACGAGTCGGCCGTGGACGAGGCGCTGGCCATGACCGGCCTGGCGGACCTCGCCGAACGCCCCCTGGACGAGCTCTCGGGCGGGCAGCGTCAGCGCGCCTGGATCTCCATGGCGCTGGCCCAGGGCACCGACCTGCTGCTGCTCGACGAGCCGACCACGTTCCTGGACCTGGCGCACCAGGTGGAGGTCCTGGAGCTGGTACGACACCTGCACGGGGCGGCGGGCCGGACCATCGTCATGGTCCTGCACGACCTCAACCTGGCGGCCCGCTACACCGACCGGCTGGTGGCCATGCGGGGTGGCCGAGTGGTGGCCGCGGGCGACCCGCACGAGGTACTGACGGAGGACCTGCTGCGGGAGGTGTTCGAACTGGACGCCAAGATCATCGCCGACCCGGTGGCGGGCACGCCACTCGTCATCCCCATCGGCACACACCGCTGACGGCCCGGCGACGGTTCAGCCGAGCGCGCCCAGCCCCATTTCCGATCTACTTGGAATTCTCATCGCCGAGAATGGCGTCCACGAACACCTCGGGATCAAAGGGCGCCAGGTCGTCGGGACCCTCGCCGAGCCCCGCCAGCTTGACCGGAACCCCCAGCTCTCGCTGGACCGAGATGACGATGCCGCCCTTGGCCGTGCCGTCGAGCTTGGTCAGCGCGATGCCGGTGATGTTGACGACCTCGGCGAACACCTGAGCCTGCCGCATCCCGTTCTGGCCGGTGGTGGCGTCGAGGACGAGGAGCACCTCGTCGACGGTGGCCTTCTTCTCGATGACCCGCTTGACCTTGCCCAGCTCGTCCATGAGGCCGGTCTTGGTGTGCAGGCGGCCGGCGGTGTCGACGATGACGACGTCGACCTTCTCCTCGATGCCCTTGGCCGTGGCGTCGAAGGCGACAGAGGCGGGATCGCCGCCCTCGGGCCCGCGTACGACGTCGGCGCCGACCCGGTCGCCCCACGTCTGGAGCTGGTCGGCGGCGGCGGCCCGGAAGGTGTCCGCCGCGCCGAGCACGACCTTCTTGCCGTCGCCGATCAGCGCGCGAGCCAGTTTGCCCGTGGTGGTGGTCTTGCCGGTGCCGTTGACGCCGACGACGAGCACGACGGCGGGCCGCTCGCCGTGCTTCTGGACGTGCAGCGTACGGTCCAGCTCGGGGTTGATCTGGGCGAGCAACTGCTCACGGAGCAGCTTGCGCACCTCCTCGGGGGTGCGGCTGCCGAGCACCTTGACCTTCGTGCGCAGCTCCTCGACCATGGCGCGCGTCGGCGCCACGCCGACGTCGGCGGTGATCAGGCTCTCCTCGATCTCGTCCCAGACCTCGTCGTCGAGGCGGTCGCGGGACAGCAGCTCCAGCAGACCGCGCCCGAGCGTGCTCTGCGAGCGGGCCAGCCGCGAGCGCAGCCGCACCATCCGGCCGGCGGACGGCGGCGGCACCTCGATCTCGGGCGTGACGACGGTGGGTTGCGCGGGCGGCGGGAGCGTGGTGGTCGCCCCTCCCCCCTCACCCTCCTCCGTGCCGGGCGCCGGCCGCTGCTCGGGGAGCGTGGGCGCCTGGGGCGTCTTGGGCGGTTCGACCGGCGGTGCGCCCTTGCCACCGGGCCTGAAGAGCAGGAAAAGACCGCCGGCCGCCAACAGGGCGACGACGACCACGATCACGATGACGCCGAGGTAACCATCCACAACAGGTCAGTTTTCCAGATGGACCGGCATGCTGCTCACCCGCGCCACGCGGACCGGACCGATCAGGACCAGACGATCAACACCGGACCATCAGGACCGAACGCCCGGGACCGGGACGATGTCAGGCGGACTCGCGCTCCCGGAGCCGCTGGCTGACCACCTGGGTGACGCCGTCGCCGCGCATCGACACGCCGTAGAGGGCGTCGGCGATCTCCATCGTCCGCTTGTTGTGGGTGATGACGATCAGCTGGGAGCTCTGCCGCAGCTCCTCGAAGAGCCGTAGCAGGCGCTGCGTGTTGGTGTCGTCGAGGGCCGCCTCCACCTCGTCCATCACGTAGAACGGGGAGGGCCGCGCCTTGAAGATGGAGATCAGGAACGCCACCGCGGTCAGCGACCGCTCCCCGCCCGACAGCAGCGACAGCCGCTTGACCTTCTTGCCGGGCGGCCGGGCCTCGACCTCGATGCCGGTGGTCAGCATGTCGCCGGGCTCGGTCAGCACCAGGCGGCCGTCGCCCCCGGGGAACACCCTGGTGAAGATCTGCTCGAACTCCCGCGCCACGTCCTCGTAGGCGGAGGAGAACATCTGCTCCACCCGGTCGTCGACCTCCTTGACCACCAGCAGCAGGTCGCGCCGGGTCTTCTTGAGGTCTTCGAGCTGCGAGTTGAGGAAGGCGTGCCGCTCCTCCAGCGCCGCGAACTCCTCCAGGGCGAGCGGGTTGACCTTGCCGAGCTGGTTCATCTGCTTCTCGGCGATCTTGGCCCGCTTCTCCTGCTCCTCGCGTACGTAGGGGACGGGCGGGTCGCCGGGGACCGGGGCCTCCGGGCCGTACTCGGAGATCAGGGACTCGGGCTCGACGCCGAACTCCTCCAGGGCGCGCTGCTGGAGCTGTTCGAGGCGGAGCCGCTGCTCGGTGCGGGCGACCGCGCTGCCGTGGACCCGGTTGACCAGCTTGTCGAGCTCCTGGCCCAGCTCGCGTACGTGCAGGCGGACCTGCTTGAGCTCGGCGTCGATCGCGACGCGGGCCAGGTCGGCCTCGTCGCGTTCGCGGGCGGCGAGCTGGATGGACGTCCCCAGGACCTTGAGCACCTGCTTGGCGCCATTGCTCACGGCCTCGGCCACCGCGGCCTGCCGCCGGCGCCTGGCCCGCTGGGCGGCTGCCTCGGCGCGTTCGTGGCGTTCGCGCTGGGCCGCCCTGATCAGGCCGTCGGCCCGGCCCTCGATGCCCTTGACCCGCTCCTCCGCGGTGCGGACCTGCAGGCGGGTCTCCATCTCGCGCTGCCTGGCGACCTGGCAGGTGCCGGCCAGCTCGTCGCGCAGGTCGGTGGTCGGCTCGGTCTCCAGCTCCTGCGCGTATTCGGCCTCGGCCAGCCGGATCTCCAGCTCGGCCAGCTCCTCCAGCCCTTCGGCGCGGGACTCCTCAGCCGTCGTGACGCTCTTGGCGAGGCGCTGGGCCTCGGCGCGCGCGGCGTCGGCGGCGGCTTCGAGCTGGGCCAGCCGCTTGGCCGCCGCGGCGTTGCGCTGGTCGGCCTCCCGCTGCCTGGCTCTGACCTGGTCGAGCGCGCCCTGGGCGGCGTTGACCCCGGCCTGTGCGGTGCCCGCGGCGGTCTGCGCCTCGTTGACCTGGCTCTGGGCCGACTCCAGGGCCAGCTGCGCGGCCTGCTCGGCTTCCGCGGCCTCCTCTTGGGCGGCGGCGGTCTCCTCGGCCCTGCCCTCGGCCTCCTCCAGGTCCGCGACGGCGTCGTCGAGCGCCGCGCGTACCTGCAGCACGGAGGTGCCGCCCTCGGAGCCGCCGCTGGCCAGATGGGCGCCGACGAGGTCGCCGCCTCTGGTCACGGCCCGCAGCCCGGGATGGCGGTCCACGATCGCGCGGGCGGCGTCGAGGTCGTCCACGACGACGACGTCGGCCAGCACGTGGTCGAGGGCGGCCCTGAGGTGTCCGGGCACCGTCACCAGCGCGGCGACCCAACGACTCCCCTCGGGCGCGGCCGGGCGCGCCTGATCAGCGGCCCGGCCGCCGGAGCCCGCCACCAGGAGGGTCGCCTGGCCCGCCTCCTTGACGCGGAGCAGTTCGAGGGCGCCGATCGCGGTGTCCACCGTCTTGACGGCGATGGCGTCGGCGATCGGTCCGAGCACGGCCGCGACCGCCGGCTCGGCGCCCGGGGTGACCTGCATCGACGCCGCCAGCGGACCGAGCACGCCGGCCAGGTCGGTTTCAAGGAGGGCCGCGCCGCCGTCGCCCTTGGCCAGGCCGAGCTCCAGGGCCTCGCAGCGGGCCCGGAGGGCGGCCACGGAGCGCTGGGCCTCCTGGTCGGTGGCGCGGGCCGTGGCGATGCCCGATCTGGCGGACTGAAGAGCCGCTCGCGGCGCGTCGAGCGCGGACTTGGCCTGCTCGACCGCGGCGCGCGCCTCGTCGGCCGCCGCCTTGGCCTCGTCGACCAGCGACTGCGCGGTGACCAGCTCCGCGGCCAGCGCCGGGTCGACGGCGGGCTCCTCCAGCCGCCGCGCCTCCAGGTCCTCACGGGCCTGGCGCTCACGTCCGGCGGCCTCGGTCACGGCGCGGGTGAGGCGGCCGATCTCGTCTTCGGCGGCACGGGCCCTGCTGCGTACGGAATCGACCTGGCCGCGCAGTTTGGCCAGGCCCTCGCGCCGGTCGGCGGCGGCCCGTGAGGCCATCGCGAGCCGCTGCTCCTCGGCGCTCAGCTCGGCCTCGGACTCGGCGCGTCGCTGGACCGCCTCTTCCAGCAGGTCCTGGGCGCGCTCCAGCTCCGCGCGGAGGATCAGCTCGTGCTCGCGTACCTCGGCCGCCTCGCGTTCGAGCTCCTCCGGGTCGCGCCCGCGCCGCTCGATGGCGGCCGCGTCGAGCGCGTGCCGGTGCCGTTCGGCGGCCAGTTGTTCGAGGCCGGTGATGCGTTCGCGCAGGGAGGAGAGCCGGAAGTAGGTCTCCTGGGCGGCGCTCAGCCGGGGCTGGGCCTCGGCCTCGGCGCTCTCCAGAGCGGCCTCCCGCTGCTGGCCCTCGGCCAGCTCGGACTCCACCCTGGTGCGCCGGCCCAGGATCGCCGCCTCGTCGGCGGCCTCGCGCTCCAGCGTCTCGCGCAGGACGCACACGTCGTCGGCCAGCAGGCGCAGCCGCGCGTCGCGCAGGTCCGCCTGGATGACGGCGGCCTTGCGGGCGATCTCCGCCTGGCGGCCGAGCGGCTTGAGCTGGCGGCGCAGCTCGGTGGCGAGGTCCTGGACGCGGGTGAGGTTGGCCTGCATGGCGTCGAGCTTGCGAAGCGCCTTCTCCTTGCGCTTGCGGTGCTTGAGGACGCCCGCGGCCTCTTCGATGAACGCGCGCCGGTCTTCGGGGCCCGCGTGGAGCACGGCGTCGAGTTGGCCCTGGCCGACGATGACGTGCATCTCACGGCCGATGCCCGAGTCGGACAGCAGCTCCTGGATGTCGAGCAGGCGGCAGGTGTCGCCGTTGATGGCGTATTCGCTCTGGCCCGACCTGAACATCAGGCGGCTGATCGTGACCTCGGTGTAGTCGATCGACAGCGCGCCGTCGGAGTTGTCGATGGTCAGCGTCACCTCGGCCCGGCCGAGGGGCGGCCGGGAGGAGGTGCCGGCGAAGATGACGTCCTCCATCTTGCCGCCGCGCAGCGACTTGGCGCTGTGCTCGCCCATGACCCAGGCCAGGGCGTCGACGACATTGGACTTGCCGGAACCGTTGGGGCCCACCACGCAGGTGATGCCGGGCTCGAAGCGCAGGGCGGTCGCGGAGGCGAACGACTTGAAGCCGCGCAGGGTGAGGGTCTTCAGGTGCAAGACCACGCCCCCTTCTCCCAGAACCGACTTCGAAAAGCCTACTGGTCTTCACTGCCCCATGAGGGCTAGTGCAGTCGAGGCCGCGCCGGGCTGGTAAAGGAGGCACAAAACTCTAGGGAATAAGCAAATAACAAGGGACGCCTCTTCGAGACGTCCCTGGGGTGTCGTGCGCTCCGGACACTCTTAGGTGAGTGCCGGCTCGCGCTCTTGCATACGGCTGAGCGCCTCGTCGCGGGTTTGCGCCGCAAGAGCGTCATTCGTGGCCTGGAGTCGGATGAGTTCTGCCTCCAAATCCCGGATCCGCTGTTGCAGACGGCGCATCTCCGAGACCATTCGAGGGTCAGGACCGCCGACGTGGCCGAGTAGAGCCTTCGCCATGGTAAAGGGTCCTCCACGCTGAGTGACCAGACTGGTTCGCGCACTTCTTATTCCGCGGGAGGGGTGCGCGTGGTACCTAACAAGAGTCGCACCGGCAGTGTGGGCGGTCAAGTCGAACAAACCGCAGAGACCTACCCCCGGGCACTCCCGACATACAACTATACCCTATTTGAGCTGTTTAACGAAACCCCTCACCTCTCCGCAAACCCTCCCAAACTACCTCGGGCTTCGCTCCATCGTTCCACCACTCCATCGACTCTGCCCGGCGTGTCGCAACCTCTGAGCAGCTCCAGCAGCTTGACGCAGGACTCTTGTGTGCCTTCCGCCACTATCTCCACCCGGCCGTCGGCCGCGTTCCGCGCCCAGCCCGTGAGTCCGAGCTCCAGAGCCCGTGCGCGCGTCCACCACCGGAAGCCCACACCCTGCACTCGCCCCCGCACCCACACTGTCAACCGCACCATGGGATCCCCCTTTTTCCTTTACGCAAGCCGAACACCGATCACCCCAAGGGCCTCCGGTCCAAGACGATCACGCGGAGGGCTCGCTCAGCGAGGCTTGCGCTGGCAGGTCGGGCAGCTGTAGGACGAGCGGTTCATGAACGGGTCGCGCCTGATCGGGGTGCCGCAGCGGGAGCAGGGCTGGTCGCGCCGGCCGTAGACCTCCAGGGAGCGCTCGAAGTAGCCGCTCTCCCCGTTGACGTTGACGTACAGGCTGTCGAAGGACGTCCCGCCCTGGAGGAGGGCGGCGCCCATGACCTGGCGGACCGCGGCCAGGAGCTCGGCGATCTTGGGGCGGGTGAGGGTCTGGGTGGGCCGGGCCCAGTGGAGTTTCGCCAGCCAGAGCGCCTCGTCGGCGTAGATGTTGCCGACCCCGCTGATCAAGGACTGGTCGAGCAGGGCCCGTTTGATCTCGGTCTTCTTCTTGCGCAGGTTCGTGGCGAAGGCGGCCTCGTCGAACGCCTTCTCGAACGGGTCGGGGGCTATGTGCGCGATCGGCGCGGGGATGCCCCCGACCAGGGGAGTGAGCATGACGTGGCCGAAGGTTCGCTGGTCCACGAAGCGGAGGTCGGAGCCGCCGTCGGCGAAGCTGAGGCGTACGCGTAGATGCTTCTCCAGCGGCGAGTCGGGCGGCACGATGAGCAGCTGGCCGCTCATGCCCAGGTGAGCCAGGAGCGCCTCGTCGTCGCCCGAGAGCGGCAGCCACAGGTATTTGCCACGGCGCTCCGCGGAGAGCACCGTACGGCCTCTCAGGCGCGCGCAGAACTCCTCGACGCCCGGCACGTGCCGCCTGGTGGCGCGGGGATGGAGCACCTCGGCTGAGGCGATCTCCCGGCCGGTGACCCATTCGGCGAGGCCGCGGCGGACGACCTCGACCTCCGGCAGCTCTGGCACCTAGCCCGCCGGCTGGCTCTCGCGCTGCTCGCGGCGGGCCCTGATGCGGGTCCACGCCGCCTCGGCCGCCTGCTGCTCGGCTTCCTTCTTGCTGCGTCCGGTGCCCGAGCCGTAGGACTCGCCGCCCACCCGCACTTCGGCGGTGAACGACTTGGCGTGGTCGGGGCCGCTCTCCTCGACGTGGTATTCGGGCACGCCGAGCGCCTCTGAGGCGGTGAGCTCCTGCAGCGAGGTCTTCCAGTCGAGACCGGCGCCCAGCGAGGCCGAGCGGACGATCAGCGGGTCGAACAGCAGATGCACGACCCGGAACGCCTCGTCGAGGCCCTTGTCGACGTAGACGGCGCCGATCAGCGCCTCCAGCGTGTCGGCCAGGATCGAGGACTTGTCGCGGCCGCCGGTGCCCTCTTCGCCCCTGCCGAGCCGCAGGAACCGGCCCAGGCCGAGCGTGCGGGCCACATCGGCCAGGGCACGCATGTTGACCACCGCGGCCCGCAGCTTGGCCAGCTGGCCTTCGGGCAGGTCGGGGTGGTTGCGGTAGAGGGTGTCGGTCACGACGAGGCCGAGCACCGAGTCGCCGAGGAACTCCAGGCGCTCGTTGGTGGGCAGGCCACCGTTCTCGTACGCGTAGGAGCGGTGGGTCAGCGCCCGCTCCAGGATGTCGGAACCGAGGCCGACCAGCAGCACCCGCTCCAGCTCTTCTCGGGCGACCTCGACGGCCACCGGCTTAGGACCTGCGCCCACGTGATTCCTCCTCGGACATCTTCACATGGCGCGACGGCTGCGGAAGATGCCCGAAAACGTGGTGGGCGTCGGGGGGACCAAACCCCGGCGTCCACCACGGCCGCGGGCGAACCGCCACCGCACGCGTCAGACGGTAACGCCGACCGGGGCACAATGGCACCCGGTCGGCAGTGCGTCAACCCTTCGAGCGGTCATGGTCCGCTCACCAGGAGGTGCGATCAGGCGGACGGCTCGATCACCTGGCGGCGGTTGTAGGTGCCGCAGGTGGGGCACGCGATGTGCGGCTGCTTCGGCGAACGGCACTGCGGGCAGCTCACCAGGGCGACAGCAGTCGTCTTCCACTGGGAGCGACGGGCGCGGGTGTTGCTCCGCGACATCTTTCGCTTCGGGACGGCCACGTCACTTCTCCTGATCGTTATCGTTCTCGGTAACCAGACCTTGCAACGACGCCCAGCGAGCGTCGATCTTCTCGTGCCGGTGATCGTCGCCGGCCTCGGCCAGCTTGACCCCGCATTCCGTGCAGAGACCCGCGCAGTCTTCACCGCAGACGGGGCTCAGCGGCAGTGCGAGCACCGCCGCGTCGCGGAACGTCGGCTCGAGGTCGAGCAGCTCACCGTCGAGCAGTGAATCCTCCTCCGAGGCGTCCTCGTCGGAGTAGAAGAACAGCTCCTGCAGGTCGACCTCGATCTCCGAGGTGACCGGGTCGAGACACCGCGCGCACTCCCCGGCGAGCGGGGCGCGCGCCACGCCCGAGACGAGCACGCCTTCCATCACTGCTTCGAGCCGGAGATCCAGCTCGACATCGGCGTCCTTGGGGACACCGATCATGTCGACGCCGAGATTCACCGGTGCCGGGAGGGACAGGGTCATCCGCTTCATCGAGCCCGGTCGCCTACCCAGGTCGTGAGTGGAGATCACCCAAGGGGAGCGGGGGTCGAGGTGCTGAGTCATCTGCTCTCGCTAGGCATGGCGAAATGTCGCCGTCGTACAAGGCCGAAACAAAAGGATAGCAGGTCGGTGTCAGCTCCTGAGCCGCTCGATGAGGAGCTCGTGCACCAGGTCAGGCACCAGTCCGGACACGTCACCACCGTATCGGGCGATCTCCTTGACCCGGCTGGAGGACAGGAAGGAGTACTCGGGGTTGGTCGGCATGAACAGCGTCTCGACCCCGGACAACCGATAGTTCAGCTGTGCCATCTGCAGCTCGTAGTCGAAGTCGCTGACCACCCTGATCCCCTTGACGATGGCGGGGATGTCGTTCTGCTTGCAGAAGTCTACGAGCAGGCCATGGAATTTCTGCACCTTGACGTTCGCGTACTCCTTGGTCACGGTGTGCAGGACCTCGATCCGCTCGTCGACCGTGAACAGGCCGCTCTTCTCGAGGTTGATGAGCACTGCCACGGTCACCTCGTCGTACAGCCGGGCAGCCCGGCCGATGATGTCGAGGTGGCCGTTGGTGATGGGGTCGAACGACCCCGGGCAGACAACGCGGCGCAAAACGCCTCCCCAGGTCTACGGGTTCCCGGCGGCGCGACCGTACCAAACGGATGCTTCGCCGTAGCGACGGACCCTCTCCTCTGCGTAGCCTTCGGGCCACACCAGGGCTTTTCCCCTGCTTTCCCGCTCGAACGCCACCAAAGCCCCATCGGTCAGCCAGCCGTTGTCACGCAGCGACTCCAGTACGCGCGTGACCTCGTCGTCGGTGACGGCATAGGGCGGATCCGCGAAAACTATGTCGTATCCCCCATCCTCGGGCTTCGCCAGGAACCGCTCGACCTTGTCGGCCACCACCCGCGCCCCGTCGAGCGCCAGCGTCTCGACGTTCGCCTTGATCGTGCGGACGGCCCTCGGGTCGGACTCGACGAGCACGGCGTGGGCCGCCCCCCGGGACAGCGCCTCCAGCCCGACGGCCCCCGAGCCCGCGTACAGATCGATCACCCGGGCGCCCGCCAGCCCGTGCAGCGAGTCGAGGGTCAAGAAGATCCCTTCTCGCGCCCTGTCACTGGTCGGTCTCGTCCCGCGCCCCGGCGGCACGGCCAGCCGCCTGCCACCCGCGCTCCCCGCGATGATCCGAGTCATGAGGGCCATTGTCCCGCATGTCGGCGCAGGTCAAGAGTGGACAAGTGTCAGCCTCGAGTAAGCAAGGGTGATTCCCATCGCGGTGAGCGTCTCGCATGATGGGTCCTGCGGCCTTCAAGGTGACCCAGTTGGAGGCCGACCGGCGTGATCGTGAGCCCTTCCGCACGCCGGTTCCCTCGGCACCTGACCCGAGGGTGGGCCCAGCCGGGGACGGCATTCGGGGGGAGGCCGTCCCCGCGGCTGGGAACCATATCAAGATCAAGGGCTTTTTCTTTTTTACGGCACGGCCGGGTTGGCCGCCACCCGCCATACGTGGCTGAGGGCCTCCAGGAAAACGGCCGCTGAACCCGCACAGGGCCGGGCGCCGTTACGTGCGATCCTTACTCAGATTCCGTGGCCTACCTGCGGCGCCGTACGCGTCAGGTCTTTTCCAGATAATCCGCTTTTTCGTCCGCCAGCAGGCGGTCTATCTCCGCGCGCAAAGCGTCGTGGGACTTCAGGTCCGGGTCGGCGGTCAGCAGGGCCGCGGCCTCGTCTCTGGCCGCCTCTATGACGTCCTCGTCGCGGAGGAGCTGGAGCAGCTTCAAGGACGAGCGCTTGCCCGACTGAGCCGCGCCCAGGACGTCGCCTTCGCGGCGTTGTTCGAGGTCCACGCGGGACAGCTCGAAGCCGTCGAGGGTCGCCGCCACGGCCGACAGACGGGCTCGGGCGGGGGTGCCCTCGGGGAAGTCCGAGATCAGCAGGCAGAGGCCGGGCAGTCCGCCCCGGCCGACCCGGCCGCGCAGCTGGTGGAGCTGGGAGACGCCGAAGCGGTCGGCGTCCATGATGATCATGACGGACGAGTTGGGCACGTCGACGCCGACCTCGATGACCGTGGTGGCGACGAGGACGTCGAGCTCGCCACGGGTGAACGCGCGCATGATCGCGTCCTTCTCCTCCGGCGGGAGCTTGCCGTGCAGGACGCCCAGCCGCAGGTCGCGGAAGGGGCCGCCGGACAGCAGCTCGGCCACGTCGAGGACGGCCAGCGGCGGGCGCCGCTCCTCGTCGGACGGCGGCGCCTGCAGATCCCCCTCGTCGCCCTCCAGGTCGCCGATGCGCGGGCAGACGATGTAGGCCTGCCTGCCGAGGGCCACCTCCTCGCGGACCCGCTCCCAGGTGCGCTCCAGGAAGTGCGGCTTCTCGGCGGCGGGCACGACATGGGTGGTGATCGGCGCGCGGCCCGAGGGGAGCTGCGACAGCGTCGAGACCTCCAGGTCGCCGAACACCGTCATGGCGACCGTACGCGGGATCGGGGTGGCGGTCATGACCAGCACGTGCGGACGGCCGCCGCCGGCCTTCTCGCGCAGCGCGTCACGCTGCTCCACGCCGAACCGGTGCTGCTCGTCGACCACGACCAGCCCCAGGTCGGCGAACTGGACGTGCTCCTGGAGCAGGGCGTGCGTGCCCACGACGATGCCCGCGGTGCCGGAGGCGGCGTCGAGCAGCGCGGACCTGCGCCCGGCGGCGTTCATGGAGCCGGTGAGCAGGGTGACGGCCGTGCCGCCGAACATGCCGCCCTGCGCGAGGTCGCCCAGCATGCCGCTGATCGAGCGGTGATGCTGCTGGGCCAGCACCTCGGTGGGCGCCAGCAGCACGGCCTGGCCGCCCGCGTCGACCACCTGCAGCATCGCGCGCAGGGCCACCACGGTCTTGCCCGCGCCCACCTCGCCCTGCAGCAGCCGGTGCATGGGGTGCTCGAGCGCCAGGTCCGCCGCGATCTCCTCGCCGACCAGCGCCTGCCCCTCGGTGAGCGAGAACGGCAGCCGCCCGTCGAAGTCGGCCAGCAGGCCGTCGGCGCGCCGGGGCCGGGGCCTGGCGGGCCACGCGGTCGCCGCCTGCCTGCGCTGCAGCAGCACAGCCTGCAGGACGAACGCCTCGTCGAACTTCAGCCGCTCACGCGCCCGCCGCATGTCGCCGAAGTCCTTCGGCCGGTGGATGGACACCAGCGCCTCGGCCAGCCCCTCCAGCCCGCGCCGGTCCCGCAGCTCGGCGGGCAGCGGATCGTCGAGAGGCCCGAGCGTGTCGAGCACCACGCCGATCGCCCGCCTGATCGCCCACGGCGTGAGGTCCTTGCCCGCCGGGTAGATCGGGACGGGCGCCGCCGCGAAGTCCTCGGCGCTCGCCTCCCCCTCGTCGAACAGCTCGAACTCCGGGTGCGACAGCTGCCACCGCGGCGTGGCCCTGGACCCGAACATGCCCACCTTCCCGGCGAACATCCCCCGCCGCCCCGGCTTGAGCCGCGACTCGGCCACGTGGGAGCCCTTGCCGAAGAACGACAGGTAGATCTTGTTGCGCCCGCCGTCGACGACCTCGACCTCCAGCCAGGTGCCGCCGCGGTTGCGCATGGGCTTGCGCATCAGCCTCGTGACCTCGCCGACCACGGTGACGTGCTCGTCGACCTCCAGCGCGTCGAGCGAGGTCAGCTCCCCGCGCTCGGCGTAGCGGCGCGGATAATGGCGCAGCAGGTCGCCGACCGTCTCCAGGCCGAGCACGCTGTGCAGCAGCTTGGCGGTCTTGGGGTCGAGCGCTTTCGTCAGGGGCTCGTCGAAACGGCTCACGGGACTATGTTCTACCGCCTGCGGCCGACAGGAATCATTCGACACCGATGAGCAGTGGATAACCGCCCTGCTCTCCGTCGTAGACGACCAGGTCCACGTCGGGCCTGATGACCCTGAGGTGGGCCTCGACATGCCCGGCCAGGCCCACCGGCGCGTCGGCCCCCGTGACCAGGGTGACCAGTTCGCCGCCGCCCGCCACCATCCGGTCCACGACGAGCGTGGCCACCTCCGCCAGCTTGCCGCCGATCACCGACACGTCGCCGTCGATCAGCCCGAGCACGTCGCCGGGACGGCACACGCCCGCGCTCGTCACCGCCTCGCGGTCGGCCACCACCAGGTGCCCGTGGCGCGTGTGCCCGGCCGCGTCGGTCATGGCCACCACGTCGTCGTCGAAGCGGCGCAGCGGATCGTGTACGGCCAGCGCGGCCAGACCCTGCACGGTGGCCCTGGTGGGCAGCACACTGACCACCACGCCGTCCTCACGGGCGATCTCGGCCGCCGCGGTCGCCACCGCCCCGGCGCCCTCGTCGTTCGGCAGCACCGCCACCTCGCCGCCCGCCTCCCGGATGGCGGCCAGCATCGCGGGCAGCGTGGGCCGCGTGCCGGGGGCGCGGCGTACCACCACCGCGCCGCACTCCTCGAACAGCGCCGCGATCCCGTCGCCCGCCGCCACCGCGACCACGCCCCGGCCCGCGCTGGCCCGGTGCGTACGCTCGGCCAGGTAGGTGATCCTGATCCGGTGCGGCCGGCCCGCCCGCAGCGCCGCCTCGACCGCGGGGCCCGCCTCGCCGACGTGGACGTGGACGTTCCACAGGCCCTCGCCGCCGACCACGACGAGCGAGTCGCCCATCGCGTCGAGCTCCTCGCGCAGCTTGGCCACCGCGGCGTCGTCGGCGTCGAGCAGGTACATCACCTCGTAGCCGGCCCCCACCTCGGTCATCGGCGAGATCCGCGAGGTCGGCGCGGGCACGTCGTAGCGGTCGCTGTTCGAGCCGGTGATCACCCGTTCGAGCGACTCCAGGATGATCGCCAGCCCGGCGCCGCCGGCGTCCACGACACCACTGCGCGCCAGCACGTCCAGCTGCTCGGGCGTACGCCGCAGCGCCGCCCGCGCCGCACCGGCCGCCCGCCGCGCGACCGCCGCGAGATCGCCCTTCACTTCCTGTACGGCCCGCGCCGCCGCCTCCAGCACGCTCAGCACGGTGCCCTCGACCGGCCTGGCCACGGCCTCCCTGGCCAAGGTGGCGGCCCGCAGCAGCCCGGCGCGTAAGTCGGCGCCGTCCTTGAGCACCTCCGCGAGCCCGCGCAGCGCCTGGCTGACGATGACCCCCGAGTTGCCCCTGGCGCCGATCAGCGCGCCGTAGGAGAGCGTCTGCCACATCACCGCGGCGTCCACGTCGTCGGGCAGCGCCTCGACGGCCTCGGCCGCGGAGAGCACGGTCAGGTGCAGGTTGGTGCCGGTGTCGCCGTCCGCGACCGGGAACACGTTGAGCGCGTCGATCTCCGCCCTGGCGCCACCCAGCGCGTCGGCGGCGAG
This sequence comes from Nonomuraea sp. NPDC049158, assembly GCF_040648335.1. Classification (NCBI taxonomy): domain Bacteria; kingdom Bacillati; phylum Actinomycetota; class Actinomycetes; order Streptosporangiales; family Streptosporangiaceae; genus Nonomuraea; species Nonomuraea sp. NPDC049158. Next base: position 477,953 of record NZ_JBEZDM010000002.1, read on the forward strand.
GCGAGCCCAGCGGCGTACCGCGGGCGGGTCGAGAACCTCCATCTGCGCGCTCCGACCTCCCCGCATGCGCTACCGTTAATGCAGGAGGATATCTCCGCATCTGAGCCCGTCTAGTGCTCGCGGTTCGCGCCCAGTGGCGCGGATCGGATATCCTCGTCTGGCTGGCCGGTTGTCCCGGCATGCCCTTCGCCCGGAAAGCATCACGCGGACAGGGCTACATCGACTGTTTTAAGGAGCGATACCGTGGCTTCCGTCTGCGATGTCTGCCGCAAGGGGCCGACCTTCGGCAACAACGTGTCCCACTCGCACCGCCGCACCCGCCGTCGTTGGAACCCCAACATCCAGACGGTCCGCGCGGTCATCGGCGGCACGCCGAAGAAGCTCAACGTGTGCACCTCGTGCATCAAGGCCGGCAAGGTCACCCGCTAGCCGGTCCCGACTTTCGCCAAAGCCCGCCTGCTCGACACCGAGCGGCGGGCTTTCGCCGTGTCTGAGGTAGCTCGACGTCAGGGATGGCTCGGGTCAGCGCCAGCGCCAGGCGTGGTCGACCGGGCCGATGCCGTCGCCGAGCGGGAAGCCCTTGGCGATGGCGCCCGTCACGTACTCCTTCGCCTTGCCCACCGCCGTGGGCACGTCGTCCCCCAGCGCGAGGTGGGAGGCGATGGCCGAGGCGAGCGTACAGCCCGTGCCGTGCGTGTGCCGGTTGTCCAGGCGCGGCGCCGAGAAGCGATATTCGCTCGTCCCGTCCGTGAGCAGGTCGACCGGCTCGCCGGGCAGGTGGCCGCCCTTGATCAGGGCCCAGGTGGGGCCCAGTTCCAGGATGGCGTCGGCCGCGCGGCGCAGGCCGTCCTCGTCCTCGACCTTGACCGAGGTGAGCTGCTCGACCTCCCACAGGTTGGGCGTGACGACGGTGGCGACCGGCAGCAGCCGCGTCTTGACCGTCTCGACGGCCTCGGGCGCCAGCAGCGGGTCGCCGTGCTTCGACACGCCGACCGGATCGACCACCACCGGCGCGGAGTACGAGCCGAGCGCCGCCGCCACCACCTCGACCAGTCCCGGCGAGGCCAGCATGCCGGTCTTGACCGACCGCGCACCGATGTCGCCGAGCACCGAGTCGAGCTGCGCCCGTACGGCCTCGGGCGGCAGCTCCCAGTAGCCCTGGACGCCGAGCGAGTTCTGCGCGGTGACCGCCGCGATGACGCTCATGCCGTGGACGCCCAAGGCGAGCATGGTCTTGAGGTCGGCCTGAATGCCCGCCCCGCCGCCGGAATCGGATCCGGCGACGGTCAGCACGCATGGAGGGGTCGTAACCGTCATATCCCCATCCAACCATCCCCCGCCGGGGTGGCCGGCTAGCTGACGGCGCAGTCGCCGCCCACCAGGCCGCAGTTCGCCGGCGCGGCGCCCCGGCCCGTCGCCGAGATCGTCAGCTGGGCGGTGCCGCCCGTGGCGAGCGAGTCGGTCAGGTCGATGATCAGCTGATCCCCGTCCTGCGTCCACCCGGCGCCCTTCACATCCAGCACCCGGCCGCGGATCGGCAGGGACACCGTGAGCGATGGCAGCGCCTCCAGGGAGGAGTTGACGACGTCCAGGTGCGCGGTGTAGCCGACCAGCCCCTGGTTGACCACGTCGAAGTTCAGGCTCACCGACTGACCGCCCGCGGCCTGGGCCGGGTCGGTGGGTACGGGGGCCGTCGTGACAGTGCCGCTCGGGGTGTCGGGGTCGTTGATCGTCGTGGCCTCGTCGGTCGGCTCCTCCGTGAGGCTCTCCGTCGGGCTCGGCTCGACCGGCTCCCTCGTGGGCCTGACCGGTTCCTTCGTCTTCGTCTTGGTCGGCGTCGGTGTCGGGGAGGCGCTACGGCGCGGCGTGCGCACGTTGACCGTGGCCGACGGCTTCGGGGTGTCGGCGGCCTTGGTCTTCTCCTCGGTCGGCTCGTCGGAGGGCTCCTCCGTGGGCTCCTCCTCCGCCGGGGACTGGCTGGGCTTCGCGCCCGGCTGGTTGGTCACCTGTACGGCGGCGCAGGTGGCGCCGGCGCACTTGGCCGGGTCGTTCGAGGAGCTCATCATCTTGACGCCGGCGACGGTACCGCCGAGGACGACCGCCACGGCGGCGACGGAGAGCAGCGCCACCTTGCCCCGCCCGCCGCTGGGAGGCGCGGCGAGCACGTCGGGGTCGGCGGGCGGCTTCTTGCGGCCACGGCGGCGGCGCGGCTCCGGCTCGTCGATCGGCTCGTCCGACGACCAGCCCGAGCCGAGGAAGCCGTTGTCGGCGCTGTCCGCCCAGGCGGGCGTGGGGGCGTCGACCATGGTCGGCGCGCCGTACACCTTGATGTCGCCCGGTGCGGGCGGCTCGTTCGGCGGCGGCCCGAACGCCTCGTTGGAACCGAAGACCTGGGTGGCGCCGAAGGGCTCGTTGAAGTCACGCGTCTCGTTCGAGCCGGGCTCGTCGGCGGGTCCCGGTGGCCGGCCGGGGGTGTCCCACTCCGGACGCGTGAAGGCGCCGGTCGTCTCGAACGGCCCCTCAGGGCGGTCGGACCGGCCGCCGTCCGCCGGCGGCTGCGGCTGGTTGAACCCGCCTTCGGGGGGCATGATGAACGCCCCCGTGGTCTCGGAAGGCCCCTCTGGGAACGCCCCAGAGCCCTCAGGACGCCCCTGGGACCGCGTGGCTGACCCATCGGGACGCATGAAGGGGAGGACCGAAGCCCCTTCGGGCCGGGTGAAGCCGTCCGCAGGCCCTGCCGGGTGAACGAAGCCGCCCGAAGGCCCTTCGGGACCGGTGAAGCCGCCTGAGGGCCCTTCCGGATGGGTGAAGCCGTGTGCGGGCCCGTCGGGGCCATTGAAGCCGCCTGCGGGTCCCTCCGGACGGGTGAAGCCGCCCGTGGGTCCTTCTGGGCGGCTGAACATGCTCGGGGGCTCGGAGGACGACTCCGGGGGCCGGCCGGCGGCCTTCGACCGCGGCGGCGGCGCGAACGCGCCAGTCGTCTCGAACGGATCAGGCCGTACGCCGGGAGCGGGGCCGGCCGGGGCCGGTCCGCCTTCCCGTTTCGGCATCGGCGCCCACTGGCCCGTCACCTCGACCTGGTCGGGCGGCGAGGGCCAGCCGGGTGGCTCGGCTCCTTGCTCGTCCGGGCCCCAGAAGGCGCTCTTGGCGGTCGGGTCCGGGACGGCGGCCCACCTCGCGGCGGGGTCGGTGGTGAACCTGGGGTCCTCCTGTGAATCGTCGGAGCCCTCGTTCCCCCATTCATCCTCGTCGTCGGATCCACCTGTGCCGTGGCGGCCCATATGGCTGCCCTTTCTGCAGGTTACAGTGGCCGCCAATCTTCATAACACCTTTACTACGGCTTTGTCCCAGTAATCCCGGTAGTCACACCCCAAATCCGCCAAACCTTACACAAATCGCGCCGGGTTGTCACGCAAAGTGATCCCATCCAGCGTGACCAATTTCACGGCCTCGGACGTGAACTCCCTGACCTGCCACGACGTGCCCCACGATTCGCCACGGAGACGGCAGCGCCACTCCGGCGGGGAACACCGCCGCGAGCGCGTGGTCCTCACCGCCCGACAGCACCCAGTCCAGCGGATCGGCCCCCAGCAGCTCGGCCGCCGCCGCCACCGGCTCCCCCACGACGAACGCGGCCGGGTCCAGCTCGACGCGTACGCCGCTGGCCACCGCGATGTGCCCGAGGTCCTGGAGCAGCCCGTCGCTCACGTCGAGCATCGCGCTCGCCCCCAGCTCCGCCGCCTCGGGCCCCGAGGAGTAGGGCGGACACGGCCGCCGATGCGCGGCCACAGCCTCCCAGAGCGCCTCTCGCCGCGGAGAGAAGGACATCCCCTCCACCCGGCTCGGCCCCGGAGACCTCGCCTCCGCACGACTCTGCTCCGATGGATGGCTAGGTGGCCACCCGGATTCGAGCAGTGCCAGCCCCGCGGCGGCGTACCCGAGACGTCCGGCCACCGCCACCACCTGACCGGGGCGCGCGCCCGACCGGGTCACCGGTGCCCGGCCGCCCAGATCGCCGAGCGCGGTCACCCCGATGACGACCAGGTCGCCGCGCGCGATGTCGCCGCCCACGACGCTCGCCCCGACGACCGCGCACTCGTCGCGGAACCCGTCGGCGAGCGCGTCGAGCCACTCCACCGGCAGGTCCGCGGGCATCCCCAGGCCGACCACGATGGACGTCGGCACGGCCCCCATCGCGGCCACGTCGGCAAGGTTCTGAGCTGCGGCTTTACGCCCCACGTCGTAGCCGCTGGACCAATCGCGGCGAAAGTGCCTACCCTCGAGTAGCAGGTCCGTAGACACCACGACGCGCCCGTCGGGCGCCCTTACCATTGCGGCGTCGTCGCCCGGCCCGAGCAGAACCGTCGCACCTTGCGGCAATCGTCCGGAAATACGAGACACCGCTCCGAATTCGCCGAGATCTCCGACTGTGATGACGCACCTCCTGACGCACACAGGGTACGGTGGCCCTTCGGCGTGATCGAATCGCCCGGGAGGACGTAATGGTGCAGGCCTACATCCTTATTCAGACCGAGGTCGGCAAGGCCGCGAGCGTGGCCCGCGAGATTTCCGGCATTCCCGGAGTCACGCAGGCGGAGGACGTCACCGGCCCCTACGACGTGATCGTGCGCGCGGAGGCCAACAACGTCGACGAGCTGGGCAAGCTGGTGGTCGCCCAGATTCAGGCCGTGGAGGGCATCACACGTACGCTGACGTGCCCGATCGTCCATATTTGAGGTAAATCTAGTTCATGCGCCGCACCACTGTCCTGCTCGCCCTGCTGATGCTCGCCGGGTGCGGCGGTGCCGTTCGCGTGGAGCCGCCCACGCCCCAGGGCGAGGCGGCGGCGGCCTGCGAGAGCCTGGCCGGGCGGCTGCCCAAGACGCTCGACGGCGCCCCGCGCGGTGAGTCCACGCCCACCTCCCCGTACGTCACGGTCTGGGGAGAGGCGGAGATCGCGCTCCGCTGCGGTGTGCCGCGCCCGGCGCGGATGTCCCCGACCGACACGTTGCAGGAGATCGACGGCGTGGGCTGGTTCGCCGACCCCGACAAGCCGACCCTGTACACCGCGATCGAGGACCCCGCCTATGTCGAGGTCACGATCGCGGGCACCCACGTCGCCCCCTCGGTTCTCGCGGACCTCTCGGGGCCGATCAGCCAGGCGTCGGCCTCCCAGAAGCCGACCCAGTAGTCAGCCCAGTAGTCAGCCCAGTAGTCAGCGCAGCCCGGGTGAACGGTGCAGGGCGAGCTGGATGAGCCGGTCGACCAGCGCCGGGTACGACAGCCCCGAGGCGGCCCACAGCTGCGGCGCCACCGACAACGAGGTGAACCCGGGCATGGTGTTGATCTCGTTGAAGACCAGCTTCCCCTCGGGCGTGTAGAAGAAGTCGACCCGCGACAGCCCCTCGCAGTCGAGCGCCTCGAACGCGCGCACGGCCATCTCCCGCAACTCCTCGGCCACCGCCTCAGGGAGGTCGGCGGGCACGGTGAGCGACATCTGGTCGGGGTAGTACTTGGCCTCGAAGTCGAAGAACTCCTGACCGCCCTGGACCTTGACCTCGCCCGGCGTCGAGGCGATCGCCGGCTCGTCGCCGAGTGACTCGAGCACCGCGCACTCGATCTCGCGCCCTTCGATGGCGGCCTCGATGAGCACCTTGGGATCGTGCTCGCGGGCGACCTCGACGGCGCGCTCCAGCGAGGCCCGGTCGTGCGCCTTGGAGATGCCCTGCGACGACCCGGCCCTGGCGGGCTTGACGAACACCGGCCAGCCGAGCTCCTCGGCCTCCTTCAGCACCCGCTCCCGGTAGAGCCGCCAGTCGCGCTCGCGTACCACCACATGGCGACCGATCGGCAGTCCCGCGGCGGCCATGACCGTCTTCATGTGGGCCTTGTCCATGCCCACCGCGCTGGCCAGCACGCCGGAGCCCACATAGCGCACGCCGGCCATCTCCAGCAGGCCCTGGATCGTGCCGTCCTCGGCGAACGGGCCGTGCATGACGGGGAAGACCACGTCGACGCTGCCCAGCTCGACGGGGATGCTGCCCGGGTCGTAGGCCACCAGTGAGGCGCTGCCGGAGGGCAACGCCAGGGCCGCGCCCGTGGTGTCGACGGCGGGCAGCTCGCCGGCCTCGATGGCGAACCGCTGGTCCGACGCGGCCAGCACCCACCTGCCGTCCTGGGCGATCCCGATGGGGATCACCTCGTACTTGCTCCTGTCGATCGCCTCCAGGACACTGCCGGCTCCCATCAGGGACACGGCGTGCTCGGAATTGCGACCTCCGAAAACGACGGCGACGCGTGGCTTGCTCATGAGGTCCGAATCTACCGGCGCGTACGCTGGACAGCGAGTCAAGCGCGCGGATGACGTCGTCATACGCGCGCTGGACAACGAGACAAGCGAGCGGGTGACGTCGTCATACGCCGTAGCGCTCGGGCTTGGGCGAGCGGGACATGAGCAGCATTCCGGCCTCGCTGGGCGACATGCCGTCGTGCACCACGCCGACGACGACCTCCGTGATCGGCATCTCCACGTCGTGCTTCCTGGCCAGCTCCAGGACCGACTCGCACGACTTGACGCCCTCGGCGGTCTGCCGGGTGGCGGCGATGACCTCGGCGAGCGTCATGCCGCGGCCCAGGTTCTCGCCGAACGTGCGGTTGCGCGACAGCGGCGAGGTGCAGGTCGCCACCAGGTCGCCCATCCCGGCCAGTCCGGCGAACGTGTGCGGGTCGGCCCCGAGTGCCGCGCCCAGCCGGGAGATCTCGGCCAGTCCCCTGGTCATCAGCATGGCGCCGACGTTGTCGCCCATCCCCATGCCCGAGGCCACGCCGACGGCCAGCGCGATCACGTTCTTGACCGCGCCGCCGAGCTCGACGCCGACCACGTCGGTGTTGGTGTAGGGCCGGAACCACGGCGGCAGATGGCAGACCGCCTGCAGGCGCGCCGCGACCCCCTCGTCCACGCAGGCCACGACCGTGGCGGCGGGCTGGCGCTGGGCGATCTCCTTGGCCAGGTTGGGGCCCGAGACGACGGCGACCCGATCCTCGTGCACCCCCGCCACCTCGCGGATGACCTCGCTCATCCGCTTGGTCGTGCCGAGCTCGATGCCCTTCATCAGGCTGACCAGGACCGCCTCGCGCGGGATGTGCTCACGCCAGGCGGCCAGGTTGGGCCGCAGGGACTGCGACGGCACGGCGAGCACCACGAAGTCGGCCCCGTCGAGCGCTACAGCGGGGTCCGTCGTCGCGCGCAACGACGGGGGCAGCGCCACGCCGGGCAGGTAGTCGAGGTTCGCGTGGCTGCGCTCGATGCCCGCGACCAGCTCCGGCCGGCGGCCCCACAGCACGGTCTGGTTGCCCGCCTCGGCCAGGATCATCGCGAACGTGGTGCCCCACGATCCGGTGCCGAACACCGCGACCTTGGTCATGCCGTCACCGCCCGGCCGGGTCGTAGGGGGCCGCGGGGGCCTTCTGCCCGCGCAGCGCGGCGAGCTGCTCGGTGATCGCCATCACGATGTCGTGGGTGGCCGCGCGCAGCACGTCGGCGTGCGGCTCCTGGCCGGTGTACGCCGACAGGTCGACCGGCGGCCCCACCATCACGCGGAAGGTCTTGCGCGGGAACAGCCTGGGCCGCTTCTCCCCATAGGGCAGCAGCTCGTGCGCGCCCCAGTGGGCCACCGGGATCACCGGCGCGCCGCTCTCCAGCGCCAGCCTGGCGGCGCCGGTCTTGCCGACCATCGGCCACAGGTCGGGATCGCGGGTGCAGGTGCCCTCGGGATAGAAGAGGATCGCGGCGCCGTCCTTCAGCCGCGCCGCCGACTCGTGCAGCGACTTGGCCGCCTCGTTGCTGCCCCGCTCGACGGGGATGGCCCGCAGGGAGCGAACGGCGTTGCCCAGGAACGGCACCTTGAACAGGGTGGCCTTGGCCAGGATGACCGGCCACCGCCCGTTGTTGTAGAGGAAGTGGGCCAGCAGCACGGGGTCGGTCCAGGAGAGGTGATTCGTCGCGATGATGATGCCGCCGGTGCGGGGAACGCGCTCTCCCCTGCGCCAGTCCTTCTTGATCAGGAGCCATGACAGTGGTTTCACGATCACTACGGCCAGGGTCTCCCAGAAACGCGATGGGCGCGTGGGGCGGCTCATGATCTCCTCCTACGGTCTGCGCCCCAAGTCTCCCGGTTGGCCGCATGGGATGTCGAGGCGCGATGCTTAACCCTATGAGCATCCGCTGGTCACTGGTCATTCCGGTGAAGACGCTGGTCGCGGCCAAGACTCGGCTGGCGGCCGCCACGGGTCCGCACCGCACCCGGCTGGCCGTCGCCGTCGCCTGCGACACCGTCGCGGCGGCGCTCTCCTGCCCGCTGGTGGCCCGGGTAATCGTGGTGACCGCCGACCCGGCCGCCGCCGGGCCACTGACCGCGCTGGGGGCCGAGGTGGTGCACGACCCCGACCGTGGCCTGAACACCGCCCTGCGCACGGGCGCGGCGCACGCCGTACGCGTCGCGCCCGGCGACGGGATCGGCGCCCTGCAGGCCGACCTGCCCGCCCTGCGCCCGGCGGAGCTGACCACCGCGCTGGGCCGCGCCGCGGAGTTCGACCAGTCCTTCGTGCCCGACGCGCTCGACGTCGGCACCACCTTCTACGGGGTACGGCCGGGACGCCCGTTCACGCCGCGCTTCGGCGGGGAGTCGCGGGCCAAGCACCTGGCGGGCGGCGCCAAGGAGCTGTGCACGGAGGACATCGACTCGGTCAGGCGCGACGTGGACACCCCCGACGACCTGCGGGCCGCCATCGCCCTGGGACTGGGACGGCACACCGCGGCGGTAGTCGCCGAACTGTGGCCGCCCTCGTGACGCGCCGGGCTCCGGCCGCCTTCGTGACGCGCCGGGGTCTCGCTGGGCGCGGACCCACCGTTTACGCTGGGCCGCATGCAGGCGACGGTACGCAGTTTCGATCCGGTGACGCGTTCCGGCTCGGTCTTCCTCGACGACGGGACCGTGCTGGAGTTCGGCACGCCCGCCTTCGACGCGGGGCCGCTGCGGCTCCTGCGTTCGGGGCAGCGGGTCCGCCTCGCGATGACGGGTGACGAGATCACCTACATAACGCTGTCGACCTTTCCACTCCCCTGATTCCCCGGGAATCCAGGAATCAAAGGAAACGCCCGGCCCCCGACAGGGGACCGGGCGCCCGGCCGGCTCTCGCGATTACTTCTTCTTCGAGAGCTTCTTGCCGCCGACGTTCACGAGTTCCTTGAAGTCCGAACCCGGACGGAACTTGGGTCCCCAGCTCTCCGCGACCGCGATTTCGGCACCCGTAGACGGGTTACGGGCGCTCCTGGCCCCCTTGTGCACCATCTCGAACGCGCCGAAGCCGGTGATCGAGACCTTGTCTCCGCTGGCGACCGCCTTCTGGATGGCGTCGATGATCGCGTTCACGGCCTCCGTGGCCGTCCTCCTGTCGCCCACCCGGTCTGCGATGGCGTCGACGAGTTCCCGCTTGTTCATAAAGGTCTGCTCCCCCAGTTACGGCTCGGGGTTCCAGCTCATGAGTTCTCGGTAGAAACCCCTTACGCGCTCGAAAGTAGGCGGGATCGCGGGGGAACTCAATCACCGAGCGTGTTTTCGGGTGCGCGTGGCGTGTCGAAATCGCTGTCGAGTGCGGCGAGAAACGCTTCGAGACGGGCCGCCGCCCTTTCCGGATCCCGCTTGGCCAGATCGCAGATCGCGACGTAACGGCGGCCCAGCCGTTCCTTCTCGGCGGCGGGCAGCATGCGGACGCGGCGGTGCGCTTCGCGCAGCCGCCGCGCCAGTTCGTCGTCTTCTAGACGGTCGTCGGCAGCCATGGCTGCCGACCATTCTCGTACGTCGCCACATCGTCGGCATGACGCAGGGTCAGTCCGATGTCGTCGAGGCCCTCCATGAGGCGCCAGCGGGTGTAGTCGTCGATCTCGAAACCGACGCTCTCCCCGGCCCAGCGGACCTGGCGCTCCGCCAGGTCGACGGTCACCTCCAGCCCCGGGTCGGCCTCGACGGCCGCCTGCAGCGCCTCGACCTTGTCGCCCGGCAGGACGACCGGGAGCAGGCCCATCTTGGTGGAGTTGTTGCGGAAGATGTCGCCGAAGCGGGCGGCGATCACGGCGCGGAAGCCGTACTGCTGCAAGGCCCACACGGCGTGCTCGCGCGAGGAGCCGGTGCCGAAGTCGGGACCTGAGACGAGGATCGAGGCGCCCTCGTAGGCCGGGTCGTTGAGCACGAACGTCGGGTCCTCGCGCCAGGCGGCGAACAGGCCCCTCTCGAACCCGGTCCGGCTGACCTGCTTGAGCCAGACGGCCGGGATGATCTGGTCGGTGTCGACGTTGCTGCGGCGCAGCGGCACCGCCGTACCGGTGTGAGTGGTGAAAGCGTCCATCGGAAGGCTCTCCTAAGCGAGGTCGGCGGGGGCGGTCAGGCGGCCGGTGACCGCGGTCGCGGCGGCGACCTGCGGCGACACCAGATGGGTGCGGCCACCCTTGCCCTGGCGGCCCTCGAAGTTGCGGTTGGAGGTGGAGGCGCTGCGCTCGCCCGGCTGGAGCGTGTCGGGGTTCATGCCGAGGCACATCGAGCAGCCCGCCTCGCGCCATTCGGCGCCGGCGGCCTTGAACACCTCGTGCAGGCCCTCCTGCTCGGCCTGGAGCTTGACCAGCATCGACCCGGGCACGATCAGCGTGCGGGTGGTGACCTGGCGGCCGCGCAGGATCTCGGCGGCGGCGCGCAGGTCCTCGATGCGGCCGTTGGTGCACGAGCCGACGAAGACCGTGTCGACCTGGATCTCGCGCAGCGGCGTGCCGGCCGTGAGGCCCATGTACTCCAGCGCCCGCTCGGCCGAGGAGCGCGCGATCGGGTCGGCGAAGTCCTCGGGGCTGGGCACCGACGCGTCCAGCGGCAGGCCCTGGCCCGGGTTCGTGCCCCAGGTGACGTACGGCGTGAGCGTCGAGGCGTCGATCTCGACCACCTTGTCGAACACGGCGTCGTCGTCGGTGCGCAGCGACTTCCAGTATTCGACGGCCTGGTCCCACGCCTCGCCGGTCGGCGCGTGCTGACGGCCCTTGAGGTAGTCGAAGGTGGTCTCGTCGGGCGCGATCAGGCCCGCGCGGGCACCGGCCTCGATCGACATGTTGCAGACCGTCATGCGGCCCTCCATGGAGAGCTTGCGTACGGCCTCACCACGGTATTCGACGATGTAGCCCTGGCCGCCGCCGGTGCCGATCTTGGCGATGATGGCCAGGATCAGGTCCTTGGCCGTGACGCCGACGGGCAGTTCGCCCGAGACCTCGATGGCCATCGTCTTGGGCCGGTAGGCCGGCAGCGTCTGGGTGGCCAGCACGTGCTCGACCTCGGAGGTGCCGATGCCGAACGCGATGCCGCCGAACGCGCCGTGCGTGGAGGTGTGGGAGTCACCGCAGACGATCGTCATGCCCGGCTGGGTCAGGCCGAACTGCGGGCCGATGATGTGGACCACGCCCTGACCCGCGTCACCCATAGGATGCAGCCGGATGCCGAACTCGGCGGCGTTCTTGCGCAGCGTCTCGACCTGCGTCTTGGACACCGGGTCGGCGATCGGGCCGAGCACGGTCGGCACGTTGTGGTCTTCGGTGGCGATGGTGAGCTCAGGCCTGCGCACGGTCCGCCCGGCGAGACGGAGACCGTCGAACGCCTGCGGGCTGGTCACCTCGTGGATGAGGTGCAGGTCGATGTAGAGGAGGTCGGGTTCGCCGTCGGCGCGGCGCACGACATGCTGCTCCCAGACCTTCTCCGCCAATGTGCGGGCCATGATCTCCTCCTGGTTGATGCGATGCTCCCCATCGCGCTCCCTCGCGGGAGTGTCCTCCGACTTGCCTTCTCATATGTCGAGACGTCAGTATCGGTGTATGGACAACTCTAGCGGAGTCGGCGTACTGGACAAGGCCGTTCTGGTACTCAATGCCCTCGAAGCGGGACCTGCCTCGCTGGCACAGCTGGTCCAGGCCACCGGCCTGGCCCGACCCACGGCCCACCGGCTCGCCGTCGCACTCGAGCACCACCGCATCGTGACCCGTGACACGCAGGGCAGGTTCGTGCTCGGCCCACGGCTTTCCGAGTTGTCCACGGCGGCGGGTGAGGATCGGTTGCTCGCGGTGGCCGCGCCCGTACTGATGCAGTTGCGCGACCTCACCGGCGAGAGCGCGCAGCTCTACCGGCGCCAGGGTGACGAGCGGGTCTGCGTGGCCGCGGCCGAACGCTCCAGCGGGTTGCGCGACACCGTGCCCGTGGGGTCGGCGTTGCCGATGACGGCGGGTTCCGCCGCCCAGATATTGCTGGCGTGGGAGGAGCCCGACCGCCTGCACCGGGGGTTGCGCGGCGCCAAGTTCACCGCCGCCACGCTGGCGTCGGTGCGGCGCAGGGGCTGGGCGCACAGTGTCGGCGAGCGCGAGCAGGGGGTGGCCAGTGTTTCCGCGCCGATAAGGGGCAGCGGCGGCAAGGTCATCGCGGCCGTCTCGGTTTCCGGGCCCATCGAACGACTGACGAGAGCGCCCGGCCGACTGCACGCGGTGCCCGTCATGGCGGCGGCGGAACGCATCACGGAAGCCATGCGCCGCACGTCATGATCAGCAAAAGCGCCTATTTGGGGAGCCGAGTGCCTCGCGGGCGCACTAGCCTGAGTGCGTGACAGATCGCATCGAGGTAGCCGCCACTGAGCTGCGACCCCTGCTCGAAGAGTTCATCATCTGGGCGCAGGCCAACGCGCCCGAGAGCGACCCCGAGCTCGTGGGACCAGCGGCGCTGTGGCACCGCCTCGCCTTCTCCCAGGATCTCGGCACGTGGAAGCGTGCCGACCTGCGCAACCTGCTGCTCGACCGCATGCCCAAGGTCGTGGAGGATCCCGACGCCGCCGCCGACGGGATGCTCCCGGCCGTGGACGCGTACCTGACGTTCCTCTCGCAGACCGGACGGCTCACCGAGGGTTCTGACTCCCTCTCCGACCTGCAGGCCGAGCTCGACGACGTCGAGGACGACTTCGTCGAGCTGATGGAGGACCTCCTCGACGACGACGCCGAAGGCGACGACGACGACGAGGAGGAGATCGGCGACCTGGGCGACTTCGAGCCGTTCGCCGACGCGCTGGCCGACCTCGACACGATCAGGCTGCGCCCCGACTCCGAGCTGGCCACGGCCGCCCGCCAGGTGCCGCTGGTCGCCCAGGCGCGCGACCTGGCCCTGTGGGTGGGTTCCGGGCGCCGGGTGGGGGAGGACACCCTGCTGTCCGACGATGAGGTGGCCGAGGCGCTGGCCGCCGTCGGACTGCCCAGGCCGGAGACCGAGGGCTCGCTCGCCGAGGCCGTCCCGCAGCTGTGGAACGTCTGGAACCTCGCCGTCGACCTGGAGTTCCTTGAGCCGGGTGACGCCAACACCGTGGGCGTCCAGGACGACACGTCCGAGTGGCCGTTCGACGACGACGAGGACGTGCTCGACGCCTGGATGCTCGGCCTGCACTCGGTCGACTACGGCGACCCGGAGCTGGCCGACGAGGACCTCACCATGGCCCTGGCGGGCCTCACGCGGGGCGTGCTGGTCAGGCTGCTCCTCGGGGGCGGCTCCCGCGACCTGGCGGAGCTCGGCCAGGAGCTGTCGGAGGCGGCCGCGGAGCTCGACGAGCTGGGCGCCGACGCCTGGGAGGCGGCGGGCGACCCGCTCGCCGGGGCGATCGCCTGGCTGACCGGCTACGGCATGGTCGAGGTCACCGGCCAGACGGTCAGCCTCACGCCGCTCGGCACCGAGGGCGTCGTCCACCTGGTCGACGACTCCGACATCGAGGTCGACGCGCGGCCGGCCATCGAGTCGATGAGCGCCCACGAGCTGCTCGCGCTGAGCGCCGAGCTGCCGGAGGAGGAGGCCGACGCCGAGTTCGCCGACTGGATGCGGCTGCGCGAGCCCGGCAAGGCGGCTGAGGAGCTGCTGGAGGCCGCCGCCCAGGACGAGTCGGACGCGCTCATCCGGGTGCAGGCGGCCAGCGTGGTCGGCACGCTCGGCGAGGCGGCGATCCCGGCCTGGCAGGAGGCGCTGAAGCAGTCCTCGCTGCGCCCCTACGCGGCCACGCACCTGAGCCAGCTCGAGGTGGAGGGCGCGCCGGAGCCGACGCAGGACGACACCCACTGGCTGATTCTCGACATGTGGACGATCTCGGCCGGGCTCGGCCGGTCGGAGTTCATCGGGAGCCTGCGGGACATCGGGCCGGAGCTGCTCAACAACCTGCTCGAGGTGATCTGGAAGATCCCGCACGCGCACGTGGAGGAGCTGCTCGACCTGATCTCCCAGGTCCACCCCGACAAGCAGGTCGCCAAGGCGGCGCGGCGGGCGCTGTTCAAGGCCCGCTCCAACTCCTAGGCATCTTTCGTACGAATGGCGCCGCTCCAGCTACTGGGGCGGCGCCATCGTCGTCTTTGGGTGGACAAATGAAAAAGCCCCCGGCGCGAGACGCGACCGAGAGCGGTGATGAAATGTAGTCCCGACCGGATTCGAACCGGCGCTACCGCCTTGAGAGGGCGGCGTCCTGGGCCACTAGACGACGGGACCTTCGTGAGCTTGTGGCAGTGGTAGTCCCGACCGGATTCGAACCGGCGCTACCGCCTTGAGAGGGCGGCGTCCTGGGCCACTAGACGACGGGACCCTGTCCACAAGCGATGTGCCAGGTTCCCCCGGCAACGCAGGTAACTCTACCGCACCCTCGGAGCACCACCAAACCACTATCAGGCCAGCAGATCGGGCCTATGACGGCGGACCCAGTCGCCCATCGGGCCGCGTTCCCAGAGTGGATCGACGGCGCCGAGCGGGATGCCGAGCCACTGGAGGCCGGTCTCCGGATCGACGGGCACCGCGGCGAGCTGGGCCCGCATCCACGGAGGCATCCGCGGCGGCACATCACGCTCCCCCCAGCCCACCAGCCCGACGGACCTCAGGGCGCCCGCCCGCACGTGAACGCCCCCGAGGCGGCCGATCGGACGAGGGCCGGCCATCCGGCTCTCCACGACGTCGATCCGCTCCATCCGGGCCCACGCCAGCCGGAGGCGGAAGCCGTGGGCGTCCGCCAGCTCCACGCCCTGCGGCGAGAAGCGCACGACGGTGCCCGCCACCATCCGGCGGTGCTTGATCGCCAACACCCCGATGAGCGCGCCGACGCCGAGGGCGCCGATCAGCACTCCGGCGGCCGTGCTGCCCGTCGCGATGGCACCGAGCAGCAGGCAGACGGGAAAGAAGAGCACGAGAGGCATCAGGAGGGGCGCCAGGAAGGCGAGGAACGACCCCGGCCGCATCCGAAATTCATCCATAAGCAAAAAACGGACGCCTCTATGAGACATCCGTTAAGCGCTGGGGTACCAGGACTCGAACCTAGACTAACTGAACCAGAATCAGTCGTGCTGCCAATTACACCATACCCCACCGGCCCGAACCCCGTGGGGTGCGTTAAGGCGACGTCCGAAAGAATAGCCCAGCTTGGGCGCCAAGACCAAAACGATTGCCGAACCGCCTTCCTCCGGGGCGCGGAAGAGGGCCGGGCGTGCCAAGCTGAGGGGGACAAAGCACCACGTGGAGGAGCCCAAGCGTTGGCAGAGAACCCCTTCTTCGCCCCCAGCAGCCTGCCCTACCAGCTGCCGCCCTTCGAGGAGATCCGCGAGGAGCACTACCTCCCCGCGTTCGAGCGCGGGATGGCGGAAGGGCTGGCCGAGGTCGAGGCGATCGCGGACAGCGGCGAGCCGCCCACCTTCGACAACACGATCGCCGCGCTGGAGCGTTCCGGGCGCATCCTGGAGCGCGTGTCCGCGGCCTTCTTCAGCATCGTCTCCTCCAACTCCACGGAGGGCGTCCTGGAGCTGGAGAAGCAGATCTCGCCCGCGCTGGCCAAGCACAGCGACGCGATCCGGCTCAACCGCGCGCTCTGGGCCCGCGTCAAGCGGGTGACCACGGACGACCCCGAGGAGTCGTGGCTGCTGGAGAAATACCGCGAGGACTTCGTCAGAGCCGGTGCCGACCTGACGGAGGCCGAGCAGGGCGAGCTGCGGCGGCTGAACGAAGAGCTGTCCCGGCTGTCCACCGAGTTCGCCCAGAACCTGCTGAAGGCGCTGAGCGAGTCCGCGCTGGTCGTCGATGACGCCAAGGATCTCGACGGCTTCGACGAGGCCACGATCCAGTCGCTGGCCAAGGACGGGCGCTACGTCCTGCCGCTGCTCAACTACACCAACCAGCCGGGGCTGGCCCAGCTCACCGACCGCGACGTACGCCGCAGGCTCTACACGCTGAGCGTGGAGCGGGCGCCGCGCAACTTCGAGCTGGCGATCAAGATGGCGACGCTGCGCGCCGAGCGGGCCGCGCTGCTGGGCTTCCCCAACCACGCCGCCCACACGGTCGCCGACCAGACGGCCAAGACCGTGGAGGCGGTCGAGGCCATGCTGGGGCAGCTCGTCGGGCCGGCCGTACGCAATGCGAAGAAGGAAGCGGAGGCGCTCGCCGAGCAGGCCGGGTTCGCGGTCGAGCCGTGGGACTGGTCCTACTACTCGGAGAAGGTGCGCCAGGCCCGCTACGACTTCGACGCCGGGGCCATGCGGCCCTACTTCGAGCTGTGGCGCGTCTACCGCGACGGCGTGTTCTACGCGGCCACCCGGCTCTACGGCGTCACCTTCACCGAGCGGCCCGACCTGAAGGGCTACCACGAGGACGTACACGTCTACGAGGTGTTCAACGAGGACGGCGGCCGGCTCGGCCTGTTCCTGCTCGACCCGTACGCCCGGCCCAACAAGCGGGGCGGCGCGTGGATGAACAACCTGGTCGACCAGTCGGGCCTGTTCGGCGAGCTGCCGGTCGTGATGAACAACCTCAACATCACCAAGCCGGGCGCCGGGCCGACGCTGCTGACCTACGACGAGGTGAGCACGGCCTTCCACGAGTTCGGGCACGCGCTGCACGGGTTGTTCTCCGAGGTGCGTTTCCCCCGCGTGTCGGGCACCAGCGTGCCGCGCGACTTCGTCGAGTACCCGTCCCAGGTCAACGAGATGTGGGCGACCTGGCCGGAGATCCTGGCCAACTACGCCAAGCACCACGAGACGGGCGAGCCGATGCCCGCCGAGCTGGTGGAGAAGATGAAGGCCGCGGAGAAGTTCAACCAGGGCTTCATGACGGTCGAATATCTGGCCGCGACGCTCCTCGACTGGGCCTGGCACAAGCTGGCCGCGGGCGAGGCGGTGGCCGACGCCGAGGCGTTCGAGTCCGCGGCGCTGGAGGCGGCCGGGATCGCCCTGCCGACGGTCCGGCCACGTTACCGGACCAACTACTTCGCGCACATCTTCGCGGGGGGCTACAGCGCCGGCTACTACTCCTACATCTGGAGCGAGGTGCTGGACGCCGAGAGCGTCCTGTGGTTCAAGGAGAACGGCGGGCTGGAGCGGGCGAACGGCGACCACTTCCGCCGCGAGCTGCTGTCCAGGGGCGGCAGCATCGACCCGCTGACCGCCTTCCGCAACTTCCGCGGCCGGGAGCCCAGCATCCAGCCGCTGCTGGAGCGCCGCGGCCTCCTCTGACGCCCGCCGCGCCGGTCCGCTGCCCCCTGTCCGGCGTGCTCGTCCGGCTCAGGGGTGCGGCGGCGCCGTACCCCTGAGTGCCCGCTGGATCGTCGCGGTCAGCCCTGTCGTGGCGGTCAGCCCTGTCGTCGCGGTCAGCCCTGGAGGCGGGTCAGGGCGGCGCGGATCCGCTCCTCGGTGCGTTCGCGGCCGAGGACCTCGATCGACTCGAACAACGGCAGACCCACCGTCCGGCCCGTGACGGCGACGCGCACGGGCGCCTGGGCCTTGCCCAGCTTGAGGCCGTGGGCGGCGCCGACCTGCTCCAGCGCCTCCTTGAGCGACTCGGGGTCCCAGTTGACGCCCTGGAGCCGCTCCAGATAGCCGCTGAGGATCTCCACCGGGGAGTTCTTCATCGCCTTGTCCCAGGAGGCCTCGTCGAAGACGGGCTCGTCGAGGAAGAGGAAGTCGACGTTCTGCCTGATCTCCGACAGCACGGTGATGCGGGTCTGCGCCAGCGTGGCGACCTTGCTGAACATCTCCCGGTCCCAGTCGGCCTCGAGATAGGGCGAGCAGCGCTCCTCGAACGTCTCGACGGGCAGGGCGCGGATGTACTCGCCGTTGAAGGCCCGCAGCTTCTTCTCGTCGAAGAACGCGCTGGCGGAGTTGACGCTCTCCAGCTTGAACAGCGGCATCATCTCCACCCACGGCATGATCTCGCGGTCGTCGCCGGGGCCCCAGCCGAGCAGCATGAGGTAGTTGACCATGGCCTCGGCCAGGTAGCCCTCGGCGCGGTAGTCCTCCAGCGCCACCTTGTCGCGGCGCTTGGACAGCTTCTTGCGCTGCTCGTTGACGATCACCGGCAGGTGCGCCCAGACCGGCGGGTTGGCGCCGAGCGCGGGCCACAGGAGCTCCTGCTTGGCCGCGTTGCCCAGGTGCTCCTCGCCGCGCACCACGTGGGTGATGCCCTGGGTGATGTCGTCGACCGCGTTGGCCAGCACGTAGAGCGGCGAGCCGTCGGTGCGGGCGATGACGAAGTCCTCCTGGGCGTCGTTGGGGAACTCCACCCGGCCCCTGATGACGTCCTCGACGACCGTGACGCCCTCGTCGGAGGTGCGGAAGCGGACGGCGCCCTCGGTCAGGCCCCGGTCACGGCAGAATCCGTCATAGCCCTTGTGCTCGGAGCCGGTGCGGGCGACGAGCGTCTCGCGGGTGCAGTCGCAGAAGTACGCCTTGCCGTCGGCGAGCAGCTTGGCCACGGCCTCGCGGTGCTGCGGCTCGTAGGCCGACTGGAAATAGGGGCCCTCGAACACCGGGTTGGTGCCGTTGATGCCGATCCAGTCGAGCGCCGAGATGATGCCCTCGGTCCACTCGGGCCGGTTACGCGTCGCGTCGGTGTCCTCGACGCGCAGCACGAAGCGGCCGCCGGACTGCTCGGCCAGCGCCCAGTTGAACAGTGCCGTGCGGGCGCCGCCGACGTGGAACATACCGGTCGGCGACGGGGCGAAACGCACCCGTAGATCAGTCACGGGAGACCACCTTGTTCGTCAGAGTGCCGATGCCTTCGATGCCGACGCTGACCTCGTCACCGACCTCGACCGGGCCGACGCCCGCCGGGGTGCCGGTAAGGATCACGTCGCCGGGGATCAGCGTCATGACCGCGCTGACGTAGGCGACCAGCGCGGGGATGTCGTGGATGAGCTGGTTGGTACGGCCGCTCTGGCGCACCTCTCCGTTGACCGTGGTCGTGAGCGCCAGGTCGGAGGGGTCGAGGTCCGTCTGGATCCACGGCCCGAGCGGGCAGAAGGTGTCGAAGCCCTTGGCCCTGGTGAACTGGACGTCCTTCTTCTGCAGGTCGCGGGCGGTGACGTCGTTGGCGCACGTGTAGCCGAAGATGACGTCCTTGGCGCGCTCGACCGGCACCTCACGGCAGAGCCGGCCGATCACCAGGGCCAGCTCGCCCTCGTAGTCGACGCGGTGGGACAGCGACGTCGGGTACGCGATCGGCTCGCCGTGGCCGATCACGGAGGTGGACGGCTTGATGAAGATGAGCGGCTCGTCCGGGATCTCGTTACCCAGCTCACGGGCGTGCTCGGCGTAGTTTCTGCCGATGGCCACCACCTTGCTGGGCAGCATCGGGGCCAGCAGCCGCACTTGGGACAGCGGGTGGCGGTCGCCGGTGAACTGGACGTCCCCGAACGGGTGCCCGGAGATCGCGGACACGAACTCCTCACCGGGGCCACCCTCGACCACGCCGAACGACACGCCTTCGCCTGTGGAGAACCTCGCTATACGCACCTGACAAGGCTATCGCCGCCGCCACCCCCTCCGCCCGCCTCATGAATCGGTCACAAACGTACCTAAAGTCCGTTTTGTCGCGCATTTTCGGTTGCCTGGAGGTTACGAGGGCTTTGTGACACATCGAGTGTCGGGAGGTGACGAATCGTGGCTGACACGGTAGTCAATCAGCAGGGCACCGTACCGAGGGCCAGGACGATGGAAGGCGGCCCGTCCGGCTCGCTGGTGACCGACAAGGGCACCACGACCATCGAGGACGTGGTCGTCGCGAAGATCGCCGGCATCGCGGCGAGCGAGGTGTCCGGCGTGTACGACATGGGCGGCGGCACCGCCAGGGCACTCAGCACCATGCGCGGCATGGTCGGCGGCGACAAGAGCCTCTCCCAGGGCGTCTCGGTTGAGGTGGGCCAGCGGCAGGCGGCCGTGGACCTCGACCTGGTCGCCGAGTACGGCATCGCGATCCCGGAGTTGGCCGGGGCCGTGCGCAGGAACGTCATCAACGCGATCGAGCGCATGTGCGGGCTCGAGGTCACCGAGGTGAACATCAGGGTCGACGACGTACACCTGCCCATGCGGGACACCCCCGCCGGGGAGAGCGGCGGCATGGGCGCCGCGGAGGGAGAGCGGTCCGGCGGCAAGACGGAGCAGGGGCCCAGGGTCCAATGACCGACGCCCAGACGAGCGGCGCTCAGACGAGCGACGCCCCGCCGAGCGACGCCCCGATGAGCGAGGCCCAGTTGATCGCCGAGCGGGTTCGCGCCTGCGCCGGGGTGGCCGGGCTGTCGGGCGGCCTCTTCGGGACGGTGGCGACCTACCTGCCCGGCGAGCGCCTCATGGGCGTCTCCGTGGACGACCGCGAGGTGACCGTCGACATCGTGGCGCGCCTCGGCCGCCCGCTTCCCGAGACGGCGGAAGAGGTACGGCGGGCGGTGGCCGACCTGGCCGGCGACCGCCCGGTGAACATCCGGATCGACGACGTGGCGCCCGAAGACGCGGCGCCCGCGGACAAGACGCCCGAAGACGCGGCGAAGGAGACCTCACGATGAACATCTCATGGTTGCCCGTGATCGGCATGGCCGTAGGCATGGTGCTGGGCATCGTCGGCGCCCTCGGCGGGCTCGGTGCCTTCCTCCTCGTGCTCGTCCTGGGCGCGATCGGTCTTCTGGTGGGCCGCATCATGGAGGGCGGCGAGGTGAACCTGTCGAACCTCACCGTGAGGCGGAGATGACCACGGACACGCCCGCGTCCCAGGCGTCCGCCGTGCTGGTGCCGGGGCAGCGTCCTGCCCCGGCGGTACCGCCCGAGCGGCGTGGCCGTACCGAGGTCACGGACCGCGTGGCGGCCAAGATCGCCCGCCATGCCGCCCGCGAGGTGGCTGGGGTGCGCGAGGTGATCGAGCGCGGCGGGATACGCGGGACACGCCCGGTGAGTGCCACGGTGCGGGGTGACACCGTGGAGATCGGGCTGACCGTGTCCGTGGCCTATCCGATGCCGCTGCGCGCGGTGGCGGCCGCGATCAGGAGCCACGTGGCGAGCAGGATCGCCGCGCTGACGGGACTTCAGGTGTCCCACGTGGACATCACGATGACCGAACTCACGGCCGCCCCACCGGCGCCGACGTGGGGGTCCTCGCGAGAGGCACCACAAGAGGCCTCACGGGATACACCGCAGGAGACCGCGCGGGAGACGACCTCGCGGGAAGCACCACAGGAGACCGCGCGGCAGGCAGCACCGAAGCCGCCACCGCGGACACCGCCGGAGGTTTCGCCATGAGTACCGGAGCCCACGGGGCGGATGAACCGGTGACGACGCCCCTGGGCGGCCAGACGATGGAGGCGCCGCTGGGCGGTGCGACCGTCCGGGTGACGGACCGGCCCCCGAGCGGCGCCGAGCGGGCGGCGGATCGGGCGGCGATGCGGGCCTTCAGGCCGCGGCGGACCGTGCCCGCCGTCGTGGTGGCCGCGCTGCTCACGATCCTGGGCGTGGTGGTGGCCGCGCAGACGATCTCGGCGCTCGCCGGTCGGCCGCTGCGCTGGCTTCCCCTGGACCGGATGCTGATCTGGGCGGCGACCACTCCGTGGAGCAACTCGCCGTTCCTGCTCGGCGCCGCGCTCGTCGCGCTGATCGGGCTGGCGCTGCTGGTGACCGCGCTGGTGCCCGGCCGGCCGCGATTGGTGCCGGTACGTACCGGAGACGCGGATCTGATCATCGGCATGCGGCGCAGGAGCTTCGCCAGGGCGCTGGCGCATGCCGCCGAAGGGGTTCCGGGCGTGCACGCGGCCCGCGCCTCGGTCCGCGGCCACACGGCCGCCATCACCGCGACCACCTCCGGGTGGGACCGGGAGCGGTTCGGCGCGGACGTACACGCCGCGGTGCTGTCCAGGCTCGTGGCGCTGAGCCCCGTCGAGCCGTACCACGTGAAGGTCAACGTGAGGGAGCGCAAGTGAACCGCAGAACGAGCCGCGGCAACCGCTGGGGTTTGGCCCTGACCGGAATCGTGCTGCTCCTCCTCGGCGCCTACGCGCTGGCCCGCGGCCTGGGGGCGTTCGGACGGGTCCGCGCGCTGACGCCGATCATGAACTTCTTCGTGCGGTCGTTCCTCGCGGCCTGGAGCCCGTGGATCTGGTGGGCCATCGCGCTGGTGGCCGTGATCGTGGCGCTGCTCGGCCTGCGCTGGCTGTTCGTCCAGGGGCGCCGCGACAGCCGCGACTCGCTGCGGCTGGAGACCGGCCCCGGAGGCGTCACCGACCTCACCGCGAAGGGCATGGCCTCCGCTGTCGCGGCGGACATCGAGACCAGCCCCGCCGTGCTGAGCGCCGGGGCCGACCTGGGGTGCTCCGGTGCCCGGCCGCTGGTACGGCTGCGCCTCGTGGCGGACGAGCAGGCACCGATGAGCGAGCTCAGGGATCACCTGTCGGGCGTGGCGATCCCGCACATGCGCGGCGCGCTGGAGGCGGATCGCGTACCGGCGGTGGCCAGGGTGACCCTGGAACCCGCCCCGACCGCGCACCGCGTCGTCCACTGAGACGCGCTAGTCGTTGTCCAGGGGGTTGCGGGCGATGCGGTCGGTGATGCCCGCCCGGACGAACCCGCCCGCGAGACTGGACGGCTTGCGGGTGCCCTGATCGGTCACGCAGGCCGCGAACTCCTTGGCGATCTCCAGCCGCGGATGGCGGGCCAGCACCTCCCGCCGCAGCTCGGCGGGGATCTCATCGGTACGCCGGCCCGAGATGTCCATGCCGGTCGAGAGCTCCAGCAGGTGCCCCTCGGGGTCCTCCGCCAGCGGCACCTCGTCCCACATGTGGCGGATGATCACCTCGGCGGCCCGCGTCCTGCGCTCGACCGGCCACCCGGCCCCCGCCGCGAAGGCCCAGGCCACATGCCCGCCCGCCTCCTCGAACGGCACCGTGTGGCTGTCGAACTCCGCGGTCAGCCCGATGTCGTGCAGCATCGACGACACGTACAGGAGCTCAACGTCGAAGGCGATCTCGTGCAGCCCCGCGTAGGCCGCCGCCCACAGGTAGGCGCGCACGGAGTGGTTGAGCAACGAGGGCGAGTGGTACCTGGTCGCCACCTCCAAGGCGCCCCGGCAGACGGGGGCGTCCGGGATCACGATGTCGTCGTATCTCATGCCCTCAGCATGTCGTGAAATGTCCGGTCCGGAAACCGAGCCGCATCGAGCCGCTAACGATCCGGCACCCAACTTGACCAGTTGATCGTGATTCGGTCAGCATGTTCCGCCCCCATCTTTTTGCCCGGAAGGAACCGGCGTGCGCCGCCTTGCGATCCCCCTCGCTCTCATGCTCGTTTCCACCGGGCTGGTGAGCACCGCGCACGCCGACACGTCGGTGAAGCGCACCTCGCAGTGCCAGGGTGACTGGCTGCCCGGTACGCCCACCGCGGACGAGGTCATGCGGGGTGAGCTGCCCCTGGTCGAGCAGCCTCCGGTGAAGATCGGCAAGAAGATCAACTGGAGCATGAGCCCGTACCACAACCGTTCGTGGGAGTTCGTCTTCCAGTCGCTGCGGTGGATGGGCACGCTCGTCGTGGCGTACGAGAACAGCGGCGAGGAGCGTTACCTCGACCGGGCCGTGGAGATCACCAAGGACTGGGCCGCGAGCAACAGGCGGGGCGCCCGCGGCACCCCGTCGTACGCCTGGAAGGACCACCCCGTCTCGCTGCGCTCCCAGGCGCTGGTCTGCCTGAGCATGCACGTCAAGGACGCCTGGCTCAAGCAGACGCTGGCCGAGCACGGCAAGCTCCTGACCGACTCGCGGCTCTACAAGAAGGGCCACAACCACGGGATCGACCAGGACATCGCGCTCATGGGCATCGCCTGCCGCTACGACCGCAAGGACTGGCTGAGCCTGGCCGTCAAGCGGCTGACCGGCACGGTCAAGCTCGACGTCGACTCCCAGGGCGCGCTCATGGAGCAGGCGCCGCGCTACGCCGTCTACGTGCACAGCAGGCTCATGGTCGCGATGACCAACATGAAGGACTGCGGCCGCAAGGTGCCCGGCGAGATCACCAAGCGGGCCGACGCGCTCAAGACGTTCGTGGCCCACTCCACCCAGCCCAACGGCTTCATGGTGCCGATCGGGGACGGCAGCGCCGAGGTCGAGCCCAAGATCGAGACCGGCACGCCCAAGGAGAAGGTCAAGGTCTACAAGGCCGGTTACGTGTACGGCCGGTCCGACTGGGGCAAGCCCGAATCCGCCTTCTACTCGATCAGGTTCGGCCCCGGCCTGAAGTTCCACGGCCACGAGGACCACCTGAGCGTGACCTACTACGCCCAGGGCCGCGACATCCTGGTCGACGGCGGCTTCAACTCCTACGAGAAGAGCTCCTACCGCTACTGGACGCTCTCCCCCGAGGCCCACAACGTGCCGTCCGTGGTGGGCGGGCGCTTCCGGCCGCGCACGGCCAGCAAGCTCATCAAGTCCTCGTACGGCAAGGACCGGCAGGCCTTCCGGCTGACCGACAAGGCCTATGGCACCTCCCGTACCCGATCGGTGCTGGTGAACCACGGCCAGGACGTGATGGCGGTGCTCGACACCGCGTCCGGCGGCAAGAAGGTCAAGAACCTGTGGCGGTTCGCCCCGTCGCTCAAGGTGATCTCCAACGGCGGCGGCCGGGTCGTGCTCGGTGACGGGAAGTACCGGGTCACGATGGTCCAGCTGGCGGGGTGCGAGCCAGTTGGCGGGCAGCAGGTGCAGCGGGGCGGGAAGCTGGGCTGGGTGTCGCCGACGTACCTGTCCAAGGTGCCGACGAACGTCGTCGTCTCCCCCGCCGCCAAGTCGCTGCTGACCGTCATCGTGCCCGACACCGACGCGCCGAAGGTGTCCTGCTCGGGAGGGAAGCTCAAGGTCCAGGGCCTGACCTTCCCCGCCAAGCTGCTCTAGCCGGTCCGGCTCAGCTCGCTTCGTGGCCGGCGCGGAGCAGGCCGTACGTCACCGCCTGCTCCAGCGCCTGCCAGGAGGCCTCGATGATGTTCTCCGCGACGCCGACCGTGGACCACTCGGCCGTGTCGTCGCTGGAGGTGATGAGCACGCGGGTTATGGCGTCGGTGCCGTGGGTGCCCTCGAGAATGCGCACCTTGTAGTCGATGAGCTCCAGCCTGGCCAGCTCGGGGTAGAGCTTCTCCAGCCCCAGGCGTACCGCCCGGTCGAGCGCGTTCACCGGGCCGTTGCCCTCGCCGGTGGCGACGATGCGCTCACCCTTGGCGTGCAGCTTGACCGTGGCCTCGCTGACCAGCTCGCCGCCCTTGGTGCGCTCGACGATCACCCGCCACGACTCGACCTCGAAGTGGCGCTTGCGCCGGCCATGGACGGTGTCGCGCAGCAGCAGCTCGAAGGAGGCGTCGGCGGCCTCGAACGTGAAGCCCCTGGACTCCAGGTCCTTCACCCGCTCGACCAGCGACTTGGTGGCCTCGGCGGTGAGTTCGTAGCCCAGCTCGCGGCCCTTGAGCTCGACCGAGGCGCGGCCGGCCATGTCGGAGACCAGCATGCGCATGTCGTTGCCGACCTGGGCGGGGTCGATGTGCTGGTAGAGGTTCGGGTCGACCTTGATGGCGCTGGCGTGCAGCCCGGCCTTGTGCGCGAACGCCGACATGCCGACGTAGGGCGCGTGGGAGTTGGGCGTGACGTTGGTGACCTCGGTGATCGCGTGCGCGATGCGCGTCATGTCGGCGAGCGACTCCTGCGGCACCAGGTCGAAGCCCCGCTTGAGCTGGAGGTTCGCGACCACGGTGAACAGGTTGGCGTTGCCGGACCGCTCGCCGTAACCGTTGGCGCAGCCCTGCACGTGCGTGGCGCCGGCCTTGACGGCGGCCAGCGTGTTGGCGACCGCGCAGCCGGTGTCGTCGTGGCAGTGGATGCCGACGCGGGCGCTGGTCTGGACGGCGGCGTGGACGATGTCGGCCAGCTCGTCGGGGAGCATGCCGCCGTTGGTGTCGCACAGGGCGATGACGGCGGCGCCCGCCTCGGCCGCGGTACGCAGGACCTCGAGCGCGTAGGCTGGGTTGGACTTGTAGCCGTCGAAGAAGTGCTCGGCGTCGAGGAAGACTCGCTGTCCCCCCGCACGAAGGTGGGAGACCGTGTCGCGGATCATCGCGAGGTTCTCCTGGAGAGTCGTGCGGAGGGCCAGCTCCACGTGCCGGTCGTGGCTCTTGGCGACAAGGGTCACGACCGGCGCGCCGGATTCGCGCAAGGCGGCCACCAACGGGTCGTCGGCTGCCTTCACACCTGCTCGGCGGGTCGCACCGAACGCGGCGAGCTGCGCGTGCTTCAGGTCGAGCTCTGTTTGAGCGCGCCTGAAGAACTCTGTGTCCTTGGGGTTGGCGCCGGGCCAGCCCCCTTCGATGAAGCCGACACCCAGGCCGTCCAGGTGCCGCGCGACGGCGAGCTTGTCGGCGACGGTGAGGGTGAGACCCTCCTGCTGGGCGCCATCACGCAGCGTCGTGTCATAGACGTGAAAGCGGTCGTCGGCCATGGTGTCGTCTCCCTGGAAAACAAAAAGACCCCTCACGGACGTGAGAGGTCTGCGCGCTGGCGGTGTCCCTTTGTCAGCCAGCGCGCCTGCTGATAATGAGCAGACCGTAGAACATGGTGCTTGTGAGTCTGCCACATCCATCCACTGGTTGGCACATCGATCTCAAGCCTTGGGACACGTCAGACGGTGACGCCTGTTCCACCGGTGATGGCCCGCTCCAGGGTGGCCGGGTCGAAGGCCTCGTTGCCCAGCACCTCGCCGTCGAGGAGCAGGGTCGGCGTCCCGTCGATCCCCGCCTTCGCGCTCTCCTGAAGGTGGGCGTCGGCGTACGACTGCGAGATCACGCACTGGTCGACGTCCGCGCCGGCCTTCCTGGCCGCCTTGGCCAGCTCCTGTACGTCGAAGCCCGAGGCCAGCCCGTGCGGCGAGGGCTGCATGGCGTACAGCTCCTCCCTGAACGCCAGCCAGCTCTCCTCGGGCACGCAGCGGGCAGCGGCGGCGGCGCGTACGGAGTTGGACCGCATGGGCTCGTCCTCGAAGACCGTCACCGGATGGAAGACGACCTTGACCTTGCCCTCCCTGGCCAGCCGCTCGATCGTCGCGTTGACCCTGGTGTGCAGCTCCTTGCAGACGGGACAGTCGAAATCCTCGTAGAGGTCCAGGACAGGGGCGTCACCGCCCCTGTCCGCGAGCACCATGGAACCGTCGGGTTGCCGGGTGAGCCGCACTCCCTGCGCCGCCGTCGTGCCGGGCTCGGAGAACGCCACGACAGTCAGCAGCACGACGAGCGCCACGCCCACGGCCACCACAGCCGTCACCCTTTTGTTCATTTTGCCCGCCCTTAGCTCATTGATCGCCGAGACCTTACCCGAAGAGCAAGGGCGGGCGTCTGTCAGCCTCCAGCCGAGCCGTTGCCGTTCCCGTTGTGGTTGCCGTTTCCGTTGTGGTGGCCGTTGCCGTTCCCGTTGCCGTACGCCCGCATGAACGTCCGGACCCCGGCGGCGATGGAGGCGTCGAGCTCGTCGTCTCGCATCGACGCGTCGCCGATGGTCCAGCCGACCTGGGCGTCATACGTGATCAACGCCAGGAAGTCGCGCGCCGCCTGATCGGGGTCGGCCAGGGAGAGCTTCCCGGCCAGCGCCAGCCTGGCGAACCTGGCGGCCAGGGACCCCGCGAGCTGGCCCTGACCACGCTGCCGCCACTGCCTGGCGATGTCGGGACGCCGAGATCCCTCTGCCTGGACGAGTGTGCGCAAGGCGCGCGCCCGCTCGTCCATGAGACAGTCACGCATGAGAGCACCGGCGAACGCCGTCAGCTCCGCCATGAGGTTCGCCGGTCGATCGGGAAAAGTCTCGATCATGGCGAATTGCTGGGCATTGACCCGATCGAAGTTCTCGTCGATCAGGGACTCGAACAAGCGCTGCTTGTCGCCCAGATGGTTGTAGATGGTCTGTTTGGATACCGCCGCTTCAGCGGCGATGGTTTCGATGCTCGCACCCGAGTAACCGTCGCGGACGAACACCCTCATTGCAGCGGTCATGATCGCTTCTCGTTTGGCGATACGCCCGCGCGGAGCAGCCTTCCCGGTCGCCCCTAGGCCCCTCGCCGAGGTCGCCGTTTCACCCACCCCGTAAGAGTACCCGTTTGACATATCGGACGTTTTATGTCTTTAGACATTGGGGATTATGACTTTCCCCATTGTGCCCGGCTAGTGGCCGGAGCTGGTCCCATGCCCATTAAGAATGGAATCATGAAAGCCGAATTTCTCGACCCAGCCGTGGCCCAATACATCCTCGACCGCTCCACCCCGCCCGACTCCCTGCTGGAGGAGCTCGCCGCCGAGACGATCGCGGCGACAGGCGACAGTGCGGGCATGCAGATCACGCCCGACCAGGGCACGTTCCTCACGATGATCACCCAGCTCACCCGGCCGGAGGTGGCGGTCGAGGTGGGGACGTTCACCGGCTACTCGTCGCTGTGCATCGCCAGGGGCCTGTCCGGCGGCACGCTGCACTGCTTCGACGTCAGCGACGAGTGGACGTCCATCGCCCGCCGCTACTGGGACAAGGCCGGCGTGACCGACCGCGTCACCCTGACCCTGGGCCCGGCGCGGGAGACGCTCGCCGCCTTCCAGGGGCCCGTCGACCTGGCCTTTCTCGACGCCGACAAGCCCAATTACCCGGCGTACTACGAGCTGCTGATCGACCGGCTGCGTCCGGGCGGCCTGCTCATGGTGGACAACACGCTGTGGAGCGGCCGGGTGGCCGACCCGGCCGAGACGGATGAGCGGACCGTGCAGATGCGTGAGTTCAACGACCTCGTGCGGGAGGACCCCCGGGTCACCGTGGTCGTCCTGCCGATCGCCGACGGGCTCACCATGGTGCGCCGGCACTAGAGCCCGTCAGACACGCTCCAGCCGCCCGCGGCTCGCGGACGGGCGCCACCCCGGCTCGGCCCCAGGGCCCGGGCGGTGGTGGTGAGGCCGGTGGGGTCTGGGCGTGGCCGGTTCTGGCACGCTAGAGCCAGCCGGCGTCGCGGGATATGCGGATGGCGTCGATACGGTTACGCCCGCCCACCTTGCTGATCGCGTTCGACAGGTAGTTGCGCACCGTAGCCTGCGACAGCGAGAGCTGGGTGGCGATCTGGGCGGTGCGGATGCCACTCGCCGCCGCGCGCAGCACCTCGGTCTCGCGGGCCGTCAGCGGGCTGCTGCCCGTCTCGAGCGCTGCCGCGACGAGCTCGGGGTCGATCACCCGCTCGCCTCTCGCGATGCGTCTGATGCCGTCCGTGAGGGTCTGCGCCGGGGCGTCCTTGACGATGAAGCCGCGCACGTGCACCTTCAGCGCGCGCAGCAGGTTGCCCGGCTGGCTGAGCCCGGTCAGCACGAGGGTTCGGCAGCCGGGAAGCCGTTCGGACAGTTGCTCGGCCGCCGACAGCCCGTCCAGGCCCGGCATGTCGATGTCCAGTACCGCGACGTCGGGGCGCACCCGCAGCGCGGCGTCCAGCACCTCGTCCCCGCGCTCGATCTCGGCGACGACTTCCATGTCGTCCTCCAGCGACAGCAGGGCCACCAGCGCGGATCTGATCAGGTGCATATCCTCGGCGATCAGTACGCGGATCATGCGACCTCCTCGGGGACCTCGACCCACAGCCGGAACCGGCCGTCATGGACACCGCCCTCGGACGAGCCGGAGGCGGCTTTGGCCCGCTCGGCCACTCCGGCGAGCCCGGAGCCCTGCTGTGAGCTGTAGCCGGCGGTGTTATGGACGCCGTCGTTGACGATTTCCAGCCGTATTCTCCCGGACTGCCGGGAAAGTGTAATGGTGCAGGAGCCGGCCTCGCTGTGGCGCAGCAGGTTTGTGGTGCCCTCTCTGATGGCCCAGGCCAGGGCGCCCTGCACGGGTGCGGGGAGCGACGGCAGGTCGGCCACGTCGAGGCGGGTGTCCACCCCCGCGGCGCCGAGCAGGGCCGCAGCTCCGTCGATCTCCGTGCGCAACGACACGGCGTGCTCATCCCTGGTGATCGCGCGTACGTCGTGCAGTGCGTCGCGGGCCACACCGGTCAGGCTCTCGATCTCGGCACGGGCGGCGCCGGCGTCCTTGACCAGCAACCGCAGGGCCAGCTCGCCCTTGAGCGAGATCGCCGACAGGCTCTGGCCGAGCAGGTCGTGCAGGTCGCGCGAGACCCGGATCCGCTCCTCGCCGACAGCCGTCGCGGCCAGCTCGGTACGGGCGGCCTCCAACTCGTTCATCAGCCGGACCAGCCGGGCACCGCCGACCAGAGCCGCGGCGAACAGGCTGGGAACGACCACGGCATACAGGGCCAGCAGGACGACCTGCCAGGCGCTGAAGCCGGGTGTCTGCAAGGTCGCGATCACCTGGACGACCACCCAGGCCCCCAACTGCCCGGCGGCCACCGCTATCCGCACCCGGCCACGCAGGAGCATCACCGTCGAGGCCAGGGTGAGGGTGCTGATGCTGATCCAGCTCAAGCCCAGAAGCCAGATCGGGGCATAGGGGAGTAGCAAGATCGCCGCGAAGCTCCAGCGCCATCCCGCGGGCCGTTCTCCCCGAGCGGCAGCAAGGCTGTGCCGCAGCTGAAGCGCGAAGGCCACGGCGGCGAGCAGGATCGCGGGCAGCGGATTGGTGGGAGTCGAGCCGTCCGTACCGAGGCTGGTGTAGACCGGCGTCTGGGCGGCCAGCGGCACGTGCAGGGCGATCAGGGGCCAGCGCGGGTGCCGCAGCACCCATGGCGGCAGTACCGAGGCCGTCATGCCCGCACCTCGATCGTCTCGGTGGCGTCGTCGGCACGCACTTCCAGCAGCACCTGGCCGTCCAGGACAGTGGCCGTGATCGTGCAGGCGCGAGCGGCTTCCGCACGCAGCAGGCGGGTGACCGTCGCGCGCAGCGCACTTCGCGGCTGCGGAGCGATGGTTTCCGGAATGCCGCGAGGCAGGTCCAGGCGGGTGCGGATGCCCGCTGCGGTCAGCAGACTGGCGGCGGTCTCCAGCTCGGCGCGCAGCGATGGCCGCCGATAGCCGCGTACCCGCTGCCTGGCCTCGGCCAGCGTGCGCCGGGACTCCTCCGCGAGCCCGGTCAGCTCCTGCGCGGCGGCTGCCTTCTCGCCCTTCGCGACCTTGCGCGCCGCCCGGTCGCCGCGCGCCGCGATCGACTCCAGCGCGCTGCCGAGGCCGTGGCGCAGGTCGTCGTCGATCCTGCGCCGTTCCTGCATGACGGCTCGCTGGGCCAGCGCCTCCCTGGCGGCCTGCAACCGGGTCAACGCCGCGGCCAGCCATACCAGCAGCAACAGCGCCGCACTGCCGGCCAGCACCGAGAACGTCAGCCACGGCGCGGCCGCCCACGACAGCCCGAGCGCGTGGGCCACCGGCGCCGCCGCGAACACCACCGCCACGTATCCCAGGTATGACCACGGCGCGGGGAGTACCAGCAGGAACGACACCACCAGGGCCGTGTACGCCCGCGGCCACATGTTCCCGGCCAGCGGGGTGGCCCCCAGGACGACCGCGGCCATCGCCGCCAGCGACCAGCCGCCGGCAGATGGCCGCCGCGCGTGTGCGGCGTACCAGACGTGGCGCAGGTGCAGCGGAAGGTAGACCACGGTCGCCGCGATGCTCCACAGCCCGGTGCCCACGCCGTTGCCCACATAGCTGAACGCCAGCCCGACTTGCACCAGCGGCAGCAGGGCGCTGCAAGCGACCGCGCCGGCCGGCGCCAGCCGGACGACGCGGTCGGACCGCCACAGCTCCGCCAATCCGCCCGCCGCCCGTCCTCGCATCCTGGACGACCAGAGTAGAGGCCGCGGCAGGATGCCGGATCGGGCCGCCACAGCCGCCCCGCCGCCCAGTCCGGCGTGGATCAGGGTCTCGGACGCGCGGGCGTGCGAAGGACCCAGGTCCGCGCCCGCCCGTCGCTGGACGCGAGGGCCGAAAGTGGCGGTGTAGTGGCCGTTCAAGGACACGATGTCGCGCACCACGAGCCCGGCGAGATCATTCTCCCGCGCCGATGACCCGGCCGAGGTTGTCCAGCTCGTTGCCGCGGCCGGCCGTCAGGCGCTGGGTCCACTCCTCGTCATGCATCGCGTCCATGGTCATGACGACGTGGACGCCTTTGTCCGAGGGCCGGATCTCGACCACGGTGAGGAAGTCGTACGGCTCCACGCCGGGGATGAAGTCGGCCGGCGAGGTGTAGGAGAGCCGCGCGGGCTCGTCCACCTCGACGAAGGTCTTGCGCGACTCGGTGCTCAGCGGCAGCCCGGCGCCCTCCATGAACGCGACCTGCTCGGGCGCGGTCGCGGTCATCGTGTAGACCAGCTCGCCGCCGGGCCGCAGGTCCAGCTTCCCGACCTCCACCGTGAATCCGTCGGGCGACCACCAGGACTCGATACCGGCAGCGGTGGTCCACAGGCGCCACACGTGCTCGGACGCGGTCGCATAGGTGCGCTCGATCCGGACGGTCCTGGCCACGGGTGAGACGGTCATTGATGCTCCCTCTGAAGTGCGGTTACGCGAACCGATCCTCCATGTGCGAGCCCGAAGCAGACAGATGCAAATATCACGAGACGGGTGATGAGTTTTGAGCCCGCCCTACCTTTGGGCCGGCCGGTGGTTCTCATGACGAGATCGCCCAGACGCACCTCGGTGTCGGCGACCTTGTCGTTCGATGACAGGCTCGTACTTAAACCAATGTTTAAGTCAGGCTAGGCTCGGGGCATGCCCGAAGCGATCGCCAAGGAACTGACCATCGGTGAGCTGTCCGAGCGCAGCGGCGTACCCGCGTCCGCGCTGCGCTTCTACGAGCGGCAGGGGCTCATCGACAGCCGCCGGACGACCGGCAACCAGCGTCGCTATCACCGCACCACGCTGCGGCGGGTGGCCTTCATCCGCGCCTCCCAGAGCGTCGGCATACCGCTGTCGGTGATCGGGAGCGTGCTGGCGTTCCTGCCGGAGGGCGTCCCGCCGACGCGGGAGTTCTGGGTCAGGGCGTCGGAGTGCTGGAGCGAGGAGATCAACGCCCGGATCGAGCGGATGGAACGGATGCGGGACCGGTTCACCGAGTGCATCGGGTGCGGGTGCCTGTCGTTCGAGCAGTGCGTGCTGGTCAATCCGGGCGACACGCTCGCCCAGCAGGGCCCGGGCCCACGCCGCCTGCTGGAGCCCTGATCAAGCAGGTTTCACGAGCGGGGCCGGCCGCGTGAGCGTTGGGAACGGTGGGCCCGGCGAGACCCTGCGCGCCCCAGAGGAGCAGGTGAGCACTGAAACGGCATTACCGCCCACCAGGGGGATGCTGGAGGGGAGGCGGTCAGTCGTCGTCTGCGGAGGCGAGCAGAACTGGCACGACGTCAGCCTCGGCGGCTCCTTCTACGGGATGCGGGCCGTACTCCCCGTCATGCGGCGCCGCTCCTACGGGCGCATTCTCTCCATCTCATCCATGTCCTGGCGCGGCAACTTCGGCCAGGCCAACCACGTGGCCGCGAAAGCCGCTGTCGTCGGCCTGACGCGCGCCCTCGCATTGGAGACGGCCCGACAGGGCATCACCGTCAACGCCATTGCGCCAGGCCTGATCGAGACCCCGATGCTCGCCTCGATGAACGACAAGGGCCGGGAGAAACTCACCAACAAGATCCCCATGCGCCACACCGGCGACCCCACCGATATCGCCGAGGCGGCGGCGTTCCTGTGTTCACCGGGTGCCCGCTACATCACCGGCGTGGTCCTCGACGTCGACGGAGGCATCGGCATCGGGTCATCCATCCGCTGAGACGTGCAATGTCCGGTACCGGACCGGGCCGACCATGGTGCTGGGCCACGACGACGACCTCGCCGCCGACGCCACCCGCACCTCCAACCGGCTGCACGGCCTGCTCACCTCGATCCACCCCGCCCTCGAGCGCGTCCATCGTGCGGCTTATGCCGGTTATCGAGAAGCGATGCGCGAGTACGTGGATGTGAACGTGACGCTCGGCGCGAGCAACGCCGCGCAAATGGTCGCGGGCAGCCCGATGCAGATCAGGATGCAGACCACGATGATGCGGCTGGTCAACCGCCTGCCGTGGAAGGATCTGGCGATGCGGCCGATCATGAAGCCGCTCAACGAGGCCGCCAACGCGCTCACGCTCGCGGCGTACTGAGGGTATGGGCGGAGGCCTGCGCGAGCGACAGGCTGTTGCCGTCCGGGTCGAGGATGTCCACGTGGCGTACGCCGTTGCCGTAGGTCTCCACGGGCTCGTGCTCGATGCCGTACGCGGTCAGCCGGGCCAGGATGTCGTCGAGGTCGGTCACGCCAAGCGTGATCATGGTGCCGCCCACCCGTGCGGCCCGCATGTGCCGGTCGTCGATGACCACCCATGCGTTCTCACCAACCTGCCACAGGAGCTCCTCGCCGATGATCTCGTCCGCCGGCCGCCCGAAGAACACCTCGAACCACTTCTGCGAAGTCGCCAGGTCACGTACGCACACAACGCTGTACAAGTCCACCGGAGCTGCGCCTTCCCGTCGTCGTTTCAGTCGTTGTTTCGAGAGTGAGACCACTCCCCCGCCCGAAACTCATCGGCGGCTCCGGTTTCCGCAGCGAGCCTCCTTGAAGGCCACTCTGGTGCCGTCAGCCGATAATGCTGAAATGATCGATAAGCAGATGCCGGAGCCGCGCCCCATTCTGCGCCGCCCCGAAGACGGCGAACTGATCGACGTGGCCGGAGTGGCGCACTTCTTCCGGCTGACGGGTGAGCACACGGGCGGCCGCTTCGCGTTCGAGGAGTTCACCCTGGCGGGAGGCATGATGGGGGCCCGCCCGCACGTACATCAAGAGCACGACGAGTATTTCTACGTCCTGCGGGGCGACCTGACCCTGCACCACGGCGACGGGGAGGTGACGGTCGGCCCCGGACACCTGCTCGCCGCGCCGCGCGGCACCCCGCACGGCTTCCGCAACGCCGGCACCGAGCCGGTCCACGCCTTGTGCCTTTACACGCCGGCCGGGTACGAGGGCTACTTCCGCGAGGTGCATGCGGCCGTGGCGGCCGGCGCGGAGGTGACCGACGAGCTCTTGGCGGAGTTCCGGGCCCGCCACCACACGACCTCGTTCTAGCCGCTGCTGGGTACTGCCGTGACGATCGACATCAGTGTGAAGCCCAACCGACATTTGACGGTGCAAAAAACCGACAGACTGCAGACAGCCAACCGACATTTGACAGGGAGAAAAACCGACAGACTACGAGCAGCACCCGCTACCGGC
The DNA here is from genome assembly GCF_040648335.1 of Nonomuraea sp. NPDC049158. Lineage (NCBI taxonomy): Bacteria > Bacillati > Actinomycetota > Actinomycetes > Streptosporangiales > Streptosporangiaceae > Nonomuraea > Nonomuraea sp. NPDC049158. The sequence goes on from NZ_JBEZDM010000002.1 coordinate 513,551, forward strand.
CGGTCAGATGGACGCGTCTCGGCATCGCGCAGCCGTCGCCGCGACAACTCGGGGCAGCCGCCTGCCGCCGCCCCGAACCACCGCCACATAGGGCACTGGCTCTCGCGCGCTGAAGGCAGCGATCACACCAGATCCACGTCAGCCAGCGAAGGCATCGGGTGTGGACGCAGGACCATGAGCGAGCCTTCCAAGGCCGCCACCATGGCAAAGGGGAACCGGTCGAGCTCAAGACAGAGTGCGACGTCATCGTCATGAACTCCTTGACGCACCCCCTCTGCCAGTTCGGCGGCGGCGCGCGACGCGGCAGCGCGGCGGAGGAAGTCAGCAGCGTCCGTCCCAGCCTCGATGGCCCTCCGAGCGATGTACTGAGCACACGCCAGATCTTCATCGGCCTGCCCATCCTCGCCTGTGACCACGAACGTGACACCGTCACTCCCGCGCGTCCGCAAGAGCCGAGCCGTTGCCTCCGCCACCACGAAGCCGGCGCACAGCACCAGCGACGCTTCCTTGACCGCAAGGGCGCCGACCGTCCCTGCCGTGGTTTTCTGCACTACAGTCCGTCCGCCAAGGTCAATAGACCGCAGCAGACCCGGCGAGTTGACGACGTCGAACCCGGGCGCGGGCGGACCGTCTTTGAGCGCCACCCAATCCGGGTGGCGAGCCTTGAGTGCCAGGGCTTCGTCCAGCGACTCAGCAAGAACGATCTTTTCCGCCCCCTGGGCAAAGGCCCAGGCGGCCACGGTGAAAGCACGCATGACGTCGACCACGACCGCCACGGACGGGGCTTCGACCAGATCAGTGATGCCAAGGAAACGAGTGTCCATTCCGGTCATGATTGCGTATGCCCGACCTGAAGCACTCAGACAGTAATACGCATCACATCGACGGTCTCGGAATGCAACGCCTCTCGCTGCCTACGTCGCGTAAGTTGACCGTCCGAACCGCTCGGCGAGCACGCCTGGCGCGAGTCCGGGCTCGGCGCGCCCACCGACATCGACGCCCTGTCGGTGTACTCCCTGGTGTGCGGAGGCCGATACGGGTAAATGCGAACCCACCTCGATACCCCAGGTGGTCCAGTGACCCGTGCGGACACCCAGACCCGCCTGCTGGCCGGCCAACCAACCTCCAGCGATGGAGCCTTGACCATCTCCAGCCTGTGCCGCGAAGCCGGCGTCGGCCGCGACTTCCACTACCGATCCCCACAGCAGTTCAAAGACACCGTCGTTGCAGCGTTCGCCCGCCGCGAGGCACCGCAACCCGAGTTGGTGACGTTGCGGGCGCCAACCAGATCGCTGCGAAATACGGATTGACTCACTCCTCCAGGGAGAGGGCCTGGCTAGGGCACACGTGCACCGCTTCGCGGGCCTTCTCGACCAGCTCGCCCTCCGGTTTCTCGTTCAGCACGATGATTGTGGCGTCGTCCTCGCTCTGGTCGAACAGCTCGGGCTCAGTGAGCACGCACTGTTAACCGAGCGCCAGCGCTCCTTCGCCGGCGCGGATCAGCTGCCCGCCGACCTCGATGTCCTCGACGCACAACCGGGCCGTCGCGACGTCGATGATCGTGAAGTACCGCAGCATCTCCTCGACCGCGTTGAGCGTGTTGCCCGGGTCGGCCTTGATCATCGCGAGCTGCTCCGGGTTGCGCAGGAACGCCATGGTCGACAGCGAGATCATGTTCGCTGTCGTCTCGTGGCCGGCCACGAGCAGCAGGACGCCCATGCCGGCCAGTGCCGTCCGCCGGTAGGTGCCGTCCGCGCGCAGCTTGACGATCTGCCGCCCGAGCAGGTCGTCCGGCGGGTTCTTTTCCTTTTCCGCGACGAGGTCGGCCATGTAGCCCTGGATGGCCCCCATGGCCGCCCACCGCTCCTCGGGCGGCGTCGACTGCTTGACCACCTTCACCGTGTGCTCCTGGAAGAACTCATGGTCGGCGTAGGGCACACCCAGCATCTCGCAGATCACCAGTGACGGGACCGGCAGCGACAGCGCCTCCACCAGGTCGCCTGGGTTCGGCCCGGCCAGCAGCGCGTCGATCTGCCCGTCGACGATCTCCTGGATCCGCGGCCGCAGCGCCTCCAACCGGCGCACCGTGAACTCGCCGAGTACGGCCTTGCGCGCCGGCCCATGCTCGGGCGCGTCCATCGCGATCAGGAGGCGCTCCTCGTCCGGCCGCCGGGACGCCGCCTCGCCCTTGACCAGTTGCGGGAAGTCCGGATGCTGCCGGTCGGCGCTGAACCGCCGGTCGTTCAACACGGTTCGCACGTCTTCGTGGCGGCTGACCACCCAGGCCCACCCGCCGTCGGGCAGACGAACCCGCGAGACCGGCTCTTCTTCGCGGATCTCTTCGTACGCCGGCGGCGGCGCGAACGGGCACGTACGGGCCATGGGGAACTCGTGCTTCTCGGCGGTGGTCATGACTTTTTTCCTTCCACGACGTCACGGACAGGCGATAGAGGTCGGACCGCGAAAAGCCGTGTGTGAACGGCAGTTGGTCGACCGGTGCGACCGGGTTTGGCTCCGGGATGCGGCGGACCAAGGAGCCGCAATGGACCACCGGGACCGACAACTTCGGTGAATTCAGGCTCGACCTGTCCCCGCACGGGCGAAGTTCGGTTCCGCCGCTTCCAGTCGCGGTACCGGGACGCCCAACCGTCGTGCTTCGGCCAGGGTGTCCCGGCAGACCTCACGCGGCTCCTCGGCGTCGGGGTCGGAGTGCGCCGCAAAATTCACCCGCACCGGCGCGACATGAGCGGTCAGCCAGGCGAGCGCGGGGGCCGTCAGCCAGGTGGGCGCCCGGAACAGCAGCACACCGCCCCGGTGACGTCGCAGGTCAATGCCGCGCGCCTTGAGGAGCGGCAGCAGTTCGCGGCCAGTCAGCAGCGCCTCGCGGAAGTCGCTCGTCGACCCGGCCAGCTTGGACAGGGAACCCAGCCGCAGGCCCTGCGAGAGCAGGCCGGCATCCGACACGAAATGGACCCACAGCCAGCCGCGGAAGTCAGGCTGCTCCTTGAGCCGGAGCCCGGCCTGGCGAAACGCCTGGCGCACGGCCCGCTCCCGGTCGTTCGGGGGCTGGCCGAGGGTGCCGAAGACGACCGACGGCAGCAGCAGCCCCCCACGGAGCACGCCGTCCGCGCCGAAACCGCCACCGGCCTGGGGAAAGCCCCAGGCGACCTGCTCGACGGGAAGTGCGCCGATCGCGGCCGGCGGCTCGGTCCAGACGTTGCCGAAAACCAGCACGGTGGCTTTGCCTACGCGCGATGTCAGGAAGGCGGCTGCCTCCGCGAGGCGGTGGTGCGGCACGCTGAGCACGATCAGGTCGAAGTCGTGGTCCGGCTCCAGCGCCTCGCGGTAGCGCACCGGCCACTTCTCGACGACGCGCTGCCCCCACACCCGGCGCCGCGTATCGAACAGGTCGAGGTCGATCGCTTCCCCGTACGTCGCCGCGCGGCCCGGCCGGACGTAGAACTCGATCTCATGCCCGGCCCGTTCCAGGGCCCAGCCATAGATGGTGGCGATCACGCCTCGGCCGAACATCAGGATCTTCACGCTGCACCTCGTGGGGTACGATCGATTTGGAGGCTATCTCCACTTTCGAAAATATGGAGATCATCTCCATTTGTCAACCATGAGGTAGCGCATGACCGCTGACAAGCCGCTGCGGGCCGACGCCCGACGCAACCGCGATGTCCTGATCGCCAAGGCGCGAGAGGTCTTCGACTCCGGCGGCTTCTTCGACCTGCGCTTCGATGACTTCGCCCGCCTGGCCGGGGTGGGCACCGGCACGCTGTACCGCCACTTCCCCACCCGGGAGGCACTGGCCGAGGCGGTCTACCACGGGGAAGTCGCCGCGCTGTGCGCCCGCGCCCGCCAGCTACAGGCCACGCTGCCCGCGGCGGAGGCTTTGGCGACCTTCCTACGCGGCATGGTCGACCACATCGATGCCCACGAGGGCCTGGCCCGGACGCTGGCCACGCTATGGGCCGATCGCTCGGGTGCCCTCGCCGAGGGCAGCCGGGCGCTGGAGCACGCTGTCACCGACCTGGTAGCCGCCGCCGTGCGGGACGGCGGCGTTCGCGACGACGTGGACGCCGGTGCCGTGATGATGGCGCTGCACGGCATCGGTGCGGCCCATGACCGCCCCAACTGGCGGGCCGAGGCCGACGATCTCATCACCCTCGTACTGGACGGACTACGCCGCCCGCAATGACAAGATGCGACACCAGGTCGCATGCCTCGAGCTCTGAGGGCGCCTCGGTCATGTCGACTTCATCACAACCGAGACCGCCTCAATGTGACCACCCTGCCTGCGACATCACCGTTGTTCCCACGCCTCGCTCCCGACACGTAGCGAGGTCACTGCACCGCACGTCGCTACTGCCTTCTCTGACAGCCTCTTAGCTGTACAAACGCGAGGATCAAGCCTCCAGCGAGCGGAGCGACCTCCGGAGAAGCCCCCTGATGCGGCGCGCCATGGGCCTCCGGCCAGGCATCTCGCGCATTCCAATCGGCCAACCCGGCGAAGCGCTGGGAAGGCTGTCCGAGCGGAGCGAGGTCCTCCAGGGGGCGGGCGGTAGCCCGCCTGGGAGAACGTCCGGAGGGTAGCGGAGGCCCGTTGTAGAAGGGTGGGCATCAGACGGCCAACCACACGGGTGGGTGGCGAAAGATGCCCGGTGGAGGCGCGTTAGCTGATCTTGTGGACCCAGCTGTGGGTGTCGGGGCGGGAGCCGTACTGGATGCCCACCAGTTCCTCGCGGATGCGCATCGTCACTTCCCCAGGAGTGCCCTCTCCCACGGTCCACGCGCGGTCCGTGCCCTTGACCGAGCCCACCGGCGTCACCACTGCCGCCGTCCCGCAGGCGAACACCTCCGTGAGCTCGCCCGACTCGCAGCCCGCCTGCCACTCCTCCGTCGAGATGAGGCGTTCCGACGCCTCCAGGCCCAGGTCGGCGGCCAGGGACAGGATGGAGTCGCGGGTGATGCCGGGCAGCAGGGTGCCGGTCAGCGCGGGGGTGACCAGCTTGTCGCCGAAGACGAAGAACAGGTTCATCCCGCCCATCTCCTCCACGTACCGGTGCTCGTGCGCGTCCAGCCACACCACCTGGTCGCAGCCCTGCTCGACGGCCTGCCGCTGGGCGACGAAGGCGGCCGCGTAGTTGCCGCCGCACTTGGCGAAGCCGGTGCCGCCGGGGGCGGCGCGGGTGTACTCGGTGGAGAGCCAGACGGAGACGGGCTTGACGCCGCCGCTGAAGTAGGAGGCCGCCGGGGAGGCGATGACCATGTACCGGTAGGTGCGGGACGGGTAGTTGACGCCGAGGCCGACCTGGGTCGCGATGATGAACGGGCGCAGGTAGAGGCTGTGGCCCTCGGTCGTGGGGACCCAGTCCTTGTCGGTCTGGACGAGGAGTTCGAGCGACTCGACGAACACCTCTTCCGGAAGCGACGGCATCGCCATGCGCTCGGCCGAGGTGTTGAAGCGGGCGGCGTTGGCGTACGGGCGGAAGGTCGCGATCGAGCCGTTGGCCTGGCGGTAGGCCTTGAGTCCCTCGAACAGCTCCTGCGCGTAGTGGAACACCGAGGTGGCCGGGTCGAGCGACAACGGCCCGTACGGCTCAAGCCGGGCGTCGTGCCAGCCCTCGCCCTCGGTGTAGTCGATCGAGACCATGTGGTCGGTGAAGGTCTGCCCGAACCCGGGGTTCGTCAGTACCTGCTCCCGCTCGGCCGCAGTGCGAGCGTGGTCGGATAGCTGCACGTCGAAGCTGAGCTTCTGAGCGATGGTCATGACGGAGGTCCTTCTCTCTGCGGTGCTAGACAGACTCTGCGGTTCTGGACAGACTCTACGGTTCCGGACAGTCACTGCTATGGGCGGTCTGTACTTCCTAGTGTCTCGCCATTTGGGATTGCAAGTGGCCGATGGGGTGCTTTGGCCGTTTAGACGCGAAAAAGCGCCTGGCGGTCCTTGTGTGGACCGCCAGGCGCTTGGGGAGCTGGGCGGCCCTAGCTCGATACTCGCGCGGTGATGTCGTCACCGATCTCGTGTGTGGTGCGGCCGGCCCAGCCGGCCAGGCGCTCGACGATGTCGTCGGCGACGGCCTGCTCGACCCTGGCCGCCTCGGCGGACAGACCAAGGTGCTCCAGGAGCATGGCGACCGACAGGATCGTGGCGGTCGGGTCGGCCTTGCCCTGTCCGGCGATGTCGGGGGCGCTGCCGTGCACCGGCTCGAACATGCTGGGCGCGCTGCGCTCCGGATTGATGTTGCCGCTGGCCGCCAGGCCGATGCCGCCCGCGATCGCCGCGCCGAGGTCGGTGATGATGTCGCCGAAGAGGTTGTCGGTGACGATGACGTCGAACCGCTCGGGCTGGCTCACGAAGAACATCGAGGCCGCGTCGATGTGGCAGTAGTCGGTGGTGACCTCGGGGTATTCCTCCCCCACGCGGTTGACCGTGCGCTGCCAGAGGTCGCCGGCGTAGGTCAGGACGTTGGTCTTGTGGACGAGCGTCAGCTTCTTGCGCGGGCGGGACTTGGCCTTCTCGAACGCGTAGCGGACGACCCGCTCCACGCCGTAGGCGGTGTTGAGCGACTCCTGGGTGGCGATCTCGTACGGCGTGCCACGGCGCATCACGCCGCCGGTGCCCGCGTAGAGGCCCTCGGTGCCCTCGCGGACGACGACCATGTCGATGTTCTCGGTGGGCGTGTCGGCCAGCCGGGTCTCGACGCCGGGGAACAGCTTGACCGGGCGCAGGTTGACGTAGTGGTCGAAGACGAAGCGGAGGCGGAGCAGCAGGTCGCGCTCCAGGATGCCCGGCGGCACGCTGGGATCGCCCACCGCGCCGAGCAGGATCGCGTCATAGCCGCGCAGCTCTTCGAGCACGGCGTCGGGCAGCGTCTCACCGGTACGGTGATAGCGGGCGGCACCCAGGTCGTAGTGGGTGGCCTCGATCTTGGTCCCGACGGCCTCCAGGACCTTCAGCCCTTCGGCGACGACCTCGGCGCCGATGCCGTCTCCGGGGATGACGGCCAGGCGAATATTCCGCGACTCCATGTGCGTACCTTACCCGCTTGTCTCGACTGACGAGCACGACATCTCACGTCTTGGACAAGACCTTTCAACCCTGTCTGGCGTCGAAGATCAAGTCCCAGGCCCTGGCTCGGGCATGGGCGACCGCGCCCAGCAGTACTCCACTGTCCCCCAAAGCGCTGGCGACCACCACCGGCCGCAGGGGGCCCAGCTCGGCGATCCGATCCTCGATCGCCGCGCCCAGCAGCTCCAGGTTGCGCCCCACCCCGCCGCTCAGGACGATGACCTCCGGATCCAGGACCGCCGCCACCGCCACCAGGAGACCGCCGATGCGGCGCCCCTCGGCCTCCACCACCGAGCGGGCCGCCGGGTCACCGGCCGCCGCCACCGCGAAGACGTCCTTGGCCGTCTCGAGGTCCAGCCCGGCCGCCCTGGCCGCGCGAACCACGCCGGGAGCCGAGGTCACCGTCTCCGTGGCACCGTGGGCCAGGGCGTCGTCCGTAAAGGGTGGGACGTAAGGGGGCGAGTCCGTGGGGACGTAGGAGACCTCTCCCGCCGCTCCCCTGGCTCCGACGTAGAGTTCGCCGTTGATGACGATGCCCATCCCGACGCCCGTACCGATGGAGACCAGGGCGAAGTTGGCCTTGCCGCGCCCCTCCCCGTACGTGTGCTCGCCGACCGCCGCCAGGTTGATGTCGTTCTCGATGACCAGCTCCACGTCGAGCGCCGACCGGAGGCGACCCGCCAGGTCGGGCGGGCCCGGCAGGTTGGGCGCGAAGTCCAGGCGGCCCTGGGCCGGGTCGTAGACGCCGGGCGAGCCGACCACCGCGCAGGCGATCGCCGACCAGTCGAGCTCGGCCTCCCTGGCCGCCGCGCGGCAGAGGTCGCCCACCAGGACCGCGAGCTCGGCCGAGTCGCGGGCGGTGTTGCGCCCGTCGGTCCGGCCCGCGAACGTGCCGCGCAGGTCGGCCACGGCGACGCGGATCCAGTCGCGGCCGATGTCGATGCCCGCCACGTGAGTGGAGGCCGCGTTCATGTCGTAGAGCGAGGTCACCGGGCCCGGCCGGCCCGACACCTCGCCGACCAGGTGCACCAGCCCGTCTTCCTCCAGCCCGGCGAGCGCCGCCGAGACCGTCGGCTTCGACAGCCCGGTGATCTTGGCCAGATCGGCCCGTGACGCCGGGCCGTTCGCGTGGAGCTGGTCGAGCAGCCGACGCTCGTTCAGCACCCGCAGCAGCCGCGGATTACCCAGCCCACCCCGCATCTTCAGCCCTCCTCGCGCCAAACTCTAGCCAACGGCCCTGGTAGTAAACTAGCTTTCTTACCAAACAGCGGGGCGGGCCCACCGAGAGGACGATGTGCGATGGACCGAGCATGGCGACTGATCCCGGCCGCGGCGCTCTTGCTGACTGCCGCCGCCTGCGGAAACTCCACCAGTACGGGCGGCAGCACGGCGAGCGCGAGCGCCGGAGCCACGGCCAAGACGATCGCCCTCTTCCTGCCCGAGTCCAAGACCACGCGGTATGAGGCGTTCGACCGCCCGCTGTTCGAGGCGAAGGTGAAGTCGCTCTGCGCCGACTGCAAGATCCTCTACAGCAACGCCGAGCAGGACGCGGCCAAGCAGCAGCAACAGGTCGAGGCGGCCCTCACCCAGGGCGCGAACGTCCTGGTGCTGGACGCCGTCGACGCCAACGCGGTGGCGCCGCTGGTCAACCAGGCCAAGCAGAAGAAGATCCCGGTGATCGCCTACGACCGGCTGATCTCCGGCATCGACTACGCGTACTACGTCTCGTTCAACAATGTCCGGGTCGGCGAGATGCAGGGCCAGGCCCTGCTCGACGCGATGAACGCCAAGGGCACGACGGCCAAGGGACAGATCGTGGAGATCCACGGCGCCCCGACCGACCCCAGCTCGGCCGACTACAAGAAGGGCGCCAAGAGCGTCCTGGACGGCAAGGTCAAGGTCGGCAGGGAGTTCGACACGCCCGACTGGAGCCCCGACAAGGCCCAGCAGCAGATGGAGCAGGCGATCACCGCCATCGGCCGGGACAACATCGTCGGCGTGCTGTCGGCCAACGACGGCATGGCGGGCGGCGCGATCGCGGCCATGAAGCGCGCGGGCTACAAGCAGCTGCCGCCGATCACCGGGCAGGACGCCGAACTGGCCGCCGTGCAGCGCATCCTCACCGGCGAGCAGTACATGACCATATATCTGGACATCAGAGCTGAGGCGGAGAAGTCCGCCGAGCTGGCCGTGGCCGTGGCCAAGGGCGAGCAGCCCGCCGCGACCAGCAAGGTCAACAACGGCACCGTGGACATCCCCGCCTTCCTCCTCGACCCCATCGCCGTCACCGCGGACAAGGTCAAGGACACGATCGTGAAGGACAAGTTCTACACGGCCGACCAGATCTGCACCGCCGAGGTCAAGGCGGCCTGCGCGAAGGCGGGCATCCAGTAGTGCTCTCCGCGACAGGCATCTCCAAGCGCTACGGCGCGGTCCAGGCGCTCGACGGCGCCAGCCTGCACCTGCGCCCCGGCGAGGTCACCGCCCTCATGGGCGACAACGGCGCGGGCAAGTCCACGCTGGTCAAGGCCATCTCGGGGGTGGTCGTCCCGGACGAGGGCACGATCACGCTCGACGGCACGCCGGTCAGGATCGCCAACCCGCACGACGCGCAGGCGCTCGGCGTCTCGACCGTCTACCAGGACCTCGCGCTCTGCGAGAACCTGGACGTGGTGGCCAACCTGTTCCTCGGTACGGAACGCCGCCGCTGGTCGCTACTGCGCCACATCGCGATGGAACGCGCCACCCGCGACCTGCTCCAGCAGCTCGACGTGCGCATCAGGGACATCAGGGTGCCCGTCGCCATGCTGTCGGGCGGACAGCGCCAGTCCGTGGCGATCGCCAGGGCGCTGATCGGCGAGCCGCGCCTGGTCATCCTGGACGAGCCCACCGCCGCGCTGGGCGTGGAGCAGACGGCCCAGGTGCTCGCGCTGATCGGGCGGCTGCGCGACCGCGGGCTCGCGGTCCTGGTCATCTCGCACAACCTGGCCGACGTCCGGGAGGTGAGCGACCGCGTGGTGGTGCTGCGTCTGGGGCGCAACGCCGGCGACTTCGGTACGGCTGACACCACGCAGGAGGAGATCGTGGCCGCGATCACGGGGGCAGGGCGATGACCGACACGCTGGCGCGCAAGCCGTACACGCCGAAGGTCGCCGTCGAGCGGCTGAGACAGGGCGACGTCGGCGCGTGGCCGGTCGTCGGCGGGCTGGTGGCGATCGCGATCGTCTTCAGCGCGCTCAACGACCGCTTCCTCGCGCCGGAGAACCTGACGAACCTGGCCCTGCAGATGGCCGCGACCGGCACGATCTCGCTGGGCATCATCATGGTGCTGCTGCTCGGCGAGATCGACCTGTCGGCCGGCTCGGTCAGCGGCCTGTGCGCGACGATCATGACCATCATGCACGTCAAGCAGGGCTGGAACCCGCTGGCGGCCATCCTGATCGCCTTGGCCGCGGGGGCGGGGATCGGGCTGATCCACGGGCTGATGTTCACCAAGCTGCGGATGCCGTCGTTCGTGGTCACGCTGGCCGGGCTGATGGGCTGGCTCGGGCTGCTGCTGTTCCTGCTGCGGCAGGGCGGCACGATCAACCTGCCGTTCACCGGGTTCATCTCGAAGCTGAGCGATACCTGGCTGCCGTCCTGGCTGTCGTGGCTGCTGGTGGCGGCCCTGGTGCTCGTCTCGGGCGGCGCCGCGCTGCTCACCCGGCGCCTCAGACTGGCCGCCGGCCTGCCCGTCACTCCGCTGTGGTGGCTGCTGGTCAGAACGGGCGGCCTGGCCGTCCTGCTCGCGGCGGGCGTGCTCATCATGTCGGCCGACCGGGGCGTGCCGCTGCTGCTCATCATCTTCGGCGCGCTGGTGGTGGTGTTCGATCTCGTGCTCAGGCATACCGCGTTCGGCAGGCATGTGTACGCCGTCGGGGGCAACGCGGAGGCGGCCAGGCGGGCCGGGATCAACGTGACGCGCATCAGGATCCTGGCCTTCATGCTGGCCTCCACGCTGGCGGCGGCCGGGGGCATCCTGGCGGCCAGCCGGTTGTCGGCGGTCAACCAGCAGTCGGGCGGCAGCGACATCCTGCTCATGGCGATCGCCGCGGCGGTCATCGGGGGCACCTCGCTGTTCGGCGGCCGGGGGCGCGCCTACGACGCGCTGCTCGGGGTGCTGGTGATCCAGTCGATCACCAGCGGCATGTACCTGCTCAGCGTCGACTCCTCCGTACGGTTCATGGTGACGGCCGCGGTGCTGGCCCTGGCCGTGGCGATCGACTCGCTGGCCCGGCGGGGAGCCGCCCAGTGAGCCGCGTGCTGGGCATCGATGTGGGCGGCACGAAGGTCGCCGTCGGCGTCTCCAGCTCCGACGGACCGGAGATCGTCGAACGGATCCGGCTCGACACCGGCGCCGGCACCCTGGAACGGGCCCTGGCGGCGGCCCGGGACCTGGACGGCGCGCCGGCCGCCGTGGGCTTCTCGACCTGCGGCGTCATCCGCGACGGCCGGATCTGGCTGGCCCCCAACGTGCCCGGCTGGGAGGGGCTGGAGCTGCCCCGGCTGCTGCGGGAGGAGTACGGCGCGATCCCGGTGGCGATCGACAACGACGTGAAGGCGGCCGCGGCGGCCGAGCTGCGCTGGGGAGCGCTGCGCGGCGTGTCGGCGGGCGTCTACCTGAACCTGGGCACCGGGCTGGCGGCGGCGCTGGTGGTGAACGGCCAGGTGGTGAACGGGGCGCACGGCGCGGCCGGCGAGATCGGCTACCTACAGGCGGTTCCGGGAGAGCCGGCCTTCGCCGACGGGCACGTTCCCTTGGAGGAGCGGGTCTCGGGCGGCGCGCTCGCGGCCCGGGGCACCGCCCTGCTGGGCCGCGAGACCACGGCGGCCGACCTGTTCGCCCTGTCCGCCTCGGCCCCCGGCTCGGCGGTCGCGGAGCTGGTGGACGAGGCGATCGGGCTGCTGGCCATGAACGCGGCGAACCTGTGCGCGACGTTCGACCCGGAGTGCCTGGTGGTCGGCGGCGGCATGATGGGCGCGGCCGACCTGATCATGCCGCGCCTGACGGCCGAGCTGCGCCGGGCCGTACCCTTCCCGCCCGAGGTACGCCCGGCGCGGTTCACCGACGACGCCCCACTGCTCGGCGCGCTGGCCCTCGCCCATGCCGCTTCACAGTCTTCATAAGTTCGTGAAACGGGTGTAGCTTCGACGGCATGGCTCCCGAAAAGGTGCGGCTGGCCGCCGAGAAGGCCACGCTCCTCGCCACCCTGTACGGCAGGGCACTGGACGCCCGCTCACCGCGTCCCCTACTCGACGACCGCCTGGCGGCCGCGACCGTCGAGCGCATCGACCACGACTTCAGCGAGACCGGCATGGACCAGCGCACCGCCGCCTCGGTCGCGCTCCGGGCCCGCTTCCTGGACGGCTGGGCCAGGGAGTTCCTCTCCCGGCACGCCGAGGCGACCGTGCTGCACCTGGGCTGCGGTCTCGACACGCGGGCCCACCGCCTGGACCCGCCGCCGAGCGTCGACTGGTACGACGTGGACTATCCAGACGTCATCGACCTACGGCGGCGGCTGTATCCGGAGGAGCACCGGATGATCGGCACCTCGGTCACCGACCTCGGCTGGCTGGACCAGGTACCCGCGGGCAAGCCGACGCTGGTCATCGCCGAGGGCCTGTTCTACTACCTCGACCCGGCGGAGGGCCGCGCGCTGGTCAGGGCGATCGTCGACCGCTTTCCCGGCGGCCAGTTCGTCTTCGACGCGCTGAGCCCCTTCGGCCTGCGCCTGCAGAAGCTCAACAAGCCGGTCAGGAAGGCCGAGGCCACGATGCACTGGGGCATGGACGGCCCGGCCGACCTGCTGTCGATCAGTCCGAAGCTCCGCCTGGTCACCGCGATGAGCGCCTTCGACCTGCCCGGCTACGGCCGCCTGTCGGCCTCGCACCGGATCTCGGCCGGGCTCGCCAAGATCGTGCCCGGCTTCAGGAGGATGGCCGCCTTCTACCGGCTGGAGTTCTGAGGGCAACCGGCCGGAGCGCTGAGAGCTTCCGGCCGGAGTTGGAGGCTAGCGGCCGGCGTCCTGCGGGGCGCCGCCGTTGTCCCTGCGGTCCAGGGCGGTCTGCAGGGCCTCGGTCGCCTCGTCGGCGGTCTCGTCAGCGGAGTTCCAGGCATACATCTCGTACATGTGTGTCTCATCTCATTTCGCGGGGCGTCGTGTGCTGTCAGTCGGACTCCGGTCACGAATCCGACCGGGCCTGAGCTCGTGGGGTCCGGATCGCGGACCGGACGATGGGGCTTACCGGTCGACGCAACGCCGCACACCACGGCGGGTCGTCGACCTGCCCTAACAGGCCCCGCCGCGGCAGGTAATAAGTACGAGAACCTGGCGCATCTTCCGAAAGAATACCTGGCGGTAGTTTGGCTGTCTCGTTGGACGTCCTACTATCTCGCATCCTGAGACAGAAAAACGGCTGCCGCGGACGCGACAGCCGTTGGTCCTGGAACGCTCTGAAGAAGGGGTCAGTCCTCCAGGTCGACCGAGCGGCCGCTCTCGGCGCCGATCTCGGCGACGATCTGCTCGACCACGTCGGCAGGGATGGCGGAGTCGACCGTCAGCGCGATCAGCGCCTTGCCACCCTTGGCGTCACGGGCCACCTGCATCGAGGCGATGTTGACGCCGTGCTCACCGAGCAGGCGGCCGACGACGCCGACGATGCCGGGCCGGTCGGTGTAGGTGAAGAACGACAGGTGCGCGGTCGGCTCGATCTCCATCTCGTAGCCGTTGACCTCGACGATCTTCGTGATCTGGCGCGGGCCCGACAGCGTGCCCGAGACCGAGACGCGGCGGCCGTCGGCGAGCACGCCGCGCACGGTGACCACGTTGCGCCAGTCGGGGCTGTCGGAGCTGGTCACCAGATTGACGGAGATGCCCCGGTCCTTGGCCAGGAGCGGCGCGTTGACGTAGGTGACCGAGTCCTCGACCACGTCGGCGAAGATGCCCTTGAGCGCGGCCAGCTCGATCACTCGCACGTCCTGCGAGGCGATCTCGCCGCGCACCTCGACGTCGAGCTTCGTGGCGACCTCGCCCGCCAGCGCGGTGAAGACGCGGCCCAGCTTCTCGGCCAGCGGCAGGCCCGGCTTGACGTCCTCGGCGACGGCTCCGCCCTGGACGTTGACCGCGTCGGGCACGAACTCACCGGCGAGGGCGAGCTTGACGCTCCGCGCGACCTGGGTGCCGGCCTTCTCCTGGGCCTCGTGCGTGGAGGCGCCCAGGTGCGGCGTGACGACGACCTGGTCGAGCTCGAACAGCGGGCTGTCGGTGCAGGGCTCCTTGGAGAACACGTCGATGCCCGCCCCGGCGACGCGGCCCTCCTTGATCGCCGAGTAGAGCGCGGCCTCGTCGACGATGCCGCCGCGGGCCACGTTGACGATCCGCACCGACGGCTTGACCTCGTGCAGTTCCTTGTCACCGATCAGCCCGAGCGTCTCCTTGGACTTGGGCAGGTGCACGGTGATGAAGTCGGCCTGCTTGATGACCTCTTCGAGGCTGACCAGCTTGACGCCCATCTGGTCGGCGCGAGCCGGCGGCAGGTAGGGGTCGTAGGCGATCAGCTCGACGCCGAACGGCTGCAGGCGCTGCGCCACGAGCTGGCCGATCTTGCCCAGGCCGAGGATGCCGACGACCTTCTCGTCGAGCTCGACACCGGTGTACTTGGACCGCTTCCACTCGCCGTTCTTCAGCGCGGCGTGCGCCTGGGCCGTGTTGCGGGCGCTGGCCAGGATGAGCGCGACGGTCTGCTCGGCGGCGCTGGTGATGTTGGAGGTCGGGGCGTTGACCACCATCACACCGGCCTTGGTGGCCGCCTCGACGTCGACGTTGTCGAGGCCGACGCCGGCCCGCGCGACCACGCGCAGCTTGGGCGCCGCGGCGATGGCCTCGGCGTCGACCTGCGTGGCGGAGCGGACGATGAGCGCGTCCACGTCGGCGAGCGCGGGCAGCAGCTGCGAGCGGTCGGCGCCGTCGGTGTGGCGGACCTCGAAATCGTTGGCGAGTACGGCGAGGCCTGCCTCGGACAGCTCCTCTGCGACCAGTACGACGGGCTTGCTCATGGAAGTGAATCCTTAGGGGCATGCGGGCGGGCGTTGAGGGACACCTCAGAGGGCCCCTCGGACCCCCCGAGTCTATCCGCGCTTGTGAACGTGTTCACGAGTGACCCAGGATCTGAGACAGCCGCCTCCTTACCCCGGCTCCCGCAAACTCATCCACACTGCTCCCGTCTTTGTCTTGATCGGGGGATTTCTTGGCTATTAGCCTGATAAGCCGTGACCGACTACCTATGGTTCGTCATATGAGCATCGGGAATCCTGCGCTTGCCGACGTGCTCGCCCAGCATGGCAATCCACATCGCCTGCTGGCGGCGCTCGCTGATGGTGGGGTTCTGGTGGCAGTGCGACCAGACCGTTCAGTCGTCCTGGGTACGACCCAGGCCGGCGACAGAGTGCTGCTCGGATACACGGGCGCGGCAACGTACGCCCGGCACCGCGGCAGCCACTCCCTCTCCGCCTGCGATCCGGACACGATCCTCGACATCCAGCGCGTCACGGGTGTGCGGGAGATCGTGATCGACGCGGCGGGGCCCGCAGCGGCGGCCGTGCCCATCGACGACCTCCAGCGCTTCCTCGCCTCGACGCGGTCGGGGCCTCATCCAGTGCTGTCGGGAGCCGTCCCCGCCGCGTACGCGACGGGCGCGATGGCCACGGTGTCACGGGGAGCCGCGCTCGCCCAGGTGGCGCCGCCCTCGCCGGACGCGCCCGCGCTGCCGTGGATACCGGCGCCGCGACCGCACCTGTCGGGCCCCATGCAACAGGTCGACCCCGGCTACCGCCGGTGCACGCACCCGATCCTGCCCGCCCTGCGGCGGGCCATCGGGAACCTGCTCATGGACTACCCGCTCGTGCACCACGTCTGGATCTCCGAGGCGCGCACCGCCTCGGGGGCGCCGGGGATCATGCTGCACGTGAAGGTGCACATGTCGGCCGCCGAGGACGTGGTCCGCGACCTGCACCGCGGGGCCCGCGCCCGGCTGCCGCAGTTCGCGGCGAGCGGGGCGCCCATCCTGATGGCCCGGGTGGCGGACTCGCGCAGCGAACGCCGGATGATCGAGATCGGCGCGCACGTGGTCTGCGCCGACGTGATCGACTAGCCACGGCCCCGGCGGCCCGAAACGGCCTTAACCCGTGCCCCGGCTGACACCGGGCCACGGACGCGCATGACCGCGGCCCGCATCGAGCGGACCGCGGTCACGAGCACGCGGGTACGGCTTACGCCAGGCGGCGGGTCAGCTCCAGCCGCGTCTTGGCGAACGCCCAGGCCACCAGCGCCGCCAGCAGCGGCAGTCCCACCGCGAACGCGACGAGGAACAGCCAGGGGATGGAGACCGTCGTGGGCCCGGGAGTGAACCAACTCGCCCCCTGGACCCCGTTGTGGCGGCTCATCGGCCACGACAGCGCGATTCCGCCCACAACCCCGGCCACGACGCCGACCAGCGCGCCCAGCCCGGCTATGTAACCCGCCTGGCCGGCCACCACCAGCCGCCGGACGCGCGGGGGTGCGCCGACCGCCGACATGGTGTTCAGGTCGTGGCGCATGTCGGCCGCGGCGAGCCCGGTGGCCGCGAATGTGCCGCCGAGCACCAGCACCATGGCCGCGCCCAGCAGGATCCAGAGCACCCTCGCGAGCTCATCGCCCCTGGGGTATTCGAAGTAGACGTCGATCTGGTCTCCGGCCACGGACAATTGCTTCCTCAGACGCTGCTGGTCCACCAACGGCTCCATCGCGTACAGCCGCCGCTCCTTCACCTGGAGCCCAACGGGCCGCAGCACGGCCGGTGGAACGACCCCGCCGCTGACCCGCGGGTCGGCGGCACTCGCCAGCACGGCGGGAACAGGCTTACGGCTGATCTCGCCGTCCGACGCGTAGAACTTCAGGGTGGCCAGGCCATCCTTGATCAGCGCCGGATCGAACACCACGATCTTGCCCGCGGCCAGGGCCGCGGCGGCCTGCGGATCCTGACGTCCCTGGATGAACGCCAGCACCCGCGCGTCGCCGACCGGAAGCTCACCTGCGTAGAAGGAGTCCTCGCACCGCTCATCGCAGCGGCGCTCGACGTCGATCCACGCCCGTCTGCCCTTGGAGTCCATGGGAACCGGGCCTGGAATCAACCGCGTCTTCGGCAGCTCGCGCTCGGCCGCCGCCCGCAACCTGGCCCAGCCGCTGTCGTCCAGCTCATTGGCTTCGATCTTGATGCTGCCCATCGGGGCGTAGGGATGGTAGGCGGCGTCGAAGGCCGCGTCGGAGCTGGCGAGCCCGACGCCGAACGCGACCGCCGCCGTGGTGGCCGCCATGACGGCGGCCGTCGCGGAGGCCGTACGGGACCGGTGGCGTGAAGCGTCGCGGACCGACAGGCGCAGCGGGAGCGGCAGCCGGGCGGCGAACCGGCTCGTCCGGCGCACCAGCCACGGCATCAACGCGACCAGCCCCAGCACAATCAGCCCGAAGGCCGCGACGATCGGCAACTCGTTGCCGCGCGTGCTCAGCCTGACCAGGGCCAGCCAGACGAGGACCAGCCCGGCCACCACCAGCAGCAGACCGAGCACCGGCCGGCCCGCGCGGTCGCGGAGCTCGCCTTCGCGGCCCGCCAGCACCTGGGCAGGGCTCTGCCGCGCGGCCTGCACGGCGGGCACCAGAGCGGCGATCAGCCCACTCACCACGCCCAGCACGGCGACGCCCGCGACACTCGCCCACGGCACTTCGAACGGGCCGAGCGACCCGAACAGCTGCCCGGCCCACGGCACCGCCGCCAAGGCGCCTCCGATGCCGAGGATCGTCCCGGCCAGTGCCGCGGCGCCGCCGAGCACCAGCCCGTCGGCGAGCACGATGGCCCGCAGGTGCGCCCCCGAACCGCCCTGGGCCGCGATCACGGCCAGCTCCCGGCGCCGCCGCCGCAGTCCCACGGCGAACGCGGGTCCGGCCAGCAGCGCCGTCTCCATGACGATGAAGACGACGGCGAGCGCGATCTTGAGCGGCAGGTCTCCGTCAGGGGTACCTTGGCGAACCCCGGCGGGCGGATTCTCGATGACGACTCTCGACTCGACCATCAGCCCGTGGGCGTTCAGCGCCCGCACCCGCGACCAGTCGAACGGAGCGGCGGTGTCGAGGAGCCAGCCGGTGCCGTTGCCGTCGTCCTTGTTCAGCAGGAGCCCGCCCTGAAATCCGACGAACTCCATCAGGCCCGGCCTGTTCGGGTACTCGATCACGCCGACCACGCGCACCCGCTTGTTCGCCCGGGTCACGGCGACCGTGTCGCCGGCCTTGACCCCCAGCTCCAGGAGCGCGGGTGTCACCACGACCTCGTCGGGAGCGGCGGGGAACCTGCCCTCCGTCAGGCGCCGCATCCCCCGCGTCATCGCATCCCGCAGGTCCACCTCACTGGCGGACACCTGCTCGTAGCCGTCCTTGCCCGCGAACAGCACGCTGCCCTTGTCGTACGGGATGATCCGGCCGCCGACCAGCGCAGCCACCTCGGCCTGCTTCCACGGCGCGGCTGCGGCCTCCCCTGCCGGCCCGTTGGTCATGCCCCGGCCGAAGACCTCCTGCTCGATCGGCGCGCGGAAGCGCGTCGTGACGACTCGCGCGTCCGCCCCGCCCAGCTCGGCGGTCAGTCCCTCCCGCATGTCCACGCTGATCGTGGCGTATCCCGTGAGCACGCCGGTGATGAGCAGCACCGGCAGGCCGATCATCACCATGATCAGCGCCGTCCGTCCCTTGAACAGCAGCGCGTCCCTGCGGGAGATCCGCAGCGCGGCGGCGAAGGCGCTCATCGGGCGCTCTCCAGAGGTACGGCCGTCGAGTCGGCGATCTCCCCGTCGCGCAGGAACACCACACGGTCGGCCCACCCGGCGTAGCGGGGCTCGTGGGTGACCAGCAGCACCGCCGCGCCCGCGTCGCAGCGCTCGCGCAGCAGCCGCAGGATCTCGTCGCCGCTCGCCGTGTCGAGCGCCCCCGTGGGCTCGTCGGCCAGCACCAGGCGCCGCTCGCCGGCCAGCGCCCTGGCGATCGCCACGCGCTGCCGCTGCCCGCCGGACAGCTCCCCGGGAAAGCGGTCGGCGACATGGTCCACCCCCAGCGAGGCCAGTACGGCCAGCGCCTCCTCGCGGGCCTGCCGGGAGCGGACGCCGTCGAGCTCCCTCGGCAGCATCACGTTCTCGGCGGCCGTGAGTGACGGGATCAGGTTCAGGTCCTGGAAGACGTACCCGACGCTGCCGCGCCGCAGCGCCGCCAGGTCCGTAACGCCGGCCAGGTCCTTGCCCTCGATCGTCACGCTGCCCGAGGTCGGCCGGTCGAGGCCGCCCGCTAAGTTGAGCAGGGTCGACTTGCCGGAGCCCGACGGGCCCATGACGGCGACCAGCTCGCCACTGGAGACCTCGAGGCTCACCCCTTTGAGCGCGTGCACCTGGCCGTGCACGCGCGTCACCTCGTCCAGTCTCAGCACAGTCATGCGTTCTTCTCCTTGAGTACGGCCTCGCAGTGGTCCAGCCAGCGCTGTTCCGCCTCGGCCTGAAAGATCAATGAATCGAGGACGAGCCGCTGCGCGAGCCCATCCGTGTTCGCCCGTTTCGCCTTGGTCAGCTCCTGCAGCGCGCGCATGGTGGCGGTGCGCTGGGCCAGGATCACCGCTGGCACGTCGACGTCCCCGGCGGCGACGGCCATGGCGAGTTTGATGACCAGTTCGTCCCGAGGCCGGTCGGTCTGGTCGACGGGGGTGCTGAACCATCGCTCCAGTTCGGCCCGACCGGCCTCGGTGACCGTGTAGACGGCCCTCCCCTGTTCGTCGGCCCCTCCGGGCTCGACAAGGCCGTCACGTTCCATCCGGGCGAGCGTCGTGTAGACCTGGCCGATATTGAGCGGCCAGGTCGCCCCTGTCGACGCCTCGAATTCCACCCGGAGCTGGTAGCCGTAACGCGGCCCCCTGCTCAGCAACGCGAGCAGTCCGTGTCTGATCGACATGGATACTGAGTATGCATACTGAGTATGCTCAACGCAACTGATTCGCATATTCTGGACAGGGAACGCCGTTCAGGCCGATACTCAGGGCATGAGCTCGACGCATCCACCGTTCCGCGCGTCCGACGGGGAACGCGATCGCGCGATCGACGAGCTCCGCGACCGCGCCGTCGAAGGCCGGATCTCCCACGACACCTTCGTCGGCCGGGTGGATCAGGCCCTGCGGGCGCGCAACCGCCACGAGCTCGACGAACTGGTCGCCGATCTGCCCCGCCGCCGGACGTTCCGCCAGCGGATGACCGACGCGGTGTCGAACGTCTCCGACTTCACCACCCGCCTCCAGGCGGCCTGGCGCCGGCCGCGCCTGCCCAGGCTGGCCCTGCCCGACGACCACCGCGTGCGCTACGTGGTCGGCCGCGGGTCGGCCTGCGACCTGGTGCTGTCCGATCTGACGGTCTCGCGGGTGCACGCCGAGCTGCGGCGCGAGGACGACGGCGGATGGATGCTGGTCGACCTGGGCTCGCTCAACGGCACGCGGCTGAACGGCTGGCGGCTGGTGGGACCCGCCAAGATCAAGTCGGGCGACGAGGTCTCTTTCGGCGACTGCGGCTTCATGGTGAGCGCCGGCCAGCTCTCCTGAGTGCTTTCCTGGGTACGGGCCCGCCTTCGTGACGGCGTACCCGCCGTACGACCGACCCCAAAAATACGGATATTTGCGGATTACAGGCTGCGTGCGCTGCCGCATGATCCCAGGCGAGACCCCCAGTCCTCATTGGAGACCCCATGCGGCGTACTTCAGCATCCCTCGTCGCGGGCGCGCTCGTCGCGGCCCTCGCCTGGGCGTCCAGCCCCTCCTCCCCCGCCGTCGCGCTCGAACCCTCGGCGGGCGTCGCGGACCTGGCCCAGGACATCAACCAGATACTCGCCGACTCGCGGCTCACGGTCGGGCGGGCCGGAGTCGTCGTCAAGAGCGTGGCCAACGGCGACGAGCTGTACGCCACGGACGCCGGCAAGCTGATGATCCCGGCCTCCAACACCAAGCTGTTCACCTCCGCCGCCGCCGTCGACACGCTCGGCCTGGACTACCGCTTCCCCACCACCGTGCTGAGCGGCGGGCGCAAGCTCGGCTCCGTGCTGACCGGCGACCTGGTCCTGCGCGGCACCGGCGACCCGACGATGCTGGCCGAGGACTACGACGCGCTGGCCGCCAAGGTCGCCGCCTCGGGCGTCAAGCTGGTCACCGGCAAGCTGGTCGCCGACGACACGTGGTTCGACTCCGTACGGCTCGGCAACGACTGGACCTGGGACGACGAGACGGCCTACTACGCGGCGCAGATCTCCGCGCTGACCGCCTCCCCGGACCGGGACTACGACGCCGGTTCGGTGATCGTCTCCGTGGCGGCCGCCGGCAACGAGGTCAAGGTGTCGACGACGCCCGAGACCGACTACCTGAAGATCGTCAACAAGGCCACCGTGGGCACCACGACCGACGTGCTCATCGAACGGCAGCACTCCACGAACACCGTGGTCATCACCGGCACCGTGGCCGACCCGTACCAGGAGTGGGTGGCCGTGGACGACCCCACCCGCTATGTGGCGTCGCTGTTCCGCGAGTCCCTGGCCAAGCACGGCGTCCGCGTGGCGGGCCCGACCGTCACGGGCGCGGCCCCGTCCAAGGCCACCACGCTGGCCGAGCACCAGTCGATGCCGCTGAGCGAGCTGCTGGTGCCTTTCCTCAAGCTCAGCAACAACATCCACGCCGAGATCCTGACCAAGGCGATGGGCCGCAAGGTCTCCGGCCAGGGCACCTGGGCGGCCGGGCTCAAGGTGAGCAGCGACTTCGCCAAGGCCAACGGCGTGCAGGTGCTCAACATGCGGGACGGCTCCGGTCTCTCACGCCGTGACGGCTTCGCCCCGGGCTCGATCGTCCAGCTGCTGACCGCCGTACGCGCCAAGCCGTGGTTCAAGACCTGGTACGACGCGCTGCCCATCGCGGGCAACGCCGACCGGTTCACCGGTGGCACACTGCGCAGCCGGATGCGCAACACCGCGGCCGCCAACAACGTGCACGCCAAGACCGGCTCGCTGACCGGTGTCACGTCGCTGTCGGGCTACGTGAACAGCGCCGAGGGCGAGCCGCTGGTGTTCTCCATCATGCTCAACCAGTTCCTGTCTAGCTCGCCGAAGGACATCGAGGACAAGATCGCCATCCGGCTCGCCCAGTTCTCGCGGACCGCGCCGGTGGACGCCGTGTCGCGGCTCCGCGCGCCGGATGAGAGCGCGACCGGCGACCTCGAGTGCTCCTGGCTCAAGCCCGCCGCGTGCTGATGCCCGGCGCGTACTGACGCCTTCCGCTCCGGCTGGAAGCTGACGCCTCCCGCACCGGGCTCCCACCCACCCGTTCCGACTTCCACCCCTGGCCGTGCGGCTTTTCGCCGCACGGCCCTATTCTTTTCGCACAAGACGCGCAGGTGGCAGAGAAGGTTTACCGAGGTCGATGGGGCAATCGTTACGATTGGGTCACCTGGTACTCCAGATATAGCAGTGTTTTTCGTGACATAGCCGTTGCGGGCACACCAGAATGCGGGATCGACGCAGTATCTAGCAGCACCGGAGGGACAGGATGCGCAGGCAACTCCAGGCACTCATCTGCCTCGGAAGTCTGGCGGCATTGAGCATCCCCACGCCCGCCGCCCAGGCCGCGACCACGAAGGCGCCGTGCCGGGTCGTGGCCGCCAAGCCGGCCCTGTCCAAGGGCGTGATCGTCGGTTCGGCGAGCCGGATCGGCTGCGACGCCAAGGCCACGCTCAGAGTCCGGATCGTCCGGGACGTGGCCGGTCGTCGTGACCGAACGCTGAAGAGCGGCGCCAAGCTCGTGCTGAACGGCCGGATCACCGTCCGCGCCGGCTGCGCGGCTCCGGGGCGCTACTACGTCGAGGCCATGGACTACCAGAGCAAGCCGAGCCGGTCACGGCCCGTGGCCCTGTCCTGCGAGGCCCGGACGCCGGCGAAGACCGGCGCCGCCTCGGCCACCGAGGACCAGGTCGTCACCCTCACCAACCAGGCGCGGGCCAAGAAGGGCTGCCGCCCGCTCACCCACGATCCCAAGCTCCACGCGGCGGCCGAGCGGCACTCCGCGAACATGGCCGCCCGCGACTACTTCGACCACGACTCCGAGGACGGCCGGACTCCGGGTGACCGCATAGCGACGGCCGGCTTCGCGCCGGTCAGCACCTGGGGCGAGAACATCGCCATGGGCCAGCCGACGGCCGCCTCGGTCGTACGAGCTTGGCTCGACAGCCCCGGACACCGCGCCAACATCATGAACTGCTCCTTCACCCATATCGGCGTCGGCCGGTCCACGAAGGGCCCCTACTGGACCCAGGACTTCGCCGCCCACTAGACCGCAGAACCCCACCCAGCCAGGGAGCGTCGGGCCTCCACCAGGCGCGCCACCGCGCCGGTTCCCACCGCAACGCCACGGCGCTCCCATCCGGCGGGCCCGGTCGCGCCTCCCCCCGCACAGCGGACCGCGACCGGGCCCGCACCCCTTTACGGGGAATGACCATCTGGGGGGATCTCATGCACTGGCACGCGTACACGTGGGTGGGCAACGGCGAGGAGCGGGAAAGGGAGGACGAGCGGCGTCCGGGTTCGCCGGAGTTCGCCGGTTCGCTCCTTCCGCCGACGCGCTGCCTCGCGGGGTGGACGTGCAGTGGGGTGAGTGGCTGACCGGGGGCAGGTTCGCCACGATCAGCGTGATCTGCTGCCCGAACCGGCACCTCACGCACCCCTGCCCTATCCGCCGCCCCTGACTCGCGGGCGCGGGTCAGTCGCGGTTGTCTGAGAAGCGGGCCAGGACCAGGGACTCGACGACGCCCACGACCGCGTACGCCAGGATCGACACGGCGGTGACCACCACGATGTCCGCCCACACCTCGTCATACCGGAACCCGCCGATAGCCCGCAGGATCCCGGCGCCGATCCCCTGCCCGGTCGCCAGCCACTCGGCGATGAGCGCGCCGATGATCGAGGCGGGCACGGAGATCCGCGCGGAGGCGAACACCGAGGGCATCGCCGTCGGCACGGCCACCTTGCGCAGCACGGTCAGCCGCCCGCCCCCGTACGCCATGATCAGGTCGGTGGCCTGCGGCGAGGCGGAGCGCAGCCCGAAGGCGACGTTGACCAGGGTGGGGAAGAACACCACGATGCCGCCGATGACCGCGACGCCGACGAGCTCGCGGCCGAAGACGAGCGTGATCAGCGGCGTCATCACCACGAGCGGCACCGAGCGCAGCAGCATCGCGACCGGCATGAACGTCTGCTCGACGGTCCTGAACAGCACGAACGCCATCGCCACGACCACCGCCGCGACCATCCCGCTGACGAAGCCGATGGCCGCGTCCCTGATCGTGATGCCCAGGGCGGCGAAGACCGCGTCGCGATGGGCCGGGGACGAGCCGAACAGGTACTCCCAGACCTGCGGAGGACGCTTGCCCACCAGTGGACTGATGCCGAACGCCTCCAGGGACAGCCACCAGAGGGCCACCACGATGACCACGGAGGGCAGCAGCGGGCCGACGACGCGCAACACGATGCGGCCGATCATCAGGAGGACCTCGCTCTGCCGTACGACCAGGGTGTCACCACGCGGGCGACCAGCGCGACGATCGCGTAGCCGAGGCCCGCGACCAGGCCGGCCACGAGCGCCAGCCCCCAGGTGCGCGGGACCTGGAACTGCTGCTGGGAGATCATCAGGGAGACGCCGAGGCCCTGGTCGTTGCTGCCGAGGTACTCGCCGATGATCGCGCCGAGCAGTGCGCCGGGGGCCGAGATCTTCAGTCCGGCGAACGTGCTCGGCAGTGCCGCGATGACCTGTACGTGCCGCAGCTTGGCCAGGCGGCCGCCGCCGTACACCGCGATGAGGTCGAGGCTGGTCCGGTCGGCCGAGCGCAGCCCGAGCAGCGCGCCGATGAGCGTGGTGAAGAAGACGGAGACGGCCGCCAGGAACACCACGGCGGCCTCACCGCCGAAGACGACCAGCACGATCGGGCCGATGGCCAGCAGCGGGATGCAGTAGCTGATCACCGCGAGCTGGGTCGCCACCGCCTCCAGGCGCGGGACGAGCAGGACGAGCAGCGCCACGCCGATGGCCAGGCCGTTGCCCCACAGGAAGCCCTGGAGCGCGGCGCTGACGGTGGCGGTCGTGTTGGGGCCGTAGAAGCCCCAGCCGTCGTGGCCCATCCCGGCCAGGACCGCCCACGGCGTCGGGACCGCGCCGCCGTCCGCGAAGACGGTCACGGCGAGCAGCCACCACAGGGCGATCAGGGCGACGACGCCGAGCAGGCCGCGGATCCGCTTCACGAGCCGTGCCCGAACAGCAGGTCGCTGAGGTGGTCGTGGATGGCGTGGAACTCCGGTGTACGCATCATCTCGGGCACCCGGGGGCGCGGCAGGTCGATCGGGACCACCTCTTCGATCCGGCCAGGACGCGGGCTCATGACGGCCACCACGTCCGACAGGAAGATCGCCTCGCCGATGCCGTGGGTGACCATCAGCGTGGTGGCGGGCTTCTCGGTCCAGATGCGCAGGAGCTCCAGGTTGAGCCGCTGGCGGGTCATGTCGTCCAGCGCGCCGAACGGCTCGTCGAGCAGCAGCACGCTGGGCTTGACCACCAGCGCGCGGGCGATCGACACGCGCTGCCGCATGCCGCCCGACAGCTCGGCGGGCCGCGCCTTCTCGAAGCCCTGCAGGCCGACCAGCTTGATCAGATCGTCGATCACGCCGGGCTCCGGCTTGATCCCGGCGACCTCCAGCGGCAGCCGGATGTTGGCCGCGACGCTGCGCCAGGCCAGCAGCGCCGAATCCTGGAAGGCGATGCCGAGGTGGTGGCTCCTGCGGAGCTCCTCGGGGGTTTCGCCGTTCACCCGGATCTCGCCGGTGGTGGGCTTCTCGAGCCCGGCCAGGATGCGCAGCACGGTCGACTTGCCGCAGCCCGAGGGGCCGAGCAGGGACAGGAAGGAGCCCTTCGGCGTCTCCAGGTCGACGTGCTCGACCGCGGTCAGCCCGCTGCCGAACGTCTTGCTCAGCCCCGTGATGCCGATGCCGGTCATGAGAGCTTGAGGCTCGCGTCGGCCTTGTAGATCTCGTCCAGGATCGACAGGTCGAAGAGGTTCTCGGCCTTGACGCTCAGCCCGGCTTTGGCGAGGGAGGCGATGTTCTGCTCGATCAGCTCGGAGGTCATCGTGAACAGGCCGTTGGCCTTGGCGTCGGGGGTGACGACGAGTTCGTTCTGCATCTTGGCCTCCTCGGTCTGCTCGGCGACGTCGAGGTTCTGGTCCTTGCCGTACGTCTTCGCGGCCAGTTCGGCGGCCTTGGCCGGGTCCGCGACGGCGTCCTTCCAGCCCTTGATCTCCGCCGTGAGGAACGCCTTGAGCTTGTCGCGCTCCTTGTCGATCGTCTCCTGCGTCACCGTGAACGTCTCGGCGACCAGCGGCAGCCCGTGGTCGGCGAACAGCATGTGCGCCGCGTCCACGCCCTGCATCTTCAGCCGTACCGGGCCACTGGTGACGAAGCCGACATAGCCATCGAGCTGGCCGGAGGTCAGCATCGACGGGTCGGACTGGAACGGCACCCGCGTCACGCTCGACGGGTCGATGCCGTTGGACTTGAGCAGCGCGTTCCAGACCAGCTCGTTGGAGTCCTGGACGCCGATCTTCTTGCCGGCCAGGTCCTTGGGGTCCTTGATCGGGTTCTTGCCGAGGGAGACGATGGCGAAGGGGTTCTTCTGGAAGGTCGCGCCCACGATCTTGAGCGGCGCGCCCTGGAGCACGGCGGGCGCGGTGATCGTCGGCGTCGACAGGCCGATCCAGCAGCGGCCGGTGGTCAGGCCCGACTCGACCGAGGTGCCGGAGCCGCCGCCCGACAGCAGCTCCACCTGCGAGAATCCGGCGGCCTTGTAGTAGCCCTTGCTGTCGGCGAAGTACTCGCCGGCGAACTCGACGTTCTTCTTCCAGGAGAGCTGGATCTTGACCGCACCGAACCCGCTTCCGCCCGCGCCGGACGTCCCGCTGTCGCCACAGGCGGCCAGGCCGAGCGCCAGTCCGGCCATTCCCGTCGTCCGCAGGAACGCGCGACGGTCGAGGGTAGCCATAATTCTCCTTGGAAGAGCCGTGAACCTGCAGGTCAGGAAGCTATACACTGATTATTACCATCGTGTGACGAAAAATCGGACATCGCATGGGGTGCGGGGCCCGGATGTGGGAAAGCCCAGCACCGGCGCTTCAGACCCTGTAGGTCCCTACGAGAGCGCTCGGCGAGGTCCGTAGATCCCTCCAGCGGCAGAAAGCGTCCGGTAGCGTTTTCGCTGACATGAAACTGGACGGAATCCCCCTTTGGGACGGCACCGAATTCCGCGGCCCGGTCGAGCTGAGCTGGGAACCGGACCGGATCGGCGAGGTGCGGCCCGCCACGCAGCGGTATGACGACCTGTGCGTGCTCCCCGGCCTGGTCGACACGCACGTGCACCTGATCGGCTACGCCGGTGCGGGTCCGATGCCCGACTTCGCCACCTGGCCGCTCGTCACGACCCGCGACGAGCAGGTGCTGCACGGTGTCGCCCACGCCCAGCGGGCCATGCGCCACGGCGTGACGACCCTGCGCGACCTGGCCGGCGATGAGGCGCAGATCGCGCTGCGCCGGGCCTTCGACGCGGGCGTGCTGCCCGGCCCGCGCGTCCAGGTCCACGGCGTGGTCGGCATGACCGCCGGGCACAACGACCTGTTCGTGCCGCCCGCGATCCCGCAGCGCAAGCCCACCGCCGACGGGCCCGACGAGTGCCGCAAGCTGGTACGCACCTGGGCCCGCGCCGGAATGGACGGCATCAAGCTCACCACCAGCGGTGGCGTGCTGTCGATCGGCGACAAGAACGGCTGGCGCAACTACACGCGCGAGGAGATCAGCGCCGTCGTCGACGAGGCGCACGCGCTCGGCATGCTGGTGGCCTCCCACGCCCACTCCGAGGAGGGCATCCGTGTCGCCGTCGAGGAGCGCGTCGACTCGATCGAGCACGGCACGCTGCTGAGCGCGGATCTCGCCGAGGTGCTCGCGGCCCGCCGCACGCCCGTCGCGCCGACCCTGCTGATCAACGAGGCCATCGCCGAAGGCCGGGTCCCGGTCACCGCGGAGTCCATGGCCAAGGCCGCCGAGCTCGTGGCCACGCGCAACGTGCTGCTCGCCGAGGCGGCCCGGCTGGGTGTCCGCTTCGTCCTGGGAACCGATGCCAACGGGCACCACGTCCAGTTCGGCGACCAGCTCGCCGAGGTGGTCCACATGACCGAGATCCTCGGCATGTCCGCCGCGGAGGCGCTGCGCGCGGCCACCTCGGACGCCGCCGACTCGATCGGCCTGCCGGTGGGCCGGATCGAGCCCGGCCTCGGGGCGGACTTCATCGTGCTGCGCGGGCGTCCGTGGGAGCGGATCACGGACCTGGCGGTGGAGAACATCGTCGCCGTGGTCTCACGAGGGCGCCTCGTCGCGGGCGAGCTGCCCTGACCGCTATCCGTCTATCCGTCTATCCGTCTATCCGTCGGACGGCTGCCCTGATCTGAGGGCCAGGTAGAGGTCCGTACGGTCGCGCATCGACGACATCCGCCGCCCGGTCAGCTCCTCGATCCGCTGCATGCGGTAGCGCAACGTGTTGACGTGCACATACAGCTCGTCAGCCGTCCGCTGCCAGGAGCCGCACGTCTCCAGGAAGACGTCGAGCGTGCGCAGCAGCTCCGAGCCGTGCCGCGCGTCGTACTCGATGATCGGCCCGAGCAGGTGCTCCCTGAACGAGCGCCGCACGCTCACGGGCAGCTGGGCCAGCAGGAGTTCGTGGCTGTCCACGTCGGCGACCGACATGACCGACACCGGCCCCTCGCCGTAGCGGGCCGACTCCATGCCCCGCCGCGCGGACTCCAGCGCCTCGCCGAGCTGCGACACGCTGGCGGTCGCGTCGCTGATCCCGGCCGCCACCCGCATCCCCGGCCGGTTGGCCACCAGCACGCGCAGCTCCTCGGTCAGAGCCTGGCGCGACACCTTGCCGTTGACCAGCACGATCCCCTCGTCGGACCGTCCGCCGACGACCAGCTGCCGCCCTCTCCTGGCCAGCGCGTACATGATCGCGGGCACGTCGTCGTCCGACCCGCCCGTCCTGGCCACCACCATGGCCGTGGTCGGCAGCCCCGGATCGGCCCCGAGCAGCCGCAGGTGGGCCGACACCTCACCGGGCGCGATCCGCTGCGTGCCCAGGAGGTCGAGCAGCGTCTGCGCCCGGGCCCGCTCGTCCCGGCGTCGCTCGGCCGCGAACGCCTCCTCGATCACCACCTCGGTGATCGCGCCGAACGACTGGTCGGGCGCGGCCAGGAGCAGCGGCAACCGGCGGCGTTCGCACGCCTTGACCAGCGCTTCCGGCAGCTCCCCCAGCACGACCAGCCCGACGATCAACCCGGCGGCGTCGCTCGTCCACAGCGCGTCGGCGAACGTCTCGCAGTCGGACGGCTGGGTGTACCAGACCCCGCTGGTCAGGACGAGGTCGCCGGGGCGTAGGTAGCGCCGCGGGTCGGGCAGATCCGTCGGATAGGCTCGCCCCACCTCCCTGCCGAGCCCGTCATGTCCGGTCACCGGCACGAGGCTCAGGTCATCGCGCGCCACCAGATCCGCCAGCCTCATAAATCTGATGTTATGCCAGGTCATCGGGCGAGAGTTCGGAGGTTCGCACGATACCGTGGCCGGTGTCTTGTCAGGTTTACTCGATCACATGCGTCCCAAAGCCGAACTCCACCTGCACATCGAAGGCACCCTCGAACCCGAGCTCGTCGTCGAGCTGGCCAGGCGCAACGGGATCGACCTGCCGACCTTCGACGCGGAGGCCATCAGGGCGCGCTACGACTTCGCCGACCTCCAGTCGTTCCTGGACATCTACTACGAGAACATGGCGGTCCTCCGCACCGACCGGGACTTCTACGACCTCGCCACCGCCTACCTGGGGCGGGCCCGGGCGCAGGGCGTACGGCATGCCGAGATCTTCTTCGACCCGCAGGCGCATCTGATCAGGGGCGTGTCGCTGGAGGCGGTGTTCGGCGGGCTGTCGGCCGCCCTCAAGGACAGCGACGTCTCGGCGGCCCTGATCATGTGCTTCCTGCGTGACCGGGGCGCCGAGGAGGCCGAGCAGGTGCTGCGGGCCGCGTTGCCGTACCGGGACCACTTCATCGGCGTCGGGCTGGACTCGGCGGAGGTCGGTCATCCGCCGGCGCTGTTCCGCCGGGTGTTCGACATGGCGGCCGCGGAGGGCCTGCGCCGGGTCGCGCACGCCGGCGAGGAGGGTGGCCCCGACTACGTGTGGGAGGCCCTGGACGTGCTCAAGGTGGAGCGGGTGGACCACGGCATCCGCGCCATGGAGGACCCCTCGCTGGTCGCCCGCCTGCGGGAGGAGCGGATCCCGCTGACGGTGTGCCCGCTGTCGAACGTCCGGCTGCGCACGGTGGCGTCGCTGCGGGACCACATCCTGCCCGCGATGCTGGACGAGGGCCTGATGGTGACGGTCAACTCCGATGATCCGGCGTACTTCGGCGGCTATGTCGAGGACAACTACCGGGCGCTGCGGGATGAGCTGGGCATGACGGACGCGCAGCTGGACCAGATCGCCCGCAACTCCTTCGAGGCGTCGTTCGTCGAGGTGCCGTCAGCCGGTCAATGAGGCGTGGAGGAGCCGGTTGAGTTCGGCCCGCGTGCGATCGGGGGCCCAAACCGCAGGGCGGATGACGGCGCCGGATGGGCTGACTCTAGGTTCGGAAGGAGAAGGAAGGACATCCGGTGAACACATCCTTGGCCGACTACCTCGACAGCCTCTACCAGCTGGGCCGCGACCACGACGCGCCCCTGGCCGACCGGCTGCTGCGGCTGCGCAACATGACCCCGGGCGCGGCGGGCCTCGTCGCGCTGCTGATCCGCGTCCAGGGGAGCCGGCGGGTGCTGGAGATCGGTACGTCCAACGGCTATTCGGCCATCTGGTTCGGCGACGCCGTACGGGACACCGGCGGACATCTGGAGACGGTGGAGATCGACGCCTCACGAGTCGCCCAGGCGCGGGCCAACATCGCGGCGGCCGAAGTGGCCGATCACGTGACCGTGATCCACGCGGATGGCGGGGAGGTGCTGGCGGCCAGCCCGGACGGGTCGGTCGACCTGGTGGTCCTCGACGCGGAACGGCCCGCGTACGTGGGTTACTGGCCGCAGTTGCAGCGGCTGCTCGCCCCTCGGGGTGTCGTCGCGGTGGACAACGCGCTCAGCCATCAGGAGCAGGTGGCGGCCTTTCGTGACCTGGTGACGGCGGACGGGCGGTTCGCCGTACAGCTGCACGAGGTCGGCGACGGGGTGCTCACGGTGGTGCGGCTGCCGTCTTGACCAAGCTATTTCTGGACGGGTTTCGGCGCATGGGACTGAACGGGTTTCGGCGCATGGGACTGAACGGGTTTCGGCGCGTGAGACGCCAGGTCGAGGATCTCGTCGACCGACCACTGGTCGTAGGCGTGCTCGCCGTACTTGGCGGCGAGCACCCGGCCGTCCCGCCCGATCAGGAAGTCGGCGGGCAGGCCCAACCGGCCGCCGTGCGGCTTGGCCGCCGGGCCGCGTTCGCGACCCCGCAGGACCCGCCACGTGGTCACGGCGACCACGCGGAGGATCGTCCCCCACACGCGCGGGTCGAGCAGCGAGCGGGCCGCCGACTCCACACCGAACTCGACGTACAGCAGTTTCTCCGGGTCGGCGATCACCGGGAAGGGCAGATCGGGCGTGTGCTCGATCAGCTCTTCGGCGGGTGAGTGGAAGACCACGACCTCGCGGACGCCCGCCGCCTCGATCTCGTCATGCCTGCGCACGATGGAGCGCAGGTGCAGGTTGCAGACCGGGCACCCGGCGAACCGCCGGAACTGCAGGTGGACCAGCCGCTCCGGGTCAGGGATGGCGACCGCCTCACCGGACACCGCGCTCAGCTCTCGGGCATCGACGACACGCATGTGAACTCCCTATAGGCGTACGGCATACGCTTACGATGATAGGCGTATGCCGTACGCTGTCAACTGACATGCCGCGGCCCCGTTCACTCACTTCCGACCAGCTGGCCACGGCCGCCCTCGCCGTCATCGACCGCGACGGACTGGCCGGGCTGTCGATGCGCGCGGTCGCGCAGGAGATCGGCATGAGCACCATGGGCCTCTACCGCTACGTCGACGACCGCGGCGAGCTCGAACAACTCGTCATCGACCGAGTCCTCGACACCGTCGACACCATGCCGCCCGACAAGGGCCGGCCCTGGTACGAGCGGATCGAGATCATGGTCGAGCGGCTGCGCCACGTGGTGAGCTCCCACCCGTGGCTCGTGCCGCTGATCATCGCCCATCGACACCGGTCGGTGGCCATAATGCGCTGGTCAGAGCCGTTGGCCGCCATCCTCGCCGAGGCCGGGCTGGACGGACGCGAGCGGGTGATCGCGCTGCGCTCGCTGCTCGCGTACGTGGTGGGGGCGATCCAGCTCGAACAGCTCGGACCGCTGGCCGGAGCGGGCACCCAAGTCATCGCGGACCGGGCCGAGCTCCCCTACCTGTCCGAGACCGCCAGGCACGCCCACGACGTCACCACGGACGAGGAGTTCCGGGGCGGGCTCGCCCTCCTGCTGCGCGGCATAGGCGGGAGCACGGACGCGCGCTAAGGCGGGGGCGCGGACGTGCGCTAAGGCGGCGGCGCGGGAAGCGACCGACGTCCTTCGCGCGCGAGTGTCGTCACGAGCAGGAGTACGAGCACCGCGGCGATGGCGGTGAGTCCCGCGGCCACCCCCACGCTGGGCGCGGCGAACACGGTGAGCGCCACGAGCACCACCGCCACGCCGATCGACTCCGGCCGCACGACGGTCCTGCTCACCAAGGGTGCATGCAGCGCCCACAGCAGGACGAGCATGACGACGACCGGAATGGCGACCGAGGCCACCACGGCCCGCGCGCCCGCCGCGATGTGGTGCTCCCCCTCCCCTGCCGACGCCACCGCGACCTCGAGACCCGCACCGAGCGCGGCCAGCGCCGCGAAGATCAGATAGTGCCCGTATCCCCAGACGAAGGACTGTTCCCGTCGCTCCTCAAGCCCGTCGCCGGCCGGCTCGGAGAAGTAGATCCACCACAGCGCGAAAAGGATGACCAGGCCGGTCATCGCGATGACGACGAGTTCGACGCTCAGCCCGTGGGCGACCGCGCCCTGCACCGCGTTCGTCGCCGCGAGTACGCTCTCGCCGAGCAGGATGATGGTGAACAGCCCGTAGCGCTCGGCGATGTGGTGCGGGTGCCAGCTCGTCGAGCCCGTACGCTCCGCGATCGGCGGCACCGCGAGGTCGAGCACTGCGCACGCGATGAACAACCAGACCGGCCCGCCCCCCGGCAGCGCGAGCTTGGACACCCAGAGCACCTGAACGAACGAGATGCCGATCGCGTAGCGCAGCGCCGTCGCCCGTCCCTCGGGGTGCGCGACCGCCGCGCGCAGCCACAGGCTGACGAGCCCGACGCGCATGACGAGGTAGCCGATCGTCACGACGGTGAAGTCGCCCTCGAACGCCGCGGGCACCCCGGCCGCGAGCACCAGCACGCCGGCCATCTGCAGGAGCGTCATGACGCGGTACGGCACGTCATCGGTGTCGTACGCGGAGGCGAACCAGGTGAAGTTCATCCACGCCCACCAGATGGCGAAGAAGACCATGAGGAAGGGCCCGACCGCTTCGAGGCCGTGCCCCTGCTCGGTGGCGTGGGCGAGCCGGCCCACGATCTGCGACGCCGCGGCGACGAAGGTGAGATCGAAGAGCAGCTCGAGCGGACTCGAGACACGATGCGGCTCGGTCAGATCGCGAGCAGACATGCGGGTCCGGAGCGGCGACATGTGCCTACCCTATTGACCTGCGCTCACCTTGCCGACACAACCCTGCTTGCTCGATCCTGGCGGCACACGACTGCCGGTCCCCGGCGAGCAGGGGACCGGCAGCGGGGCTACTTGAGCCAGAGGACCCAGGCTCCGGGTATTTCGGTGCACTTGTACGCGTTGAAGTTCTCACGCACATACTGCTGGCCCGCGTCGACACACTTCTTCTTGGTGGGGAACTGTCCGTAGGACACCCAGTCGGCCGCTTGGGCGGGCAGGCCGAGTCCCAGGACCGCCAGGACGGCGATTCCCGCGCCCGCTACCGCTGTCCGTACACGCATTCTTGACTCCCTTTCACCGCTGGGGCAATGCACAGAGATCATCGCAGCGGCGAACGAGCCGGGTGAGCGGCAAGACATATCAAGTGATCTAGTCAATATCAGCAGCTATCGCCCTTGCGGCCGACCTCTCCCGCATGACACAAAGGAAGGTCCGGCCCCAGAGCATGGACCGGCGGTCGCGTTAGATGGTGGCCCAGAGCGCCCAGAACGGGCTGTCCCACAGGCAGTCCCAGTACTCGCCGTCTCCGGAGTACCTTTTGCCCGCCTTCTCACACTCCGCGAGGGTCCTGTGGGTGCTGATGATGTGGGCCTTCTTTGTCGTGGCCACATCCGCGCTCGCGGACACGCTGGTGCAGAGTGTCGCCGCCATCGTCAGGGCGGTCGCTGAGACCACCACGCTCACGACCTTGTTCCGCATGGAGAACCTGCCTTCGCTCGGTTACGCGAAGAGCGTCGCAGAGAAGGCTTCCGTAACTCTTCTCAAGAACTTCCGGCAAAGCACAGGCCGAGCCACACACTCGTCCGCCTCACTGATGCGCGAAGGCCAAGCGCGCTTTTCTGCTTGGCGTCGACCACGCCCGCCCTCCCGCTTCCGGCCGTGCTCGCTCAGCGCGGACGAGTGACGGAACATGAAAGAGACGTTGCCATTAGGTGGTGACGTTTTCTCAGGCTGGACCGCCACGCCATTCGGTCGGGCGCGCATCCATCCCTGTCGTTACCGCGGTTTCGTCGTTCCGATCATTGGCTGCGTTCCACCTATGGCCGTTGGCCGTCGCGTCCGGGTGGATGCGATGAACCCCTTTGGGGGTACCGGACTCGGTACGTGTCGCCCGACACACGCGAGGGACCTCATCGGCTCGGCCAGGATGAAGGCCCAAGCAGCCGCACCTCGCGACAGCGCGAGGGCGCAGCCCTCGCCTCGGGCAAAGCGCCCGAGCGCAGCGAGGACCACGCCCTTGTGGGGGTGTGGGGGGCGCCGAGCCCCCCACAAAACACAGCCCGAGCCATTGGGCGAAGCCCCCGAAACGAGGACCTCGCCTGTAGCCCCGAAGAAAAACAGCCCGAGCGTAGCGAGGCCCTTTGGTTAGGCCTTGAGCCAGCTCATCATCGGGCGGAGCTTGGCGCCGGTCTTCTCGATCGGGTTCTCGGCCAGCTCCTCGCGGTGCCGCGTGAACTCCTTCTGGCCGCCGTCGAACTCCTCCACCAGCTGCCGGGCGAACGTGCCGTCCTGGATCTCGCCCAGGATGCGGCGCATCTCGGCGCGGGTCTCGTCGGTGATCACGCGCGGGCCACGGGTGTAGCCGCCGTACTCGGCGGTGTCCGACACCGACCAGTACATCTTCGAGATGCCGCCCTCGTACATGAGGTCGACGATCAGCTTCATCTCGTGCAGGCACTCGAAGTAGGCGACCTCAGGCTGGTAACCGGCCTCGATCAGCGTCTCGAACCCGGCCTTGATCAGCTCCGACACACCGCCGCACAGCACGGCCTGCTCACCGAACAGGTCCGTCTCGGTCTCCTCGGTGAACGTCGTGCGCAGCGCCCCGGCCCGAGTGCCGCCGATGCCCTTCGCGTACGACAGAGCCAGGTCCAGCGCCTTGCCCGAGGCGTCCTTCTCGACGGCGACGAGAACGGGCACGCCGCGCCCGGCCTCGAACTGGCGACGGACGAGGTGACCCGGACCCTTGGGGGCGACCATGCACACATCGACGCCCTCGGGCGCCTCGATGAGGCCGTAACGGATGTTCAGGCCATGGCCGAAGAACAGCGCGTCACCCTCGACCAGGTTCGGCGCGACATGCTCGGCGTACAGGTGGCGCTGGATGTGGTCCGGCGCCAGGATCATCGTCAGGTTCGCCTCCTCGACCGCCTCCGAAGGCGTCAGGACACGCAGGCCGTCGTTCTCGGCCTTCTCCCGGCTCTTGGAGCCCTCAGGTAGGCCGACGCGCACGTCGACACCCGAGTCACGCAGGGAGAGCGCGTGGGCGTGGCCCTGGCTGCCGTACCCCAGCACGGCCACGTGACGCCCCTGGATGATCGAGAGGTCGGCCTGGTCGTCGTAGTAAATCTCGGTCACTTGCATAAACCTTTCAGGCGGTACGGTCCAGTGCCCTGAGGGACCGGTCGGTGATGGAACGGGCGCCGCGGCCGATGGCCACCATGCCCGATTGGACGAGCTCCTTGATCCCGAACGGTTCGAGCACCTTGACGAAGGCCTCGAGCTTGTCCGGAGTGCCGGTGACCTCGATGGTCACGGCGTCGGCCGCCACGTCGATGCAGCGGGCGCGGAAGAGCTGGACGAGCTCCAGCACGTGCGAGCGGCTGTCGGCGTCGGCCTTGACCTTGACCAGCATGAGCTCGCGCTGCACGGACTGGCTCGGGTCGAGCTCGACGATCTTGAGGACGTTCACCAGCTTGTTGAGCTGCTTGGTGACCTGCTCCAGCGGCAGCTCCTCGACGCTCACGACGATGGTCATGCGTGAGATGTCGTCGTGCTCGGTCTGCCCGACGGCCAGCGAGTCGATGTTGAAGCCGCGCCTGCTGAACAGCGCGGACACGCGCGCGAGGACGCCCGGCTTGTTCTCGACAAGCACAGAAAGCGTATGCCTGCTCATTCTTCGCTCTCCCACTTCGGCGCCATGTCACGGGCGATCTTGATGCTGTCGTTG
Organism: Nonomuraea sp. NPDC049158; assembly: GCF_040648335.1. Lineage (NCBI taxonomy): Bacteria > Bacillati > Actinomycetota > Actinomycetes > Streptosporangiales > Streptosporangiaceae > Nonomuraea > Nonomuraea sp. NPDC049158. Next base: position 550,626 of record NZ_JBEZDM010000002.1, read on the forward strand.
CTCGTGCCCGCCGCGACCATCGGCCAGACCATCGCGTCCTGGTGGACCACGAAGTCGACCACGACGGGCACGTCGTTGATCTCCATGGCCTTCTTGATGGTCTCGTCGACGTCTTCCGGCCGCTCGCAGCGCAGACCGACACAACCATAGGCTTCCGCCAGCTTGACGAAGTCAGGGATGCGGCGCGTCGACTGGAGGTTGGTGTTGGAGTAGCGCTCGTCGTAGAAGAGCGTCTGCCATTGGCGGACCATGCCGAGGTTACCGTTGTTGATGACCGCGACCTTGATCGGCACCCCCTCCAGGGCGCAGGTGGCGAGCTCCTGGTTGGTCATCTGGAAGCAGCCGTCGCCGTCGATGGCCCACACCGTGCTGCCCGGCTGCCCCATCTTGGCGCCCATCGCGGCCGGCACGGCGAAACCCATCGTGCCGAGGCCGCCGGAGTTGATGAACGAGCCGGGGTTCTCGTAGTCGATGAACTGCGAGGCCCACATCTGGTGCTGTCCCACGCCCGCCACGTAGTAGGTGTCGGGCCCGGCGATGGCGCTGAGCCGCTCCATGACGTACTGGGGAGCCAGCGACCCGTCCTCGAACTCCTCGTAGCCGAGCGGGTAGGTCTCCTTCATGCCGTTGAGCAGCTTCCACCAGTCGGCGTAGTCGCCCTGCAGCCCGCCGGCCTCGACGGCGGCGATCAGGTCGGTGATGACCTCCTTGCAGTCGCCCACGATCGGCACGTCCGCGTGGCGGTTCTTGGAGATCTCCGCCGGGTCGATGTCGGCGTGGACGACCTTCGCGTGCGGCGCGAACGTCGACAGCTGGCCGGTCACCCGGTCGTCGAAGCGCACGCCCAGGCCGATGAGCAGGTCCGACTTCTGCAGCGCGCCGACGGCCGTGACACTGCCGTGCATGCCCGGCATGCCCATGTGCTGGGGATGGCTGTCGGGGAAGGTTCCGCGCGCCATCAGCGTGGTGACGACCGGGATGTTGGCGAGCTCGGCCAGCCTGAGGAGTTCGGGCGAGGCGCCCGCCTTGTGCACGCCGCCGCCCACGTAGAGCACCGGGCGCCTGGCCTCGGCGATCAGCTTCGCGGCCTCGCGGATCTGCTTGGAGTGCGGCCTGGTCACCGGCCGGTAGCCGGGCAGCTGCATGGTCGGCGGCCAGCTGAAGGTGGTGTCGGCCTGCAGCGCGTCCTTGGAGATGTCGACCAGCACCGGACCGGGACGGCCCGTGGAGGCGATGTGGAAGGCCTCCATGATCGTGCGGGGGATGTCCAGCGGATCGGTGACCAGGAAGTTGTGCTTGGTGATCGGCATGGTGATGCCGGAGATGTCGGCTTCCTGGAAGGCGTCCGTGCCGATGGCCGCGCTGGCCACCTGGCCGGTGATCGCCACGATCGGCACCGAGTCCATGTAGGCGTCCGCGATGGGCGTGACGAGGTTCGTCGCACCCGGTCCGCTGGTCGCCATGCAGACCCCGACCCTGCCCGTGGCCTGAGCGTATCCCTCGGCCGCGTGGCCCGCGCCCTGCTCGTGCCGTACGAGCACGTGCCGGACCTTGGTCGAGTCGTACAGGGGATCGTAGGCGGGCAGGATGGCGCCGCCGGGGATCCCGAACACAGTGTCGACTCCCACGTGCTCCAGCGCCCTGACCAGGGCCTGTGCACCTGTCATCCGTTCGGTCATCGGCTCGTTCCTTGCGTGGCTACACCTTAAGGACATAAAAAATGCCCCATCCACCCGAGGGTGGGAGTGGGGCGGCGCGCAGGCTGTAGTGCTTCGCTATCGGCCTGCGCGCCAGCGAAGTACTACGAGGATCTCACTGCGAAGCATGGCCACACCTTAGCCCCTGTGGAGGCCCTGATGTCAACTTCTTGGGACAGATGTCTCAAACCGTGAGACTGGTCCGCATCAGCGAATCCACTCCGCGAGCCGCCATCGGGCGTGCCACCAGGAAACCCTGGCCCCTTGTGCAGCCCATTTCCCGCAGGAGTTCGAGCTGCTCGGGGCGTTCGATGCCCTCGGCCACCACGATGAGGCCCAGGTCGTGGCCGAGCCGGACGATCGTGCGGGTGAGCAGGGTCAGGGTCTCGTCGCGGCCCAGCCCGGACACGAACGACGGGTCGATCTTGATCATGTCGACCGGGAGCTGCCTGAGGAAGGCCAGCGAGGCGTAGCCGGTGCCGAAGTCGTCGATGGCCAGCCGTACGCCCAGGGCGCGCAGCTCGGACAGCCGCTTGACCGTCTCCTCGGCGTCCTCGACGAGCATCTCCTCGATCACCTCGAGGGTGAGGGCGGAGGCGGGCAGCCCGCTCTCGGCGAGCGCCTCCTCGACCGTCTCGACGAAGCGCGGCGCGGTGATCTGGCGGGCCGACAGGTTGAGCGACAGCCCGATGTCCCAGGAGGAGGCCCGCCAGGCGGCCACCTCGCGGCACGCCTCGTGCAGGATCCACTCGCCCAGCGGCACGATCAGGCCGGTGTCCTCGGCCGGGCCGAGGAACTGGTCCGGTGGGACGAACTCCGAGCCGCGCCACCACCGCACCAGCGCCTCCACCGCGGTCACCCGGGAGGTGGCCAGGTCGACGACCGGCTGGTATTCGATGGCGAACTGGTGCTCGATCAGCGCCCGCTGCAGGTCGGCCGCCAGCTCCAGCCTGCGCACCACGTCGGCGTGCATCTGCGCGGCGAACACCTCCACCCGGCGCCCGCCCAGCTCCTTGGCCCTGGCCATGGCCACGTCGGCGTTGCGGATGAGATCGCCGGAGGGCATGCCCTCCTCGACGAAGGCCACCCCTACGCTCGCGGTCAGCGCCACGTCGCGGTCGGCCACCCGGAACGGCTCCTGCGAGACCGCCCTGACCAACCGCTCGGCCAGATCGACCGCCAGTTGCGCCTCGCCGCCGGTCTCCAGCAGCACCGCGAACTCGTCGCCGCCCCACCGGGCGAGCGTGTCGTCGGGGCGTACGGCCCCGCGCAGCCGGCGCGCGGCCTGCCCGAGCAGGTAGTCGCCGCTGGCATGGCCGACGGAGTCGTTGACCGAGGTGAACCCGTCGAGGTCGAGGAAGATCACCGCCACGTGGCCGGACATCCGGCCGGACAGCACCTCGCGCGTGCGCTCCTCGAAGTAGGAGCGGTTGGGCAGCCCGGTGACGCCGTCGTGGAAGGTCAGGTGGGCGACCTGGTTGCGCAGGGCCTCCTCGTCGCTCACGTCCCGGGTGGTCACCAGCAGCTGGTCCTCGCCGCCCACGTGGCGGGTGGCGACGGACTCGGTGGGCCGCCAGGTGCCGTCGGCCGCGCGCACCCGGCAGGCGATCAGGCAGGCGCCGGACGTGACGCCCTCGTCGTCGAGGCCCATCGCGCTCAGCGCGGCCTGGATGCCGGGGACGTCTTCGGGGTGGATGTAGTCGAAGATCGACCCGCCGACGAGGTCTTCGGGGCGGTAGCCGTACGTCACCTGCATCCCGGCGCCGATCTCGTACATGACGCCGTCGTAGTCGCAGATGAACACCACGTCGCCGGTGCTCTCGGCCAGCTCCCTGAGCTGCCGGTCGCCGAGCGAGACCTTCCTGCGCAGCCGGATGTTGGCCGCGGCGAGCACGAACAACCGGACGACCAGGAGCAGGACCACCGAGGCGATGAGCACGACGACGCCGGTGACCGGTGTCTGCGGCTGGCCGCCCACCAGGTGCACGAGCAGCGTGCAGGTCGCGACGGCGACCAGCGCCATCGGCACCGTCGCGATCAGGTTGCCGATGCCGCTGCCGCTCGCCCGGGCCTGCGGCTCGGCGGGGCGCGGCCCCCAGGGCACGGCGGCCAGGAGCAGGAACGCCACGGGCGCGATCATGATGCTCCACGTCGGCGGCACACCGCCGGTGAGACGCGCGGTCGCGGCCGCCACCCCGGCGACCGAGGTGGTGGCGAGCACGCCGGTGCCCGCGAGTCCGAGCGGCCAGGCCGCGGTCCTGCTGGTGATCACTGAGGGGATCACGGCGCAGGTCACCAGCAGCGCGATCATCGGCGGCAGCATGGCGAAGGTGAACATCGCCGGGTCGGCGGCCTCGGCGTAGACCTGCCGCAGCGCCACCACCCAGGCGATCACGAAGAGCGAGGCGGCGCACAGGTAGGCGCCGGTGACGTGGCGCAGCACCACGGTGGCGGGCAGCCTGCGCCGGGCGGCGATGAGGACGCCGCCCGCGGTGAGCACCACGCCGAGCAGCACGAGCAGGTCCGCGAAACTCACCGCGACGCTGGAGGTGTCGGCGATCGGACGCACTCCGACTCCGGCGGCCCAGACGATGGCGCCGCTGCCCATCCAGCGGGCGCCCATCGCGGTCGAGCGGTGCTCGTCCAGTTTGATCGAGGCGACCAGCAGGGAGACCGCGGCGAACAGCGCCGCGAGGAGTCCGGCGATCGCGCCGGTGAGCAGAGCCGGGCCGCCCGCAAGGAGCGCAGCCGCGAACCCCGCCGCACCGAGCGCCACCGCGGCGGTCAGCGGTGCCCGTGGATCACGCCAGCGGATCACAGTCGTTAGCCCATCCCGTCTCGAACACTGTCCAGTGATCGCCGAAGTCCGGTCGATCACATCGCCAGTGTGTGCGTTTGCGGGTGTGCGGGTGGTGACAACAGCGATGTCGTCACCGATCTGATAACCACACAGACCAATTGCCCCGAAGATTCACTTGACAGCGAGTCAGGAACCCTCAGTTAGAGGCAACCGTACGCACCGAAGGTCACGGACCAGCCACGTTCCGGAATCCTCTCAATATGTGTCGGTGATGACGTTGTTCAGCTGCTCACCGGACAGGTAGCGGAGGAGCTGCGAGCGCATCAGGCGCAGCATGCGCCGCCCGGACGCGGGGGTGCTGCCCGCGATGTGGGGGGTGATCAGCAGGCCGGGCGCGCTCCACAGGGGATGGCCCGCCGGCAGGGGTTCTGGGTCGGTCACGTCCAGGGCCGCGCGCAGCCGGCCGGTCTTCAGTTCGGCGACCAGCGCGTCGGTGTCGACGACGCCGCCGCGCGCCGCGTTGACCAGCACCGCGCCGTCCTTCATCCGGGCCAGGAACCCGGCGTCGACCATGCCGGCGGTCTCTGATGTGGCGGGCACGAGCAGCACCACGACGTCGGCGGCCGGCAGCAGCGCGGGCAGCTCGTCGAGGGGGTGCACGCCGTCACGCGCGCTTCTGGCCACCCGGACGACCTCGACCTCGAAGCCGCCGAGCCGCCGCTCCAGCGCCGCGCCGATGGAGCCGTAGCCCACGATCAGCACGGTGGAGTCGGCCAGCACGTCCGTGTGGTGGTAGGTCCACTCCCCCTGGCGCTGCGCGTCGACGAACCCCGGGAACTCCCGCAGCACCGCGATCATCGCGCCGACCGCCCACTCGGCGGTCCCCGCGTCGTGCACGCCGCGCGCGTTGCACAGCACCGCGCCGTCCGGCATGTGGGGCCGGTACGGCTCCACGCCCGCGCTCACGGTCTGTACGAGGCGCAGCGAGGCCATCGCGGCCAGCAGACCCGGGACGTCCGGAACGGTGATCAGCGGCGGGATCCACACCTCCACCTGGCCGATGCCCTCGGGAACTGGCCCCGTACCGTCATAAACGGCGCATTCCACCCCGGGCAGATCGGTCAAAACCCCGGCAACGGCATCAGACGGGACCCAGATCTTCATGCCGAGAACCTTACGGCCAGGGAGGAAGTATGGAACACATGGGAAAGCTCATGTCTCTGATGCTGCTCGCTGTGTTGACCGCCTGCTCCAGCGCCGGAGGGGCGGTGCCGGACGCGGCCGTCGCCGCCGCGCCGCCGCCCGGTGAGCCGAAGACGGTGGCGCGCGATCTGGCGGTGCCGTGGGGGATCGCCTTCGTCCCCGGCGGCGACGCGCTGGTGACCGAGCGCGACACGGCCCGGCTGCTGCGCGTGACGCGGGCGGGCCAGGTCACCGAGGTGGGCCGCATCGCCGGGGTCACCCCCGACGGCGAGGGCGGGCTGATGGGCGTGGCGGTCAAGGAGGATCAGGTGTTCGTCTACTTCACCGCCGACGACGACAACCGGATCGTCCGCTACCGGTTCACCGGCGACAGCGTGTCCGACCCGAAGGTGATCGTGCGGGGCATCCCCAAGGGCGCCATCCACAACGGCGGCCGGCTGGCGTTCGGGCCCGACGGCTTCCTGTACGCCACCACGGGCGAGACGGGCGACCGGCAGCTCGCCCAGCGGCGCGACTCCCTCGGCGGCAAGATCCTGCGCATGACGGTGGACGGTGCCCCCGCGCCCGGCAACCCGTTCGGCACGCTCGTCTACAGCCTCGGCCACCGCAACGTCCAGGGCCTGGCCTGGGACCCGGCGGGCCGGTTGTACGCCTCGGAGTTCGGCCAGAACGCCTTCGACGAGGTCAACCTCATCAAGCCGGGCGCCAACTACGGCTGGCCCGAGGTGGAGGGCAAGGGCGACGACCCGAGGTTCGTCAACCCGATCATCACCTGGCCCACGTCGGAGGCCTCACCGTCCGGCGCGGCCTACGCGGCCGGCTCGCTCTGGGTGGCCGCGCTGCGCGGGGAGCGCCTGTGGCAGATCCCCCTCGGCCGGGACGGCTCGGCCGGCACGCCGGTCGCGCACTTCACCGGCACGTACGGCCGGCTCCGCGCCCTGGCCACGGCCCCCGACGGCACGCTGTGGCTGTCCACCAGCAACAAGGACGGCCGCGGCGACCCCAGGGACGGCGACGACCGCATCCTGTCCGTGAACCCGAGCCGCTCCTAGCCGCCAGGTCCCCGGCCCCGCCGGGCCGCTTCCATCCCCTCCCCCGAAGGGGTTATCTCTCCTGAAGGACACCAGCCACGTCGGCCGTGTCACGAACCATCCGGCGGATCCGCGGCCACCGCGCTAGTTGCCAGTAGCGCACGTGGTCTGCGCCTGCGGCCGGTACTTCGTGGTCAGCTTCTTGTCCCGCTTGAATTCCTTGCCGTCCTTGATGAACACGCGGGTCACGTCGATCGTGAAGCCCTGCTCGCCGACCGTGGCCATGCACCCGGGGGCGGAGCTGGTCTCGCGACGGAACGGGGTGAAGTCCCGCTTCTCCGACTCGACGGCCTCGATCTTGTCGTACCGCTTGGTGCTCCACAGCTGCACGGAGACCGAGGTCCCGGTCGACACCGTCTTGATCAGTACGCCGAAGTCGGAGTCGTTACGCCACTTGAGGTCCAGGTCCGGGTACAGCAGGGCGGCGTCGCGACCGGCCGGGTAACGGGCGGCGTGGTAGTCCATCGGCGTGTGGGAGACGTCGTCGAACCCGCCGAAGAAGGCCGCGTTGTACATCGTGGTGGCGAACTGCGAGACACCGCCGCCGACGATGGGCACCATCCGGCCGCCGACGATCTGCCCCGCCTGGACGTAGCCGCCCTCAGCGGTGCGCTCGCCCACGGCCTCGTTGAGCGAGAACGTCTCCCCCGGCTTCACCAGGTAGCCGTCGACCTGGGCCGCCATCCGCTGGATGTTCGTCACGCGGGGCAGGCAGCAGTCGAAGGTCGTGGTGAACTCGGCGATGTTCGTCTTGATGCCGAGCCCCGTCACCTCTTCGGTGGTCACCTTCGGCGGGACCACCGACAGGGTCACGGGGATGATCCGGGCGCCGTTGCCGCTGACCACCTTGGCCACGTCGCGGGCCAGCTGCTTGGCGTCGATCCCTCTGCCGCGGTGGGCGGGGACCAGCACCGGCTTGCCGTTGACGATCTGGTAGGTGGCGTCCTGCGGCGCCTGCGCCGCGTCGACGAGCTTGCTCTCCACCGAGGTGAGCGCCGCCGCGGCGTTGAACTGCGGGGTCAGCCCGCCGTCGTCGTCGGAGACGAAAGTCAGGTTGGCGGCGATCGCGGCCGGGAGCAGCTGGGCCTGCTTGGCGCCGAGCTTCAGCGTGAGGGGCGCGGCGACGGCCCGCTTGGCGGCGGCCTCGGCCTGCTTGAGGGCGGTCGGCGTGGTGTCGGGCTTGGCGGGCCTGAGCGTGAGGACGGCGGAGTCGCGGCCGCGCAGGAAGGCGTCGGTGATCACGCGGACGGCGTCGGGCCGGTCGATCACCACGCCGTCACGCGGCTCCGACGAGACCGGCTGCCCGTTCTTGAAGGCCACCCGGCCGTCGCGCGGCTTCTTGTCGTAGGTCTCCGCCAGGCCCTCGACGGTCCTGGCCAGCTGGGAGGAGTCGATGGTCATCTTCGGCTGGAGCTCGGTGGTGCCGGTCAGCCCCTGCCACACCTCGACCGGGCCGGGGAAGCCACTGGGCGCCTGCCCGATCGTGCTCACCACGTCGAGCTCAAGCCCGGCCTCGTCGGCCTGGATGGTCTCCTTGCGCCCGGCGATGTCGACGACGACCGGCTTGTTCAGCTTGGCCGTGAGCTCGGTGCGGAGCTTGTCCGCCGCCTGCGTCACGGTGAGCCCGCCGATGTCCACACCGGCCACGCGCGTGCCCCGCAGTACGGATCCCGACATGAGTACGGCCGGCACCAGGTACGCCAGCACGGCCAGGATCACCACGAGCAGCACCAAAGCGGGCAGGAGGCGACGGCGGCGGGGCGGCTCGGGGTCGATGAAGGCGGGCAGCCGCTCGGCGGCGGAAGCGCCGAACACGGGGGCGGGCGGTTCCTGCCAGCGCCCCTCGTTCACCGGCCACGGCTGGGGCGGAGGCGCCACCGGCGGCAGAGCGCCACTGCCGTTCTGGCCGTTCTGCCCGTTGGAGCCGTTCGCAACGCTCGGAGTCGCCGGCCGGGGTTCCGGCTGATTGGGCGGCCCGAAGATGTCACGGGAAACTCCCGGGGGCAAGCCCTCGACCCGTGGCTTCTTGCTACCGCCTGACATGGGCAGAGGCACTGAAGCGAAAGGGTCGGTCGGCGATTCGATCGGTCCGGCGTTACGCACGCCTCAATCTCCTCCCGCTCCGCAGCCACATCCTCAGGCAACAGTAAGGCACGCGCATTGGGATATGTCACGAGAAATGACTACGGAAGTGTGTCAACCTAGCCACCGGTAGCGATGTTCGGGGCGTCCGGCCGTACCGTACCGGGGCCTGAGTTCGGCGTGCCCGGCGACGCACAGGTATTCGAGGTAACGGCGGGCGCTGACGCGGGACAGGCCCGCGAGCGAGGCGGCCTCGGCCGCCGACAGGTCGCGGCCGCAGGTCCGTAGGGTGTCGGCGACCAGCGCGCACGTCGCCGACGACAGGCCCTTGGGCAGCGGCGCCGCGACGGGCTGCGTGCCGAAGAGCCGGTCGACGTCGTCCTGGCGGGCCTCCGCGCCGATGGCGGTGAGCTGCTTGCGGGTGTCGACGTACTGCTGGAGCCGCTCGGTCAGCGCGGCGGCGGTGAACGGCTTGATCAAATAGTTGACCGCGCCGCCGCGCATCGCCTCCCTGACCGTGGACACGTCGCGGGCGGCGCTGATCATGAGGACGTCCACGTCCTGCAGCGCCTTGAGCACCTCAAGTCCTGACATGTCGGGTAGGTAGATGTCGAGCAGGACGAGGTCCGGCCGGAGCTCGGCGGCCATGGCGAGCGCGGCGGCCCCGGTGTGCGCGGCGGCCACCACCCGGAAGCCGGGCACCCGCGCCACGTAACCGCTGTGGATGCGCGCCACCATGAAGTCGTCGTCCACGACCAGCACCCGGATCTCGCTCATCGCACGCGCTCGCGAACCGGCGCCGGCAGCAGGGCGGTGAACACCGCGCCGTCCGCGTTGCCCACCTTCACCCAGCCGCCTCTGCGCAGGCACGCCTGCCGGGTCAGCGCCAGGCCGAGCCCGCGTGGCCCCGAATGGGCGGCCTTGGTGGTGAACCCCTCCCTGAACACCTCTTCGACCAGGTCCGGAGCGATCCCGGGACCGGAGTCGCCGACCCGGACGTGCAACCCGTCGGCGTCGGTCAGCACCGACACCTCGATCGTGCCCGTGGCCCCGTCGAGCGCGTCGATCGCGTTGGCCACCAGGTTGCCGACCACCAGGACCGCGTCCTGCGGATCGCCGAGCGCGCCCTTCTCCACGGCGGAGTCCTCGGACAGGACGAGCAGGACGCCGCGCTCGGCCGCCTCCGCCGACTTGGCGAGCAGCAGCGCGGCCAGTGTCGGGCACTGGACGCGCTCGCGCAGGTCGGTGATGTACGTGCCGCGGGTGGTGCTGGTGATGAAACCGATCGCGGCCTCGTGCTCGCCCAGTTCGAGCAGGCCGACGACGGTGTGCATACGGTTGGCGAACTCGTGCGCCTGGGCCCTGAGCGCCCCGGTGGCGCTGCTGGTGTCGTCCAGCTCGCGGGCCAGCCGGACGAGCTCGGTGCGGTCCCTGAGGGTGACCACCCAGCCGCGGTGCTGGCCGCGTACGGAGACCGGTGTGCGGTTGAGTACCAGCACCCGCTCGCCGTGCAGCACGATCCGGTCCTCCCCCGGGTCGGCGCCGCCGAGCACGTCGCGCATCCGCTCGGAGACCGGCATCTGGGTGAGGTCCTCGCCCACCTCGCCGAGCAGCTCGCGGGCGGAGTCGTTGACGAGCGTCACCCGGCCCGCGAGGTCGAGCGCGAGCACGCCCTCCTTGACCCCGTGCAGCACGCCCTCGCGCTGCTCCAGCAGCGCGGCGATCTCGCGCGGCTCCAGGCCGAACGTCTGCCGGCGCACCCGCGCGGTGATCAGCGCCGCGGCCGCGAGCCCGGCCAGCAGCACGGCCAGCGCGGTCCACACCAGCGGCGGCAGCGCACCCGCCAGCTGGCCGGTGACCGTGGTCTGGAGCACGCCGACGGAAACCAGGCCGATGACGTCGCCGTACTCGTCGAAGATCGGCGCCTTGCCCCTGACCGTGGTGCCGATCGTGCCGGTTTCGGTGCCGACCCAGCTCTTGCCGGTGTTCAGCACCGTGGCGCCGTCGGTGGACAGCCGCTTGCCGATCAGCGCGGCGTTGGGGTGGGCGTACCGCGTCTGCTCGCGGTTGGCGATGACCACATAATCGGCGCCGGTCGACTGCTGCACGCTCAGCGCGAGCGGCTGCAGCACATTTTGCGGATCCTTGACGTTGAACGCGGCCCGGACCTGAGGCAGGCCCGCCACGGACTGGGCGATCGCCAGTGCTCGCTGCTGGTGCAGCGAGTCCAGTTGCGCGCGCGTGTGCTCGGCCCACACGCCTCCGGTGCCTCCGACCGCTAGCAGCACGATGACCATCTGGAGCACGAACAGCTGGGTTCCGAGGGAGGCGTCACGTACCCGTCTCACCGCACCATGGAAACATGCCGAGGTCACAGGGGGGTTGCGAGGGGGGTTGCGACCAATACGACCTATATGACGGCTATCGTGAAAAGGGTCGACTCCATCGGCAACGGACTTCACCATCCAGTATTCCGTAACGTGAAATCCCCCCTTTGGAGTGATCATGCGTCTCCGCATACTCGCCGCCGTCGCGGCGCTCTCCGTCGCCGCGGTGTCCGGCTGCGGCGCCGGCTCAGGTTCCGACGGCGGAGGCACGGGCGCGCTGCGCATCATGGCTCCCGCCTCACCGGGCGGCGGCTGGGACCAGACCTCCCGTACGGCCGAGCAGGCGCTCAAGTCCGTCGACCCGAAGCGCAAGGTCGAGGTGTTCAACGTGCCCGGCGCGGGCGGCACCATCGGCCTGGCCCAGCTGGCGGGTGAGAAGGGCAACGGCAACCTGCTGATGACCATGGGCCTGGTCATGGTGGGCGCGATCGAGCAGAACAAGTCCAAGGTCACGCTGGCCCAGACGACACCGATCGCCAAGCTGACCGAGGAGTACGAGATCATCGTGGTCCCGGCGGCCTCCCCGTTCAAGTCGGTGGCCGACCTGGTCGCCGCCTGGAAGGCCGACCCGAAGAAGGTGTCCATCTCGGGCGGCTCGGCCGGCGGCACCGACCACATCGCGGCCGGGCTGATGGCCAAGGCCGCGGGCGTGGACCCCAAGCAGGTCAACTACATCGCCCACTCCGGCGGCGGCGAGGCCCTGAACGAGCTGCTCGGCAACAAGGTGAGCGCGGGCATCTCGGGCGTCGGCGAGTTCGCCGAGCACGTGAAGTCCGGCAAGCTGCGCGCGCTGGCCGTGACCTCGGGCCAGCGGCTGCCCGACCTCGACGCGCCCACGCTCAAGGAGGCCGGGCTGAACGTGGAGCTGACCAACTGGCGCGGCTTCGTGGCGCCCGGCGGGCTCGACGAGGCGGCCAAGAAGTCGCTGACCGACCAGGTGACCAAGATGCACGACTCGCAGGCGTGGAAGGACGCGGTGGCCAAGAACGGCTGGATCGACTCCTTCCAGACCGGTCAGCAGTTCGCCGACTACCTCAACGCCGAGCAGACCAAGGTCAAGGCCATCATCGCCGAGCTGGGTGTCGTCTCCTGATGTCCGCTGACAACACTGGCCAGAAGCAGCGCTGGCGGTGGCGGCCCGAGCTGGGGTTGGCCGTCATCGTGCTGGCACTCGGCGTGTTCGTCGTGCTCGGGACGCTCGACGTGTCCGCGGCCGCCTCGCAGCTCGGCATCGGACCGCGGTTCTTCCCGATGCTGGTGGGCTGCTCCATGATCGTCATCGGCCTGTTCTATGTGGCCGACGTGTTCAGGGGCGGCAGCGGCGACCCCGAGGAGAGCGAGGACGTCGACGTGGACGCCCCCGCCGACTGGCGCAGCGTCGGGCTGGTGAGCGGGATCTTCCTGGCGTTCACCGCGGTGCTGAACGTCCTCGGCTGGATCATCGCCGCGAGCCTGCTGTTCTTCGGCCTCTCGGTGGTGCTCGGCGCGGAGCACAAGCTGCGCGCGGCGGGCGTCGGGGTGGTCCTGGGGATCGCCACGTACCTGCTGTTCGTCAAGGGCCTGGGCGTGTCGCTGCCGGGCGGGCTGCTGCGGGGGGTGATCTAGGTGGATTCGTTCCAGCTGCTGCTCGACGGGTTCGCCGGGGCGCTGACGCCGGTCAACCTCATGTACGCGCTCATCGGCGTCACCCTCGGCACCCTCGTCGGCGTACTGCCCGGCATCGGCCCCGCCATGACCGTGGCGCTGCTCCTGCCCATCACCTTCACCGTGCCGCCGACCAGCGCGTTCATCATGTTCGCCGGGATCTACTACGGCGGCATGTACGGCGGCTCGACCACCTCCATCCTGCTCAACACCCCCGGCGAGTCGTCCTCGATGATCACCGCGCTGGAGGGCAACAAGATGGCCCGGCGCGGGCGGGCGGCGCAGGCGCTGGCCACGGCGGCCATCGGCTCGTTCGTGGCGGGAACCATCGCGACCGCGCTGCTGGTCGTGGCGGCCCCCGCGGTGGTGAGCTTCGCCATCTCCTTCGGGCCCGAGGACTACTTCGCGCTGGCGATCCTGGCCTTCACCGCGGTCTCGTCGGTGCTGTCGCGCTCGGTCGTCCGCGGCCTGGCCTCACTCGGGTTCGGCCTGGTGATCGGGCTGATCGGCATCGACCAGCAGACCGGCCAGGCCCGGCTCACGCTCGGCCTGGACCAGCTGCTCGACGGCGTGGACGTGGTGGTCGTGGCGGTCGGGCTGTTCGCGCTGGGCGAGGCCCTGTACGTGGCCTCGCGGCTGCGCCACTCGCTGCCCGAAGTCGTACCGGTCGGCCGGGCCTGGATGGGACGTACCGACTGGCGCCGCTCGTGGCTGCCCTGGCTGCGCGGCACCGCGTTCGGCTTCCCGTTCGGCGCGCTGCCCGGCGGCGGCGCCGAGATCCCGACCTTCCTGTCGTACGCGGCCGAGAAGCGCCTGGCGCGCGGCGTGGCCAAGGAGGAGTTCGGCAAGGGCGCCATCGAGGGCGTCGCCGGCCCCGAGGCGGCCAACAACGCCTCGGCCGCCGGAACTCTGGTGCCGCTGCTGACGCTGGGCCTGCCCACGTCCGCGACGGCCGCGATCCTGCTGGCCGCCTTCCAGCAGTACGGCCTGCAGCCCGGGCCGCAGCTGTTCGACCACAACCCGGCCCTGGTGTGGGGCATGATCGCGTCGCTGTTCATCGGCAACACGATGCTCCTCGTGCTGAACCTGCCGCTGGCGCCGCTGTGGGCTCGAGTGCTGCGCATCCCCCGGCCGTACCTGTACGCGGGAATCGTGCTGTTCGCCGCGCTCGGCGTGTACGCGCTGAACGGCTCGGTGGTGGACCTGGTCGCGCTCTTCCTGCTGGGCCTGCTGGGGTACGCGATGCGCCGCTTCGGCCTGCCGGTCGCCCCGGCGGTGATCGGCCTGATCCTTGGGCCGATGGCGGAGATCCAGCTGCGCCGGGCGCTGGCCATCGGCGGGGGCGACGTGACAGCGCTGGTGCGCAGCCCCATCGCGGTGATCCTCCTGCTGCTCTCCCTGGCCGCCCTGCTCGCGCCTCTGTTCAGGAAGCTGATGGAACGGCGCCACGTCGAACCGGCCACGCCCGCGTCCCGGGAGGAGGACTAGGCGGCGGCCCTGTGGGATTTCCTCTGGGGCTCCGCCGGCCTGTCCGAACCGGTGGAGCCCCGTTTATGTCGTGCCAGCCGGGCATCATGGCAGGCATGGCCGTGAAGATACAGGTGTCGTTCGACTGCGCCGACCCCGACAAGCTGGCCCGGTTCTGGGCCGAGGCGCTGCGCTACCGGCTGGAAGAGCCCCCGCAGGGCTTCGCCACCTGGCAGGACTACTGGCGCGCCCGGGGGCTGCCCGAGGAGGAGCTGACGGGCGACGGCGGCTACGACTCGGTCATCGATCCGGCCGGGGTGGGCCCGCGACTGTGGTTCCAGAAGGTGCCCGAAGGCAAGGTGCTCAAGAATCGCCTCCACCTCGACCTGTCCGTCACCTCCGGGGACCGGCCGGTGGAGGTCCGCCGTGCCCAGCTCGACGCCGAGGCCGAGCGGCTGGTCAGGCTGGGGGCGACGCTGTCGAAGGTGCTCGTGGTGGAGGGCCTGCCCGACTACTACGCGATCACCCTACTCGACCCGGAGGGCAACGAATTCTGCATCAACTAGGACCACTGAGTTAAGGCCGGGGCCGCGCGGGGCGACACAGCGTAGGCCGCGGCCAGCCCGGAGACTGCGCCCCTCCGGACGTGTTGGGGCGGCCCGCGCTCGCCTGGACGATCACAGCCCCGGAGCTCGCCGCGAGCGCGATCGCATCCGGTTGCCGGACGCACTGCACAACCCCGGTCGCCACCATTTCGAGGGTGACGGCCTTGCGCAGCTCGGCGGTCCACCACAACTGGCCGGACGAATCGCGCTCGAAGTCGATGTCCCATCCGGGGTAGGTGCTGCGCAGCACCGAGAGCTGGCCGGCCATCAGTGCTGCCCCGTCATCGCGAGGTACATGCCGGTCGACGGGCGAAGCCGGGACAGCGCGACCGCCTCGGCGAGAACCTCGCGGAGGTCCTCCTGGCCGTCGACGCCGTCGAGCAGCTCGACGATCTCGGCGGCCAGATCGGGCGTGAGCACGAGGTCGACATCGAACACAGGATCGAAAATGCCGAAGGCGTCCATGCGGATCATGGGCGGCTCGTCCATCCACTCCACGTTCGGCTGCTCCAGGAACACGGACATGTAGATCCAGCCCTGGATCAAGTCGGCGATGTGGCACTGGTGCTGCTCGATGGCCTCCGGGCCGCGGTGCACCAGCATCTCGCACCATGTTGGACAACGGCGAATGGGATAGCTCTTCATCGAGCACCGCCCACCAGGTCGGATCGGGGATCAGGGGCATGCTTCGGTGTTCCAGCACCGCGCAGGCCTGACTTGGATCGAGCTGGTCGTACACTCCTCGCCGCACCGAAGTTAGGTGCACCTCCTTTCAGCGCGCGCCGAACGCGCATACACTGACGTTCATGTCCGGCCTCACTGCGCGCCCTCGACCGCTCGCTATGAGCGACGTCGCCACCCTGCTCGGCGTGAGCGTCAACACCGTGAACGCCTGGCGCAAGCGCGCGGCCGGGGCCAAGCGGGTGGAGCCCTTCCCGCAAGCCGCCGGCAAGGTGGCCAACATGGACTACTGGTGGGAAGACCAGATCCTGGCGTGGGCTCAACGGACCGGGCGCACAGCGGACTCGGCCAGGTAGTACGGCAACTCCTCGCGTTTTCACACTCCCCATGGAAATCGAGGCGCAGAGGTGATCAAAGACACCGGCAGGGGTCTTCAGGAGGGGCCCGGGTGTCCCTCTGAGGGCATCCGGGGACAGACAGGGGTCAGGAGGGGTCTCATGGCCGATCTCGCTCCACCAGCACGGCATCGGCTCGCCGACGCAAGACAGCAGCGCGGGTGGTCTCAGGAGACCTTGGCCGCACTGCTACGCGGCAAAGGACTGGGCACCACCCGCAAGACCGTTACCCGATGGGAGCGGGGCGTGACTCCCGACGCTGCCGCCCAGCGGGCGCTACGCGACCTGTTCGAGGTCGCCGACGACGTACGCGCGAGCTGGCCGCACTGGCTTCCCACTGGGGTCGCAGCGTGCGCGACAGAGACATGGGATCAGCAAGGCACGGTCAACGCACTCGACGACGTCGCGAAAGGGGCGCTCGTGGATCGCCGAGAGTTCCTCATCCTCACCGGGGCCGAACTGCTGCTCCCCGTCTACGAATGGCGAATCAACCCCGAGCCGTGGATCGCCGCTCAGCAACGCGGTCGCCACGTCGGCGCCGCCCTCGTCGCCGAGCTTCAACAGCTCATCGCCGCCCGCCGGCGGATGGACGACGAACATGGCGGGGCGGTGCTGCTCGACGCGCTGCACGCCGACTTCCGGTTCGTCACCGAGCTGCTGAAGAACGGCACCTACTCGACAGACGTCGGCTGTGGCCTGTACGGCACGGCCGCGGAGATAGCCCGCCTCGCCGGGTGGGCCGCGTTCGACTCGGGCCAGCACGCCGCCGCCCAAGCGTATTACCTCGCCGCGCTCCGCTCCGCGTCTGCGATCGGTGACCGGGCACTTGGCGTGAACATCGTCGGATTCATGGGTATCCAGGCGTACGCGACCGGACGCCTCACCGACGCGACCAAGCTCATGGACACCGCCGCGGCGGTGGCGGCCCGGATTCCGGAGGTCGTGCAGGCGATGACCTGGGCCCGGGTCGGCCGGGCGTACGCGAAGGTCGACGACCCGGCGACCGCACGGGCCGCGCTCACCCGGGCCGATGCCTTGCTCAACCGCGCGGTGTCGGGGGACTCCCCGCCGTGGGCGTACTGGCTGGACGAAGCGCGTATCACGGCACAGCTTGGCAGCGCGCTGTACGACCTGGGGGACTACGCGGGCAGCGAGCGCGAGCTGGTCGCCGCCGCCACCTCATGCGGGGATCGCTACCCGCGCGACCGGGCGACATGGCTCGGCCGGGTGGCCACGGCCCAACTTCGACGCGGGCAGATGGATGAAGGGTGCGCGACCGCGCGGACCGTGGTCGACCTGCTCGCAGATCAGGCGGACACCAACCGTGGCATGGGGCTGCTCCGGACGTTCCGCGCGGAGCTGGCCGCACGCGGCCCCTCGGCAACCGCCCGGGAGTTCAGCGACTACGCCGCCCGTCGTCTCGCTCCCGCTTCGTAGCTTTGGGCAGGGCATAACGAGGGCACACGGTGGCGAGACATGGCGAGGCGGTCGTCCTAGGCCCCCGTCGCGAGCGCGGCGACCGCCTGGATGGTGCGATGCTGCTCCTCAGAGGTGCCGAACGGAGCGGCGAGATACTCCGTGACGCCCGCGTCCGCCAGCCTGCCGATCTGCTCTGCCACGGCCGCCTCGTCGCCCACGATGACCACGTCCTGCGGTCCGGCCACGCCCTCGCGGTCAAGCATGGCGCGATACTCCGGCACCTGACCCGCCAGCGCGAACTGCTCCGCGACGCGCTCGCGCACCCCGGCCTCGTCGTCCGTCACGCACACCACCAGTCCCGCGATCACCCGGGGCGCGGGGCGTCCGGCGGACTCGGCCGCCTTCGTGACGGACGGCACGATGTGCCCGGCCAGCGTGCGCGGGCCGGTCATCCACGTCACCACGCCATCGGCGAGCTCGCCCGCCAGGGACAGCATGGCCGGACCCATCGCCGCCAGCAGCACCTGAGGCGGCTCCGCGCCGGGCACGGCGGCCGAGCCCGAGGCGGTGAGCAGTTCGCCGTGGTGCGCCACGCTTTCACCCCGTAGGAGGGGTCTGAGCACCGACAGGTATTCGCGCATCCGCCGTACGGGCTTGTCGGCGGGCAGGCCGTACATCGACTCGACCATCATCGCGATCCCCGCGCCGATCCCGGGCGTGAGGCGGTTGCCCGTGGCGGCCTGAACGCTGAGCGCCTGACCGGCCAGCACAAGCGGATGGCGTTGCGGCACCGGGACGGCGGCCGTACCGAGCGGGATGCCCGGTACCTGCCCGCCCACGGCGGTCAGCGCGGTGAGCGCGTCCCAGCCGAGTGCCTGGCTGGCCCACGCGGTGCTGTAGCCGAGCTCGGCGGCGGTCCTGACCTGCTCGGTCAGCTCCTCCAGCGTCGCGGGACCGCGTACGTCGCCGACGGCGATTCCGATCTTCACGTGTTCAACTCCCCATTAACGGAGAACTTCTCCGGTTCGATACAATAGGGAGAACCTCTCCACTTAGCAACCAGGGAGCCGTCAAATGATGCGGGCCGACGCGCTGCGCAACCGCGAGCGGATCGTACGAGTGGCCAGGGCCGTCTTCACCGAGCACGGCCCCGACGCCTCGCTCAACCAGGTGGCGCAACGGGCCGAGGTAGGACCGGGCACCCTCTACCGGCACTTCCCGACGCTGCAGGACCTGCTGGTGGCAGTGATCAGAGACGACGTGGCGGGACTCTGCGCACAGGGGCAGGCACTGCTCGCCGAAGCGTCCGCGCTTCCCGAGGCGTCGGCGCCATCCGAGGCGTCGGCGCCATCCGGGGCCTCAGCGCCGTCCAGGGTCTCAGCGATTTCCGCGGCATCAGCGGACGGGGCGCTGAGGACGTGGCTGCGGGCGGTGGCCGTACACGCGACGGCCATGCGCGGACTGGTGGCGACGCAGCTGGCCTCCTGGCCTGCGGACGGCGCCCTGGCGGCCTGCCACGAGGAGATCACCGCGACCGGCGCCGCACTGCTCGACCACGCCCGCCGCGCCGGCTCCGCACCCGAGGGGTTGGACATCAAGGACCTGCTCCGGCTGGCCAACGCGATCGGCTGGGCCAGTGAGCAGTCCCCTGAGGACGAAGGCCTCATCGACCGCCTGCTCGCGCTGGTGACGACCACCTCAGCCCTTTCGACCGCCCATGCGCCCCTGGTGACGACCACCTCAGCCCTCAGCGGCCCCGGCCCCGACCGCACATCGGCCCCTTCTGACCGCTGACACCCGAGCGGCGTCGGCCTTGCCACGGCTGGCCTTCATCACGCCGCTCACCAGCACACCGGCCGCAATGATCTTCCCGGAGTGGACCTTCTCGGCCGCGTCGGCATTGCCCTGTGACACGACGCCACGTCGAACCGGTCATGCCCGCGTCATGGGAGGACTAGGGGGAAGGGGATCGACACCAGCACCAGCACCGGTCGGCTGGTCTTTCATATCTTCGCCGCACTGGCCGAGTTCGAGCGGGAGCTCATCGCCGAGAGGGCGGCCGTGGGCCGCCAGGCCGCCCGGGCCCGGGGCCGCTTGGGCGGTCGGCCCGCGAAGCTGTCGGACGAGCAGGTCGCGCTCGCCCAGGCCCAGTACGAGGGCCCGCGGCATCACCGTGGCCGAGATCGCCAAGGCGTTCGGCGTCGGCCGCGGCACCATCTACCGGGCACTCGAGCAGCCGTGATGCCGCAGGCGATGGTCACCTGCTACCGGGGAATCGACGTGGAGAATTGAACGTCAGGCGCTGCGCGGGAAGTCCTTACGCTTGATCTTGGCGCGGCGGCCGTCGGGATGGTGGAAGACGATCCCTTCGGCGAGATGTCCGGGAGCGAACCTGCTTTCCAACACGGCGAGGAAATCCTGCAGCTCCTTGTAGCTG
Source organism: Nonomuraea sp. NPDC049158 (assembly GCF_040648335.1). Taxonomy (NCBI): domain Bacteria; kingdom Bacillati; phylum Actinomycetota; class Actinomycetes; order Streptosporangiales; family Streptosporangiaceae; genus Nonomuraea; species Nonomuraea sp. NPDC049158. The sequence goes on from NZ_JBEZDM010000002.1 coordinate 570,534, forward strand.
CGGGGAACATCCTCATAGGCCGGCACCTGCAGGTTGAACGGGACACACCGATGCTCATCAAGTTTCAGCGGGTTGCCCTGGATACGGGGGCCGAGCGCCTCGCAGGTGTGCTCACCATCCGGCCACCCCGAGACGTCGGTGTTGCGGCCCGCTTCCAGGATCCACTTGTCCTCGGCGGAATCTTCCGCGGTGTCGACGTACCAGCCGTCCACGATTCCCTGCTGCTTCTGCGCCTTGCTCGGGTTGCGTCGCTTTTCCACCCGGACAATCTGGCCCGAACGCACCGTAAGACGGACATTGGTGCCATCGAGCTTCTCGGTCCCCACCCCTTCGCCATCAAAGACCCATGCGCAATCGGCCCGGGGCCGGTCGACCACCCGGAACCGGTCATCGCGCTCGAAGAGCGTGGGGATCTTCTCCATTACTTGCCTTCCCTTCTGCACATGGCCGAGTAGTTCCTCATGAGTGATGGCCCCCCCAGCCAATCCGCCAGCCAAAGCCCGGACGAGATCGGCGACGGACACCCCGGCGTCAACAGCGACGTGCTTCAGCGCCTTCTTCTCAGCGGGTGAGACCCAGGCGACCAGCCGGGACCAGCCCTCGGGGGGTGTCCATCGCGCCAGGGTGTGTGGGTCTTTACGCGGCCGTCCACGATCTTTGCCCATACTCACGGGAAGGACAGTAGAGCCGATCATCAGCTTGTGTCAATTGGCATAATAGAAATTCGACGCGGGTCTGACCTGAGCAGCGGCGCGTCAGGGCTACGCGCGGCGGCAGCCCCCCGCGCTACGAGGAATCGTCCTCGTCGAAGTCTTCAGCGTCTTCATCTCGCGCGTCGGGGTCGCGCAGCTTCCGGGTGGCGGCGCCCTTAGAGGGGCCCGCAGCCAGCCCGGCGGCCGCATCAGCGAAGACCGCCTTCGGGCCGTCCCCGGTCATCCACGTCCGCCGACCCACGTACACCGCCAGCTCAGCCGGATGACGGCCGACAGGAAGTGCGCTGACGCTCTCCGCGGGGTGGGCACGCGAAGGCCCCGCCGCCTCGCTTCATCAGCGGGGTGGCGGGGCCTTCGGCGACGGGCTACTCATCGGCGGGCTACTTGTCGAGGGGGTGGTCGTCGACAGGTCGCTCGCCAGCAGGGTTGCTCGTCGGGGGTTACTCGGAGACGCCCAGCTTCTCCAGGATCAGCTCGCGGGCCCGAGCGGCGTCGGCCTTGCCGCGGCTGGCCTTCATCACGCCGCCCACCAGCGCACCGGCCGCGGCGATCTTCCCGGAGCGGACCTTCTCGGCCGCGTCGGCGTTGGCGGCGAGGACCTGGTCGACGATCGCCGACAGCTCACCCTCGTCGTTGACGATCTTCAGCCCGCGCTGCTCGACCACCTCGTCGGGCGAGCCCTCCCCGGCCAGCACGCCTTCGAGCACCTCGCGCGCCAGCTTGTCGTTGAGCGCGCCCGAGGCCACCAGTTCGGTGACGCGGGCGATCTGCGCGGGCGTGATGGGCAGGTCCGCCAGGGCCACAGCGGACTCGTTGGCGCGCCGCGCCAGCTCGCCCATCCACCACTTGCGCGCGTCGGCGGCCGGCGCGCCCGCCGCGACCGTGGCCTCGACCAGGTCGAACGCGTCGGCGTTGTGCATGGCCTGCATGTCGAGGTCGGAGACCCCCCACTCGGCCTGCAGCCGCTTGCGCCGGACCGACGGCAGCTCGGGCAGCGCGTCCTTGAGCGTGGCCACCCACGCCGGGTCGGGCGCGATCGGCACCAGGTCGGGCTCGGGGAAGTAGCGGTAGTCCTGCGCCTCCTCCTTGGACCTGCCGGGCGTGGTGACGCCGGTGTCCTCGTGGAAGTGGCGGGTCTCCTGGAGGATCCGGCCGCCGTCGGCGAGGATCGCCGCCTGCCGCTCGATCTCGCTCCGCACGGAACGCTCGACGCTGCGCAGCGAGTTGACGTTCTTGGTCTCGGTACGGGTGCCCCACTCGGACGAGCCGCGGGGCATGAGCGAGACGTTGACGTCGCAGCGCATGGAGCCCTCTTCCATGCGCACGTCGGAGACGCCCAGCGTGCGCATGATCTCGCGCAGCTCGGTCGCGTACGCCTTGGCCACGTCGGGCGCCAGGCTCTCGGTGCCCTCGATCGGCTTGGTGACGATCTCCACCAGCGGGATGCCGGCGCGGTTGTAGTCGACGATCGAGTAGTCGGCGCCCTGGATGCGGCCGGTCGCCCCGCCCACGTGGGTGGACTTGCCGGTGTCCTCCTCCAGGTGCACCCGCTCGATCTCGACGCGCACGGTCCGGCCGTCGACCTCGACGTCGAGGTAGCCGTCGAAGCAGAGCGGCTCGTCGTACTGGGAGATCTGGTAGTTCTTCGGCATGTCCGGATAGAAGTAGTTCTTCCGGGCGAAGCGGCACCACTCGGCGATCGAGCAGTTCAGCGCCAGGCCGATGCGGATCGTCGACTCGATCGCGACGGCGTTGGCCGTCGGCAGCGAACCGGGAAACGCCAGACAGGTCGGGCAGACCTGAGTGTTGGGCGGGGCCCCGAAGGTCGTCTTGCACCCGCAGAACATCTTCGACGCGGTGCCGAGCTCGACGTGCGTCTCCAGCCCGAGCACCGGCTCGAACCGGGCGAGGGCTTCGTCGTACGGCATGTGCGTACCGACAGTCATGATGAAGTCCTTAGTTCAGATCGTCGCATTTCACGCTATCAATCAGGCGCTCAGAGGAATCCACGGCTCCCCAGCGCCTCAGAGCTCGCATTCGCTCACCGATGTCGCCCGCCGCGACGAGCCCAGGTATGAGGAGACAGCTCATGCAGCCTGCTCAACAGCGCTCAGATAGGAGCGAACTTGGCGAGGAGATGTGAAGGTACCCGGCTCACCCTCAGCACGAACAGGCTTGGCGAGGGTCACCCGAGATCGCGGGTGACCACCTCCGGCACGCCAGGCCGCCTCCAGGAAGACAAGCGATTCCGGGGCTGTCCGGTACAAGGTGGAGACGACCACGGGCGAATGGCTGGTGAGGATCACCTGCTGCCAGGGGCTCGCAATGGCACCGACTCGCTGAGCGATCCTCCTCAAAAGCTCCCCGAGCCTGCTCGGATAGAGGCCGTTCTCGATCTCCGCCACCACCAGCGGACCCGAAGAGGCCTGGTCGTAGAGGGCCGCGAGTAGGGCGAGCACCCTGAGCGTGCCGTCTGACGCGAGCCTGCCAGGCATCGGCTCTCGGTCCACGAGGATGTCGAAGGACCACTCCTGCTGCCGCTCGTCGAGCACCGGGCGGACGCCCGTCACATCAGGCAGAAGCGCCGCCAGGTCGACCATCAGCTCGCCGAGCTCACCGGTGAGGGACAGCCGGCCCAGCACAGCGGCCAGATTTGCGCCATTCTCCGCCAGCGGCCCGCGGTCGAGCGCCGTAACCGGCTTCCGGATGGCCGCCAAGTCAGGCAGATGGAAGTGCCAAGATCTTGCTTCCTGCGGCCAGATCATGTCCGACCACCCAGGCACCGCCGTCAGAACCCAGTCAGCGGGCTCCCTGCTCGCCGTGACACTGGCATAGGTCCTATCTCGCCCATCCGACGCCCGCATGTCTGCTTCCACGCCAATCGTGAACCTGGAGACGGAAGCAGACCCCACCGGCCGGTGAAACAACTCCTGCGGCTTACCACGGGGTACTGCGAGCAGCGGGTCGTTTGACGTGCTCAGCCCTGGCCTGCCTGCCAGGAACGCCGCGCGAGCGAAGCCCAATGCGTCCAGCAAGTTGGACTTACCACTCGCATTCGGACCGACCAGAGCAAGGAACGGCGGCACGTCGAGCTCGAAGTCCAGGAAGGACTTGAACCCGTCGATCTCAATGCGCGTGAGCACGCCGCCGTCCCCTCTCCCTACGAATCCCTACAAAGCTTCCCTACAGCGCCGGAGCCTTGGACAGCAGGCTGCCGCCCCAGCGGCTTTCCAGGGCCTGCTCGACCGCGGCGCCGACCCGGTAGCAGCGGTCGTCGCCCAGCACCGGGGCCATGATCTGCAGACCGACCGGCAGCCCGTCCTCGTCGGCCAGGCCGCACGGGACCGAGATGGCCGCGTTGCCCGACAGGTTGGACGGGATGGTGCACAGGTCGGCGAGGTACATGGCCATCGGGTCGTCGGCGCGCTCGCCGATCGGGAACGCCGTGGTCGGCGTCGTCGGCGAGACCAGTACGTCCACCTGGTGGTAGGCGGCCTCGAACTCGCGCGAGATGACCGTGCGGACCTTCTGCGCCTGGCCGTAGTAGGCGTCGTAGTAGCCGCTCGACAGCGCGTAGGTGCCGAGCATGATGCGCCGCTTGACCTCGGGGCCGAAGCCGGCGGCCCTGGTCAGCGCCATGACCTCCTCGGCGCTGCGGGTGCCGTCGTCGCCGACGCGCAGGCCGTAGCGCATGGCGTCGAAGCGCGCCAGGTTGGAGGAGCACTCCGACGGCGCGATCAGGTAGTAGGCGGGCAGCGCGGTCGAGAACGACGGGCAGGAGACCTCGACGACCTTGGCGCCGAGCGATTCGAGCAGCTCGACGGCCTCGTGGAAGCGTGCCAGCACGCCGGGCTGGTAGCCGTCGCCGCCGAACTCCTTGACCACGCCGATGCGCATGCCGGAGATGTCGGCCTGCCGGGCGGCCTCGACCACGGACGGCACGGGCGCGTCGATCGAGGTGGAGTCCATCGGGTCGTGCCCGGAGAACGCCTCGTGCAGCAGCGCCGCGTCGAGCACGTTGCGGGCGAACGGGCCCGGCGTGTCGAGCGAGCTGGCGAACGCGATCAGGCCATAACGCGACGAACCGCCGTAGGTGGGCTTCATGCCCACGATGCCGGTCACGGACGCGGGCTGCCGGATCGAGCCGCCGGTGTCGGTGCCGGTGGACAGCGGCGCCTCGTACGCGGCGACGGCGGCGCTGGAACCACCGGACGACCCGCCGGGGATCCTGGACAGGTCCCATGGGTTGCGCGTCGGGCCGTAGGCGGAGTTCTCCGTGGAGGAGCCCATGGCGAACTCGTCGAGGTTCGTCTTGCCGAGGATGACCAGTCCGGCCGCGCGCAGGCGGCTGGTGACGGTCGCGTCGTACGGCGGGCGCCAGCCTTCGAGGATCTTGGACGCGGCCGTCGTCGGCATGTCGGCGGTGGCGAAGATGTCCTTGTGCGCGATCGGCACCCCGGCCAGCGGGCCGAGCCGCTCACCGGCGCCCAGCCGGGCGTCGACGGCCCTGGCCTGCTCGACGGTGGTCTCGCGATCGACGTGCAGGAACGCGTTGACCTTGGGCTCTACCTCGGCCATGCGGTCGAGATGCGCCTCGGCCGCCTCGACGGCCGTGACCTCGCCACCGGCGATCAGCGCGCCCAGCTCGGCGGCGGTCTTGTGGATCAGGCTCATGCCTCCTCCCCAAGGATGCGCGGCACCCGGAAGCGGTCGTCCTCGACGGCCGGCGCGCCGGACAGCGCTTGCTCGGGCGTCAGGGACTGTCGCACCTCGTCGGCGCGGAAGACATTGGTCAGCGGAAGCGCGTGCGACGAAGGCGGAACGTCCTCGGCGGCGACCTCTGCCACCTTCGCGACCGACTCGATGATGGCATCGAGCTGCGTGGCGTAGTGGTCGAGTTCGTCGTCGGTGAGGGCCAGCCTGGACAACCGGGCCAGGTGTGCGACCTCGTCGCGGGTTATGGCGGACATGAGTCGTGTAACCCGTTTCGTGGATGGAGTTGGGACACTGTCATCCTAGGGGCCTTGACGGAGCGGGACCGAACCCATTAACCCTCACCACAGGGGTTCCACGCGTCACGCGGTCTGGGTGACCCCGGAGCGGTAGCCGTACTCGATCTCCGGCTGGGTCTCGATGTGTTCGCGCAGCCAGACCGTGGCCTCGGCGGGCGGCATGGGCTTGTGGAACAGCCAGCCCTGACCCATCTCGCAGCCCATCTCGGTGAGCCGGATGGCCACGTCGTCGGATTCGACGCCCTCGGCGACCGAGCTCAGGCCGAGCGAGCGGACCAGGTCGACGATGGAGCGCACGATCCGGTAGTCGTCGTCGGACTCGGCGATGCGCCGGACGAACGACGCGTCGATCTTGACCTCCGACACCGCCAGCCGCTGCAGCCTGATCAGCGAGGAGTAGCCGGTGCCGAAGTCGTCCAGGGACAGCGGCACGCCGAGCACGGCCAGCGCCTTGATCGTCTCGTGCGTGTAGGCCTGGTCGCCCATCAGGATGCGTTCGGTGACCTCCAGCTGGATCGCCGACGGCGGCAGCCGGAGCTTGGCCAGCCCCGCCTCCAGTTGCTCGGGCAGGGCCGAGTCGAGCAGGTCGCGGGCGGAGATGTTGACCGAGACCTGCACGCGCAGGCCGCTGTGCCACCAGCGGGCGGCCTGCTCCAGGGCCGCCTCGATGACGTACTCGGTGAGCTGGCGCATGAGGTAGGACTGCTCGGCCAGCGGGATGAACTCCGACGGCGGGATCTGGCCGTGCACCGGGTGATGCCAGCGCAGCAGGGCCTCCATGCCGTGTACGGCTCCGGTGGCCATGCCGACCTTGGGCTGGTAGTGCAGCCTGAGCTCGCGGTTGTCCACGGCCCGCCGCAGGTCGCCGAGGAGGTTGAGACGTTCGGGCGAGTTGCGGTCCTTGTCCGGCTGGTAGAGCTCCACGCCGGTGCGCCCCTCCTTGGCGAGGTACATGGCCACGTCGGCACGCTGGAGCAGCAGTTCGAAGTCGGGGGCGTGGTCGGGGTAGAGCGCGATGCCGACCGAGCCGTCCAGGTCGAACGACATGCCCTCCAGGCGTACCGGCTCGGTGAGCGCCGCGCGCAGCCGGGCGGCCACCTCGCGGGCCGCGTGGGCGTCCCTGATGGAGGGCAGCAGTACGGCGAACTCGTCACCGCCCAGCCGGGCCACGACGTCGCCGGGGCGTACGGAATGGGTGAGCCGGTGGGCGACCATCTGCAGCAGGCGGTCACCGACCGGGTGGCCCATTGTGTCGTTGACCTCCTTGAACCGGTCGAGGTCGAGCAGGAACAGGCCGACCCGCTCGTCGTGGCGGGCCTCGGCGAGCGCCTCCTCGGTGCTCACGATCAGCATCTTGCGGTTGGGCAGGCCGGTCAGCTCGTCGTGCATGGCCTGGTGGTCGCGGCGCATCGACAGGGTGGCGGTGAAGTAGACCGCCGCCAGGGGCGCCACGAACAGCGGCACGAGGGTGGGTGAGTGGGTCATCACGACGACGACCAGGGGCGCCAGGCCGAGCAGCGCGGCGTAGACGAGGCTCTGCGGGCCGAGGCTGGCCCTCAGCACGCGAGTGATCGACCGGCGCTCGTGCAGCGCGACCGCGCCACTCACCAGCGCGGCCCTGACGGCGAAGTAGGCGATGCCGGCCAGCGAGATCGCCAGCAGGTCGGCGCCCGTGGGCACCCACGGCGTGGCCGGGCTCGGCACGATGCCGAACAGGCCGAGCACCACGGCGGCGGAGGTCAGCGCGAGCGTCGACTGGGCGATGTTGAACATCACCCGGTGCCACGCCTTACGGGTGACGACGCCGTTCATCACCACGGCCACCGCCTGCATCAGCACCGCCACGGGCAGGCCGAAGTGCAGGAGCACGGCGAAGGTGAACATGGTGGAGGGGTACGTGCCGCCGACGGCGGTCGCGGAGGACACCATGACGGGCCTGAGCTCGCCCAGCACCACGAGCGCGGTCAGCACCCAGAACAAGGGCGTACGGGCGAGCTCCGCCAGGCCGGCCGGGTCGAGTCTGAGCATGGCCACGGCCAGCGCGGTGGAGCCGATCACGGTGATGCCCACGAGGAACGCCCACAGAGGCGTCCCGGCGCGTGGCCCTGTGTCGCGGGTGTCGGTTGGGTCAGCCATCAGTAACAGAACCCCCATTAGGTCACTATGGGAGGGTACGACCTTTACCCCACTTCGCGAAACCAACCGCGTACGTTCCGTCACTTATCCTTCGGACATATACCCCGAAATCACTCTTAGTATACTCGCCATCAACAGCCCGTATATGACCTATGGCTGAGGAGTGACGGCCACCTGTGAAGCCGCCTCCGGCCCATCGGCGAGGAGCACCCCGAAGCCGTCACCGTCGAGGATCGGCACGCCCAGGCTGACCGCCTTGTCGTACTTGGACCCGGCGTTGTCGCCCGCCACCAGGAACGAGGTCTTCTTCGACACCGAGCTTGCGACCTTGCCGCCCCGATCGCTGAGCGCCTCGGCGGCGGAGTCGCGGGTGAAGCCCGGCAGCGTGCCGGTCACCACGAAGGTCAGGCCCTCAAGTATCTGGGGCCCCTTCTCGGGAGCGGGCTCGTCCTCCATGCGGACCCCCGCGGCCCGCCAGCGGCTGATGATCTCGCGATGCCAGTCGACCTCGAACCAGGCGCGGATCGTGGCGGCCACCCGCGGCCCGATGCCCTTGATGGCCGCCAGCTCCTCCTCCGAGGCCGCCATGACGGCGTCGATCGAGCGCAGGGCGACGGCCAGGTCGCGGGCCGTGGGCGGCCCGACATGGCGGATGGACAGCGCGACCAGGACATTGGCCAGCGGCGCCTGCTTGGCCCGGGCCAGCTCCTCGATGAGCTTGTGGGCGTTCTGGCTGGGCTCGCCGTTGATGTTGGAGAAGAACGAGACGACCTTCTGCTCGCCCGTCTTCGGATCGATCTTGGGCAGGCCGCTGTCCTTGTCGCGGACCACGGACTTGATCGGGATCAGCTGGTCGAGTGTCAGGTCGAACAGGTCGGCCTCCGTGCGTACGACCGGCTCCTGGGGCGGCAGCGGCTGGCTGAGCGCGGTCGCCGCGACGTAGCCGAGCCCGTCGATGTCGAACGCGCTGCGCCGGGCCGCGAAGAACAACCGCTCGCGGATCTGCGCGGGGCAGCCGCGGGCGTTGGGACAGCGCAGGTCGGCGTCGCCCTCCTGCTCGTAGGCCAGCTCCGTGCCGCATTCGGGGCAGTGGGTCGGCATGACGAACGGCCGCTCGGACCCGTCGCGCAGGTCGGTGACCGGGCTGAGGATCTCGGGGATGACGTCGCCCGCCTTGCGCAGCACGACGGTGTCTCCGATGAGCACGCCCTTGGCGGCCACCACCGCGGCGTTGTGGAGAGTGGCGCGCTCCACCGTAGAACCGGCGACGCTGATCGGCTCCATCACCCCGAACGGCGTGACGCGGCCGGTGCGGCCGACGCCCACCTGGATGTCGAGCAGCTTGGTGTTGACCTCTTCTGGCGGGTATTTGAAGGCGATCGCCCAGCGCGGCGCCCGCGAGGTGGAGCCGAGCTCGCGCTGGGTGCGGAAGTCGTCGACCTTGACCACCACGCCGTCGATCTCGTACGGAGGGTCGTGGCGGTGCACGCGGTAGTGCTCGATGAAGGCGTCGACCTCGGCGGGGCCGCCGACCACCTGGTAGAGGTCACTGACCGGCAGACCGAACTCGCGCAGCCGCTCATAGACCTCGGACTGCGCCTTGGGCTCGGCCGCGCCCTCCCAGACGCCGACACCGTGCACGATCATGCGCATCGGGCGCTGGGCGGTGATCCGCGGATCCTTCTGGCGCAGCGAGCCGGCCGAGGCGTTGCGCGGATTGGCGAAGGGGGCGACCCCCTGCGCGACCAGCTGCTCGTTGAGCCGCCCGAACTCCGCGACCGGCATGTAGACCTCGCCCCGGACCTCGATCAGGCTGGGGACGTCGGCTCCCTTGAGCCGGTGGGGCACGCCCTCGATGGTGCGGACGTTGGGCGTCACGTCGTCGCCCGTCCGGCCGTCGCCCCTGGTCGCGCCGCGCTCCAGCCGCCCGTCGCGGTAGACCAGCGCGATGGCCAGCCCGTCGATCTTGAGCTCGCAGAGGTACGGTCCGGGCTCCCCCTCGGCCAGCCGCTCGGCCCGCGCCTGCCAGGCGGCCATCCCGGCCGGGTCGAAGGCGTTGTCGAGGCTCTCCATCGGCGCCAGGTGGTCGACCTTGGCGAAGTCGCCGGCCACCGGCGCGCCGACCTTCTGCGTCGGCGAGTCCGGCGTCTGAAGACCCGGATGCGCCGCCTCCAGCGCGAGCAGTTCGTTGAACCACTCGTCGAACTGAGCGTCGCTGACCGTGGGCCGGTCGAGCACGTAATAGCGATAGCGGGCTTCCTCGACCAGCTCGCTCACCTCGGCGTGCCGCTCACGCGCGGCCACAGGCACGCCATCGACGCTTGGCTCGCTCACCAGGGTCTCCTTCCGTCCAGCACCCAAGGCAAACGCTATCGCCGAGCACCGACAACGGGCACCTTCGACAGCGCCCAGAGGCGGAGGTCAGCCGCCCTGGGACCAGACGCCGTCCCATCCCGAGCACTTGCCGGTGACCTTCACGGCGGTGCCGCGGCAGACCCGGCCCTCGATCGAGAGCATGTAACCGGTCGGGAAGGAGAACTTCAGCGGCTTGGTCCCCGAACAGTTGTGGAACGCCTTGGCGCCCCTGCCGCCGTCCTCCTTGACCCACCGGAACTTCAGCCACGAGCACCCGCTCCGCCCGGGGAAGTCGTAGAGCTTGCCGTTCACCACGAATCCCGGCCGGTCGAGGACGACCTTGCCCTTGGCCTTGCCCGCCTTGTCGGCGGAGTAGATGGAGCCCCAGTTCCAGATCTCCGGGTTGGCGGCGGCCGCCGCAGGAGTGGCGATCGACGCGGACGCGATCAGGAGCGTGACGCCGACCGCCACGGTGCGAAAAATCATGAAACTGAGGCTACTCACCCGGCTTGCAGCCCGCTTGCCGGATCGTCGCGCAGCACCTGGGCGCCCTTGCGGCAGGCGGCCAGCGCGGCCCGCGCGTAGCGGGGAGAGGCTCCGGCGAGCCCGCAGGCCGGGGTCAGCACGACCTGCCCGGCCAGCTTGTCGGGCGGGAACCCGAGCCGCCGCCACAGATCCACCGCCGGCCTGGCGACGACGCCGGTATCGGGCAACCGGGTGTCGGTCCCCGGCACCACCCCGAGGAAGAGCAGCAGCCCCGCCTCCAGCGCCTCCCCCACGGCGTCGTCGTCCCTGCGGCTGAGCAGGGCGGCGTCCACCGAGACGCCGCGGACGCCGGCCGTACGGAGGAGGCGGAGCGGCACCGACGGCGCGCAGCAGTGCACGATCGGGTCGCCGAACAGGCGCATCGACTCCGCCACCCGCGAGCCCTCCACGGCGGCCAGCCGCCCGAAGCCCGAGGCGGTCGGCACGGTGCCCGCGAGCACGCCGGGCAGGCCGGGCTCGTCGAGTTGCAGGACGATCTCGGTGACGCCGGGCAGCCGCCGCCGTACCTCCGCGACGTGGTCGGCGACGCCCTGGGCGAGCGAGGCGGTCAGGTCGCGTACGGCTCCGGCGTCGGCGAGCATCTTGTCGCCGTACTTGAGCTCGATGGCGCCCGCCAGCGTCCACGGCCCGCAGACCTGCAGCTTGAGCGGCCCCGCGTAGTCGTGCCCGATCTCCTCCAGGCCGTCGAGATCGCGTCTGAGATGGTCGACCGCCCGCTGGTGGTCGCGCCCGGGCCGGTCGGACAGCCGCCAGCCCGACGGCTGCACCTCCACCGGCAGGTCCACGAGCAGCGCCGCCGTCCGCCCCACCAGGTCGGCGCCCACGCCGCGGCCTGGCAACTCCGGCAGGTACGGCAGACCGGGCAACTCACCGAACACCACTCGGAGGGCCTCGAAATGATCCTCACCCGGATGCGACCCAACCCCGGTGGCTTCGAACATCGACATGGGCCAAGCGTAGGCTCTCGAATATGAAGCTGACCAAATACGGCCACGCGTGCGTACGGCTGGAGAAGGAACGGCTAGAGAAAGACGGCAACGTCCTCGTCGTCGACCCCGGCGCCTTCACCGAGGGCCCTGTCCTCGACGGTGCCGGCGCGGTGCTCATCACCCACGAGCACATGGACCACGTCGACGTCGAGCGGCTCAAGGCCGCCTCTTCCGACCTGGAGATCTGGACCTGCGAGGCGGTCGCCGCCCAGCTGACGGAGGTTCCGGGAAAGGTGCAGGTCGTACGGCATGGCGACGACTTCACCGCGGCGGGGTTCGACGTGAAGGTGTTCGGCGAGTGGCATGCCAAGAACCACCCTGACGTGCCGATCGCGCAGAACGTCGGCTTCATGCTCGACGACGAGATCTTCTACCCCGGGGACGCGCTGACCGTGCCGGGCGTCGAGGTGCCCACCCTCCTGGTGCCGACGAACGCGCCTTGGCTGAAGCTCCTGGAGATGGTCGACTACCTGCGGACGATCCGTCCGGCCAGGGCGTTCTCCACGCATGACGGGCTGCTCAACGACATCGGCCTCAGCCTGGTCGACAACTACCTGAAGCTGGAGGCCGACAAGCAGCACGCCGACATGCGGCGGCTCAAGGTCGGCGAGTCGGTCGACCTGCCCTGAGATCAGCCGGGCTGCTTTTAGATCAGCCGGCCGAGGCGATGGTGGCCGAGCCGATCACGGTCTCGCCCGAATAGAGCACCGCCGCCTGCCCCGCCGCGACCCCCGTGGCGGGGCGGTCGAGCGTGATGCGCAGCCCGTCGCCGGCCTCCTCGAAGTGGCACCCGTAGACCTCGCCATGGGCCCGCAGCTGCACCCTCAGCTCGCCCGGCGAGGCCGTCGGCCCGTTCCAGACCGGCCGGGCGCAGGTGATCGAGGTGACCTCCAGCGCCGAGCGCGGCCCCACCGTGACCGTGTTGGACACGGGCTCGATCGACAGCACGTAGCGTGGCCTGCCGTCGGCGGCGGGCCGGTCGATGTGCAGGCCCTTGCGCTGGCCGATCGTGAAGCCGTGGGCGCCGTGGTGGTTGCCGACGACCTCGCCCTCCTGGTCGACGATCGGCCCTTCGGCCGAGCCGAGCCGCTTGGCCAGGAAGCCCCGGGTGTCGCCGTCGGCGATGAAGCAGATGTCGTGGCTGTCGGGCTTGTCGGCGACCGTCAGGCCCCGCCTGGCGGCCTCCTCGCGCACCTCGGCCTTGGTCGAGTCGCCCAGCGGGAAGATCGCGTGGCCGAGTTGCTCGCGGGTGAGCACGCCCAGCACGTAGGACTGGTCCTTGCCCTGGTCGGCGCTCCTCGACAGCACGCCGTCGACCAGCCTGGCGTGGTGGCCGGTGGCGACCGCGTCGAAGCCCAGCGCGAGCGCCCGGTCGAGCACCGCCGAGAACTTGATCTTCTCGTTGCACCGCAGGCACGGGTTGGGCGTGCGGCCCGCCGCGTATTCGGCCACGAAGTCCTCGACCACGTCGCGCTGGAAGCGCTCGGCCATGTCCCAGATGTAGAACGGGATGCCGATCACGTCGGCCGCGCGCCGCGCGTCGCGGGAGTCCTCGACCGTACAGCAGCCCCTGGCCCCCGTACGGTGGGATTGGGGGTTGGCCGACAAGGCCAGATGCACACCAGTGACGTCGTGACCGGCCTCGGCGATCCGGGCGGCGGCCACGGCGGAGTCGACGCCGCCCGACATGGCGGCAAGCACACGCAATCCCATGACCATTCCAGCGTACTGTCCCGCCAAGCGTGCTCGGCCATCTGCACAACCGGGCTCCGCGTCTGGGAGTATTCAGGCCATGCGACTGTTCGGGCGCAAGGACGACGACGAAGAGCCCATCGAGCCGAGCGACGGCATCGCGCCGTTCTGGGCGTGGTGGGAGGAGAGCAGGCCGCGGCTCGACTCGCTGGTGGCCTCCGGTGACGCCGAGCTGCTGTGGGAGACGATCGCCCCGGCCGTGGCCGCGGTGCATCCCGGCCTGGTCTGGGAGGTGGCTCCCGGCAGGGACGCGGCGCACGCGCTGGTCCTGACCGCCGCCGGCGACGCCGAGCTGCGCTCACTGGCGCACCGCCTGGTCAAGGGGGCGCCGCCCGCCGACCTGCTGTGGGAGTTCCATCCGTCGCGCCAGGTCAACCCGCAGGCGCTGGAGCTCACGATCGACGTGGGCGGCTTCGAGTTCGCCTTCGACAAGCTGATGCTGGGGCTGCGGGTGCCGCCCAACTCGCCGCGCGTGGACGTGGCCGCCTACCACCCGATCTTCGGCCAGCTCGACGAGGACACCCGGCTGGAGACCACGCTGCTGGCCCTCGACTGGCTGCTCGGCGAGGACGACGTGGCCCGCTGGGTGGGCGAGATCACCCCGGCGACGTTCCAGCCGATCGACTCGGTCGCCGCCGTACACCTGCCCGCCGTGGTGGCCGACCTGGCCTCCGGCTACGAAGAGGAGCAGTGGGCGCTGCTTGAGGGCCAGACCGCGGCCGGCGCGCCGCTGGTCGCCACCGCCCGCTATCCGCTGCGGCCGGTCGACTATCCGCTCTTCGACCAGCACATCGCGATCACGCTCCCGTACGCGCACCGCGACGAGAACGGGCTGCCCGTCGGGGAGTCGCTGACGGCGCTGCGCGACTTCGAGGAACGGCTGGCGGCGCGGCTGCTCAAGCTCCACGACGACGCCGTGCTGGTGGCGCACCTGAGCGCGGAGAGCCACCGGGTCATCCACATCTACGCCGACCCGACCGGCGACGCGGCGATCCACGCCAAGGAGCTGATCGTGGGCTGGGAGGAAGGGGAGCCACGGGTCGACGTGGCCACCGACCCCGCGTGGTCCGCGGTGGTGGCCTTCATCAACTAGCTCAGGCCCGCGCGGCGGGCGCGTTCGACCGCCGCCGGGAGCACCTCGATCAGCCGGTCGACGTCGTCGTGGGTCGAGGTGTGGCCGAGGGAGAACCTGAGCGAGCCCCTGGCCGCCGCCGAGTCGGCGCCCATCGCCAGGAGTACGTGGGAGGGCTGGGCCACCCCGGCCGAGCAGGCGGACCCGGTCGAGCACTCCACGCCCTTGGCGTCGAGCAGCATGAGCAGGGCGTCTCCCTCGCAGCCGGGGAAGGAGAAGTGGGCGTTTCCCGGCAGCCGGTCGGTCGGGTCGCCGTTGAGCAGCACGTCGGGGACCGCCTGCCGTACGCGCTGGATGAGCTCGTCCCGCAGCGCGGTCAGGCGGCGGCTCAGCGGCTCCTGCTCGTTGACCGCGACCCGGATGGCGGTGGCGAGACCGGCGATGGCGGGCGCGTCGAGCGTGCCTGAGCGTACGTCCCGCTCCTGGCCGCCGCCGTGCATGACCGAGACCGGAGTCATTCCGCGGGCCAGCAGCAGCGCGCCGACGCCCATCGGGCCGCCGACCTTGTGGCCGGTCACCGTCAGCGCGTCGGCGCCGGAGTCGGCGAACGACACCGGCAGCTGCCCGATCGCCTGCACGGCGTCGGTGTGGAAGGGGATGCCGCTGTCGTGGGCGATGGCGGCCAGCACGTGCACCGGCTGGACCGTGCCCACCTCGTTGTTGGCCCACATGACGCTGATCATGGCGACGTCGTCGGGGTCGCGGGCGATGGCGGCGCGCAGCGTGTCGGGATGCACCCGGCCGAACTCGTCGACCTCCAGCAGCTCGAGCCGCGCGCCCTGGCTGTCGGCCAGCCAATGGGCCGGATCGAGGGTGGCATGGTGCTCGACCGAGCTGACCAGCACCCGCTTCCTCGGCCGGCGCGCCCAGTAGAGGCCCTTGACGGCGAGGTTGTCGGCCTCGGTGCCGCCCGAGGTGAACACCACCTCGCTCGGCCGGGCGCCCAGTGTGTCGGCGATGGTCTCGCGTGACTCCTCGACGACTCTGCGCACCCGGCGGCCGGTCGCGTGCAGCGAGGACGCGTTTCCGACCAGGCCGAGTTGCTCCGTCATGGCCTCGATCGCCTCGGGAAGCATGGGCGTGGTCGCCGCGTGATCAAGGTAGGCCGACGGTCTGCTCACCAGGAAAGCGTATCCCCTTTGCCACTGTACCGTCCGGACGGTACAGTAGAGGCATGAGAAGGGACGAGCTACTGGACGCGGCAGAGGATCTCCTCTGCGACCAGGGCTCGACCGCGCTGACCCTGTCCGCGGTGGCCGATCGGGCCGGTGTGAGCAAGGGCGGCCTCCTCTATCACTTCTCCTCCAAGGAAGCCCTGATCAAGGGCATGGTGGAGCGGCTGATCGACGACTTCGACGAGCTGATGGCCGCCCAGGGCGACCCCACCTACACCGAGCGCTACCTCGCGGCGACGCTTGAGGCCGTGCGCTCCAACCGGCTGCGACGATGGGCCGTGGTCACGGGGGCGTCGGGCAACCTGTTCCTGCTCGCGCCGATCCGCGAGGCCATGGCCCGCTGGCACCGCGAGGGACTGGACGACGAGCCCGACCGGGTGGCGTCCCAGATCGTCCGGCTGGCGTGTGAAGGGCTGTGGGACGTGGCGAGCCACGATCCTGACCTGCACGCCGAGAGCGACCTGCGCGCCCTGGAGGCCCGCTGTCGCGCCCTCCTCAAACCCTGAACACCCTCTCCGCCCCGAACCACCTGACGCGCTTCTCAGTCTCTGACGCGCGCTCCTAAGCCCTCAACACCTTCGCCGCCCGCGCTCGCGTCACAAGCGCCGGGCCGCGCCGCATGCCAACTAATGAGTGATTTGCGAGGTATGTACCAATGATCCGCGACTTGAGGATCGCCCGTCTCGGGGCGGTTCTTACTTTCGTCCTGGCCGGGCTCCTGGTGGGCACGATGACCGTGCGCATCCCGGCGTTGACCGACAAGCTCGGGCTGTCCGAGTCGGCGGTCGGCCTGATCCTGCTGGCCTGGGGTGTGGGCGCGCTGATCACCATGCAGTCCATGCGCCGGGTCATGAGCCGGGCGGGCAGCAAGACCGTCCTGCGGATCGGCGGCCCGCTGACGGCGCTCGGCCTGGTGGGCGTGGCCTTCGCGCCGAACCTCCCGCTGCTGCTGGTCGCGGCCGCGTTCTTCGGGATGGCGTTCGGCATGGTGGACATCGCCATGAACGCCCAGGGGTCCACGGTCGAGCGGGCCTACGGGCGCCCGCTGCTGAACGGCATGCACGCGGGCTGGTGCGTGGGCGCGATCTCGGCCGGCGCCGTGGGCAGCCTGTCGATCGCCCTGGGGCTGTCCTTCACCGCGAACGTGGCGCTGGTCGGCCTGGTCTCGCTGCCGGTGATGGTCCTGCTGGGCCGTACGTACCTGCCCGAACCCCCGGCCGTGTCGACCATCGCCAAGGCCGGCCGCCGCCTGCCTCCGATCGTCTACCTGCTCGGCGCTCTGATGTTCTTCGCGTTCATGGTGGAGGGCACGGTCGCCGACTGGAACGGGCTGTTCATGCGCGACACCCTGGGCGCGCCGGAGGCGCTGGCCGCGCTCGGCTACCCGGTCTTCGAGGTGGGCATGCTGGTCGCCAGGCTCACCGGCGACCGGCTGCGGACCCGGTTCGGGGTACGCGGCATCATGACGGCCTCCGGCGTGGCCACGGCGGGGTTCTTCACCGTCGTCCTGGCCGCGCCCGCGCCGCTGGTGGCGGTGCTGGCGATGTTCTTCGTCGGCCTCGGCGTGGCGACGATCTCGCCGATGACGCTCTCGCTGGCCGGAACCGCCACCGACACCCCCGGTCCGGCGATCGCCCAGGCGGGGGCCATGGGCTACGCGGGACTGCTGCTCGGCCCGGTGGTGATCGGCTTCCTGACGGACGCCACGTCGCTGCGTGTCGCGCTCGGGATCGCGGTGGTGCTGGGCGTGGCGATCGCGGTGGCCGCCCGCTTCCTGCCGCGCGAGGAGCCCGCGGCGGTCACCGTCGGTCCGGCCGTCAGGGAGCCCGAACTCGCCACCGCCTGACCCTGTGACATTTGTCCTGGTTCAGCGGCTTACATTCTGCACTGCCCCGATCCGCAGATCAGTGTGAGGCTGAGCCCATGGTCAAACCAATCGTCACCGCCTCGGTCCTCGTCGTGACCGCCGTGCCGAGTGTCCTCCAGTTCTTCCTCCCCGGCCTGGAGCCCGCACTCATGCGCGACCCGGCGGCCATCCGCGCCGGGGAATGGTGGCGACTGGGGACCTCCCTCGTCGTCCAGGACAGCGGCGTGTTCGGCACACTGTTCAACCTGACGTTCCTGGCGGTGCTCGGCTACCTCGCCGAGCGCTCGCTCGGGTCCGCCCGCTGGCTCATCCTGTACGGGGCGGGCGCCGTGGCCGGGCAGGCGGCCGGATACCTGTTCAACGACCCGGGAGCCGGGAACTCGATCGCCTTGTGCGGCCTGGCGGCGGGCCTGGCCATCGCCTGCGAGGGGTCACTGGAGCGCTCCGTGGGCGCCTTCTACGCGGTGATGCTGGGCGCGTCCGCCCTCGCGCCCTCCGACGGCATCTGGAGCTGGGTGGTGACGATCGCTCTCACCGCGGTCGGGTTCCAGCTGGTGACCCGTCACGAGCGGCTGCCCTTGCGGCTCTTCCCCGTCGTCCTCGCGGTCGTCGCCGTCACGCTCACCGCCCTCGCCGACCTCCACGGCGTGGCCCTGCTGGGTGGCATGATCGCGGCATGGGCCCTGAGAGGAATGTCCCGTTCGACGTATCGGCCTACGTCGCCCGCGTAAAGGGTGGACCGTGCTTCATCTGCGCCATCGTGGCCGGTGACCCGGCGTACGACCTGGAAGAAGTCGTCTATGAGGACGAGCACCACCTGGCGTTCCTGGCCCGCTACCCGACGATGCCCGGCTACGTCCTGGTGTGCCCGAAGGTCCACATCGAGCACGCGGTCCGCGATCTCGACGAGGACGGCTACCTCGATCTCATGCGGGTCGTGCGGCGGGTGGCGCTGGCCGTCGAGGCGGTGGTGCCGTCCGAACGCACGTACCTGCTCACGCTCGGCAGCCGGCAGGGCAACGCGCACCTGCACTGGCACGTGGCCCCGCTGCCACCCGGCACCCCCTACGAGGAGCAGCAGTATTACGCGCTCATGTCGGAGAACGGGGTGATCCCCTGGTCGTCCGGCCAGGCCCGGGAGCTCGCGGACCGGATCCGGGCGGCGCTCGCCGAGGCGTGAGCTGGAAGTTCGCGGGCGTGTAAACAGACAACCACGTGCTCCTGGCCGCCGAGTTGCGTAGACAACACCTCAGTTACCAGGAGCCCGCTCCTGTCCGCAGGCGCATCACTCGAAGATGCCCTCGACCAGGGTGTCCCTTCCAGGTGAAGTTGGCGGAAGGGGCACGTGCTGACCTGTGGCACGGCACCCTGGCCTGGACGGTTTCGAGGGAAGTTGTTCAGGTCTTTCTGTCACTGATGGGGTCGAACGTCCGGATTAGTTGGATCAGCCTACCGGGGCCGAGAGGCTCTGCGTGCTCGTCACGGAGCGCCTCACTGCGTACAGGTAGGAGATCATGGCGCCGCCGGCGAGCGTGGCGAGCAAGGGGACGTGCCAGACAGGCCGGATCTCGGCCGCCACTCCCGGATACGGCCCGATCGGCCCGAGCGGGCCCGCAGTTGCGAGAACCGTCAGCCCCAGCATGTTGCACGGGGTCACCATGCCCGCCAGCACCCGCACCCGCACGCTGCCGCGCCGGGCCGCCACGCCCATGGCGGCCATCGCCGTACTCACGACCGCCATGGCGATCGCGACGGCCGCGAGCATACTCCACGCGTCCCGCACCAGGCCCTCCGGCATGCCGCCCCAGGCCACTTCGTCCGGTGTCGCGGGACGTGCCGTGACCGAGGTGAACCAGATATCGAACGAGCACACCGCGAGGTAGACGGCATACCAGACCGGCTGCAGGAACAGTAAGCGGGCCACGCGCGGCGAGGGTGTCACTTTCAGGCCGCGGGCCAGCCGCAGCACGCCCCAGACCTGTGCGATCGCCGCCGCCACCAGAACCGCGGTGAGCGCGGGAGGACTCCAGCCGAGATTGAACGCCTCGCGGTCGACCTGACGGCCTGTGTAGGCATCGGGTTCGAGATAGATCAGGGTGTTCGCCGGGCTGACGTAGCCCACGATAAACAGGCCGAGCAGGTAGGGCGGCGTCAGCAGGCCCGCCACAAGCAGCACGCGGGCGGTGGGCCGGGCCGCGGCCAGGCGCCAGAAAGCGACCCCGGCTAGCGTGAAGAACACGCAGGCGAACGCGATAGGTCCCGCCACGATCTCCGTGACGATGTCCAGGAACGCGGTGTCGTCCTCGCCTGGGAGGAACGTGGTCGGGACAGTGACGAACCGCGTCTGCGCGTAGCCGATCAGGTAGATGGCGACGACAGCGGCTCCGAAGACTGGAGCGAGCCTGAGCAACCTGTTTCCCGCCATCGCTCCATGATCGGCCACCGCGCGTGAAGCCGCCATAAAGGGCGGCAGGGACCAGGAGCCGAAGGCGGAATCCGACATCTCGCGCTGAACACTGACACGAGCACCGACAACAACACGCAGACACCGACAGCTTCATCTGCAACCGGCACAGGGCGTCAACGTCAAGCGAACATCTCTGCCGGATATTCTCACGGGAGAGGCGTCCGCCCAGATCGCGAGCGAGCTGGGAACGGCGTTCGGGACGCGCGATGTGTGCCGTCCGGACCCGTGTAGCCCGGAGCGGCGCGGGTTCTTCTTCCGCGCAGAAACGCTCTTCAACCTGGGGCAGAACGTGTCCGGCATGCACGGCTTCTGGGAGGACGACCTCACGGAGCAATCCCATGGCGAGGGCTTCTTCACGGTTCTCGAACGCATGGTGTCAGGGCCAGGGCTTTACCTGATGGACGAGCCCGAAGCGGCGCTGTCGTTCCACTCGTGTGTGCGCCTGATCGGCCTCATGAACCGCGTCGCTCGCGAGGACGGGCAAATCGTCTGCGCCACCCATTCACCGCTTCTCACCAGTCTGCCCGGTGCCCAGATCATCGAACTGGGCGGGCACGGCATCCGCACCACCGAATGGGAGAACCTTCGACTGGTCGATGACTGGCGACGTTTCCTCGCCAAGCCGGACTTCTACCTGAGGTACGCCCTGGATGAGGACTGACAGGTCAAGAAGGGTGCGACCACCGGTACTTCATGAGGTCGGGAGCGGCCTTCCGGGTCCTGCTCCCCGTCGTCGACCAGTGACCGGGGACGGCCGCGATGGCGGTGCCGTCCCCGGTACGCGCTACTTGCGCTTGGTGACCTCTTCGGTGAGCTGTGGCACCACCTGGTGCAGGTCGCCCACGACGCCGTAGTCGGCGAGCTCGAAGATCGGCGCCTCCGGGTCCTTGTTGATCGCGACGATGGTCTTCGCGGTCTGCATCCCGGCCCGGTGCTGGATCGCGCCGGAGATGCCGGCCGCGATGTACAGCTGCGGCGACACCGTCTTGCCCGTCTGGCCCACCTGGAACTGGTGGGGGTACCAGCCCGCGTCGGTGGCGGCGCGCGAGGCGCCCACGGCCGCCCCCAGGGCGTCGGCCAGGCCCTCGATGACCGAGAAGTTCTCGGCCGAGCCGACGCCACGGCCGCCGGAGACCACGATCGCGGCCTCGGTCAGCTCGGGGCGCGCGCCCTTCTCCTGCTTCACGCGCTCCAGGACACGGGCGGCCCTGGCGGACTCGGTCAGCGTGACCGACACCTGCTCCTCGGTGCCCGCGCCCGCGGCGGCCTCGGGGGCCGTCGAGTTGGGGCGTACGGCGACGATCGGCGTGCCCTTGCGCACCTTCGAGCGGACGTTGACGCCGCCGCCGAAGATGGACTGGTCGGCCACGAAGCCCTCGCCGAGGCCCACGGCGTCGGTGATGACGCCCGAGTCGGTCTTGACCGCGAGCCGGCCGGCGACCTCCTTGCCCTCGGTCGTGGCGGCCACCAGCACGGCGGCGGGCGACTTGTCGGCCACCAGCTGGGCGAGCAGCTCGGCCTTGGGCGCGACGACGTAGTCGACGATCTCGTCGGCTCCGGCGACGTAGATCTTCTCGGCACCGTATTCGGCGAGCCTGGCCTTGGCCGCGTCGGTGATGCCGGGTCCGGCCCAGACGGCGGCCGGTGCGCCGAGCGAGCGGGCCAGGGTCAGCAGTTCGAGTGTGACCTTCTTGACCTCGCCGTCGACGTGCTCGACGAGAACGAGAATCTCCGACATATCAGCTGTCTCTCCCGTGCTCAGATGAACTTCTTGGACGCGAGGAAGTCGGCGGCCTTCGAGCCTCCGTCGCCCTCGTCCTTGATGATCGTGCCGGCCGCGCGCGGCGGGGCCGCGGCGAACTCGACGACCTCGGACCAGGCCGCGTCCAGGCCGACCTGGTCGGCCGCGATCTCCGCGTCGGCGATGGCCAGCGTCTCCACCGGCTTCTTCTTGGCCGCCATGATGCCCTTGAAGGACGGGTAGCGCGGGTCGTTGATCTTCTCCACCACGGACACGACAGCGGGCAGCTGGGCCGCGACCTTGTCGAACCCGTAGTCGGTGATCCGCTGGATCACGATCTCGGAGCCCTCGATCTCCACCTTCTTGGCCAGCGTGAGCTGGGGTGCGCCCAGGCGCTCGGCCAGCATCGCGGCCAGCACGCCGGTACGCGCGTCGGTGGACTCCGAACCCAGGATGACCAGGTCGAAACCGATCTTCTTGAGCACCTGCGCCATCGCATAGGAGGTCGACAGGGCGTCGGAGCCGTGCAGCGCGTCATCCGTCAGGTGGACGGCCTTGTCCGCGCCCATGGCCAGGGCCTTGCGGATGGTCTCGGTGGCCCGGCCCGGTCCCATGGTGAGAACGGTCACCTCACCGCCGTGGGCTTCCTTGAGCTTCAGGGCCTCCTCGACCGCATACTCGTCAAGCTCGTTCACCACGCCGTCGACGGCGTCACGGTCGAGCGTCTTGTCATCGGACCGGAGCTTGCGCTCGGTCGCCGTGTCGGGGACCTGCTTCACGCAGACGACGATGTTCATGGCCGGTGGACGACCTCCCGTGTTCGCGTGCGCCGACGCTCGGCGCCAGATGCTTGCTGACAGACTGCCAGGTGTCCCATGGGGGCCGTGACAGCGGGTGCTCTCGCGGCCATGTTACCCATGAGTAGCTTAGGCGCAAGCAAGCAAGGCTTACGACAAAGCACCACCACCATACCGAGCTTTATTCCGCTAACTGAGTTCAGGTCGGCGGCAGGGAGCTTCAGGCCGACAGCAGGAACACGATCCCGACCACCAGCGCCGTACCGGCGAACAGCGCGAGCGTGAAGGTGCTGAAGACCGCGCTCAGCCCCAGGCAGAGCCCCGCGGCGCCGAGCATCCCGGCGAAATCGAAGATGATCCGGCTCGTCCTGAAGCGGCCGCGCGTGAACAGCGCCACCCCCGCGTCGGTCACCGCCACCAGCGCGTACGCGGCCAGCAGGAACAGCGTCACCTCCGGCAGCGGTTCCCGCGCGGCGGCGGCCAGCAGCGCCACGAACAGCCCGGAGCCGATCAGCCAGCGCCTGCGCACCTTCTCCCGGTGCCTGGCCCTGGACTCCTCGACCGACGGACGGCCCCGCTCCTGCCCCGGCCGCCACTCCCGGGTCTCCAGGTCGTGCGCCTCACCGGGCCGGGGATGCAAGGCTGTGGCGGGCGGACGGACGGCGTAATGGGCGGCCTCGACGCCGAGCCTGGCGCAGATCTGCGCGGCCGTCGGCCGCGCGAGCGGGTCGGTGGCCAGGCACTCGCGCAGCAGCGGGCTCAGCCAGTCGGGGACCCCCTCCAGGTCGGCGTCGTGGTGCACGACGCGGTAGGCGACCGCCGAGGCCGGTCCCTGCCCGTACGGCTGGCGTCCCGTGGCCGCGTAGGCCAGCGTGGCCCCGAACGAGAACACATCGGCCGCCATCCCCGACTCCTTGCCCTCCAGCACCTCAGGCGCCAGGTAGCCGGGCGTGCCCACCACGGCTCCCGAGGCCGTCACCGAGAGGGAGTCGAGCGCGCTGGCGATGCCGAAGTCGATGACCACCGGCTCGCCTTCGGCCATCATCACGTTGGCCGGCTTCAGATCCCGGTGCACGACCCCCGCCTCGTGCATGGCCAGCAACGCGTCGGCCAGTCCGGAAGCCAGTTGCCCGAGCTCGGCCACCGGTGTGGGGACCGCGCTGAGCGGCCGGCCCTGGACGTAGCGGGTCACCAGATAGGGCTTGGCGACGTCGAGCGAGGCGTCGAGCACCTCGGCCACGTGCGGCCCGCCCACTAACCGCATCGTCTCCACCTCACGCGCCAGCCGGGCCAGCGCGCCGCTGCCGGCCGTCACGTGTGGGTGCAGGACCTTGACCGCCACCGTACGGCCCTCGGGGTCGAGCGCCAGGTGCACCTCACCGAACCCGCCCGCCCCAAGCCGGGAGAGTAACTGATACGGGCCGAGCCGCTCGCTCATACCCCTTATCTCCCCCCGGAGCGGGCCAAGACACTTACGACCAGGGTGACAGGAACCCCATCCCCACGCCGTCGAGCAGATCGTTGATCAGGCCGGTGATCAAGCCCATCGTGCTCCGCCGCGCGTCGCTGGTCAGCTCGTTGATCACGGTCTCCGGAGCCCGCCAGGGGGCCCAGGTCGGGGCCTGGCCCATCGCGAACATCACCGCGAGCATCGCGGCCGTACCGACGATCAAGGCGGCGACCAGGGCCGCGCCGGGAGTACGCAGGATGCCGGTGAGCGAGCGCGTGACCGCCTTGCGCGGCGCGCCGCCGCCCGGCAGCACGAACAGCCCGGCCGTGAAGGCACCCGCGCCGTACGCGGCGGCGGCGTTGACGCTCATGCCGCCGCCCCAGCGCAGCACGCCCCAGACGCAGACGCCGAACATCAGCGCCAGCGGCACGTGGACCAGCGTCACGAGCGCGGCCTTGACCAGTGCCCACGGCGTGCCGACCAGGACCAGCAGCGGATCGGCCGCGCTGCTCCCCCGCACCTGCCGGCGCTTGACCATGTCACCGAAGAGGTATTCGCCCACCCGCAGCACCAACGCCAGCGCGACGGCCACCGCGCTCACCGCGACGGGCAGCATGACGGCCAGCGCGGTCAGCGTGACCAGCAGCAGCAGGCCGACGAACTGGCTGCCGACCAGGTAGCGCTTGCGCTCGGCCGGTGGTGTGTACGGGGGCGGCGGCGCGACCGGCCGCTGCTGACCCGCCTGGGTGGCCGGGGAGTAGGCGGGCGGGCGGGTCTGCGGCGCCGGGTAGCCCGCGACCCGCTGGTCGACGCGCGGGGCCGGGTGCCGGTCCGGCATCGGCGCCGGGACGTAGGGCGGCGGCCGCTCCTCGCGTTGCGGCCGCTCCTCGCGCGCGGGCGCGGGCGGGGTCCCGTACGCGACCGGGGGCAGCAGGTCGGAGTAGTTCTCCATGACCCGCGTCCGGTTGCCCATCCGCTTGGTGC
The DNA here is from genome assembly GCF_040648335.1 of Nonomuraea sp. NPDC049158. Lineage (NCBI taxonomy): Bacteria > Bacillati > Actinomycetota > Actinomycetes > Streptosporangiales > Streptosporangiaceae > Nonomuraea > Nonomuraea sp. NPDC049158. The sequence continues at coordinate 595,650 of NZ_JBEZDM010000002.1, forward strand.
CGGTCGGCCCGTCGGCGGAGGTCTCGTGGAAGGAGGTCACCGACGGGTCCAGTGCCCTGGCCATCCGCAGGAGCTCTTGGGCGCCGGGCCGGGCACTGGGCTCGACGCGCAGCGCGCGGCTCAGCCAGCCGCGCAGCCAGGCGGGCGCCTTGTCGATCTGCGCGCGCCCTTCCATGATGTTGAAGCAGACCGCCTCGAAGGTGCCCGTGCCGAACGGCGGCGCGCCCGTCGCTGCGAAGAACACCGTGGAGGCCAGCGCGTGCACGTCGGCCGCCTGGGTGATCTCCGAGTCGCGGATGATCTCAGGCGCCAGGTAGCCGGGCGTGCCGACGAACATCCCCGTCTGGGTCAGCCGGGTGGCGTTGACCAGGTGCGCGATGCCGAAGTCGATGACCAGCGGATCGCCGTTGACCAGCATCACGTTGGACGGCTTGAAATCGCGGTGGATCACCTCGGCGGCGTGGATGGCCACCAGCGCCTGGCACAGGCCCTGGGCCAGCCTGATGACCTCCCGCGCCTCCAGCGCGCCCTCCGCCAGCACGGTCTCCTCGAGCGTGCGGCCGGGGGCGAAGCGGGTGACGACGTACGGCTGGCCGCCGACGAGCTCGGCGTCGAGCACCTCGGCCACGTGCGGGCTACGCACCCGGCGCATGGTCTCGACCTCGCGCGTCAGCCGGTCGCGGGCCTTCAGGTCGGCCGCGACATGCGGGTGCAGCACCTTGATGGCGACCTCGCGGCCCTCGGTGTCGAGGCCCAGGTGGACCACGCCCATGCCGCCCTCGCCGATCTTCCTGACCAGTCGGTAGGGGCCGAGCCGCTCCGGCGCCTGCGTGCTCATCGCCACCGTCCCAGCGTCATCCCCCTGGGCTCCCGCTCAATCCTTTGAGCTGAACCACCACAGGTCCGACGTTCAGCGGAGCCCATACGGCCCTCCTCGCGTTGTCGAACGAGCTGTAAGCGAGGATCAGGGAGAGCGCGGCCCCCGCCGCGAGAACTCCCACCATCACCATCGCCGCTGTTCTCGAGGGTACGAGCGATGAGAGGGTTCTGCGCATCTGCCTTCCAGGCCCCTCCACTCCCGGGCCCGCGCAGACGGTCCACAGAGCGATCGCCGCGCCCCAGGCCAAGGCGTTGTAGGGGTTCATCTTGACGAACACCGTGAGCAGCAGCGTCACCGGTAGCCCCAGGATAAGGGCGTAGAAGAGCAGCGCGAACGTGATCCCCACTGACTTGGCCAGTTTTTTGGGGAACGCGAACACCCGCACCACATCGAGCGCCGCCGACCCGGTGGACCTGCGCGCGACCAGCTCCGGCTGGGCCAGGTCGGCCGCGCGGAGCAGCACCACGACCGGGAGCACCAGCAGGCCCACCAGCACGGGCGCCACCACGGCCACCATGACCATCAGGATCAGCAGCATCGCGCTCGCCAGGCCGTAGGCCCTGGACCGCTGCAGCACCTGCCCCGGGCGGGCCGCCGGGATGAACGGCTCGCGCTTGGTCCGCAGGTCGGGCTGCTGGCCGTAGGCGTCTCTCCTGGTCTGCGCCTCGTGCGGGAGGTACGGCTCGCGCTTCGCCTGGGGATCGGGCGGGAACTGGCCCTGGACCGGGATGTAGGGCGGCGGCTGGATCGGGTTGCCCCGCCCGTAGTCGGGCGCTTCTGGGCGTACCCGGCGGGTGGGGACGTCGGGCGCATCGGGGCGTACGCGCCGGGTGGGCACGTCGGCCTCGGCCCCCGGCGGCATGTGGCTGTTGCTCTGCTGGTTGTTGCTCTGCTGGTTGTTGCCCTGCTGGTTGTTGCCCTGCTGAATGTTGCCCTGCTGATTGTTGCCCTGCGCGGAGACCTGCCACGGCTGCGAGGTGGCCTCGCGCTGCATCTTGCGCAGCTCCTCCGGGGTCACCCTGCGGGTCGGGTAGGGGTCGCCCTGCTGCTCGGGGAGCAACGAGACGTACTGCTGCTCCTGCGGCGGCTGCTGGGGCGGCTGGCCGTGGGACGGCTGGCCCTGGGGCGGCCGATTCGGGCCGGACCCCGGGGGCTGCTGGCGCAGCTGGCCGTCGACGAGCCGGCGCGGCGTCATGGGCGGCGTCGAGATGTCGTACGACGGCTTGTCGGCCAGCGGCTGCGGCGTCGGCAGCTCCATCGACGGGTTGGAGCGGTCGGACCGGGGCACGGTCGAGATCTCGTCGCGTACGTTGCCCGGCGGCTTGGGCAGCATCCTGGCGGTCTGCTCGGCCAGCTCGGCCGCCTTGGGTCGCTTGGCGGGGTTGCGCTGGAAGGCCGCCTTGAGCAGCGGCTGCAGCTCCTTCGGGGCCGCGCTGACGTCGGCCTTGCCCGCGGTGATGTTGTAGAAGATCATCTCCAGCGTGCCCTTGCCGAAGGGCGGCTGGCCGGTGCCCGCGTACAGCAGCGTGCCCGCCCAGGCGTGGATGTCGACCTCGGGCCCGGCCTCCTGCCCCTCGATGATCTCGGGGGCGAGGTATCCGGGCGTGCCGATGAACATCCCCGTCTGCGTCAGCCTGGTCGCGTCGACCGCCTGGGCGATGCCGAAGTCGATCAGAACCGGCTCGCCGTCGATGATCAGCACGTTGCCCGGCTTGAGGTCGCGGTGGATCACGCCGACCGCGTGCACGGCGGCCAGCGCGGTGGCGACCCCGTGCGCGATCTTGACCAGCGCGGGCAGGCCGAGCGGGCCGTCGTCCTTGACGATCTCGTCGAGTGGCCGCCCGGCGACGTAACGCGTGACGATGTAGGGCCGATGACCCGTCACATCGGCGTCGATCACCTCGGCGATGTACTTGCTGCGCGCGCGGCGCATGGTCTCGACTTCACGCGACAGACGCCGCCTGGCGACCTCGTCGCCGGCGACCTCCGCGCGCAGGACCTTGACCGCCACCTGCCTACCCTGCGGGTCGACAGCGAGGTGGACAACGCCCATGCCGCCTTCGCCGAGCCGCCTGAGCAGCCGGTAAGGGCCGAGTCGGTCATCGTTCATGGCATGAAGCACCATACCGGCTTAATCCCCGCCCACGAGATGAACCATGAGGCCACATTCCCACTCGTACAACGTCCCGAAGGGGCCCATCGGTTTCCCATTCAACGGTCTCGAATTGGCTTCAGTTCTGGCTTCGGTTCTGGCTTCAGTTGGCCAGGGGGAGGGTCTCCGCCCCCTTCAACCCGGCAAGTGCGGCTCCGGAGACGGCCAACTTCGACCGCCGCACCCCGCTTCCGATCACTACCCTGTCGTGCTCGGCGACCTTCGTGTCCACCAGGATCGGCCAGTCTGCGGGCAGCCCGAGGGGGGTGATGCCGCCGTACTCCATCCCGGTGAGCTCGACCGCCTCCGCCATCGGGGCGAAGCTCGCCTTGCGCGCGTCGAGATGCCTGCGCACGACGCCGTTGACATCGACCCGCATCGTCGCGAGCACCATGCAGGCCGCGTAGCGCGTCTCGCCGCCGCGCTTGGCCGCGACGACCACGCAGTTGGCCGACTCGTCGAGCGTCACGCCGTAGCGCTCGCAGAACGCCGCCGTATCGGCCAGCTCGGGGTCGATCTCGGCCACCTCGACGCCCGCCAGCCCCTGCACGGCAAGGGCCACCGGCTCGGCCAGCAGGTCGGTCCGGTCGATCGCGGGCACCCAGTCCAACATCATCCCATCTCCTCGATCGCGCTCTCTCAGGACCTTACGCCGGTCACCTGAGCAGCGCGCGACGTCACGGTGACTGCAGCACCCGTTGGTGCAGCTGGGTGACGGCGCCACGGGCCGACTCCATGGAGCCTGCCTGCCACGCGATCAGATGGGTGAGCCAGTCGCCCGCGAAGTAAACCCTTCCGCTGGGGCGTTGCAGAAGAGTAAAGGACGAATCAAAGGCGGGCCAGCGTACCCAGCCGCCCTGGATGTGCTCCTGGCGGTCCCAGGCGATGGAGACGCTGGAGAGCAGGTCCTTGCCGTACTTGTCGCCGTGGATCTTCCTGCCCTGGGTGAGGGCGCGGCGCCTGCGGTCCTCCGGAGTGAGGGCGCCGTAGAGCTCGGCGTTCTGGTCGGTGTTGTAGTAGCCGACGAGCACGCCGCGCTGGGCGTGGAAGCCCGCCGACGGGTACCAGATGTGGGTGATGTCCAGATCGGTCTCGGTCACGCCGCCGTAGATGCGGTCTTCCAGCTCCCACCAGCGCCGGCCGTACTCCAGGCCGATCTTGCCGCTGGCGACCGGGATGGGTGTCTTGAGCGCGGCCGTGACGGGGGCGCCGAGATTGTGCGGGATCTTCGCGAGCAGGTGGGGCGGCAGGGTGGCGATGCAGTAGTCGGCCTTGAGCGAGCCACCGTCCCAGGTCACCTCGACGCCGTCGGCCAGATTGGTGATCTTGGTGACCTTGACACCGGTCCTGATCCGGTCCGCGCCGACCGCCTCGGTGAGCTTGACGACGATGGCGTCCATGCCGCCGACCGGCTGCAACATGGGGGTCGACTGCTCGTAGCCGAAGTCGTTGGTGATGGAACGGCCGGTGCCGGCGGCCAGGACGGCATGCAGGGTGCCGGGGGCCGCGATGGGGGTGCCGTCATCCAGCGCCGGATATTTCACGAAACCCCGGCGGTCGGAGCCTTCGTAGTCGAGCTTGGGCCCCAGATCACCGAACCGGCGCAGGAACTCCAGCAGGCGTTCCCGATCGTCCTTGCCGACCTGCTTGTCGAGCGCGCCAACATTCGTCGCTTTGGCCAGCAGCTCCGCAACATACCCATACATATCCGCACGCGCGGCTCTTGCCCGGATGGTCTGCCCGTTGGTGTGGACGAGCGCCTGGCCGTTGGTGTTGATGAACGTCTCGATCGGGATGCCCAGCTCGCGGCAGTAATCCAGGGTGACCATCCACGGCGCGATCCGCCCCGGGCCCGCGTTGAAGTAAACGCCCTCGCCGAACTTCACGTCCTGCGCGGGCCCGTTGAGCTCGGTGAGCCGATCGCCGCCGCGCAACGTGAGATTCCGGCCGCCCGCCCGGCCCCTGGCCTCCAGCAGCGTGCAGTCGTAGCCGGCCTTACCCAGCTCGTAGGCGGCGGTCAGCCCGGCGACACCCGCCCCGATGATCACCACCTTGGCCGCCGCCTTGCCGCGCAGCGAGAAGTCGCCCTGCTGGGGGGCGGCGAAGTCCTTGTCCTGCTGGGACGGCGCCAGACCCAGCGCGCCCATGGCGGCGTACATCGCTCCCGCGCCACCCACCGCCCCGATACCGACGAGTAACCCCCGCCGGGTCAGCGCCGCGCCCTCCATGCCACTCGCTCCCAACTATGCGGGCCGCTCTCACCGGCCTGCGTGTGCCGACCCGCTCTTGACCGGCCCGCGTATGCCGACCCGCTCTTCACCAGCCTGCGTGTGCTCTTTATGGCGTTCAGCCGTAGGGGCCGCTGCCGCAGGAGATCTGACCACCGATCGTGGCGAAGATACCGAACAGCGCCATGATCTGTGCGAAGTCGTCGGTAGTGAATTCGGTGTGACGCGATCCCACCGCCTTCACACCGGGAACAAGCCCCACAGCGGCCGCGATGGCAGTGGAGTTCCACTCCACCCCCAGCGTGTACGGCGCAGCCACCCGGTAAGGCGTGAAGTCGCTCAACCGCCCCAACGCCCTGGCCGTCGCCTCACGAATCCGAGTCTGGGCAACGCTCGGCGGCAGCAGTTCGGCCGAGAACTTGTCGATCCCCTTCTTGACCGCCACGGTCTCCACATCGCCCAGCAACTCGCGCGCCTCTTCACCGACGGCTTCGTCCCCGGTCACCAGCACCACCGGCACACCGTGGAACCCCGCACACGCCGCCACCAGCCGCGTCTCGCCGCACACCTCGCCGTTGAGGTAGACGTTCTGGATCTCCTTGCCCATCCAGGTGTGGTTGAGCACGCCGTTCGTCACCCCCGCGCGAGCGTGGTACCCCACGAAGCAAGCGGCCTGGAACGACCCGTCGACCCCCTGCGCCATGCGCTGCGCCTTACCCGGCCCCCGGATGAGGGTGGCGCGCGGATCCAGCAGATCGATCCGCAGATTCTTGGTGGACCCGTGAGCGTCGTTCACCAGCACCGTGGTCGCCCCGGCCTCGAACGCCCCCTCGACGGCGGCGTTGGCGTCGGCGGTCATGAGCTCGCAGCCCCGCTCGTAGCCCCGCTTACCCGCGTGCATCTCCTCGGGGTCGGTGAGCCCGGTCACGCCCTCCATGTCGACCGACAAGTACACCTTCACAGTCCCACTCCCTCACCTGCGCATCCGACATCGACCAACGGCGGATCGGCCGAAACCGTACCGACCAACAGCAGACCGGCCGAAGGCGGATCGGCCATCGGCGGATCGAACAAGAGGGGTTGAACTGGGCGTGGGGGCATCACGTGCCCCATGTCTCCACCCGGCGGACCTCGGCCTCGGTCATGAGCCCGACCTTGGACGTCATGAACGCGGTCGCCTGTTCACGCCACTGGTCCGGGATCTCGTCGAGCGCCGGCGGATAGCAGTGGTCGAGCCAGCTCGTCGACTCCTCCGTGGCGTCGAAGTAGTCGAGCGCCTTCCCGAACAGCGTGTCCTCGATGCCGGGCACCCTCGCCAGGCCGTACTCGACCATCTCCTGTCCCCCGTACGGCGGAGGCTGGAGCCACTTGCGCACCCGGGGGTCGTCGGCGGTGAAGGGCGTGTCGAGCGGCCGCCGTTCGACGGCGGCTTGGATGAGCTCCTTGTACAGGCACTTGCCGCACGTGCGGCACGGACCGTCGGTGCCCTGCAGGCACCATCGGACGTGATCCTTGAGCTCCGAGTTCAGCGCCAGCCGCATGGTGACCGCCTCACTCACGCCGCCCACGGGGAGCACGATGTGCACGCCCGCCGCCGCGAACAACCGCCCCCACGCCCCGTGCGGCGCCCACATCAGGTTGTCGGGCGTGTATCGCAGAAGATAGCGATCCCCGCCGAGCCACCGTGAACCCAGTTCATACCCGAACGCCAGGCCACCGAGATCCATCCGGTCGGCGAGCAGCAACGCCCCCGCCGCGACCGCATGGTGTTCCGGATATCCGGGCCGGGGCTCGGACAACGTGAATTCCAGGTCGGAGTTCACCACGGTGAGTTCCCGTCCGGTGCGCCTGGCCAGCTTGGCAAGGACATCGGAGCGGTAGTGCGGCCACCGGTTCGGCACGCGGGGGTGCGGCACCCGCCGGAAGTGCACGAACGGCGCCTCGGGATAGATGGTCGCCGCCGCCACGGAGTCCGCGCCACCGCTGTAGGAGATCGCCAGGTTCGTCCCGGTACGCCGGGCCTCCGCGCCTACCGGCCCGGCCTCGATCCCCCACCCGTCGTGCAGCGCGGCGGCCACCTCAGGGGAGATTGCCCGATCGAACACGATCTCCTTGCGCGTCCACGGCGCCACCACGGTCCACGCGGCGACGGCGTAGAGGTCGGGGTGCGCGTCTCCGGGTACGCCGGCGACGGTGCAGGAGTTGGTGGCCAGCTTGACCGGGTGCTCATCGGCGGCCTTGCCGGTGATCTCGTCATCGGCCCCGAGCCGGAACGTCAGCTCGCCTCCCGACCAACTCACGCGCATGACGAATCCTCCGCCCGCACAGCATCACCGGGACGCGACGCCTGCGCACCGTCACGCGGACCCGGCCCCTGCACCCCGTCACGCGGACCCGACCCCTGTGCGGTGTCGCCTGATCTGGGGGCTCGTACGCCCTCCCCGGATCTTGAGGCTCGTACGCCCTCGCCGGAGCCTGGCGTCCGTGACTTGAGGTCGTCGATCGCCTGCCAGAGGAGGACCTCGTTCTGGAGCACGCCGTCCAGCGCCTTGGCCGTCTCCTGAGCCAGGCGGTGGGTGTCGTCGAGCCGGGCCTTGTCCGTGGTGGGAGCGGTGGCGGGTCTGGCGTTTCGGAGACGCTCGACCTCGTCCTGCAGGCTCGCCATCTCCCGGCGCAGGGTCTGGACCTCCCAGAGAGCGTCCCTGATGTCCTGACGGTGATCGCCGATGGAGATGTAGCGGGAATCGAACCACGTGCGCACGGCTTTGCGCAGGCGGGCGGGGACCAGGACGCGCATCATGAAACGCCACGATAGTGGCAAATCCACGGCCACCAGGACGCCGTTTCCGAATGGCAACCAAGCTATATAACTGGTGTCAACTTCGGCTGTCGCGACGGATAAATCAGCAGGCGTCCCACCACTCGTGTCGCCCATACTGAATCGTGTGAATCTCGGCGGCAGCGTCGGTGTCAGCAGCGTCGGTGTCAGCAGCGTCGTCCTGTCCATCCCCAGGAGTCTGATCGTGGTCGAGGAGTTGGTGGCCTACGCGCGGGCAGCGTTCGGGTGGGGTGAGGACGTCGTGGTGACCGCGGGGCCGCGGGGCGCGCTCGGGCAGATCTGGCGGCTGGACGTCGGCCCGGCACGCTATGCGCTCAAGGAGATCTTCGCCGAGCCGCCGTCAGAAGCGCTGATCCAGGCGGAGCTGGCGTTCGGGCGGCGGGCGGCCGAGGCGGGGGTACGGCTGCCGGCGAGTCACCCCGACCGCGAAGGGCGCCATCTGCTCGAACCGCCCGGCGGGACGTGGCTGCGCCTGTACGACTGGATCGACCTGCGGCCGGTCGAGCTGACGGCACCGGCCACACCGCGAGAGATCGGGGCGCTGCTCGCGCGCCTGCACCGGTGCGCCCCCGCCGCGACGGTCGAGCCGGACGGCGGACCGCCCGCTCGCTGGTACGACCGCGTCCCCACCGCGCACGAGTGGGCGGAGGTGGCCACATCGGACGCCGTGTGGGCCGCGAGGCTCGCCGACCTGCTGGCCACCCTGCCCGGGCTCAGCGCGGCCGTCGCGCCGGCCGATCCCGCCGAGCTGATCCTCTGCCACCGCGATCTGCACCCAGAGAACGTCCTCGCCGACGCCACCGGCGCGCTCGTGGTCATCGACTGGGACAACCTCGGACCGGCCACGCCGGGCCGGGAGCTGGCGCGGGCGCTGTTCGACTGGTTCTGCGACGACTCGACCGCCGACCTCGATGCCATGCGCAGCATGTACGAGGCGTACATACGGGAGGGCGGCTCGGGGCGGATCACCAGTCCGGCGGACTTCACCATGCTGCTCGCGTCCCACCTGAACTTCCTGCTGGTCCAGGCCCGCGTCGCCCTCGACCCACACGCCGAGCGGCGGCACCGCGAGTGGGCGGAGCGCGAGATCGACGAGGCGCTGCGCATCCTGCCGACCGCACAGCAGCTGACCGACGTGCTGGAGCTCACGCGCAGCCGCTGACACACGTGGTGGATGTCACGGCCGCCATCACGCCGGCTGACGCGCGCGGTGGATGTCACGGCCGTCATCACGCCGGCTGACGCACGGTAGTGGATGTCGGGCACCGACACCCCGTCAGCGACGGCGCCGCATCGCGTTGAGCCGATCCGCCGTGGTCGGCAATGCCCCCGGGTCGATGGCCGCCCTAGAAGTCCCCTGGGCCGACGAGTAGACTCCCCGCGCGTGATTGACCTGGACGAGCATGGCCGCCCCGAACCTCCGGTCGCGGCCGACGAAACCGCCACCCTCCTCGGCTACCTGGACTACCAGCGCGCGACCCTTGAGTGGAAGTGCGCCGGGCTGGACGCGGCCGGCCTGAACGCGACCGTCGCCGCCTCGACGATGACCCTCGGCGGAATGCTGAAGCACCTGGCCTATGTCGAGAGCTGGTGGTGCTCCCAGCGGCTGTACGGGCACGCCCCGGAGCCCCCGTGGGACACCGTGGACTGGGATGCCGATATCGACTGGGACTGGCACTCGGCCACCGAGGACACCCCCGAGCAGCTCCTCACGCTCTGGCGGGACACCGTGGCCCGCTCCCGCTCCCTGGTCGCGGACGCGCTGGCCGACGGCGGCCTGGACCGGCTGGCCGTGCGCCCCTGGTCCGACGGCCGGGTACCCAGCCTGCGGTGGATCCTGTTCCATCTGGTCGAGGAGTACGCGCGGCACAACGGCCACGCCGACATCCTCCGCGAGTCGGTGGACGGGCGTACCGGGGAATAGCCACCGCGCCGACGGACGGCCTGCCTGACCGATCGACCCGAGAGAGGCCCGAACCTGGACCACCTGGACCACCTGGACCACCTGGACGCGGCACTCGCCGCCTCGTAAAACCAGCTCATCTACGCCGCGCGACACGAATATGATCACGGAAAGCGACTCGCCGATACGCTGTGTGATTCGTGTTACTACGGACCTGCTGATCTTTCGAGAGCGTCTCAGGAGGTTCGATGACCCTCATTCACGCTGGTCAAGCGGTCGCTGTCGCGGCCGCTCTGCTCGCTGCCCCGTTCACGGCGGCGTCGGCGGCGAACGCCGGCACCGCCGACGCGGCGCAGCTGCTCCTTCCCAAGTTCTCGGCGACCCTGGTGGCCCGTCACAGCGGCAAGTGCCTCGACGTGGCGGGCGTCAGCACCGCCGACGGGGCCAACGTCCACCAGTGGACCTGCATCAATGGGCAGGCCAACCAGGAGTGGAACTTCGTGGCGACCAGCGACGGTTACTACACCCTCCGTGCGACGCACAGCGGCAAGTGTCTGGACGTGTCGGGCGTCAGCACGGCCGACGGGGCCAACGTCCACCAGTGGACCTGCCTGGTCGGGCAGCGCAACCAGGAGTGGCGGCTGGTCCAGAAGGACAACGGCTACTTCTCCCTCGTCGCTCGCCACAGCGGCAAGTGCCTGGACGTGGCGGGTGTCAGCACGGCCGAGGGGGCCAACGTCCATCAGTGGACCTGCCTGATCGGACAGCGCAACCAGGAGTGGCGACTCGCCTGAGCGAGGACACCTGAGATGGCCGCCGTACGCCACACACGCGTGGTGTACGGCGTCAGGCGCCGCAGTTGAGGCGTTGCAGCAGATCGAGCAGGGTCGCGCGATCGTCTTGAGGCAGGGCGGAGAAGCAGTCGGCCAGGACCTCGTCGGCGACCCGATGCCCCGCGTCGAGCACCTGCTCGCCGGCCGGTGTCAGATGGTGCTCGATGCGGCGCCCATGGCCCGGCCGGCGCTCGATCAGGCCCTGAGCCACCAGCCGGCCGGCGAGCGTGCCGAATGCCTGCTCACTCTGGAACGTCGCCGAGGCCAGGGCGCGCGCCGGCGCCCCAGGAGAGCGGTCGATCGCCCGCAGGGCATCCCACTGGGCCAGCGTGGTGCCGATGGCGGCGAGCCGGCTGTCGAGCGCCCGATGCTGCCGGTATTGGGCTTGCTTGACCGCTCTTCCAAGGACCTGCAGTTCACCGAGCTCCGCGACCGGGAGCTGTCCGACGTACTGGTCATCGGCTCCTCACTCGGCGGCTGGACCGCCGCCGAGATGGCCGTACGCGACAACGCGGGGATCATCACCGGGCTCGTCCTGATCGACCCCGTCGGAGTGCGCGTCGAGGCCGAGCCGATCAGAGACTTCTTCGCCCTCGACGCCCGTGGCGTCGCCGAGTACTCCTGGCACGACTCGGACCGCTTCTACGTCGATCCCGCCGACATCCCCGCCGGGCAACTCGCCCTCCGGCAGGGCAACATGGCCACCATGCGCGTCCTGGCCGGCGACCCGTACATGCACGACCCCAAGCTCCGCCCACCGCCTGGCCCGCGTCGACCTGCCCGCCCTGCTGCTCTGGGGGGAAAGCGACCGCATCGTCACCCCCGCCTATGGCGCGGCGTACGCGGCCGCCTTCGGCGACGCCCAGCTTGAGATCATCCCCGAGGCCGGCCACCTGCCACAGGTCGAGCAGCCGGGAGCCACCTTCGCCCTGATCGACACGTACATGCGCCAGACGAGCCGCCAGACGAGCGCCGCCACCGTCAAGGCCCAGTGACCTGTCACTCCATGTTGGTGTGCCTGGCGCGCATCGCCTCTGGCGTGGCGCCGACCAGCGCCCCGAGCTTCAGCACCATCACCTCGAACAGCACGAACAGCGCGCCCTCATAGGCTGACCCCATCGGTAGCACGGACGTACGCCGGTCGCTGGCCATGGTCTGCGCCGGGATCACGAGCATGGCGTCGGCGAGTTCCGCCGCACTGCTCTCGGGCTCGGCGGTCAGCAGCAGGTTCGTCGCTCCCGCCGCCGTCGCCGTCCGCATCAGGGCCAGGACCGTGGCGGCTTCGCCGGGGCCCGAGGTGGCCAGGAAGACGTCGTCGCGTCCCAGCGCCGGCATGGTCATGTCGCCGACCACCGCCACCGGCAGGCCGAGATGGTACAGGCGCATCGCGAAACCCTTGATCTGCAGCGCCTCCCGGCCGCAGCCGTAGACGCCGATCGTGCTGGCGTCGGCGATCAGCCGGCAGGCCGCGTCGATCGGCCCTTCGCCGATCTTCGCGAGCACGGCGCCAAGCTCGTCGAGCGCGGCGTGAAAGAGGTCGTCGTTCACGACATCCGGTGGCATACCTGCATGGCTACCCGGTACTGCCTGTTCATATGACAAAACGTCCAGGTCAGCCGATGTGGGCCGACCTGGACGTCAATGGAACAGTCAGACGAGGTCGAACCGGTCCAGGTTCATGACCTTGTCCCACGCGGCGACGAAGTCCTCGACGAACTTCTTCTTCGCGTCATCGCTCGCGTAGACCTCCGCGAGCGCGCGCAGCTCGGAGTTCGACCCGAAGACGAGGTCGACCCGGCTGCCGGTCCACTTGACCTCGCCCGTGACGGCGTCGCGGGCCTCGAACGTGGTCGCGTCCTCGGACGTCGCCTTCCACGTCGTACCCAGGTCGAGCAGGTTGACGAAGAAGTCGTTCGTCAGAGCCCCGGGGGTCGCGGTGAGGACGCCGAGCGACGACTGCTGGTGGTTCGCGCCCAGGACGCGGAGACCACCGACGAGGACCGTCATCTCGGGGGCGCTCAGGGTCAGCAGGTTCGCCCGGTCGAGCAGCAGGTACTCGGCCGGAAGCCGGTTGCCCTTACCGAGGTAGTTGCGGAACCCGTCCGCGACCGGCTCGATCGCGGCGAACGACTCCACGTCGGTCTGCTCCTGCGCGGCGTCCACGCGGCCCGGCGTGAAGGGGACCTCCACGTCGAAGCCGGCGCTCTTGGCGGCCTGCTCGACGGCCGCGGCACCGGCGAGCACGATCAGGTCGGCGAGCGAGACCTGCTTGCCGCCGGTCTGGCCGGCGTTGAAGGTGCTCTGGATGCTCTCCAGGGCGCGCAGCACGATCGCCAGCTGGTCGGGGTCGTTGGCCTCCCATCCGCTCTGGGGCTGGAGGCGGATGCGCGCACCGTTGGCACCGCCGCGCTTGTCGCTGCCACGGAAGGACGACGCCGACGCCCACACGGTGGACACCAGCTGGGACACCGACAGGCCCGTGGCCAGGATCTGGCCCTTGAGGGCGGCGATGTCCGCGGCGTCGACGAGCTCGTGCGTCACGGCGGGGAGCGGGTCCTGCCACAGCAGCGTCTCGGCCGGGACCTCCGAGCCGAGGTAGCGGACGATCGGGCCCATGTCGCGGTGGGTCAGCTTGTACCAGGCGCGGGCGAAGGCGTCGGCGAACTCGGCGGGGTTCTCGAGGAAGCGACGCGAGATCTGCTCGTAGATCGGGTCGACGCGGAGCGCGAGGTCGGTCGTCAGCATCGTCGGTGCGACGCGCTTCGACGGGTCATGGGCGTCGGGGACGGTGTCCGCCCCGGCTCCGTCCTTCGGCCGCCACTGGTTGGCGCCGGCGGGGCTCTTGAACAGCTCCCACTCGTAGCCGAACAGGATCTCGAAGAAGCTGTTGTCCCACGTCACGGGGGTGTTGGTCCAGATGCCCTCAAGGCCGCTGGTGATCGCGTCGGCGCCCTTGCCGGTGCCGAAGCTGTTGCGCCAGCCGAGGCCCTGCTCCTCGATCGAGGCGGCCTCGGGGTCGGCGCCGACGTGGTCCGCGGGGCCCGCGCCGTGGGTCTTGCCGAAGGTGTGACCGCCCGCGATCAGGGCGACCGTCTCCTCGTCGTTCATCGCCATCCGGCGGAAGGTCTCACGGATGTCGCGAGCCGAGGCGAGCGGGTCCGGGTTGCCGTTCGGGCCCTCCGGGTTGACGTAGATGAGGCCCATCTGTACCGCGCCGAGGGGGCTCTCGAGCTCCCGGTCACCGGTGTAGCGCTCGTCGCCGAGCCAGGTGGTCTCGGGACCCCAGTAGACGTCCTCGTCGGGCTCCCATACGTCCGCGCGACCGCCGCCGAAGCCGAAGGTCTTGAAGCCCATCGACTCCAGGGCCACGTTGCCGGTGAGAATCATGAGGTCGGCCCACGAGAGCTTCTGACCGTACTTCTTCTTGACCGGCCACAGCAGGCGGCGCGCCTTGTCGAGGTTGCCGTTGTCCGGCCAGCTGTTGAGGGGGGCGAAGCGCTGCTGGCCGGCCCCGGCGCCGCCGCGGCCGTCGCTGATCCGGTACGTGCCCGCGCTGTGCCACGCCATCCGGATCATGAACGGGCCGTAGTTGCCGAAGTCGGCCGGCCACCAGTCCTGCGAGGTCGTCAGGACCTCGGCGATGTCCCGCTTGACGGCCGCCAGGTCGAGGGTCTTGAACGCCTCGGCGTAGTCGAACTCCTCACCGAGGGGGTTGGCCACGGCCGGGTTCTTGGCGAGGATCCTCAGGTTGAGCCGCTCCGGCCACCACTGGCGGTTTCCGCCGCCCTGAGTCGGGTGCGGCGCGCGCTCGTGCGCGACCGGGCAGCCACCTCCGCCCTCCGTCTTCGGGTCGGTGACGATCGCGTCATGGTTCTCGGTCATGGAAATCCTTCCGGACTATGTGGATCACGTGCTCAGGAAGTACGGGCGGTGGAGCAGTCGGAGCACAGGCCCCAATAGATGACCTCGGCCTCGTCGACCGAGAAGCCGTGCTCGTCGGAGGCGGTCAGGCAGGGCGCCTCGCCGACCGCGCAGTCGACGTCAGCGACGGCACCGCAGGACCGGCACACGATGTGGTGGTGGTTGTCCCCCACGCGCCCCTCGTACCGCGCCGGGCTGCCGGCCGGTTCGATGCGGCGTACGAGTCCCGCCGCGGTGAGCGCGTGGAGTGCCTCATAAACGGCTTGCAGCGAGATGTGGCCCACCCGATCGCGCACCCCGGAGGCGATCGCCTCGACGCCGAGGTGGTCACCGTCCCGGACGGCCTGGAGCAGCGCGACGCGGGCCGCTGTCACCCGCAGGCCGGCGCCGCGCAGCTCCTCGGCGATGGTCGGAGTGCTGGATGCGGTCATGCGACCAAACCTACCCACATAAACACGAATGGTACAAGATAACGAATTATCCAAGTCTAGTGCGCACCCGGGCATCGTTCATCCCATTGCGGCGTGACACGCCGTCTGGACAGTGAGTCTGGGGAGCGCGGCCGTCCTAGGACGCCGTCAACCAACGTGCCACCGGCCGCCACATAGGCCCTGAGCTGCGAAACCACCTTCCCGAGAGGTCCCTCCTCGACGCCATCTGACGCGGCGCTGAGATCACTGGCCGCCCGCGTCGTTGATCCTGGCCCGCATGTCGGCCGTGCTGTTCTCGTGAGGGAACGGCTCGGCCGGGATCGGGAGGTCGAGTGCGGCGCACAAGGGCTGCCAGCCGTCGGCCGGCTGCCATTCCAGCAGCCGGTGCGCCGGTACGGTGGCGCGGACCTCGTCGAGGTGCCGCTCGTAGGCCGCGATGACCTTGTCGCGGTCGTTGGGGTCTTCGAACGCGCCGCCGAACAGGGCCTGAACCATCTCCTCCATGGCGCCGGCCTGCTCAGGGGTGAGATGGGCGAGCGTCGGAGGCCGCGTGGAGTCCCCGCTCATCACGCGGCGCGCCCCTACCAGCACCGTCTGGTCCATGCTCTGGTACCAGCGCTCCACGCTTTCCCGCCGGGACAGCAGCACCAGCGCGTCCGGGAACGCGGCGGACACTTCACGCCAGAACCACGACACCGGCCAGTCCACCCCGGCGGCGTATCCATCGAGGAATCGGTGCCAGTCCGGCATGACGCCCGCGTAGGCGTCACGCCACACCGCGGCGTCGTCCGGCCGCCCGAACACCTCCCTCATGTGATAGCAGGGCGCCCCGAGCAGTTGCTCCAGCGCCGCCTTCAGCGACGTCGTCCCCGTACGCGGAAACCCCGCCCCCACAACGCGTAAACCCATACCGGCCCTTCCCCTCTCGAGCACAGCGAATTCGCCTATCAGGCGGCTAGCAAGCTACTTGCCGACCGACAGGTAAGCAAGGTGGTTCTAGCGGTTGAGAGAGCCGGAACAGACAACGACCATGCCGAGCTCAGCGAGCTCGGCGTGGCCGGTTTGCGTTCCACCTGATGCATGTACGGTGCTCGGCCCGTCTACTGAGCCGCCCCGGTCTGCCCGCCGCAGAACACCGCCTTGATGAGCTTGTCCAGAGCCTTCGGGAACACCACTGACTGGTCGACCGCGGCGTCCCCCATGGTCAGCGAGGCGGTCAGCGTCTTGCTGCCGTCGGGCGTGCTGTACATCAGCGACCCGTAGCCCCCGGGAGGGCTGCCGTCGTGGTTGAGGACGACACCCGCGCAGTCCGGGCCGGTGTCCAGCACGTACTGACCGAGGCCGTACTGGCCGAAGAGGCCGGTGCTTCTCGGGTCCGGCTTGCGCATCTCGGCCAGCAGCGAGCCCGGCAGGAGCTTGCCACTCTGCAGGGCGGAGAAGTACGTCTGGAGATCCTGGGTGGTCGAGATCATGTCACCGGCGCCGGCCAGCAGGGAGAGGTTCTGGCGGGTGACGTCGACCACCTTCCACTGGTCATCGTCCTGGTAGCGGTAGTAGCCGTGGGAGTACGGCCCGGGGAGCTCGGTCCGGTTGCCCGGCACCACGGTGCCCCGCAGGCCGAGCGGGCCCAGGATCCGCCGCCGCATCTCCTCGGCGTACGAGCGGCCGGTGACCTTCTCGATCAGCAGCAGGGCCAGCGTGTAGTTGGTGTTGGCGTAGCTCCAGTTCGTCCCCGGCGCGAACTTCGCCGGCTTGGACAGCGCCAGCCGTACCAGCTCCTCGGGCTGGTAGCTGTGGAACCGGTTGTCCACCCACTCCTTGCCCGTGGCGGGGATCCCCGGCACGAACGTCCCGTCGGTGTAGTACTCGCCGGTGTAGTTGAACAGCCCGCTGGTGTGCTGCAACATCATCCGTACGGTGATCCGCCGGTCCAGCCCGAGCTTGGGCAGGTAGCCGGCCACCGGGCTGTCCAGCCCGATCTTGCCCTCGGCCACCAGCTGCAGCACCAGGGTCGCGGTGAAGCTCTTAGTGGAGCTGCCGATCCAGAACCGCCCGTTCGTCGGCGGCTTGGCGGTCTCGCCCAGCTTGCGCACCCCGGCGCTGCCGACCCAGTCGCCCCGCTGATCGTGTACGCGCAGTTGCAGCCCGGCGTAACCGGAATCGACGATCTCCTGAATGACCTGCTGCAACTCCGGGCGATCCTGCCCGGCAGCGGCTTTCGCCACGCCCACGCCGTCGGCGGCGGCCACCCCGGGTGTAGCCACCCCAGCTAACAGCGCGGCCGCCAGCGCGGTGACCGCCACTCGCCGGAAGCCCTTGGTCGCCCTGATCGCTGGTGGGAATGTGGGTTTCATAGTTCCTCGTCTCTGGTGTCGCGCTTAGGTGAAGTGCTCATCGATGAGCCGCCTTCTGGAACGCCCCTGCCTGGGACATCACGCCGCCATGTCACGGGGTCCGGAGAGGACCCCGTGACGAGCTGTGGCTGTCGAAGGTCGTCATGCATCAAGCGGCGTCGAGGGCCTCGGTGATCTTGCGGGCCATCTCCGTCATGGTGGGGCTGGGCGCGCCCTTCTGAGGCCGGCCGGCTGCCTCGATGGCGACGATGACGGTACGGCGGAAGTTGTCGGCCTCTTCCGGAGCCTGCTCCTTGAGCAGGCCCATGGAGGCCGTCAGGGCCGGCAGCACCTGGTCGGCGAGCTCGGCCACCGTCTTGCCGTACTTCACGCCCTTGGGCGCCTTGGCCAGCACATGCCCGACCAGACCGGTCGCGGAGGTCAGCGCGATGGAGGCCTCGGTGGCGGCCTTGTGCGCCGAACCGGCGGCACCGGCAGCGGACATCAGGGAGACGGCGCCCCAGCCGGCGGTACGCAGGGTGAGCTTGTCCTGGTCGGTAAGGGTGATCGACATGGTGGTGCGCTCCTTCAGACTCTTACGAGATTCGACCGAACGGACAGGCGCTGAACCGTTCATGGCGTTTACGATCGCCGACCGCTCTGATACCGGGCCGTTGCCGTGCTGACGCGACCACTGACACGGCAACGCATGACTGTCCGGGGGGCGGTGCGGCCAGAGACGGGCTTGGGCTGGAGGGCTCGGCGTGCTTGCCTCGGGCGGGGCGATGCGGGCGGAATGACCACGCCCCATCCCGGCCACATACGGTGCTCGCCTTGGCGCGGGAGACTGCTCCGGAGCGGAGCCCTCGCCGGAGGCATGATCGAAACCTCTGCGGCTCCCTGTCAGTACGTGAACGCCCGATCGCCATTGAAGGCGACCGGGCGTTCACGGCTGTCTACAGCAAGGACAGATGCCCTTACTCAGAACTCGCCGTCCCTGGCTCCTGCCAGGAAAGCTGCCCACTCGTCGAGGGTGAAGATCAGCGCCGGCCCGTGCGGGTCCTTACTGTCGCGAACGGCCACATGGTTAGCAACGAAGGCAACCTGCACACATTCACCGTTCGAGCCGCTGAAACTGCTGGTGCGCCATTGGGCACGGGAGAGATCGACTTTCTCCTTCGCCATCCCGCACTCCTCTCACTTCGCGCTCGCAAGCACACGAGCGACCAGATCACGTGTCGCATCAGGGCTGACCGCCATGGCTTGAAGTCGCTCCAATACGTTCCTATATCGTCGCAAATCCTCGCCACTTTCCAAGAACAGGTCAGCGGCGTTCGTCTCGATGTAGACCACATCGTGGGCCTCATGATCGAATTTGAGAAGGACGAAAGAGCCGTGCATTCCTGGGTGGACACCGGCCCCAAAGGGGATCATTCGCAGCGTCACATGGGGTTGCTCACTGTCATCCATGAGTCTTTGCAGCTGCTCGCGCATGATCTTCGATCCGCCAACGACACGATGTAGTACCGCCTCGTCGATGATCGCTGTGAGGGCGGATGAAGGATCCCATTGCGCTTGGCGGGCCATGCGTGCTGCCACGCGACTTTCAACCACCTCTGCGGGCAACTCTGGATCGCCACCTGGGATCGCGGCCCGTGCGTAGCTTTCGGTCTGAAGCAAACCCGGGACGAACGACGACTGGTAATTGAAGATCGCTTTCGCTTCCTGCTCAAATCCGATGTAGGTCGCGTACTGATCAGGCAAACCCTCCGAGGCGACCTGAAGCCAACTTTCTTCCTTCGCGAGCTTGAGAAGTGAGATCAACTCGCTCTGACGCGCAGCCGACACATCGTACGCGTCGAGCAGCGCCCGCAAAGTGCGCAATTGCGGCTTCGCCTGCGCCATTTCGATCCGATAAAGGGTGGCGCGATTAATATCGGTCGATTCCGCCACCTGCTCACGCGACAGCTCGGCGCGCTCTCTGAGCTGCCGCAATTCCATCGCAAGCCGTCGCAAACGGGCGGTCGGTGCGTGTCTACGTTGAGCCATAGGAGAAAGGCTAGCGGAGTCATAGCGACCAATGCACAAACAACGATTGCGTTCTCATTGGATCCTATGCATCATGTGCGTACCGGGGTTGGCAACAGATCGCATGCGAATGGACGCGGAGTGCATCGACACAGCTGCTGCCATTTGCTCGCGATTAAACATAACCGAAACGCGAAGGAGGTCCCGATATGCGCTATTACGATCACGATAAGGAACAATTCATACACTTAGTGCGATTGTTGTGGGATCTCTCTCAACTCGGACTCGGGCTGACGTTGGAATGGCCTCGAAAGAACGAGCCGTTCATTTCCATTCCTCGGGCGCGGCGGGCTTTGCGGGTGCGGGCTGCGTTGAGGGGTGAGGACTGGGCCTTCAGCTGGGGTCACGGTCGGCGTCGGTGGGTGGCCGCGTACGACGAGGACGCGGTCGCACGGGTCTGGGAGGAGGTGCAGTGACGGAGCGGTTTCTGGGCGAGATGGTGTTCCCCGGCGACGCCTGGGTGGTGCCGGTGGCTCGTCGCAGCGTCGCGGCGATCCTGCTGGGTGCGGGTCATCGGGACGTGGACAACGCGCGGTTGATCGTGAGCGAGTTGGTCTCCAACGCCGTTCAGCACACGGCCTCGGGTCGTAGTGGAGGCCTCGTCGCGGTGGATGTCGTCGGCTTCGGTACCGACGTGGCTCGGATCGAGGTGACCGATGACGGGGCTCGCACCATTCCGTGTCCGCGCGTCCGATGACCTGGACTCTCGCGGGCGGGGCCTGAGGCTGGTGGAGCAGATCTCGACCACATGGGGTATGCGGCGGCTGGGCTCTGGCCACCTCACGGTCTGGGCGCAGTTCGCCACGGTGATGTGCGAGGCGGCCGGGAATGCTCTGACGCGAGAGATCGGGGCGTGAGCTGGATGATTCGATGGGAGTTTCCGCCGCGCTGCGTATCGCCGCACGTTCCCGTTCGGCCCGAATACGAAGCGCTGGTGTGGACGCCTCCGCCTGAGGGTGAGCCTGGGGCGCGGGTATTGCGGTGGACCTGTGACTGTCAGCCGGTCGTGTACGAGCTGCTCACGCTCGGCGGGGTGGGCTACATCCGTCGCACGATGAGCGTCAGGGGAAAGAAGGTGGTGCATGAGACAGATCGCTGGATAGACCAGGTTGCGGATGCTTTCTGGAGTTCTCTGCTTTTTGGTCATGTGCGATAGCCGACGACTGAGCAGTTTCCGCCCGGCCAACCAAAGGCGCAGCGCGCGCGGGCGGAGCCCGCGCTCAGGTGGGCGTCTGAGCGAAGCGAAGGCCGTGCAGTGCGCGCAAGCGCCAAAGGAAGAACGCCGAGTCTTCAAAGCGCGAAGCGCCGATCGGCGAGCCCTTTGTGGACGGGATTGGCGTACGGCCCACTGTCTGATCCATAACGCTCATCCACCTGGGCATAGGGTTGGCGGCATGGCGTTGCGACTTGTTCAGGTGAATTTCAAGGCTCGGGATGACTCGGCGCTCGGCCGGTTCTGGGCGGAGGCGCTCGGCTGGGGCCTTTCCAGCGAGGGACCCGGCGTGACCAACCTCGAACCCGAGGGCTTCGCCTGGCCGGACCCCGACGCCTTCTACATCGACCTCGTCGCCGTCCCGGACCCCGAAACGGTGAAGTACCGCGTACACCTCGACCTCGCCACCACCTCCGCCGCCCATCAGGCGGAGCTGGTCGCGCGCCTGAAGGAGCTCGGCGCGACGCCCGCCGACGTGGGCCAGGGCGACGTCCCGTGGACGGTCCTGGCCGACCCTGAGGGCAACGTGTTCTGTGTGCTGGAGCCTCGGGAGATCTACCGGGGCACCGGGCCGATCGCCGCGGTGGTGGTCGACTGCGCCGATCCGCGAGCCATGGGCCGGTTCTGGGACGAGGCGATGGACTGGACCCTGCACGAGGTGACCGACGATCACGCGCGGCTGCGTTCGGCCAAGGGCGTCGGGCCGTATCTGGAGTTCCTCCGCAGGCCCGGCGTGCAGACCGTGTGGAACCACATCCATCTCGACCTGCTGCCGGTCCCCATTGACGATCAAAAGGTGGAGGTGGCCCGGCTACGGACTCTGGGCGCCACCGACGCCGACGTCGGCCAGGGCGATGTTTCGTGGAAGGTCCTGGCCGACCCGGAGGGCAACGAGTTCTGCGTCCTCGGACGGGGCTGACGCGGAACTTCTTCACCTACGGCTCGTACGACTGGTGCTCGGCGGCGGCGTCAACCAGGCCGAGCGAACGCCTCGGCAGCGAGATCTTCGGCATCCAGGTCCGGGCCCGCGTAGTGCCAGAGGACCCGATCACTGCAGAGCGATGCCTGCGGTAGACATCGGTGAATGACGGGTTTGGCGAGTGGGGTCGCCTGGGCTTGTGGGTTGGCAATGGGATTCCTAGGCGTTCGCGGCCGGCCCGATGCGGATCGTCCAACCTCCTCCGTCACGCGCCTCTGGCAGGCCCGGCCAACCAGTGGCGAAGCGCGCGCGGGCGGAGCTCGCGCTCAGGTGGGCGTCTGAGCGAAGCGAAGGCCGTGCAGTGCGCGCAAGCGCCAAAGGAAGAACGCCGAGTCTTCAAAGCGCGAAGCGCCTGTCGGCGAGCCCTTTGTGGACGGGCGGGCAGCAGGCGGTGGGTGGGTGAGGTTGACGAGGGAGCGGTGGGTGTTTACCGTTCCGGGGGCGAAATTATCACCATCGTTCCGAAAGTTTCGGAGGCGGCATGTTACGAGGCGTTGTCGCGGTCACCCTGCTCGGACTACCCATCATCCAGGCCCCCGCCCCGGCGGAGCCCCCGGCGATTACCGTGCGCGAGCGCGTCCAGCACCAGCGGATCGACGGGTTCGGGATCTCCCAGGCGTTCCGCCGCAACGAGTTGGTCAAGGCGCTCGGTGAGGGGCAGCGGCGCGAGATCCTCGACCTGTGGTTCGACCGCGACAAGGGCGCCGGGCTCAGCATTCTGCGGCTCGGCATCGGCTCCGCCCCCGTGGGCAGCCCGTACGACCAGATGGTCTCCATCCAGCCGGAAGACCCGGGCGGGCCCGGCGCGCCGCCCAAGTACATATGGGACGGCGAGGACAACAGCCAGGTCTGGGTGGCGAAGGCGGCCAAGGGGTACGGGGTCGAGCGGTTCTACGCCGACGCCTGGAGCGCGCCCGCCTACATGAAGGACAACGGCGACGACAAGAACGGCGGCACGCTGAAGCCGGAGTGGCGGCAAGCCTATGCCCGCTACCTGGTGCAATACGCGAAGTTCTACGCCCGTGAGGGCATCAGGATCACCGACCTCGGCTTCACCAACGAGCCTGACTGGACGGCGACGTACGCCTCCATGCGGTTCACCCCGCAGCAGGCCGCCGAGTTCGTCAAGGTGCTCGGCCCGATCGCCAAGGGGGTCAAGGGGCTCAAGGTGGCCTGCTGCGACTCCTTCGGCTGGACCGAGGCCAAGGCGTACACGGCCGCGATCGAGGCCGACCCCGCGGCCCGCCGCTGGGTGAAGACGCACACCGGCCACACCTACGCCAGCCCGGTGGACGGCCCGCTGCCGACCAGCGGAAACACCTGGATGTCTGAGTGGAGCCCCAACGGCTCCACCTGGAACGAGAGCTGGGACGACGGCAGCGGCTACGACGGCTTCACGATCGCGGGGGCCGTCCATGACGCGCTCACGCTCGGTAACGTCAGCGGCTACGTCTACTGGCTGGGCGCCTCGCGTGGCGCCACCCGGGCGTTGCTCCAGATCGACGAGGCCGCGGGTACGTATCACGTCTCCAAGCGGCTGTGGGCGCTGGCGGCGTACAGCAGGTTCATCCGGCCGGGCGCGGTACGGGTGGACGCGATGGCGGCCGATCCGGCGCTGAAAGTTTCAGCGTTCCGCAACTCCGACGGCTCCCAGGTGGTCGAGGTGCTCAACACCGGCACCGCCGCCGTGACGTGGCACGGTGTGTACGGCCGCGCCACCGCGTACGTGACCGACAACGCCAACGCCCTCACCGCGAGTCCGGTCACCGGCGGGACCGTGGTCCTCCAGCCCCGGGCACTCACGACCGTCGTCATCCCAGGCCGCCACGCCTAAGCCCCGAAGAGGCCACTCGCCGCTGGCCGGCGACGAGTGGCTGCCCGTCAGCGGCCGGTGAACTTCGGTTCGGCCTTGTCCGTGAACGCCCGCATCCCGATCTTGGCGTCATCCGTGGCGAAGAGACCCGAGAACTGCAGCCGCTCAATCTCCAGCCCCGTATCCAGATCGACCTCCACCCCCTGATCCACCGCCTGCTTGGCGGCCCGCAGCGCCACCGCGGGCCCGCCCGTGAAGGTCCCGGCCCAAGCCAGAGCCGCCGCGTACACCTCCGCGTCGGGCACCACCCGATCCACCAGCCCGATCGACAGCGCCTCGGCGGCCGGCACGTGGCGGCCTGAGTAGATGAGGTCCTTGGCCCGCGCGGGGCCGATCAGGCGCGGCAGGCGCTGGGTGCCGCCCGCGCCGGGGATGAGGCCGAGCTGGATCTCCGGCTGGCCCAGTTTGGCCGACTCGCCGGCCACCCGGAAGTCGGCGCACAGGGCCAGCTCGCAGCCGCCGCCCAGCGCGTAGCCGGTGACGGCGGCGATGACGGGCTTGCCGATGGCGGCCACCGCGGTGAAGCAGCCCTGGAGCCCGCGGGAGTGGGCGGCCATGTCGGCATAGGACATGACGACCATTTCCTTGATGTCGACGCCGGCCGCGAAGACCCGCTCGCCGCCGTAGACGACGACGGCGCGCACTTCGGGATCGGCGTCGACGGCTCGGGCCGCTTCGCCGAGCTCGTGCTGCATCTGACTGTTGAGGGCGTTCATCTTGGGACGGTCAAGCCGGATCGTGGCGATCTGGTCGGCCACTTCAACGCGTACGAAATCACCCATGCTCAGGACATTACAAGCTGTTGGCGCCGAACCAGATCCAGCAGATCAGTACGCGGGGTCCAGCCGAGCAACGCGTGGAGGCGGCGGGTGTCGGCCAGTGAGGCGCCGGGCTCGTCGGGCGGGGCGGGCACGACGTCGAAGGTGAGGCTGGCTCCGGTCACCGTGGCGACCGCCTCGGCCATGGCCCGCAGGGTGTGGCCGCGGCCCGTGCCGAGGTTCACGATGCCGGGCGCGCCGATGAGCTCGATCATCGCGCGGGCCACCTGGCGTACGTCGGTGACATCGCGCGTACGGTCGAGCGAGCCGAGCACGCGCAAAGGACGGCCCTCCTGGGCGGCGCGTAACCAGATCGACAGCGCCATGTCGGGCCGCTGCCCCTCCCCCGCGACGGTGAACGGCCGGACGATCGTGACGTCGGGGCGGTCGAGGCAGAGCCGTTCCAGGGCGACCTTGCTCGTGGCGTAACCGCCGATGGGACGGACCGGGTCCGACTCCGCGCTGGGCCGGCCGTGGGACGCTCCGCCGTACACCGAACTGGACGAGGTGATCAGGAGCGGGACGCCGGGTGGCGTGAGGGCCAGCACCCGCGCGCCCGCGAGCACGTTGTCCCGATGACGCCGCCAGGCGATCTCGGGGTCGGTGTCGCGCACGCCCGCGCAGCCGGCCAGGTGGTAGACCGCTTCCGCGCCGGAGAAGGCCCCCGGCTCCAGGTCCAGCAGGTCGGCCTTGATCACGGTGAGTCCGGGTCGTTCCTCGACGGGCAGGCGGTCGATGGCGATGACCGGGGAGCCGGACGCGAGCAGGGCCGACGTCAGCGCGCGGCCGATGAATCCGGCCGCACCGGTCACGATCGACGTCACCCGCCCCACCATAGGGCGTGATGTCCTGAAAAATGTCTTCGCAAAGCTCTCGCCGAAGAAGGAAAATGTTGAGACGCTGACTCCGATATTCCCCCAGTCGAGGAGCAGTACATGCGCAGAGCACTGGCGATCGCGGTGGTCGCCTTGCTGCCATTAGTCAACATGACGGCCGCGGCCGGCACCACTGCCGAGCAACCCCCGGATCGGCAGGCGGCGTTCGCCGCGGCCGCCAAGGAGTTCCAGGTTCCCGAGAGCGTCCTGCTCGGTGTCTCCTATCTGGAGTCGCGCTGGGACGCCCACGCCGGGCAGCCCAGCAACGACGCCGGCTTCGGCCCCATGCACCTGACCGACGCCGCCGCCTTCACCGGGTCCAACCACCACGGCGAAGGTGAGGAGGACGCGCGCGGCGACGAGACCAGGCCGTTACCCCCGGTCGCGACGGCGGTCGCGCCCACCGAGATCTCGGCCTCGCTCAAGACCATGGAGAAGGCCGCCCAGCTGACCGGCGCCAGCCACGAGGCGCTCCGGACCGACGCCGCCACGAACATCAGGGGCGGCGCGGCGCTGCTGGCCGACTACCAGAAGTCGATCGGCGCGCCGCTGAGCGCGGACCCGGCCCAGTGGTACGGGGCGGTCGCCAAATACTCGGGCGCCGACGAGTCCGAGGCGGCCAAGGTCTTCGCCGACGAGGTCTACAGCACCATCGAGGACGGCGCCGAGCGGGTGACCGACGACGGGCAGCGGGTCAAGCTCACGCCGATCCCCGGCCTGGAGCGGATCGAGGAGTGGCTGGAGAAGCTCGGCCTGCGGCCGCCGCGCCGCGACGGCGTCGAGTGCCCGAGGTCGATCTCCTGCGAGTGGATCCCGTCGGCCTACGCGCAGAAGCCGAACGGCGACTACGGGCACTACGACCTGGCCAACCGGCCCGACAGCCAGAAGATCCAGTACATCGTCATCCATGACATGGAGGGCTACTTCCTCCCGTCGATCAAGCTGAACCAGGACGTCAACTACGGCGCGAGCTGGCAGTACTCGGTGCGCTCCACCGACGGCCACATCGCCCAGCACGTCAAGGGCAAGGACGTCGCCTGGCAGGCCGGCAACTGGTACATCAACGCCAAGTCCATCGGCATCGAGCACGAGGGCTTCCTGGCCGAGGGCGGCACCTGGTACACCGAGGCGATGTACCGCTCCTCCGCCAAGCTCGTGCGCTACCTGGCGGCCAGGTACGACGTGCCGCTGGACCGGGCGCACATCCTGGGCCACGACAACGTGCCGGGCACGCTGCCGACCACGGTGCGGGGCATGCACGAAGACCCGGGCCCGTTCTGGGATTGGAAGCACTACTTCGACCTGATCGGCGCGCCGCTGTACGGTTTCGGCAGCCCCAAGGCGGGCTCCATCATGATCAGCCCCGACTTCGCCACCAACAAGCCGTACTTCTACGGCTGCGACCGCAAGAACCCGGAGGCCGCCTGCCCGCCGCTCCCCGCCGGGACCGTGTGGCTGCGCACCGAGCCGCGTGCCGACGCGCCGCTGATCAAGGACATCGGCAAGCACCCGACGGGCACCAACGACTCGCTCTACAGCGTGTACGACCACAGCGCCAGAGCGAGCACCGGCCAGCGGTTCGCCGTCGCCGATCGGCAGGGCGACTGGACCGCGATCTGGTACCTCGGCCAGAAGAGCTGGTTCTACAACCCGCGCTCCGCGCCGACCGCCGTCCCGTCCGCGGGCCTGGTGGTCACGCCCAAGCCGGGTCTCGCGACCGTCCCGGTGTACGGCAGGGCCTACCCGGAGCAGGAGGCCTACCCGGCCGACATCCCGTACCAGGCGGTGACCCCGCTGCAGTACACGTTCTCGGCCGGTGAGAAGTACACCCTGGCGGGGCAGGCGGCCACCGAGTATTACCGGGCGGTCACCTTCGACGAGGCCAGCCACAAGGTGGTCAAGGGCAAGACGAAGTACCTGCAGATCCAGTTCGGGCACCGGGTGATGTTCGTCAAGGCTGACGACGTGCGGGTGTCGCTCGCCTGGTGAACTCCTTGACGGCGCGCCTGGTGCTCTGCAACGCCTCCTGAGAGGAGTCGAAGGTGCGCTGGGCGACGCCGACGAACACGCAGTCGACGACGAGGAGCTGGCTGATCCGGCTGGCCAGGGCGCCGGGACGGAACTCCGTCTCGCGCCCGGCCGAGATCAGCACGTGTTCGGCCAGCTCCGCGATCGACGAGCGGGGGTTGTTGGTGATGGCGACGGTCGTCGCGCCGGCCTCCCCCGCTCTCGACAGCGGTTCGAGCACATCGGGCGTCTCGCCCGAGGTGCTGATGCCGATCGCCACGTCGCCGGGCTTGAGCAGCACGGCGCTGGTCAGCGCCAGGTGGGCGTCCTGGAAGGCGTGGCTGGACAGGCCGATGCGCAGCAGCTTCTGCGCCACGTCCTCGGCCACCAGGCCCGAGGCGCCCACGCCGTAGGCGTCCACCCGCCGGGCGCCGACGATCGCGTCGACGACCAGGCCGAGGCGCTCCGAGGTGAGCTGGGCGACCGTGTCGTTGATCGCCTCCGACTCGGCCCTGGCCACCTTCTGGATGACCTCCGACAGCGGATCGTCGGGCGCCAGGTCACCTGGCACCAGACGATCCGGCTGGGCGGCCGCGGCCGCCAGGGCCAAGCGCAGCTGTGGGTAGCCGGCGAAGCCCAGAAGCCTGGCCGTACGTACGATCGTCGCCTCGCTGGTGCCCGAGGCGGCGGACAGCTCGGTGATCGTGCTCCGGGCCACCGTCGCCGGATCTTCCAGGATGAGGCGGGCGACGGTCTGCGCGGCCGGAGTCAGGGACGGAAGCACGCCGCGGACCGTCGCCACCAGAGTGTCTGCCCGTAGGCCGTTCGCGCTGTCGTCCACGGTCTCGATTATGACGCTCCTCCAGCGTTTTCCCTATTGCACGGCCCACTCGGCCCGTTCAGCGCAGCCCGCCCGGCCCGTTCAGCACAGCCCGCCCAGTTCGTTCAGCGGAGCATGCCGTTCGTCATCCCCGCGGGCTCCTCGGGAACGGCGATGAGGCCGAGCTCGGCGCGGGAGGCGGCCAGCGGATGATGCGGGACCGCCCGGACCGTGTAGCCGAACGCGCCGGTGTGGTCCAGCGGCACCACGCCCACGTAGTGAGCCCGGCCATCGTCGTCGACGCCCTCGGCCCGCAGCTCGATGTAGGCAGGGTGGATCAGCTCGTCGTGCGGCCCGACCCGGCCGTAGGCGGCCTCGACCAGGAGGTCGCCCGGCTCCAGGTCGCCGAGCGCGACCGTGGCGCGCAGTTCGAGCGCCGCGCCGACCTCAGGCGCGTCGCCGATGCCCGACGACTCCACGTGCTCGACCCGGACACCCGGCCAGGCCCGCGTGACGCGTACGCGCCAGGCCGCGAACGCCTTGGCCCCGGCGGAGGAGTCGGCCTCCAGCGCGCGGGCGGCCCGAGCGGCGGGCAGGTAGAGGCCGACCACGTAGTCGCGCAGCATCCGCCCGGCGAGCACCTTGGGGCCGAGCGAGGTGAGCGTGTGCTTGACCATCTCCAGCCAGCGGCGCGGCAGCCCGTCACCGGCCCGGTCGTAGAAGCGGTCGGCCACCTCGTTCTCGATCAGGTCGTAAAGGGCGGCGGCCTCCAGCTCGTCACGGCGGTCGGGATCGGTCACCCCGTCGGCCGTGGGGATGGCCCAGCCGTTGGTGCCGTCGTACCACTCGTCCCACCAGCCGTCGCGGATCGACAGGTTGAGCCCGCCGTTCAGCGCCGACTTCATGCCCGAGGTGCCGGAGGCCTCCAGCGGCCGGAGCGGGTTGTTCAGCCACACGTCGCAGCCCTGGACGAGCAGCTGGCCGAGCGCCATGTCGTAGTCGGGCAGGAACACGATGCGGTGCCGCACGTCGGGCCGGTCGGCGAACTTGACGATCTGCTGGATCAGCTTCTTGCCGCCCTCGTCGGCGGGGTGGGCCTTGCCCGCGATCACGATCTGGACCGGCTTGTCGGCGTCGAGCAGCAGCTGCGACAGGCGCTTGGCGTCGCGCAGCATGAGCGTGAGCCGCTTGTAGGACGGCACGCGCCGGGCGAACCCGATCGTCAGCACGTCGGGATCGAGCACGTCGTCGATCCAGCCGAGCTCGGCGTCGGAGGCGCCGCGGTCACGCCACGCCTTGCGCAGCCTGACCCTGGCCCCCTCGACGAGCCGCCGCCGGAGCGTGCCCCTGATGTCCCAGAGGTCCGAGTCGGGGACCTTCTGGACGCCTTCCCAGCCGCGCGCCCGCTCGATCAGCGAGGGCAGCTCGCGGCCGGCCAGCTCCATGAGCTCGCGGCCGACCCAGGTGGGCGCGTGGACGCCGTTGGTGATCGAGCCGATCGGCACCTCGTCGACGTCGAAACCTGGCCACAGGCTCTTGAACATCTCGCGGCTGACCGCGCCGTGCAGCACGGAGACGCCGTTGACGCGCTGGGCCAGCCGCATGCCCATGATCGCCATGTTGAACCGGCCGGGCTGGTCCTCGGCGCCGAGCGCGAGGATGCGCTCGACGGGCACGGTCGGCCAGGCGTTGTCGCCGCCGAACTGGCGCTCGATCATGTCGACGGGGAACCTGTCGATGCCCGCCGGAACCGGCGTGTGCGTGGTGAAGACCGTGCCCGCGCGTACGGCCTCCAGCGCCTCGTCGAAGGAGAGGCGGGACTCGGTCAGCTCGCGGATGCGTTCGAGGCCGAGGAAGCCGGCATGGCCCTCGTTGGTGTGGAACACCTCGGGCTCGGCGTGGCCGGTGATGCGGCAGTAGGCGCGGAT
This sequence comes from Nonomuraea sp. NPDC049158, assembly GCF_040648335.1. Lineage (NCBI taxonomy): Bacteria > Bacillati > Actinomycetota > Actinomycetes > Streptosporangiales > Streptosporangiaceae > Nonomuraea > Nonomuraea sp. NPDC049158. Next base: position 625,771 of record NZ_JBEZDM010000002.1, read on the forward strand.
CGCCCGCACACCGCCGACGCCCAGGAGCAGCTCCTGCAGCAGCCGGTGGTCGGTGCCGCCGCCGTAGAGGCGGTCGGTGACGTCGCGGGCCGCGGCGTCGTTGTCGGCCACGTCGGAGTCGAGGAGCAGCAGCGGCACCCTGCCTACCTGCGCCACCCAGATCTGCGCGTGCAGGACCCGCTCACCGGGCAGGGAGATGCGGATCTTGACGGGCGTGCCGTCCTCCTCCTTCAGGAGGGTCAGCGGCAGGCCGCCCGCGTCGAGTGACGGGTAGTGCTCCAGCTGCCAGCCCTCCGGCGAGAGGGACTGGGTGAAGTAGCCGTGGCGGTACAGCAGGCCGACCGCGAGGATCGGCACGCCGAGGTCGCTGGCGGTCTTGAGGTGGTCGCCGGCCAGGATGCCCAGGCCGCCGGAGTATTGAGGGAGTGCGGCGGCGATGCCGTACTCGGGGGAGAAGTAGGCGATGGCGCGCGCGGCGTCGGGCAGCGTCTGATACCAACGCGGCGCGGTGATGTATTCGCGCAGGTCGTCGGCGGCATCGGCGAGACGGCGCAGGAATCGGCGGTCGGCGGCCAGCTCGGCCAGCCTGGCGTGGTCGACGGCGCCCAGGAGGGCGACGGGGTCGTGCCCTACCTGCTCCCAGAGACGGGGGTCGACCTCGGCGAAGAGGTCGGTCGTCTCCGGGTGCCATGACCAGCGCAAGTTGTGCACGAGCTCGCCGAGGGCGGCCAACTCCGCGGGCAGGACAGTGCGGACGGTGAACCGGCGGATTGCTCTCACGTTTTCGAACCCTATGGGCTAGGAGGGACCTCTCAGTCCCTCACCTTCGGCAAGGCCGTTCAAACCCCTTCCGAGAAGAAGCATGAAGAGGAAATATTGGGGCAACTTCCACCAATGTTGGTTCTCCTGGGGACACTCGGGAGGTCCTCCACTGCTGCCCACAATTTACATGCAAGGATCGTTCCTACCACGGAAGCCTCCGGCGGTACCGAGCGTGCCGTCGCAACCTTGAAATGCGATGATCGGACGAATTCCCATCACGGACATCTCCCCCGTCGTCGACTGCGGGCAGTGGCCCGCCAAGGCGGTCGCCGGCGAGACCTTTCAGGTCTCGGCGACCGTGTTCAGAGAGGGCCACGACGCCGTGGCCGCGGGCGTTGTGCTCACCACGCCCGATGGACAGCGAGGCCGCCTGAGACCGATGCGCGAGCTCGCGCCGGGCACCGACAGGTGGGGACTCGACGTGTGCCTGCCGGCCGAGGGTGACTGGCTGTTCAGGGTGGAGGCGTGGAGCGACCCCATCGCTACCTGGCTGCACGACGCGGAGATCAAGATCCCGCGGGGCATGGACAGCGACCTCATGTGCGAGGAGGGCGCGCGGCTGTTCGAGCGCGCCGCCAAGGCCGTACGGCAGGCGGACTGTCCCACCCCCGGCAACGGGAACGGGCATCCCGCGGCCCACACCAGAACCGGCCGGGCCACCGACACCAAGCCATCCACCAAGGTCAACGGCGACAGCACGTGCGGCCATCGCGCCGCGCTGCTGGCCGTCGCCGCCACGCTCCGCGACGAGCAGCTCGACCCCCGGGCCCGGCTGTCCATCGCGCAGTTGCCGGAGACGGCGGCGCTGCTGGACGCGCACCCGCTGCGCGCCCTGGTGACCAGGGCCCGGCCGCGGACGATCAGGGTGGACCGGCGCCGGGCCCTGTACGGCTCCTGGTACGAGTTCTTCCCCAGGTCAGAGGGCGCGGTCGTCAACGAGTCCGGCGTCTCCAAGTCCGGAAATTTCCAGACCGCGGCCAAGCGTCTGCCCGCGATCGCCAAGATGGGCTTCGACGTCGTCTACCTGCCGCCGATCCATCCCATCGGCCTCACGTTCCGCAAGGGGCGCAACAACACCCTGAGCCCCGAGCCCGACGAGCCGGGATCGCCCTGGGCGATCGGCTCCGACGACGGCGGCCACGACACGATCCACTCCGATCTGGGGACGATCGAGGACTTCGCCGAGTTCGTCAGCCGGACCCGCGAGCTGGGCATGGAGGTCGCGCTCGACTTCGCGCTGCAGTGCTCGCCCGACCATCCGTGGGTCAAGGAGCACCCGGAGTGGTTCACGATCAGGGCCGACGGCACGATCGCCTACGCCGAGAACCCGCCGAAGAAGTACCAGGACATCTACCCGGTCAACTTCGACAAGGATCCCGAGGGCATCTACACCGAGGTGAGGCGGGTCCTGCGGCACTGGATGGACCACGGCGTACGGATCTTCCGGGTGGACAACCCGCACACCAAGCCGGTGGGGTTCTGGGAGCGGCTGCTGGCCGACATCCACGCGACGGACCCGGACGTGATCTTCCTGGCCGAGGCGTTCACCCGGCCGGCGATGCTGCAGACCCTGGCCAAGGTGGGCTTCCACCAGTCCTACACGTACTTCACGTGGAAGAACTCCAAGCACGACGTGGAGACCTACCTCGCCGAGCTGTCCAGGCAGACGTCGTACTTCCTGCGGCCCAACGTGTTCGTTAACACACCGGATATTCTTCACGAATACCTGCAGCACGGCGGAAATCCTGCTTTCCGGATCCGTGCCGTGCTCGCCGCGCTCGCCTCACCCACCTGGGGCGTCTATTCCGGGTACGAGCTTGGGGAGAATGTCCCTGTCCGCCCGGGTAGTGAGGAATATCTAGATAGTGAGAAATATCAGTACAAACCGCGGGACTGGGTGGAGGCGGAGCGGGCAGGGTGGAGCCTGGCGCCGTTCATCACCCACCTGAATTTGTTCCGAAGAGCACATCCAGCGCTGCAGGAGTTGCGTAATCTACGGTTCCACCGGGTTGACCAACCGGACATGGTGTGCTTCTCCAAGCGCCTGCCGGGCGCCTATGACCCCGCCACACGACGGCACGGGCTGGGCGATGTCGTCCTGGCGGTTGTCAATCTCGACCCACACCACACCCACGAGGCGGCGGTCGAGCTGGACATGCCGGCCCTCGGTCTCGACTGGAATGCCGAGTTCGTCGTCGACGACGAACTGTCGGGCGAGTCGTACCGTTGGCGGCAGAACAACTACGTTCGCCTCGACCCCCACATCCAGCCAGCCCACATCTTCACCGTACGAGCCGCGCCACGGTAGAACACAGAATTCAGCGGGGAGTCTTCAACGTGTGTGAAAGCGCCTCCTTCATGAGCCCAAGGGAGTGCTCATGAGCTCCACACCCATTCCCAACCCCTTCGACGAGGAGAAGCCGCGCGACCCCTACTGGTACAAGCGCGCGGTCTTCTACGAGGTTCTGATCAGGGGCTTCGCCGATTCCAACGGCGACGGCACCGGTGACATCAAGGGCCTGATCAGCAAGCTCGACTATCTCCAGTGGCTCGGCGTGGACTGCCTGTGGCTGTTGCCGCTGTACGAGTCACCGCTGCGCGACGGCGGCTACGACATCGCCGACTTCATGAAGATCCTGCCGGAGTTCGGCGATCTCGGAGACTTCGTGAAGCTCGTCGACGAGGCCCACAAACGCGGCATGCGCGTCATCGCCGACCTGGTGATGAACCACACCAGCGACGCCCACCCCTGGTTCCAGGCCGCGCGCCATGACCCGGAGGGGCCGTTCGGCGACTTCTACGTCTGGTCGGACAACGACAGCAGCTATCCCGACGCCCGGATCATCTTCATCGACACCGAGACGTCCAACTGGACCTATGACCAGGTCCGCGGCCAGTACTACTGGCATCGCTTCTTCCACCACCAGCCGGACCTCAACTACGAGAACCCGGCCGTGCAGGACGCGATGCTGGAGGTGCTGCGCTTCTGGCTCGACCTGGGTATCGACGGGTTCCGCCTCGACGCCGTGCCGTACCTCTTCGAGGAGGAGGGCACCAACTGCGAGAACCTGCCGCGCACGCACGACTACCTCAAGCGGATCCGCAAGGAGGTCGACCGGCTCTACAACGACCGGGTGCTGCTCGCCGAGGCCAACCAGTGGCCCTCCGACGTGGTCGAGTACTTCGGCGACCCGGTGGGCGGGGGCGACGAGTGCCACATGGCGTTCCACTTCCCGCTGATGCCGCGCATCTTCATGGCCGTACGCAGGGAGTCGCGCTACCCCATTTCCGAAATCTTGGCCCAAACACCGAAGATTCCGGAACATTGCCAGTGGGGGATCTTCCTCCGCAACCACGATGAGCTGACGCTCGAGATGGTCACGGACGAGGAACGCGACTACATGTACACCGAGTACGCCAAGGACCCGCGCATGCGGGCCAACGTCGGCATCCGGCGGCGCCTGGCGCCCCTGCTGGAGAACGACCGCAACCAGATCGAGCTGTTCACCGCGCTGCTCCTGTCGCTGCCCGGCTCGCCGGTGCTCTACTACGGCGACGAGATCGGCATGGGCGACAACATCTGGCTCGGCGACCGCGACGGCGTACGCACGCCCATGCAGTGGGACCCCGACCGCAACGCCGGGTTCTCCGACTGCGACCCGGGGCGGCTCTACCTGCCGGTCATCATGGACCCGATCTACGGCTACCAGGGGCTCAACGTCGAGGCGCACCAGAAGAACGGCGGCTCGCTGCTCCACTGGACCAAGCGCATGATCGAGATCCGCAAGCGGCACCCGGTGTTCGGCCTGGGTGAGTTCACCGAGCTCAACTCCTCCAACCCGAGCGTGCTGGCGTTCGTCCGTGAGCTGGGCGACGACCGGATGTTGTGCGTCAACAACCTCTCGCGCTTCCCCCAGCCGGTCGAGCTTGACCTGCGCAGATTCGTCGGCGTCTCGCCCGTTGAGACGATGGGTGGAGTTCCATTCCCGGCAATTGGCGAACTTCCGTATCTTTTGACGCTTCCCGGGCATGGGTTCTATTGGTTCACACTCCCACCGGCCATCACCCAGGAGGAGTAAGACGTGCTTGACGGGCTCCTTGCCGCATGGATCAGTCGCCAACGATGGTTCGGCGGCAAGGGGCGCGCGATCGACTCCCTGTCGATCGAGTCGGACGTCGTGATCGACGCCGACGACCCCGGCCTCCGCCACCTGATCGTGTCCGTCTGGCAGGGCGCGTCGAGAGATCGCTACCAGATCCTGCTCGGCATGCGGACCGAGCTGCCCGACCGGCTGAAACACGCGCTGATCGGCACCCACGGCCCCTACGCCTTCGAAAACGGCCCCGACCATCCCGAGTGGTACGTCTACGACGCCGTCCACGACCAAGCGCTGACTCACTGGGTCCTGGAGTGCATGGCCGAGGGCTGCGGCTGGGACACCGTCCGCTTCCGCCACCTGCCCGGCGTCACCATCGACACCTCACCGCGCAGCCTGGTGCTCGGCGCCGAGCAGTCCAACACCTCCCTGGTGTACGGGGACGCCTACATCTGCAAGTTCTTCCGCCGCCTGATCCCCGGTGTGAACCCGGAGCTGGAGATCGTCACGGCCCTGGACGCCCTCGAGTCCGCGCACATCGCCAAGCCGTACGGCTGGATCGAGACCGACCTCGACGGCACCGCCACGACGCTGGCCATCATGCAGGAATACCTGTCCACCGCCAACGACGGCTGGGACCTGGCCCTGGCCAGTGTGCGGGACCTGTACGGCTCGATGTCCGAGTTCTCGGCCGGCGAGGTCGGGGGCGACTTCGCCGCCGAGGCGCACCGGCTCGGCGTGGCCACCGCCCACGTCCATCACGAGCTGGCCACCGCCTTCCCCACCGACCTGATCGAGACGCACGAGGTCAAGCGGATGGCCGAGGGCTTCCGGCGGCGGCTGGGCCGGGCCGTGGGCGAGGTGCCGGAGCTGCGCGAGCACGTCGACGCGCTGGAGGCCGCCTACCACGCGGTGGAGGACCTGACCGTCGAGGTGCCCGTGCAACGGGTGCACGGCGACTACCACCTGGGCCAGGTGATGCGCACCGCGACCGGCTGGGTGGTGCTCGACTTCGAGGGCGAGCCGGGCCAGCCCCTGGCCGAACGCCGGGCCCTGTCGTCCCCGCTGCGCGACGTGGCCGGGATGCTCCGCTCGTTCGACTACGCGGCCCGGCACCTGCTGGCCGACCACTCGCAGCCCGAGTCCCTGGAGGAGCGGGCCGCCGAGTGGGCCGACCGCAACAGGACCGCCTTCCTGGCGGGCTACACCGAGGGCGGCGGGGTGATCACCCCGGCGGACGCGGCGCTGTTGCGCGCGTTCGAGCTGTCGAAGGCGGTGTACGAGGTGGTCTACGAGGCACGCAACCGCCCCTCATGGATCCGCATCCCGCTGGCCGCCTTCCGCCGCTGACCTCTTCAAGCCGCCACGGCTTCAAGCCGCCACAGCTTTAAGCCGTCATCGCTTTAAGCCGTCACCGCTTCAAGCCGTCACCGCAGCTCTTCGATCAGGCTCGCCAGGCCCTCGGCGCCGTGGCCGGCCGCCACCCGCCGGTCGAGGACGTCCCCCATGGGCAGCAGCAGGTCCGGCTTCACGCCCTGCTCCTCGAAGGCACGGACCAGGTTGACCATGCCCACCCGGTTGACCTCCAGGTTGGAGACGTCGGTCGCGTAGTCGCCCGCCTCGATGGCCGCCGCCAACTCGGGCGTCCGACCGGCCATCGCGTTCATCCACGGCAGCAGCAGCTCCGTGGTGAACTCCGCCACCGGCCGCTTCTCCGAGGCGATCAGCGCCGCCGCCTCCAGGAATCCGGCGAACTGGCCGTACATGCCGGTGAGCATGGCCAGGTCGTACAGCGGCGCGAGCCCCGCGTCCGTCCCCAGGTAGCGGGACCCGGCCAGCGCGCTCAACGCCTCCTCGTAGCGCTCGAAGGCGGCCGGCGAGCCGCTGTAGAGGATCAGCGCGCCGGGCGTGCCGATCATCTGGGGGACGGCCATGATGCCACCGTCCAGGTAGTCGCCGCCGCGCGCGGCCACCCAGTCCGCCATGTCGCGGGCCTCCGCGGGCCTGCCGTTGGTGAGGTTCAGCAGAACCCGGTCGTCCAGCTGTACTACGCCGAGGAGCTCCCGCACGGCCGCGTAGTCGAGCACGCAGACGATCACCAGCGGGCTGGCCGCGACCGCCTCCGCCGCGGTCGCCACGGCGGTGGCGCCCAGGCCGTCTGCCTTGCCTTCCGTACGGTTCCAGACGGTGACGCTATGACCGGCCCCGACGAGGGTCCGGGCCAGGGCCTGGCCCATGAGGCCCAGGCCGAGGATAGAGATACGCATGCTGACCAGTCCTTTCGTTGACGGCTTCCACATTGCTGGCCGGGGGTTATGGTCGGGTTCGGAGTTTGTTATGGGGGGCTGATGAGATTCGGGGTGCTGGGCCCCCTCTCGGTGTGGACGCCGGACGGGCAGCCGATCCAGGTGCCCGAGGCCAAGGTCCGCGCGTTGCTCGCCGACCTGCTGGCGCACCGGGGGCGGCCGGTCTCGACTGACCGGCTCATCGAGGACCTGTGGGGCGACCGCCCACCCGCCGACGCGCCGGCCGCGCTCCGGGTCAAGGTCTCCCAACTGCGCCGGGCGCTCGGCGACCGCTCACTGGTGCCCTTCCGGCCGCCGGGGTACCTGCTCGCGGTGGACGCTGAGGCGGTGGACGCGGGCCTGTTCCAGTCCCTGCTCGCCCGCGCCGGGCGGAGCGACGACGCACGGGTACGGCAGGCGCTGCTGACCGAGGCGCTCGGCCTGTGGCGGGGGGCTCCGTATGCCGAGTTCGGCGACTTCGCCAGGGCGGCCGCGGCCCGGCTGGAGGAGCAGCGCCTCGTCGCGCTGGAGGAACTGGCCGAGACGCGGCTGGAGCTGGGCGACCACGGTTCACTGGCAGCCGAGCTGGCCGAGCTGGTGGCCGCGCACCCGCTGCGGGAGCGGCTGCGGGCCGCGCACCTGCGGGCGCTGTACCGGGCGGGGCGGCAGAGCGAGGCCCTGGCCGGTTATGGGCAACTGCGCGAGCTGCTGGCTGAAGAGCTGGGCATCGACCCGGCACCCGAACTGACGGCGCTGCACGCGGCGATCCTCCGCCAGGACCCAACCCTCGACCCACCCGCGCCGCCCGTGAACCCCACTCACTCCCATCCGCCCACACCGCCTGTGGACCCACCGCACCCCCATGCGCCCGCATCGCCTGTGGGCCCCCCGCACCCCCATGCGCCCACACCACCTGTGGACCCGCCACACCCCCACACGCCCGCACCACCACCCCGCTCCGGCTCTCCCGCGCCTCTTGGAGGGCCGCAGGACGACGGCGGGCCCGGAGCGCCCACCGGGCCGCCGGGGACGAATCTGCCCGCGCCGCTGACCGAGCTGATCGGCCGGGACGCGGAGGTGGCCGAGGTGCGGTCGCTGCTGGGGGCCGGGCGGCTCGTCACGCTGACCGGGCCGGGCGGGGTCGGTAAGACCCGGCTCGCCCTGGAGGCGGCGGCCGAGCCCGGTCGGCCGTTCCCCGGTGGGGTGTGGCTGGTCGAGCTGGCCTCGGCCACATCGTCCGCTGAGGGCGTGGTGGCCGAGGTGGTGGCGACGGTGCTGGGGGTCAGGGATGATCTGCCCGGGTCCGTGGTCGACCGGCTCGCCGCCGCGCTGCGTACCAGCGCGACGCTGCTCGTCCTCGACAACTGCGAGCACGTGGTCGGACAGGTCGCCGAGCTGGCCGAGCGGCTGCTGCGGGCCGCGCCCGAGCTGCGCGTGCTGGCGACCAGCCAGGAGTCGCTGCGCGTCCCCGGCGAGGTCCTGTGGAGCGTGCCGCCACTCGGGCCGGAGGCCGCCGCGCGCCTGCTCGCCGCCCGGGCCGGTATCGGGCCGGGCGACGACGGCGTGGCCGAGATCTGCGCGCGGCTCGACGGGATCCCGCTGGCGCTGGAGCTGGCCGCCACCCGGCTGCGGGCGCTCACTCCACGCGGGCTGGCCGCCCGGCTCGACGACCGGTTCCGGGTGCTCGCCACTGGACATCGGGGCGCTCCCGCCCGGCAGCGGACGCTGCGGGCGATGATCGACTGGAGCTGGGAGCTGCTGACCGGCGCCGAGCGGGTCGTGCTGCGGCGCCTGGCCGTGCACGCCGACGGCTGCACGCTCGAAGCCGCCGAGGCGATCTGCGCCGAACCGGGCCTGGACGTGCTCGACCTGCTGGCCAGGCTGGTGGACAGGTCGCTGGTGGTACGGACTCCCGGCGGCCGGTACCGGCTGCTGGAATCGGTGGCCGCGTACAGCCTCGAACGGCTGTCCGAAGCGGATGAGACGGAGACGGTCCGGCTGCGGCACGCCCGCCACCACGCCGACCTCGCCGAACGGGCCGAGCCCGGCCTGCGCGGACCTGAGCAGCGGCATTGGCTCGCGCTCCTCGACGCCGACGCGGCCAACCTCCGCGCCGCGATCGAGACCTCACTCCGGCTTGGCGCCACGGACGAGGCGGTCCGGCTGGTGAACGCGCTGGCCTGGTACTGGGTGCTGCGCGGCAGGCTCGGCGAGGGGCAGCGGACCCTGGAGGCGGTGCTGGCCGTCGCCGACGACGCGCAGGCCCGGGTCTGGCTGGCCGGGCTGCGGATGCTGTCCGGGCAGGGGCGGGCCCCCGGCGTGGAGCGGCTGGCGGCCGGGATCGCGGATCCGGGGCGCCGGGCCAGGGCGCAGTGGTTCTTGGCCTTCACGCTGTACGGCTATGACGACCCGGTGGTCACCGACGCGTTGCTGGACAGCGCGTTGGAGTCCTTCCTCGCCTTGGACGACCGGTGGGGCACGGCGGCGGCGCTGAGCCTGCGGGCCAGGCGGGCGCTGCTGCGCGGCGATCTGGCGGCGCTGCGGCAGGACGGGGAGCGGGGCCTGGAGCTGTTCCGCGAGGTGGGCGACCGGTGGGGCGAGATGCGGGCGGCCGAGAACCTCGGGACGCTGGCCGAGATCACCGGCGACTACGCGCAGGCCGCCGACCTGCGGCGCGATGGGCTGCGTGGCGCCGAGGAGCTCGGGCTGCAGAGCGAGGTGTCCGGCGCGCTGTCCAGGCTGGGCCGGGTGGCGCTGCTGACCGGGGACCTCGACGAGGCCCGGGAGCTGCACGAGCGGGCCCGGCGGCTGGCGGTCGCCCGATCGGATGTGCCGCTGGAGGAGTTCGCCGAGGTCGGGCTGGCCTTGGTCGCCCGGCGGCAGGGGCGGCTCGATGAGGCGGAACGGCTGCTGCGCCGCTGGTTGCGCTGGGTGCGTGCGGTGGCCGGCGAGCCGGGGGCGGCGCTGATCCTGGCCGAGCTGGGGTTCGTCGCCGAGCAGCGTGGGGACGCGGTGGCCGCGCTGGAGTGGCAGCGAGAGGGGCTGGCGGTGGCGCGGCGGGTGGGCGATCCGCGCGCGATCGCGCTCGCCCTGGAGGGCCTGGCGGGCGCCCGCGCGCTCGGCGGCCATCACGAAGAGGCGGCCGAGCTGCTGGACACGGCCGGCGCGCTCAGGGCGTCGGTGGGCGCCCCGCTGCCCGAGGCGGAACGCGGCGATGTCGGCCGGATCGCGACCTCGATCCGGACGGCGCTTGACCAGCGGCAGACCACCGAGACCGGCCGCTCCTGACGTCGGCGCCGGTCGCGGAGGCGCCGCCCCCGCAGATCATCCTGAACCCATCGCAAAGCGGGCATTTACTCCCGTCGCTGGCTCGCGATAAACCCAAGATTTCGCACTTTCGGTGATTGTCTGCGTGAATGCGGGCAGTGCCTGGGTTGTAGGTCTGACGTAGGGCAGGGTGGGAGCATGCCGATGAGGACAGAGCTCGACCGACTCGCGGGCGGAGCACACCACGATCCGCATTCCGTGCTGGGAGCACATCCCGTCGAGGGCGGTGTCACCTTCCGTACGCTGCGTCCGCTGGCCGAGCGGGTGCGCGTGGTCCTGGACGACGGGACGGCCCACGATCTCAAGCACACGGCCCACGGGGTCTTCGAGGTCACGGTCAAGGGGCTCGACAAGGTGCCCTCCTACTCCTTCAGCGTCCAGTACGCCGGCGCCGAGCCGTACCAGGCCCGTGACCCCTACCGCCACTGGCCCACGCTGGGCGAGGTGGACCTGCACCTCATCGGCGAGGGACGCCACGAGCGGCTGTGGGAGGTGCTCGGGGCGCGCGTGATGCGGCACGAGGACGTCGACGGCACCGCGTTCGCCGTCTGGGCGCCGAACGCGCGCGGCGTCCGGGTCGTCGGCGACTTCAACCACTGGGACGGCACCGCCTACCCGATGCGCTCGCTGGGCCGTTCCGGCGTGTGGGAGCTGTTCATCCCCGAGCTGGGGCGGGGCGAGCGGTACAAGTTCCACATCCTCGGCGCCGACGGCGTGTGGCGGGACAAGGCCGACCCGATGGCCCGGCGGACCGAGGTGCCGCCGCAGACCGCCTCCGTGGTCGAGCAGTCCGCCTACACCTGGGAAGACGACTCCTGGATGACCGAGCGCGCCGAGAAGAACGCGCAGCGGGGTCCGGCGAGCGTCTACGAGGTGCACCTGGGGTCGTGGCGGCCCGGTCTGTCCTATCTGGAGCTGGCCGAGCAGCTCGTCGACTACGTCCAGGACATGGGCTTCACGCATGTGGAGCTGCTGCCGGTGGCCGAGCACCCGTTCGGCGGGTCGTGGGGCTACCAGGTGACCTCCTACTACGCGCCGACGGCCCGGTTCGGGACGCCCGACGAGTTCCGCCACGTGGTGGACCGGATGCACCAGGCCGGGATCGGGGTGCTGCTCGACTGGGTGCCCGCGCACTTCCCGATGGACGACTGGGCGCTGGCGCGCTTCGACGGCACGCCGCTGTACGAGCACGCCGACCCCGCCCGTGGCGAGCACCCCGACTGGGGGACCTACGTCTTCGACTTCGGCCGCCGGGAGGTGCGTAACTTCCTGGTCGCCAACGCGCTCTACTGGATGAAGGAGTTCCACATCGACGGGCTGCGGGTCGACGCGGTCGCCTCGATGCTCTATCTCGACTACTCGCGGCGCGAGGGTGAGTGGACGCCGAACATCTACGGCGGCCGGGAGAACCTCGACGCGGTGGAGTTCCTCAAGGAGATGAACGCCGTCTGCTACCGGGAGTCTCCGGGCATCACGACCGTGGCGGAGGAGTCGACGGCGTGGCCGGGCGTGTCGCGGCCCGTGCACCTGGGCGGGCTCGGGTTCGGCTTCAAGTGGAACATGGGCTGGATGCACGACACGCTCAGCTATCTACGCCATGAGCCGATATTTCGGCAGTACCACCACCATCAGATGACTTTTTCGCTCATGTACGCCTACTCCGAGAACTTCGTGCTGCCGCTGTCCCATGACGAGGTCGTGCACGGCAAGGGCTCGCTGCTGGGCAAGATGCCGGGCGACGAATGGCAGCGGTTCGCCCAGCTCAGGGCCCTGCTCGCGTTCATGTGGGCGCATCCGGGCAAGCAGTTGCTGTTCATGGGCGGCGAGTTCGGCCAGGGCTCGGAGTGGTCGGAGGAGCGCGGGCTCGACTGGTGGGTGCTGGAGTTCGACGGGCACGCGGGCGTACAACGGCTGGTGCGCGACCTCAACCGGCTCTACCGCGAGACCCCGGCCCTGTGGGAGCAGGACGCGGCGCCCGAGGGCTTCCGCTGGATCGACGCCGACGACGCGCGGGGTAACACCTTCTCGTTCGTCCGTTACGCGGCCGATGGGTCGGCGGTGGCGTGCGTGGCCAACTTCAGCGGCGCGCCGTACGAGAACTACCGGCTCGGCCTTCCCTACGGCGGCCAGTGGACGGAGATCGTCAACACCGACGCCTACGACTACTGGGGCAGCGGGGTCGGCAATATGGGCGAGGTCCAGGCCGTCGAGGAGCCCTGGCACGGCCTGCCGCACTCCGCCACGCTGCGGGTTCCGCCGCTGGGCGCCGTGTGGCTGCGTCACGACGCGCTGGGAAGTGAGTGAGAGTTCGCTGAGAAGGGCTTTCCACCCCTGTGCGAGCCGGATAAATCCCCCTAAACTCCGAGATCGTGCGACTTCGCTCCTTGATCGTGTGCGCGATCCTGCTGGCCTTAGTGCCGGCCGCTCCGGCCTTCGCCGACGACCCGACGTCTACCCCGACACCCACGCCGAGCGCGACCCAGGAGAAGCTCGAAGACGGCCTGGCGCTCAGCGGCGGCACCGTGCGCGCCATCGTCGAGCTGACCGACCCGGCGCAGAACGCGCCCGTGGCCAAGCAGGCGGCGGCCGACAGCGTGGACGTCGTGCTGCGGCCGGAGAGCCAGCCGTTCATCGTGGTTCAGGGCACCGCCGAGGAACTCGCCGCGCTCGCCGCGGACTCGCGCGTCACCTCGATCCACCGCGATCGCGCCTATCCCCCGACGGCGGCGAACAACCTCACCCAGATCGGCGCCGACCAGGCGCACGCCCAGGGCTTCGTCGGCACCGGCCAGGCGGTGGCCGTGCTCGACACCGGCATCGACGAGAACCACCCGAACTTCGGCGGCCGGATCGTGGACGAGGCGTGCTTCTCCGCGGTGGAGGCGGGCGTGGAGTCGCTGTGCCCGAACGGCCAGACCACGCAGACCGGCAAGGGCGCGGCCGACGCCATGACGGCCAAGTGCCTGGCCAACGGCGAGAACCTGTGCGAGCACGGCTCCCACGTCGCGGGCATCGCGGCGGGCAACGGCGGCGTCGCGCCGGGCGCGGGGATCGTCGCGGTGCAGGTGTTCAGCCGGGTCAACGACGAGTCGGTCTGTGGCGAGGCGTCGTGCCTGCTGGCGTACGAGTCGTCGCTGCGGCTGGCCCTGGACTACGTGGCCGCCTCGACGCAGCCCATCGCCGCGGTGAACCTGAGCCTGGGCGGCCAGCCGTCCGAGGGCTCCTGCGACGACAGCGAGGAAGGCGCGATCTTCAAGCCGAAGATCGACGCCCTGCTGGCCAAGGGCATCGCGACCGTGGTCGCCGCCGGTAACGAGTACTTCGAGGGGACCTCGTTCCCCGCCTGCATCACCTCCGCGGTGGCCGTGGGCGCGAACGACGACAGCGACGCGATCGCCGACTTCTCCAACCGGGGCGCCGGGGTGGACCTGTTCGCGCCGGGCGTGGAGATCGACTCGTCGGTGCCCGACGACCAGACGGCCGTCTACAGCGGCACCTCGATGGCGACTCCGCACGTGGCGGGCGCGCTGGCGCTGCTGAAGGCGCAGTCCCCGCAGACCCCGATGACCGAGCTGATCGACAAGCTCAAGGCGGCCGGCCGCCCGTACGTCTATGAGGCCAACAACACCCAGGTCACCACGCCACGCCTGGACGTGCTCGCCGCGCTGACCGGCAGCGCGCCGCAGCCGCCCATCACCCAGACCCCGGCACCCGCCCCCGAGGACCCCGACCCGTCCGACCCCGACCCCGAGCCCGACCCGTCGGACAGCAGCGGCCCCACGCCGTCGCCCGTGCCGTCGGAGTCGAGCCCGACGCCGGTCCCGCTGCCGACCCTCACCGTGACCGTGACGGTGACGGTCACCCCCAAGGCCCCCGCCACGGTGTGTACGCGCGGTACGGCCGGCACCCGCCTGACGGCCAAGAAATGGGCCGTGGAGCTGCACCGGAGCACCGGCAAGCTGCCCGACGCCACGCTCACCTGCTACCTGAGCCTGGTGCAGAAGGCCAGTACGGTCTTCCCCGAGCTGACCAAGGCATCGACCTTGGGCACCGCGTACCGGGTGCTGAAGGCCGACAAGACCAACCGCGCGAAGCTGGACGCCGCCCTGCTGACGGGCTGGCTGAATTGGGCCCACGGAACCAATGGGACAACAACCTTGAAGTCCGCCGAAAAGGTGCGACTCACCGTAAAGTCCACGAGCGCGGCACTGAAGAAGGCGGCGAAGAGCGTCCTGCCGAAGTAGCGGCAAAGGTTTCGCTGGCGTAGATGCGTCACTTGGGAGACAGCGACATCACCCTTCTCGTGGGTGGGGACTGCGCAGGCAATATGCCTTTCCCCACCACGGAGGAACCAGTGAAGCTACGACCGCTGCTGACCGGCATGGTCGCGCTCGCCACGGTATGGGACATCATGGCGGCCTCCGCGGCGGCGCGGGTCGTCGAGACGGCGAAACGGATCAACCTCGCCAGGGCGATCCTGCCGAGCCAGTCGGCCGTCTAACCCCCCGCCTGGCCTGCCGTCCAGCTCTCGGCGGGAGTTTGGTCAACCCATGACCGACTCCTGCCGCTTAGGGTGGCTTTTATGGACGCAGGCAAGGCGATCTTGGATACCGTTGACAGGTTTCGCCAGCGGCGCACCGCCCCGCTGGTACTCGAGCTCGATCTGACCGAAGGGCTCACCGAAGGGCCACCGGCGGACCCGCTCTCCGCTGTGCTGTCCATGCGCAAGACGCGGCTGCCCGATGTGCTCTCGGGCCTCAAGCGGGCCAGGCAGGACTCCCGGGTCAAGGCACTGATCGTGAAGATGGGCGGCAACCCGCTCGGTCTGGCGATGGTGCAGGAGCTGCGCCAGGCGGTGACCCAGTTCCGGGACTCGGGCAAGCTGACGGTCGCCTTCGCCGAGACGTTCGGCGAGTTCGGCAACGCCACCGTGCCCTACTACCTGGCCACCGCGTTCGAGCGGATCTACCTGCAGCCGAGCGGCGACGTGGGGCTGACGGGCGTGGCGCTGGAGCAGCGGTTCGTCAAGGGCACGCTGGCCAAGCTGGGTGTCGACTACGAGGTCGGCCAGCGGCACGAGTACAAGACCGCGGCCAACATGTTCACCCAGGACCACATGACCGAGCCGCACCGCGAGTCGATGACCCGCATCGTCGAGTCGGTCATCGAGCAGGTCGGCGCGGGCATCGCCGAGGGCCGCCGGCTCGACCCGGCCAAGGTGCGCGAGCTGATCGACCAGGGGCCCTTCATCGGCGCCGAGGCGCTGGAGGCCGGCCTGGTCGACGGGCTGGCCTACCGCGACGAGGTGTACGACGAGGTCAAGCGGGCCGCGGGTGGTGAACCGCACCTGCAGTACGTCTCCCGCTACGCCAAGGCCGCGGCCGTACGCAAGCTGCCGCACCCGACGGCCGACGGCATCGCGCTCGTCCACGGCAACGGGCAGATCAGGTCCGGCCGCAGCGGGCGCAGCCCGCTCGGCGGCGGCGGCGCGATGGGCTCCGACACGGTGAGCGCCGCGCTGCGGGCCGCCCGGCGCGACGAGCACGTCAAGGCGATCGTGTTCCGGGTGGACAGCCCAGGCGGCTCGTACGTCGCCTCGGACACGGTCTGGCGTGAGGTCGTGCTGGCCCGCAAGGTCAAGCCGGTGATCGTGTCGATGGGCGACGTGGCCGCCTCCGGCGGTTACTTCGTCTCGATGGCCGCCGACGTGATCGTCGCCCAGCCCGGCACGCTGACCGGCTCCATCGGCGTGTTCGCCGGCAAGCCGGTGATGCGGGAGCTGCTGGAGAAGGTCGGCGTCAACTCCGAGCTGGTGGCCGGGGGCGCCAACGCGGGCATGTTCTCCGCGACGCGCGCCTTCTCCCCCGAGCAGTGGGAGCGGGTCAACGCCTGGCTCGACCGGATCTACGATGACTTCGTGGGCAAGGTCGCCGAGGGTCGCGGCCTGACCCGGGACCGCGCCCACGAGCTGGCCCGCGGCCGTGTCTGGACCGGCTCCGACGCCCAAGCCTGCGGCCTGGTCGACGAGCTGGGCGGCCTCGAGGACGCGCTCGGCATGGCCAGGAAGCGCGCGGGCCTGGGCGCGGAGGCGCCCGTGCGGGTCTATCCGCGGCTCAACCCGCTGGAGCGGCTGCTGGGGCCGGAGTCGAGCGAGGACAAGGCCGCCGCGCTGGCCCGCGTCCGCCTGGAGGCCTGGGGGCCGCTCGCCCGGCTCTCCGCCGAGCTGGGCCTCCCGGCCGCCGGGCCGCTGACCCTCCCGAGCTGGTACGCGATCCGCTGAGACCGCCGTACGCGTTGCCGTTTTGCTGTCAGGAGCCGCCCATCGGGCGGTAGCGGGCGCGGAGCCGTACCAGCGGCTGGAGCGAGGGCGTGACGTACGGCACCGCGAGCACGCGCGCGACGAACAGCGTGTGATCCCCGGCGGGGACCACCTGGGTGGTCTCCGCCTCCAGGGCCGCGACGCCGCCCTCGACGACGAGCGCGTCCGAGTGGCTGCCGCGGTGGTGCGCGGTGCCCGCCACCAGGTGACGGGCGCTGGGCCGCCCGGCGGCGGCGAAGCGGCTGGCGATCGCGGCCTGCCCGGCCGACAGGAGCGAGGCCGCCCAGCGGTCCTGGCGCAGCAGCACCTCGCAGAGGTAGCCGCCGCTGCCCAGGCTCACCAGGATCAGCGGCGGCTCCAGCGAGACCGACATCAGCGCCGAGACCGTGGTGCCCAGGTCGTCGCGGCCGTCGCGCACGGTGACCACCGCCACGCCCGCCGCGAGCTGCGCCATCGCCTCGGTGAACTCACTCACGACGAGAGCCCCCGGAGTGCGGGGACCCTCGCCGGGCGGATCAGCCGAGACCGTTGGAGGTCAGCCATTCCTTGGCCACCGTGGCGGGCTCGTCCTTGTTGACGGCGATCTTCTGCATCATGTCGAGCAGCGACTGCGTGGTGAGCTTGGCCGAGATCGCGTTGAGCGTGGTCTTGACCGTGTCGTTCACCGCCGCCTTGTTGACCAGCGGCGTCACGTTCTGGGCGGCGAAGAGGTTCTTCGTGTCCTGGAGCGAGACGAGGTTGTTGGCGGCGATCTTCGGGTCGGTGCTGAACACGTTGCCGACCTGGACCGTGCCGTCCTTGATGGCGTCGGCGGTCGTCGCGCCGGTGGCCTTCCAGTCCTTGAACTCGATCCCGTAGACCGACTTCAGCTCCGCCTCCCAGCGCTTCTTGAACTCGGCCGGAGCTCCGATGACCATGGTCTTGGACACCTTGGCCAGGTCGTCCATGCTGTTGAGCGACTGCTTGGCCTGCGTGTCCTTGCTGATCGTCAGGGTGTCCTTGTCCTCGGCGGGAGAGGAGTCGAGGACCTCGAGCTCGGGCGGCAGCTTCTCCTTGAGTCCGGCGTTGACCTCGTCGGTGGTCTTCGCCTTGGTCTCCTTGTCGACGAAGGCCAGCAAGTTGCCGTTGTACTCGGGTACGACGGTCAGCCCACCGCTCTTGACCTGGTCGTAGATGACCTCGCGGGTGCCGATGTTGGGCTTCTCCTCCACCTGCACGCCCTTGGCCTGGAGCGCCTGGGCGTAGATCGAGGCCAGCAGGGTGTTCTCATCGAAGTTGGCGGAGCCGATGATGACCTTGCCGCCACTCGCGGAGGCCGAGCCGCTGGGCGCGGCGCTCGTGGTGTCGAGCGGGTTGCCTCCACTGCCGCCACCCCCACAAGCGGCCAACGCGAGCGATGCCGTCAGCAGCACCGCCGCGGTGCCGAACATGCGTTTCATCGTTATTTCCTTCCTTAGCGGCAGGTATTGGAGAGATTAGCGGACCTTGACCCGCTGGCTCACCCCTGGGGAGACCGTCACCCTCCGAGCGAGGGTGAACAGCACCTGCACGACGAGCGCGAACAACACAATCAGTACTGAACCGCCGACGACACTGGCGTAATCCTGAGTCGAGAAGCCATCGATGACGAATCGCCCCAGCCCGCCCAATCCGGTGTAGGCCGCGATCGTGGTGGTGGCGACCACCTGAATGGCCGACAGCCGGAGCCCGAGGAGGATCAGCGGCAGCGCCACGGGCACCAGCACCCGTCCGAGCACCTGCCCGCTCCGCAGGCCCATCCCGTAGGCGGCGTCACGCAGCTCCGGGTCCACGCCCCTGATGCCCTCGAAGGTGTTGACCAGGATCGGCGGTATGGCCAGGAGCACCAGCGGAATGATCACCGGCAGGATGGACGCGGTGCCGAGCAGCAGCACGAACAGCACCAGCAGCCCCAGCGTCGGCAGCGCCCTGGCCAGGTTGGCCGTGACCACCACGCCGATCCCGCCCTTGCCGGTGTGCCCGATGAGCAGACCGAGCGGAATCGCGATCAGCACGGCCAGGGCCAGCGCCATGACCGAGAACTCCAGGTGTTCGAGCAGCCGCGCGGGGATGCCCGCCGGGCCCGACCAGTTGTCGGCGTTGCCGAAGAACTCCAGCAGCCAGTTCACGCGGACCTCCTAGCCCGGACCCAGGGCGTGAGCAGCCGCTGGGCGAGCACCAGGAGGCCGTCGGCGATGAGGGCCAGCAGCACGATCAGCACGATGCCGACCAGCGCGGGCGGCACGAACGGGTTCTGGTAGGCCCTGGTGAACAGCATGCCCAGGCCGCCCTGCCCGATCAGCGCGCCGACGCTCACGAGGCTGATACTGGAGACGGCGACCACCCGGAGCCCGGCGATCACGACGGGCGTGGCGATCGGCAGCTCCACCTGTATCAAGCGGCGCAGTGGCGTGAACCCCATCGCGACGGCCGACTGCCGCACGTGCTCGGGCACCGCGCCGAGCCCGTCGACGACCGACGGGATGAGTACGGCGCAGGCGTAGAAGGTCAACGGCACGATCACGGTCGTCTTCGACAGGCCGCTGAACTGGATGAGCAGCATGAAGACCGGCAGCGACGGCAGCGCGTAGATGACGTTGAACACGCCCGTGGTCGGCTGGTAGAGCCAGCGCCAGCGCACGCTGGCCAGCCCCAGCGGCAGCGCCACGACCAGCGCGGCGACGATCGGCACCAGCGACATGATCAGGTGGTCGCCGAGCAGGTTCTTGATGCTGTCGACCCGCCCGGTGTCCCAGTTGCGCGCGATCCACTCCCATATGGAGGGAGGTCCATCAGCCATCGCCCATACGGAGGGAGATCCGTCAGCCATCGGCCGCCTCCGCGAGTGCCTCGTCGAGCGCCTCCCGAGTGGCGGCGCCTACGACCTTGCCGTCCCCGTCGACGGCCACCGCGCAGCCCGACGGCGACAGCAGCGCCGCGTCGAGAGCCGAGCGCATCGAGTCGCGGCCGAGCACGAACGTCCCGTACGGCTCCAGCTCGGCCGGCCGCTCGCGCGAGATCCAGCCGACCGGCCGGTCATCGCCGGTGACGACGAGCAGCCACGGCTCGTCCGTGGGACCCTCGAAGCCCTCGGGCACGGTCAGGTCGTCACGCAGGCGCAGGCCCTCCGTCGAGATGAACTGCAGGCGCCTGATGCCCCGGTCATGGCCGAGGAACTCGCGGACGAAGTCGTCGGCGGGCTCCGACAGGAGCGTCTTGGGGTCGGCCAGCTGCGCCAGCTTGCCGCCCACGCGCAGGACGGCCACCCGGTCGCCGAGCTTGATGGCCTCGTCGATGTCGTGGGTGACGAAGACGATGGTCTTGTTCAGCTCCGCCTGCAGTCTGAGCAGCTCTTCCTGCAGGCTGGTGCGGACGATCGGGTCGACCGCGCTGAACGGCTCGTCCATGAGCAGCACCGGCGGATCCGCCGCGAGCGCCCTGGCCACACCGACCCGCTGCTGCTGCCCGCCGGACAGCTGGAACGGGTAACGCTCGCCCATGGCCGAGTCGAGCCCCACGCGTTCGAGCAGCTCCATGGCGCGGTCACGGGCCTTCTTACGATCCCAGCCGAGCAAATAGGGGACGGTGGCGATGTTGTCAACGATCTTCCGGTGCGGGAAGAGCCCAGCCTGCTGGATGACATAGCCGATGCCGCGCCGCAACGTCGGCGGATCGATGCCCTGTACGGGCTCACCGTCAAGGAGGATCCGCCCCTCTGAGGCGTCGATCATCCGGTTGATCATTCGGAGGGACGTCGTCTTCCCGCAACCCGAGGGGCCGACGAACACGGTGATCTCACCCGTCGGCGCCTCAAGGCTCAGGTGATCAACTGCGACCGTGCCGTCCGGATAGCGTTTGCTGACGTCGTCAAATGTGATCACGCGCGACCTCTCGCGTTCGTGGCGGGGGCCGCAGCCCCCCTGCTACGGCCGCCGCATGATCTCTCAGGACGACCAGACTACGGCGATCCAGCGCACTCTGTCCCCTCGGGCCTCTGTGAAACGCTTCAGGTAGTTGCAAGTTTCATGCGAAATGCCGTTCTGATAGTGCGCGGTACCTGGGTAAGTTGGCATGATTAACTCCACAAACATCGACGCCGCACCCCCCACCTCAAGCGTCCGTATTTCAGCAAGAGGATCCGGCCCCGTGACAGACTTGCTCACCGATCACCCCTCCCGGGCGGAACTGATCGCCGAGCTCTACGACCGTTACGCCGCCGGGCTGTTCGCGTACTGCGCCGACCAGCTCGGAGACCACGGTTCCGCATCCGACGCCCTGGTGTCCGTCCTGGGTTCCGCCGCCGACGCCTCGGTGTCCGCCCTCGCCGGTGTCCCGGCGAGGACGCCTGCCCGCGCCGCCCTGTTCGCGTTCGCCCGCCGCGAGATCCAGCGCCGCGATGTCGTCTACGCGCCGCCGGCGGTCGACCCGCTGATCGACCCGGCGTCCGCGCTGGTGGAGCGGGTCCTGCGAGAGCTGCGCCCGCACCAGCGCGAGGTGCTCGTGCTGTGCGAGGTGTGCGGGCTGGACCGCGCCGAGCTGGCCTGGGTGCTCGACGTGGCGCCCGACACGGCGGACGAGCTGGCCACCAGCGCCACGCACCGCTACCGGCAGGCGCTCGACACCACCCTGGCCTGCACGGAAACCCGCGTGTCCAAGCCGGTGGCCGACGTCTACGGGGCACTGGGCGTGGCGCCGTTGCGCGACGTGCTGGGCCGGCTGCCCTGGCCACCGCCGCCCGCCTCTCTCCACTCGCACTTCGCTCGCCAGGTCCCGCCCGGTCGTACGGCGGCGCCGATGTTCGTCAAGCCGCTCTGGCCGGGACCACCCACGTGGCCGCAGCCGCTGGCTGTGGCGGACGCGGCGACCAGCACCGGGATCTTCCCGACAGAGCTGCTGACCCCGCCGTCGCCGTCCCGCGTACCGGCACACGAGGCCCCCACGGCCCCGATGCCCAAACTCCGCGACCCCTTCGGGCCCGGCCCGGCTCTAGAGGGCCCCGCCCCTGCGGGTCCGACTTCCAAGAGCCCGGCTCCTGAGGGACAGCGGTTCTTCACGCCTCGGCTGTCCAGCGCGCGGCCATCCGACGATGCCCTCTTCGGCGCGTGGCCGGTGCGTGATGGGCTGTTCCGCCTGCCGCAGCCCGCTTCCGAGAAGGCCGCGCCCGCCCAGCCGGTCAAGGAGCCCTTGCCGGAACGGCCGTTCACTCTCTCGGCGTCCATTCCGGGGGACGTGCTGGATGACGAGCCGATCACCGAGGAACTGCCCGCCATCGGCGACATCCTCGTACACAAGGGCGAGGCCAGGGAGCCCGGCGCCTTCTTCGTCCCCAGGACCGCCGCCAGAGAGCCCATCTACCGGCTGCCGGCCCCGCTGCCGTTCCCGCCGACCGTGGACGACCTGCCCATCGTGGACGACCTGCCCGAGGACCTCCCGGACGTACCGGAGATCCCGCGAGCCCGGGTACGGCCCGGCAAGGACCGGCACCACGACTGGGCGTGGGAACTGGTCGGGTTCCTGGTCTGTGTCGGGATCGCGATGATCGTGTTCTTCGCGGTCCCACTCATCATCGGCTAGCCTCCACGCCCCCGCCGGGGGCTCCCCCACAGAGACCCCAGCGACCACGGACCGTCACTTCCGCTGCCCCCGCAGGGGGCTTCTCCCCCCAATAGGGACTCCAGCCGCAACGGACCGTCACAGAGATCGAGACGGTCGCGTGACGAACCGCCCGGGGAACCCCCGTCAACGACCGGAGCCGCGACCCAAGGACGCCGTCAGCCGGCCGACAGGATCAGCCCGCTGGTCGGGACGCCGGTGCCCGCCGTCACCAGGACATTGCGGACGCCGCTCACCTGGTTGGCGGAGGTGCCTCTCAGCTGCCGTACGGCCTCGGCGATGCCGTTCATGCCGTGGATGTAGGCCTCCCCCAGCTGGCCGCCGTTCGGGTTGACGGGCAGGCGGCCGCCGAGCTCGATGCCGCCGTCCTGGAGGTAGCCGGGGGCCTCTCCTCTGCCGCAGAAGCCCAGCTCCTCCAGTTGGGCCAGGACGAACGGGGTGAAGTGGTCGTACAGGATGGCGGTCTGGATGTCCTGCGGGGTCAGGCCGGACATGTCCCATAGACGTCGGCCGACGACGCCCATCTCCGGCAGGCCGCTCATGTCATCGCGGTAGTAGCTGGTCATCATCATCTGCCCCCCACCCGATCCCTGGGCGGCGGCGGTGATCACGGCCGGGGAGCGGCGCAGGTCACGGGCTCGTTCGGTGGTCGTGACCACCAGGGCCACGGCTCCGTCGCTCTCCTGGCAGCAGTCGAGCAGGTGCAGCGGCTCCACGATCCACTTGGACTCCTGGTGCTCCGCCAGGGTGATGGGCCGGCCGTGGAACCAGGCGGCGGGGTTCGTGGAGGCGTGCCTGCGCATGGCGACGGCCACCCGGCCGAAGTCCGCTGATGTGGCGCCATAGGTGTGCATGTACCGCTGGGCGAACATGGCCACCCACCCGGCGGGCGTCATCAGCCCGAACGGTACATGCCAGCTCATCTCCAGCCCCTGCGAGGTCGGCTGGCCGCCCAGGCGGGCGTCCGGCTGCCCGAACCTCCGGCCGGACCGCTCGTTGAACGCCCGGTAGCAGACGACAGTGGTGGCCATGCCGGTCGCGACGGCCATGGCGGCCTGGGCCACCGTGCCGCACGCCGCGCCGCCCCCGTACTCGACCCTGGAGAAGTACGTGAGCTCACCGGCGCCGATCTCCCGGGCCACGGCGATCTCCTGGTTGGTGTCCTGGGTGAAGGTCACCATCCCGTCCACGTCACCCGGCGCCACCCCGGCATCGTCGAGCGCGGCGAACACGGCCTCGGCCGCCAGCCGCAACTCCGACCGGCCGGATCGCTTGCTGAACTCGGTGGCGCCGATGCCGGCGATGGCGGCTCGTGACTTGAGCACTGACGTGCCACTCCTTCGGGTCAGGGGGCTCTGTTCGGGCTGGGTTGTTCGGGCCGGGGCCGTTCGGTTCAGAGGGCTGTGGGGAGGGTGAGGGTGATCGTGCCGGTGGCGTGGTCGCCGAGGCTGACCTTGCCGCGTACCTCGACGGTGAGCTCTTCCCCCGCCCGCGAGACGATCGTGCCGGTGAAGCTCAGCCGGTCGCCCGCGTACGCAGGGACGCCGAGCTTGACGTTGATGCGTCTGATGACGGCCGCTGGACCCGCCCAGTCCGTGACGTACCGCTCCACCAGCCCCATCGTGGTCAGGATGTTGAGGAAGATGTCCTTGGAGCCCTGCGCGCGGGCGCGCTCGACGTCGTGGTGCACCGGGGTGAAGTCCATGGTGGCCAGGGCGGTGGAGACGACCACCGTGGGCGTGAGGTCGATCGACAGCTCGGGGAGCGCCGAACCGAGCTCGACCTGGTCTTCGGTCAGCGTCCGCATCACGACTCCCCTGGCGCCCACATGGGCAGGACTAGTTCGTCATCCAGCGCGCGGTACGTCACGCGCAACGACATGCCGATACTGACGGCGTCGGTCGGACAGTCCACGATGTTTCCTACGATCCTCACCCCTTCTGGCAGTTCCACCACTGCCACCACGAAGGGCGTCTCGCGTCCCGGCACCGGGGGGTGGTGGTGGACGACGTAGCTGTAGACGGTGCCGTGGCCGCTCGCCACGGTGTGGGTGCGGTTGGTGGAGCGGCAGGCGGGACATATGGGGCCGGGCGGGTGGCGCAGCTCGCCGCAGTCGGCGCAGCGCTGGACGCGCAGCTCGCCCTGCTGGACGCCCTCCCAGAAGAAGGCCGTGTCGGCGTTGACGGCGGGACGCAACGGGTACGGCTCGCGGCGGCCGGTCTCCGGCGGTTTCGCGGTCTCGGATCCTGCGGCCTCGGATTCTGCGGCGGCGGAGCTGGGGCGTTCGCGGGTACGTGGGCGAAATTTCAGGATTCGGAACATCATCTCGGCCACTGGTTCGTCCGCCTCGTCGTACCAGGTGACGTTCCAGGTGGCGAAGTAGCCCTCGCCGAGCGCCGTACGCTTCGGGCCCACGAGGCTCGTGAAGCGGGTCGACGGGGTCAGGCGCTCGCCGAGCCGTACGTACCGGTGATAGGTCTGCTCGCAGTTCGTCGCCACCACGCCCGTGTAGCCGTGCGCATTCAGTGCGGCGAGCATGTCGTCGACCGGCGAGCGGTCCTTGGCGGCGTTCTGGCGGAGGCCCTGCATGGTCCAGACCTGGATCATCGCCGGCGGGGCGACCCCTTGGTCGAGGTAGGCCGGGTTCGCGTCGCCGAGGGCGTCCTGCCAGTGCCTGATCATGGGCGCGTTCACCGGATCGGCCGCGGGGGCGCCGCGCATCTCCCCGAGGGCGGCCTGCTTGTCCGCCAGCTCCCGCAGCTCCCTGTCCACGCTCGCGGGGTCGGTGATCGAGGGGTCGGTCATCGGGGCGGCCTCGGGAGGCTCAGGCCGAGCATCGCGATCAGCTCGCGCTGCACCTCGTTCACCCCGCCGCCGAACGTCAGCACCACCGCGCCCTTCACCCCGTGATCGGTGCGCTCCAGGAGCTCGGCCGTCTCCGGGTCCGACGGGTCGCCGTAGCGGGCCAGGATGTCGCCGATGAGCCGGCCGACCTCCTGTACCCGCTCCGAGGCGTAGACCTTGGTGGCCGACGCGTCGGGCGCGCCCAGCCAGCCGAGGTCCATGTTCGCCGCCACCTGCCAGTTGAGCAGCTCGTTCGTCCGGAAGTACGCCCGCACCCTGCCGAGCGCCCGTCGTACGTCCGGCTGGTCCACCAGCCCGGTACGGCGCGCCCAGGCCAGGAAGCGGTCGTAGGTCTGGCCGAGGTTCCCGGCGGGGCCGAGCGTGACGCGTTCGTGGTTGAGCTGGTTGACGATCAGGTCCCAGCCCTTGTCCACCTCGCCGACGACCATGCTCGCCGGAACGCGGACGTCGGCGTAGTAGGTGGCGTTCGTGTGGTGACGGCCGTCCATGGTGATGATCGGGGTCCAGGAGAAGCCGGGATCGTCGGTCGAGGCGATCATCATCGTGATGCCCTTGTGCTTCTTGGCGTCGGGGTTGGTGCGGGTGGCGAGCCAGACGTACTGGGCGTAGTGGGCGCCGCTGGTGAAGATCTTCTGGCCGTTGACGACGTAGTGGTCGCCGTCGAGCACCGCCGTGGTCCGCAGCGAGGCCAGGTCCGTACCGGCCTCGGGCTCGCTGTAGCCGATCGCGAAGTGGCACTCTCCGGCCAGGATGCTCGGCAGGAACGTCTCCTTCTGCTCCTGCGTGCCGTACTGCATCAGGGTGGGCCCGACCGTCTGCAGCGTGATGATCGGGTACGGCACGCCGGCCCGGGCGATCTCGTTGGCGAAGATCTGCTGTTCGAGCGGGCCGTAGCCGGCGCCGCCGTACTCCTTCGGCCAGCCGAGGCCGAGCTTGCGGTCGCGGCCGAGCCTGCGGCAGTGCTCCATGTACGCGGTGCCGAAGGGGTCCTGGGAGATCTTGCGGCGGTCCTCGTCGGTGAGGCAGTTCTGGAAGTACTCGCGCAGCTCGTCGCGGAGCCTGCGCTGGTCGGGGGTCAGGTCGATCAGCATCAGACGAGCGCTCCGATCAGGTCGAGCTGGGCGTCGGCGCCGCCGAGCAGGTGCGTCAGGTGCTTGGCGTGGGCGAAGTAGCGGTGCAGCGGGTACGTCACGTCGAGCCCCAGGCCGCCGTGCAGGTGCTGGCAGGTGAAGAGCGCCTTGTACGCCTCACTGACGTGGAAGGCGGCCACGGCCAGGTCCTCCTCCGCCGGGAGATCGTTGGCGATGAGCCAGGCGCCCGACCACACGGCCACGTCGAGCGCTCGCGTGGCGATGTAGACGTCGGCGATCTGTACGGTGACCGCCTGGAACTCGGCCAGGGCCCGGCCGAACTGCTTCCTGTTCTTGATGTACTCGGTGGTCAGTTTGAGCGCGCCGGCCAGCACGCCGCTCGCCTGGGCCGCGACGGCCGCCGTGAAGATCTGCCGCAGACCGGAGACCGCATCCGGACCGGCCAGCCGCTCGGCCGGGGTTCGGTCGAGCACGACGGTGGCCAGCGGCTCGCCGTTGGCGGCGAACTCCGGCCGCGCCGTCCACCCGCCGGTGACCAGGAACACCCCCTCGTCGGCCGTGACCAGCGCGTACGCGGCCTCGCTCCCGTACGGAACCCCGACCTTTCGGCCGGTCAGCACCCACCCGTCGCCGTCTCGCTCGGCGGAGGTCGAGGGCGGGTCCGCCGGCGCCCGGCCCGGTTCCCGCAGCGCCACCGTGCCGAAGCTGTCGGCCGGTAGCCGCTGCTGCGCAGGTGTGCCGTAGCGAGCCAGGGCGAGCGTGCTCACCAGCGTCGCCAGCGCGGGCGCCGGTGCGGCCCGCGCGCCGAACTCGCGGAGCACCACGGCCAGCTCGATGGACCCGAGCCCGGCGCCGCCCGCGTCCTCCGGAACGCACACGCTCATCAACTCCGCCTGGCACAGCGCCTGCCAGAGCCGTTCGTCATACGGCCGGTCGCTCTTCTCGTGCGCCTCCAGCCGCTCCGGGGTCGCCTCCTTCGCCAGGAGGTCGGCGGTCAGGGTACGCAGGTCCTGCTGGGTCTCATCCAGGTTGAAATCCACTATTTCTCCAAAAGGTGTTGCCGGCCGTGCCGGGCGAACTCCCGCTCGATCGCCGCGACGTCCGCGCCGCCCAGTAATCGGATCTCCGCGCCCGTGGGGCGCCACCAGACGGGGTCGGCCGTCCGCCAGCCCTCCTGCACCAGGACACGCTTGACGACCTTGTGCGAGGGGGTCTGGGGCAGGCCGCCGGAGATGCGTACGTACCGGGGGAACGACTTGGCACCCAGATCGCGGCGCCCGGTGAGGAACCCGGCGAACGCGACGGGGTCGAACGCCGCCTCCAGGACCAGCGCCGCCATGACCTGGTCTCCGGCCGCCGCGTCCGGCACCGGGTAGACGGCCGCCTCGATCACGCCCGGGAACTCCCGCAGGACCGCCTCGATGGGCGCCACCGCCAGGTTCTCGCCGTCCACGCGGAGCCGCTCGGTGCCCCGCCCGGCGAAGAACACGTAGCCGTCGGCGTCCGCGTACGCCAGATCGCCCGACCAGAACGCGCCCTCCCGCATCCGTTCGGCGTCGGCCTCCGGGTCGTTGTAGTAGCCGTCGAACAGGCCGAGGCCACCGATGTTGACCAGCTCGCCGATCGCCTCGTCGGGGTTGAGCAGCCGCCCGTCCTCGACGCGGCCCGGCGGGCACGGCAGGCCGGTCAGCCAGCTGCGGATCTCGATGCCCGCCGGCAGCCTGCCTAGGCAGCCGGGTGGTCCCGTGGGATCCGGGGTGAGCGAGATGGCCGTCTCCGTCGACCCGAACGCGTCGATCACGTGGCAGCCGAACCGCTCCCCGAACCGTCTGGTCGCCGTGGCGCTCCCCTCGTTGCCGAAGGCGATCTTCAGGGGGTTGTCGGCGTCGTCGGGCTGTCGCGGGGTGGCCAGGACGTAGGAGAGCACTTTGCCGACGTAGTGGAGGTACGTGCAGCCGTACCGCCTGATGTCCGGCAGCAGGCCCGACGCGGAGAATCTGCGGCGCAGCACCAGCGCCGCCCCGGACGCCACGGCGGGGGCGTAGGCGGCCATGACGGCGCCGGAGTGGAAGAGCGGCATCGCGCAGTAGACGGCGTCGGCGGGGGTCAGCATCGCGGCCAGTGAGACGCCCGGGACGGCGATCTTCCGCTGCGTGATCCGCACCGCGCGCGGCCGTCCCGAGGTCCCGGAGGTGAAGATCAGCATGACCAACGCGCCCGGATCAGGCTGGCTCGTGCCTGGCTCAGGGCTCGCGTCCGGCTCAAGGCTCGCGTCCGGATCCGGTGTGTCCCCCGTGCCCCAGTCCGGGACGGGCGTCGCGGCCGTACCCGAGGCGTCGGCGACGGACCGCGCCACCGTCTCGTAAGGCGCGTCCCACAGCAGGAGGCCGACGTCGGTGGCCTGGGCGTCGCGGGTCAGCTCCTCCACCGATCGGGTCGGGTTCAGCGCCACCAGCACCCGCCCGGAGAGCGCGGCCCCACCCAGCAGGAACACCATCTCCGGCACGTTGTCGCAGAGCACCCCCACGTGCGGCGGTCCGTCGAAGGGGCGGGCGTTCAGCCAGGCGGCGGCGGTACGGCAGGCCGCCACGACCGAGCGCCACGACCACACGCGATCCTCGAAGACCAGCCCCGGACGGTCATCATCGGCCCGGGCCAGTAGCAGGGCGGCGAGTGTGTCCGCGGCCATCGACCCTCCCAGCAAGCGCTCGGTCAACAGTTCCGCAAACTAGAACAGATTCTAATATCTGTCCAGCCACGACACATCCCAACAAGTCTGGATATATGCCTGTAGCGCCGCAGACATGCGCCTATACAGGTTCTTTGTGACTCGCGGGTAACAAGCCGAGTTATCGAGAAATCAGATAACGTGTTCTCATGCGTACCCCGCAGGCGACGACCGCCGCGCCCCCCAGCGACACCGAGGGGATCATGGAGAGCCATTCCACGTCCGGCGGTCACAGCGTCCGTACGCGTAGCCAGCACCAGCGCCGCAAGCGCATCGTCCAGGCCGCCGCCGCCCTGGCCTCGCGCGGCGGCGTCGAGGCCATGCAGATGCGCACGGTCGCCGAGCGGGCCGGGGTGGCGCTCGGCACCCTCTACCGCTACTTCCCGTCGAAGATGGACCTGGTCGTGGCGGTCGTCGGCGAGGAGATCGACCTGCTGGAGAGCAGCATCCAGCGCCGTCCGCCGAGCGCCTCAACGCCGGCGGGCCGGGCGGTCGACGTCCTGATGCGCGCCACGCGCGGCCTCATGCGCGAGCCGGAGCTGGCCGACGCGCTGATCCGATCGCTGATCATGGCCGAGGTGGAGACGCCGTTCGGCGACCGGATGACGGGGCTGCTGCTGCGCGTGTCCGCCGACCTCACGCGGGATCGGGCCAGCGAGGTGCAGCTCGACCTGGCGGGGTCGCTGTCCAGCGTGTGGGTCCAGGAGCTCCTGGAGATGCTGCGCGGGCGCCGCACGTATGAGCAGATCCAGCGCCGCATCGAGATCGCCGCCGCACGGCTGGTCAACGACCTCTAGTCGTCGTCAGCCGACAGCCCTGAAGGTGCGGCGATACGCGTGCGGAGACACCCCCAGTGACGCGTGCAGGTGCTGCCTCAGGGAGGCCGCCGTGCCGAAGCCCGACTGCTCCGCCACCCGGTCCACCGACAGGTCCGTGCCCTCCAGGAGATGTCTGGCCAGCTCTACCCGTTGCTGGAGCAGCCATTGGCCGGGGCTCTGGCCCACCTCGTGGCGGAAGCGCCGGGTGAAGGTGCGCCTGCTCATGCCCGCGTGTTCGGCCAGGTCGGCCAGCTGGAGCGGGGTGGACAGGTGCTGGAGGGCCCACGCCCGGGTGGGCGCGGTTCCGGAGGCCGACGGTTCGGGGACCGGGCGTTCGACGTACTGGGCTTGGCCGCCGTCCCGCCACGGCGGCACGATGCAGTGGCGGGCCACCTGGTTGGCGATCTCGCTGCCGTGGTCGCGCCGCACCAGGTGCAGGCAGAGGTCCACGCCCGCCGACGCGCCCGCCGAGGTGAGCACGTCGCCGTCGTCCACGAACAGCACGTCCGCGTCCATCTTCACGTTCGGGAAGAGGCGGGCGAGGCGCTCGGCGTGCCGCCAGTGGGTGGTGGCCGGGCGGCCGTCGAGGAGTCCCGCGGCCGCGAGGACGAAGGTGGCGATGCAGATCGAGACGACGCGGGTGCCCGGCCGTACCAGGGAAAGAGCGTCGAGGAGCCCGGGAGGCAGCGACTCCGGGCCGGTGATGTCCGCGAAGCCGGCGGCGGCGGCGATGACGACGGTGTCGGCGCTCGCCAGCGCACCCGCGTCGTGTTGGACGGCGATCGTGTAGTCGGCGGACGTGACGACGGGGCCGCCGTCGAGTGTGCAGGTGATCACCTCGTAGAGCGGCTCGCCGTCCGGACCATGTGCCGTACAGAAGATCCTGGACGGCACGCTCAGCTCGAACGGGATGACGTTCGGCAGCGCCAGTACGACCACACGATGCATGGCCCGATCTTTACACATCTTGACCTCCGGGCCACTCGCAGACCACCACCCAGGCGCAGCAGGCTTGACCGCATGAAGATGCGCGCGATCAGCCAGGACACCCTGGGCGGACCAGAAGTACTGAAGACGATCGAGATGGACAGGCCCACGCCGGGACCGACCGAGGTGCTCGTGCGGGTGCACGCGGCCGGGGTCAACCCCGCGGACTGGAAGACCCGGACCAGCGGCGGTCAGCTGGGGATGCCGCCGTTCGTGCTCGGCTGGGATGTCTCCGGCGTCGTCGAGCAGGTGGGACTGGGCACGACCCTTTACCAGCCCGGTGACGAGGTCTTCGGCATGCTCCGCTTTCCGTACGGCAACGGCGCCTACGCCGAGTACGTGAGCGCCCCGGCCCGCCATTTCGCCCCCAAACCCGCGAACCTCGACCACACCCAGGCGGCCGCGATCCCCCTCGCCGCGCTGACCGCCTGGCAGGCGCTGGTGGACACCGCCGGGCTGACGGCGGGTGGGCGGGTGCTCGTGCACGCCGCGGCGGGTGGTGTGGGGCACTTCGCCGTGCAGATCGCCAAGGCACGCGGCGCGTACGTCATCGGTACGGCCAGCGCCGCCAAGCACGAGTGGCTCCGCGACCTCGGCGCCGACGAGCTGATCGACTACCGGAGCGAGGATTTCGCCGAGGTCGTCCGTGACGTCGACGTGGTGATCGACACCATGGGCGGCGACTACGGTGCGCGCTCGTTGCGTACCCTGCGCGAGGGCGGCACGATCGTCTCACTGGCCCTCACGCTCCTGGACGAGGGCCTGCACGCGCGGGCCGCCGAGCGGGGCATCCGGTCGGCGGCCATGCTCGTCGAGCCCGATCACGCGACGATGAAGGCGCTGGCCGCGCTGGCGAAGGCCGGGAAACTGCGGGCCGAGGTGGCCGCCGTGCTGCCGCTGGCGGACGCGGCCAAGGCACACGAGCTGGGCGAGTCCGGCCGTACGACGGGGAAGATCGTCCTGTCTGTACGTCCCTGAGACTCGTCGGTTTGTCGGTGGCGGGGGCTATACAGGGGGGTATGACAGAGCGGCCGTCGAACGAGGAATTCCTGCGGCAGACCGATGTGATGCGGCGCGAGTTGCTGGCGCACTGCTACCGCATGCTGGGGTCGGTGCACGACGCCGAGGATCTCGTCCAGGAGACCTACCTGCGCGCGTGGCGCGCCTATGACGGGTTCGAGGGGCGTTCGTCCCTGCGCACCTGGCTCTACCGCATCGCCACGACGGCCTGCCTGACGGCGCTCGACAGCCGGAGCCGGCGGCCACTGCCGACCGGGCTCGGCGCGCCCGCGTCCGAGGCGACCGGCCCCCTGGTCGAGGGCAACGAGGTGCCGTGGCTGGAACCCGTGCCCACCGGGATGGTCGGCGCCGGGGCCGACGACCCCGCCGCCATCGTCACCTCGCGCGACAGCATCCGGCTCGCGCTCATCGCCGCGCTGCAGCACCTGCCTCCCAGGCAGCGGGCGGTGCTGATCCTGCGCGACGTGCTCAAGTGGCGGGCCGCCGAGGTGGCCGAGGTGCTCGACACCACGACCGTCGCCGTCAACAGCACGCTGCAGCGCGCCCGTGCCCAGCTCGACGAGGTGGCGCCGAGCCTCGACGACCCGATCGAGCCGCTGACGGCCGAGCAGCGGGCGCAGCTCGACCGTTATGTGGCGGCGTTCGAGAATTACGACGTGGCGGGCATCGTGGAGCTGTTCACGAAGGACGCGGTCTGGGAGATGCCGCCGTTCACCGGGTGGTATCAGGGCGCCGAGGAGATCGGCCGGCTCATCGCGACCAACTGTCCCGCGAAGAAGGCCGGCGACCTGCGGCTGGTGCCGGTCGAGGCGAACGGTCAGGCGGCGTTCGGGATGTATCTGCGGCATGGGGAGGTCTATGACGCGTTCGGGCTGCCGGTGCTCACGTTCACCGGCTCGCGGGTCAGCCATGTCGCGATGTTCTTCGACCTGGGCCTCTTCGAGACGTTCGGGCTGCCTCGCACGCTGAGCGGGGCTTCCACCGGAAACTAGAACGCGTTACAGTCACGTCCAGAGCATCATTCTGGAGGCTACTGTGGGCACACCGGTGATCGTCGAGGCCGTCCGCACCCCCATCGGCAAGCGTGGCGGCTGGCTGGCCGAGCTCAAACCGCAGCAGGTGCTGGCCACCGCGCTCAACGGCCTGGTCGAGCGCTCCGGGATCGACCCGGCGATCGTCGGCCAGGTCTTCGCCGGGTGCGTGACCCAGGCGGGCGAGCAGGGCGGGCATGTGGGGCGGCACTCCTGGCTGTACGCGGGGCTGCCGTACCAAACGGGGGTGACCACGGTCGACGCGCAGTGCGGATCGTCGCAGCAGGCCGTACACCTGGCGGCGGCGATGATCCGGGCCGGCGTGATCGACGTGGGCATCGGGTGCGGGGTCGAGGTGATGAGCCGGGCGCCGCTCGGCAGCAACGTCCTGCCGGCCAAGCCGAAGCCCGATGACTGGAACATCGACCTGCCCGACCAGTTCACCGCGGCCGAGCGGATCGCGGAGCGGCGCGGGCTGACCCGCGAGCGGCTCGACTGGTTCGGGGCGCGGTCGCAGCAGCTGGCCGCCAAGGCGTGGGCCGACGGACGGTTCGAGCGGGAGATCGTACCCGTCGGGCAGGTACGCAGGGACCAGGGCTTACGCGAGACCACCGTCGACGGGCTGGCCGGACTCAAGCCGGTGATGGGCGAGGGTGGCCGGCACACCGCGGGCACCTCGTCGCAGATCTCCGACGGCGCCGCCGCGGTGCTGGTGATGAGCGAGGAGACGGCCCTGCGCCACGGCCTGCGACCCCGGGCGCGGATCCTGGCCCAGGCCCTCGTCGGCGCGGAGCCCTACTACCACCTCGACGGGCCGGTGGACGCGACGGCGAAGGTGCTCGCGACGGCCGGGATGACGATCGGCGACATCGACAGGTTCGAGGTGAACGAGGCGTTCGCGTCGGTCGTCCTGTCATGGGCGAGCGTGCACGAGCCCGACTTCGACCGCGTCAACGTCAACGGCGGCGCGATCGCGCTCGGCCACCCCGTCGGCGCCACGGGGGCGCGGCTGCTCACGACGGCGCTGCACGAGCTGGAGCGCTCCGACTCGGCGACCGCGCTGGTCACGATGTGCGCGGGCGGCGCACTGGCGACGGCCACGATCCTCGAACGCATCGCGTGACGTACAGGGGACACCCGTCCCACGATCACGTCAGGTACACCGCGTGGACCCGCCGGGCGAGTCATCCGCGGCCGTGTCCAGGGAAATTCCGTACCGATCTCACGTTCCGTCCCGCACACTCGAACAAGTACAAGCACGCTCAACGGGGGCCCCAGGCATGAAGACGACCCGGCGCAGGCCGTACACCGAGCAGCGCCCGCAGGACCTCGGCGGCGGGGTGTGGAGCGTGCCCGTGCCGATCCCCGGCAACCCGCTCGGCTACACCCTCGTCTACGCCGTCGACTCCCCCAAGGGCCCCGTGCTGGTGGACGCCGGCTGGAACCACCCGGACGCCTGGGCGGCCCTCAGCGGCGGCCTGCGGACCCTCGGCCTCGACGTGACCACGGTCAGGGGCGTGGTCGTCACCCACTTCCACCCCGACCACGCCGGGCTGGCCGGTCAGGTCAGGGCGGAGTCCGGCGCCTGGATCGCGATGCACGAGTCGGACGCCGCGCTGGTCAGGCTCATGCACAGCTTCGCCGACGGCGAACACCGCGACTTCCAGGCCGACATGCTCAGACGGGCGGGGGCCGGACACGAGGACGTGGCGGTCGCCACCGCCGGCCGCCCGGACACGCCCGCGCTGCCCGACCGCGAGCTGCGCGACGGTGACCTGGTGGACCTGCCAGGCCGCAAGCTGCGGGCCGTGCACACGCCGGGCCACACCCCCGGCCACATCTGCCTGCACCTGGAGGACGCCGACCGCCTCTTCACCGGCGACCACGTCCTCCCCGACATCACCCCCCACGTCGGGATTTATCCCTATGACCGGGACGATGTTGATCCCTTGGGGGATTTCCTGGAGTCGCTGGACCGCGTCGGCGAGCTGGGCCCGCTGGACGCGCTTCCCGCCCATGAATGGATATTTCCGGATGTAGCCGCGCGCGCCGCCGAGATCCGCCACCATCACGAGGAGAAGCTCCAGCGTCTCGGCGCCCTCCTGGCCGAGCGCGCGCAACCGCTGACCATCTGGGAGACCGCCGCGATGATGACCTGGAACCGGCCCTGGGACGACCTGTCCCCCGTCCTGCGCGGCATGGCCGCGGGAGAGGCGGCCGCGCATCTGCGCACGCTGGAGGCGCGTGGCGTGATTCGCCGCGTCTCCGGAGTCGATACGGTGCGCTTCCAGGCCATAGAATCCTAGACATCCGATGTCTAGGGAGAAAAGCGTGGCGGTCACCGACGCGGCCATCGACAAAATCAAGCAAATGATCCTCTCGGGCGAGCTCACGCCCGGCGACAGGCTGCCGAAGGAGGCCGACCTCGCCGAGCGCCTCGGCCTGTCGCGCAACTCACTCCGCGAGGCCGTACGAGCGCTGGCGCTGATCAACGTCCTCGACGTACGCCAGGGAGACGGCACCTACGTCACCAGCCTGGAGCCGCGCCTGCTGCTCGACACCATGTCGTTCGTGCTCGACCTGCATCGCGACGACACGGTGATCCAGTTCTTCGAGGTACGCCGCATCCTGGAGCCAGCGGCGACGGCGATGGCGACCGAGCAGATGACCGACGGGGAGATCGACGAGCTCCGGGTGATCCTGGAGTCGCTGCCCGACTCGCCCACGGTGGAGGAGTTGGTGGCCAACGACCTGGACTTCCACCACCGGATCGCGCGGGGTTCGGGCAACAGCGTGCTCTGCTCGTTCATCGAGAGCCTGTCCGGGCCGACGACCCGGGCGCGGATCTGGCGCGGGCTGACCCAGGAGGGCGCGATGGAGAAGACGCGGGAGCAGCACACCGCGATCTACGAGGCCATCGCGACCCGTCAGCCCGACGTGGCCCGCTCCTGGGCCACGGTGCACATCGCGGGAGTGGAATCCTGGCTGCGCAAGGCCCTCGACTGAGGGTAGATACCCGGCGTGGCCGACAAACTGGAGAAATATCGCAGTAAACGCGACGCCAGCCGTACCCCCGAGCCCGTCCCCGGCGCGGCGCCGTCACCCGAGCAGGGCGACGGCGCCGCGTTCGTGATCCAGGAGCATCACGCCCGCGCCCTGCACTGGGACCTGCGGCTGGAGCGCGACGGCGTGCTCGCCTCCTGGGCGATCCCCAAGGGCCTGCCGGCCGACCCACGCGTCAATCACCTGGCCGTACGCACCGAGGACCACCCGATGGAATACCTCGACTTCCACGGCGAGATCCCCAAGGGGGAGTACGGCGGCGGCACGATGACGGTCTGGGACCGCGGCACGTACGAGACCGAGAAGTGGTCCGACCGCGAGGTCAAGGTCGTCCTGCACGGCTCGCGGGCCTCGGGGCGGTTCGTGCTGTTCCCGACGAACGGCAAGAACTGGATGATCCACCGCATGGACCCGCCCTCCCGCGACCCCCTGCCCCCACTCGACCCGATGCTCCCGGTCGAACGGACCCGGCTGCCACGTGACGTGGCCGACTACGCGTTCGAGTTCGCGTGGGGCGGGGAGCGCGTGCTGGTGGCGATCGACGGCGGGCGTACGGAGGCGGCGCGGCGCCATCCCTGGCTGCGCCCGCTCGCGGCGTCGTTCGGCAGCCGCACGGCGGTGCTGGACGGCGAGGTGGTCACGATGGCGGGCACGGACGTCCTGGTCTGCTATGACCTCCTTTACGACGACGGCCGCTCGCTGGTCGCGCTGCCGTACACGGCCCGCCGCGCGGCCTTGGAGGCGCTCAAGCCGGCCTCCGCCCGCTGGCAGACCGCCCCCGCGTGGCCGGGCCAGGCCAAGCCGGTACGGCAGGCGGCCCGCGAGCAGGGGTTGCCCGGCGTGGTCGCCAAGCGCCTCGACTCCCCCTACGAGCCGGGCGCGTCGAAGTCCTGGCTCTTCATCCCCACCTAGCGCCGACCGACTCATCCGGCGCGGACCGACTCATCCGGCAGGGACCGCAGACTCCTCCGGTATGGAGTGCAGGGCGGGCACGGCGTCCTGGGTGAAGACGTCGTCCAGGCGCCAGCGCGCGTAGCGGTGCTCACACGGCGGCCCGCTCGCGATGGACAGCACACGCTCATCAAGATCCATCACGATCGAGTACACCGTCGTGGACAGATCGGCCTCCGCGACATCCGGATCGCGGTGGCGGCAGATGCCGTCAGGGAAGGAGAAGTGGTCGCGCAGCGCCGCCACGATGTCCTCGACGGTCACCGCCCGTACGCGCGCCGCGTCCTCCAGCAGATGGCGCATCCGCGCGGGCCGCAGCAGCGTCAGAGCCGAGGCCGCCACCTTCTCATCATGCAGCGGAAGCGGGCACTGGAAGTGGTTGGAGTGGGCCAGCAGGCCGTCCTCCGGCAGCAGGTGCCCGAACACACCGGGCGCCACCTCAAGGTCGATCGCCTCACCTCCGGCGTCGGCGATGAGCACGTTCCCCGAGGAGACGCGGGGCACGTTGAGCGTCCTGCGCAACGCGGTGCTCATCCGCGGCGAGTTCAGCACCCCGCGCAGCAGATAGTGGTACGGCACGCCCTCGCCGCCGGTGTCCAGATCGGAGACGAGCAGGTTGGCGCAGACCCCGAGGCCCGCGGAGTTCAGGCCGCTCTTGGCCAGCATGCCCGCCTCGGCCAGCGTGAGCACCGAGAACCCCTCGGTGTCGCGGGTGGCCAGCAGGAACGTGACGGGTCCCTGCTCGGGGTTCCAGTCCCAGTTCTGCGCGAGCAGGGTGTGGCCGTCACGCGTGTACTGCGGCAAGACCGCCACCGAGGTGCAGCCCTCGTCGTGGTAGCCGGTCCCGTAGAGCAGCTCGGTACGCGCGTTGAGCGCCGTGATGTGCTCGACCCGCCGGCCCGCCCCCTCGGCCAGGCCCTCCAGCATCTCCGCGATCGTACGGTCGTAACCCTGAGCCACAGAGAGATAGGTGGCGCCCCAGCGCAGCACGTCGGCGTCTGACAGGCCCACGTCGTCACGGAACCTGCGCAGGTACGCCTCCAGGCTCCGCTCGACGAGCGCGCTGGTCCTACGGCCGATCTCGGCCCCCATCTCACGGGGCGTCCCCTCGACGGCGACGAGCGGCGGGCCGGCCGCCGGGTTGGGTTGACCGTACTCGATCATGTTTCCTCCAGTCGTCGAAGAACGCTGCGCACCTAGAAGCTGCCCTGGTTGAGCAGCCCCATTACCGGCCGGCCCATAACGGGGGGGATACGGACGGCAACCGTTTGCGCCTTAGCCGAACGAGCACCGCACGGAAGGGAACGCAGACTTGTGCAGCGTCCGTCGAGATCTTGGCGGGGTCAATGATCGGGCGACCAACCCGTCATGAGCACAGCGACCAAAACGTCACGGAATTCGCGACCAACGCGTCACGATCACAGCGGCCAGTGCGTCATGAGAGTAGCGACCAATGCGTCACGATCATGGCGACCAACGCGTCATCAACTGGGCTTTTATGAGACGCTTGGCCCATGGTCGGCAATGTGACGAACGGTGTCGTTCCTCGTCATGCCCAACGGGCTGTGGCTGAGGCTCTGACGGACACTCGAGTCGTCCTCGTCAACGGAGCTCGTCAGTGCGGCAAGAGCACGCTGGTACGCGTGGTGGCCAAAGGCAGGACCGCCGAATGGCGGGACCTCGACACCGTCATCAACCGGCAGGCGGCCACCACCGATCCCGAGGGATTCGTGGCGTTCCCGGAGCTGATGGTCATCGACGAGATCCAGCGCGTGCCCGACCTGCTGCTCGCCATCAAGGCCCAAGTCGACCAGGATCCCAGACCGGGCCGTTACCTCCTGACCGGTTCGTCCCGCGTGCTCGGTCTGCGAGGACTACCCGACACGCTTCCCGGACGAATGGAGACCATCGAGCTCTGGCCCTTCTCGCAGGGAGAGATCGACGGCACGCCGGACGGTTTCGTGGACGCCCTTTTCGCCGAAGGCGCCGGGCTCCACCACACGTCCAAAGTCTCGCGAGGCGACTACGCCGAACGCCTCGTCAGAGGCGGTTTCCCCGAGGCTGTCGCTCGACCGACCGCCAGGCGCAGGCAGCACTTCTTCGACTCATACGTGAGCGACCTGATCGCCCGCGATGTGAGCCAACTGGCCGAGATCGAGCGGCTCGCCGAAACGCGGGCCCTGGTCAGGCTGGTCGCGGCCCGCTCCGGACAGCTTCTGGTCGCCAGCGCCCTCAGCAACGAGCTCGGCATCTCGGCCAGCACCGTCCGCCGCCACCTCGCCCTGCTGGAAGAAGTGTTCTTGATCAAACGAATCCCCGCGTGGTCGAGGAACATCAGCAACCGAGCCACCGGCACGCCCAAAGTCGCCTGCGTCGATTCCGGCATAGCCGCGAACCTGGTCGGCGCCGACGCGCGCAGCCTGGTCCGGCCGGGCAGCCTCTTTGGCCCCTTGCTGGAGGGGTTCGTCCTGATGGAGCTCGCTCGCCAGTTGACGTGGGCGGAGGAGCGCGTGGAGCTCTTCCACTACAGGACCAAGGACAAGATCGAGGTCGACGCGGTTCTCGAGAACCGGCAGGGCCGCGTGGTCGGAATCGAGGTGAAGGCCGCGTCCACCGTACGGAGTGAGGATTTCAAGGGGTTGAGGCATCTGGCCGACCGGCTCGGGGACGACTTCGTCGCGGGTCTCGTGCTCTATACCGGCGACCAGACCTACTCGTTCGGCGACCGGATGCGGGCGATGCCGGTGAGCGCGTTGTGGGAGATCGGCTAGGAGATACTCGGGGGATGCAGATTTCCGAAATATCGCCTGATAGTGAGTCGGTGGGGCCTCGGTTGCTGGCCGTTCAGCATGCCGCGTACGCGGTCGAGGCGAAGATCATCGAGGATGACCGGATTCCCCCGTTGAGTGAGACGCTCGATGAGCTGCGGGCGCAGCCACTGCGGTGGGTGGGGGCGTTCGACGAGGACGAGCTGCTGGTAGGGGCCGTCGCGTGGGAGGAGACGGTGGATGAGGTGGACATCAACCGGCTGGTGGTCGATCCCGCGGCGCATCGGCGAGGGGTGGGGCGGGCGCTGGTCGAGGAGGTCATGAGCCGGGCGGGCAGCCGCAGGATCGTGGTGTCCACCGGCCGGGCCAACGCGCCGGCCAGGAAGTTGTACGAGCGGCTGGGGTTCGAGGGGCTCGACGAGGTGGAGGTGATCCCGGGGCTGTGGATCGCCAACTACGCCTACGGCGGCTGAACCAACTACCGCCCGCGACGACTGAACCAGCTACCGCCAGGCCGGCTGAGCCGGCCACGTCTGCCGCGGTTGCCAGCGACGTGGCCGGGACGTTCAGCGATCCACGTGAAGCCGGTCGCGAGAGCTAGGCCGGTCGCGGCAGGAGGCCCTCGGCCTCCAGTTCCGACCACAGGTTGTCGGGCACCGGACGCTCCCAGAGCGCCGCGTTGGTCGCCACCTCCTCCGGCGACCGGGCTCCGATGACGATGGAGGCCACCGCCGGGTGTCGGAGCGGGAAGGCCATGGCCGCCTGCGGGAGCGGCACGTCGTACCTCTCGCAGACCTTGGCGATCCGTCTGGCACGGTCGAGCACCTCGGCGGGAGCGGGCTCGTAGTTGTAGGTGCCCCCAGGGGTGGAGGTGGCCAGCAGGCCGCTGTTGAAGACACCCGCCGCGAGCACCCGTACGCCCTTGTCCGCGCAGGCGTCGAGCAGCGGGAGCCCCGACTGGTCGATCAGTGTGTAGCGGCCGGCCAGCATGACCACGTCGATGTCGGTCTCCTGGACGAACCGCAGCGGCACCTGCCACTGGTTCATGCCGACGCCGATCGCGCCGATCACGCCCTGCGAGCGGAGCTCGGCCAGCGCCGGGTACGCCTCGCTGATCGCCTGGTCGGCGTGGGCGTCCGGGTCGTGGATCAGGGCGATGTCGACGCGGTCCAGGCCGAGCCGGGCCAGGGACTCCTCCAGAGATCTCCGTACGCCGTCGCCCGAGAAGTCCCAGACGCGCTCGAAAGCGGCCGGTACGTCGAAGCCCTGCTCATCACGACCGCCCGTGGCGGAGGGGACCAGCAGGCGGCCGACCTTGGTCGAGAGCACGAAGCCCTTGCGGTCGGCCAGCGCGGCGCCGAGGCGGCGTTCGGACAGGCCGACCCCGTAGTGCGGGGCCGTGTCGAACAGCCGCACGCCATGAGACCAGGCGGCGTCCACGGTCGCGCGCGCCTGCTCGTCGCTGACCGCCTCGTAGAGGCCGGCGATCGGCGCCGCTCCGAAGCCGTGGCGAGGCAGTTCGATCATGTCATTCTCCAGGTCAGCATTCGTCACGTCATCTCCCAGACCAGCGCGAGCCCGCCGGCGCCCTTGTCGAAGTCGCCGTCGAGCAGCCGGTTCATCTGTACTTGCCACGCCTGGTCGGCGGGATCGTCCTTGAGCGCCGCCTGCAGCGCGGCGTAGTCGTCGACCTCGACGAAGTGGAACAGGTCGAGTCCGTCGCGGAAGATGCGCCAGGAGCGCACGCCGTTGGCCCGCATGACCGCCTCCAGGTCGGCGGGGATGCTCGCGTGCTCCCGGTCGTAGGTCTCCTCGAAACCGGGCTTGAGCCGGGTACGCAGCGCGATGCGTTCCATCAGTCCTGGGCCTTTCCGCCGGCGATCCGGCTGATGATGAGTGCGATCAGGATGATGCACCCATAGACGACCGGCTGCCAGAAGCCGGAGACGCCCTTGAGCGTGAGGATGTTCTGGACCAGGCCGATCACCAGCACGCCGGTGAGCGCGCCGAGGATCGTGCCCTTGCCGCCGTCCATGCTGACGCCGCCGATGACGGCCGCGGCGAACACCATGAAGATCCAGCCCACGCCCTGGTTGGAGCCGATGGCCCCGAGCCGGCCGGTCTCCAGGACGCCGGCGAGCGCGGCCAGCGTGCCGCCGAGGATGAACACCCCCCAGAGCACCCGGTCCACCCGGATGCCCGCCGCCCGCGCCGCGTCGGCGTTGCCGCCGATCGCGTACAGCGAGCGCCCGAGCCGGAAGTAGCCGAGTCCGACGATGCCCACCGCGAACAGCACGGCCGCGATCCAGATCGCCGCCGGCAGGCCGAGCCAGATGGCGCTACCCAGGTAAAGGATGGAGTCGGGCAGCTCGAAGAGCGTCTTGCCCTCGGTCGGGCCCAGCTGCAGACCGTGCACGATGATCAGCATGGCCAGCGTGACGATGAACGCCGACAGCTGGAACTTGATGATCAGGAACCCGTTGAACGCCCCGATCGCCGCCCCGACCAGCAGGCAGAGCGGGATCACCAGCGGCCCGGGTAAGCCAAGCCCGAACCCGCCCGCCGACGTCGGGATCACCAGCATCACCGCGATCGCCGGAGCCATGCCGACCGTCGACTCCAGCGACAGGTCGAACTTGCCGGCGATCAGGATCATCGCCTCGGCCAGCACCAGCAGCGAGATCGACGCCTGCTGCTGGAGCACGTTGGTCAGATTGCCACCCGTCAGGAAGACCGGGTCCAGGAACGCGCCCACGATGAGCAGGATCAGGATCACCGGCACCAGCGTGAGGTCCCGGAACCTGGCGAGCCGCACCCTGGGGGCCGGCGCAGACAGTGTGGTTGTCACTCTTCAATGCCTTCCATCACGGCTACGAGCTCATGGTCGGTCCACCCACGCGGCACGTCCTTCACGACCCTGCCATGGAACATCACCAGCACCCGGTCGCAGATGCGCAGGTCGTCGAGCTCGTCGGAGACCAGCACGGCCCCCGCTCCCCGCTCGACCGCGTCCTCGACGGCGCCGAGCAGGGCCTGTTTGGCCTTGACGTCCACGCCCGCGGTCGGGTTGATCACCACCAGCGCGGACGGGTCATCGACCAGCGCCCGCGCGAACACCACCTTCTGCGCGTTTCCGCCCGACAGGTCACCAACGGGTTGGTCTGGCCCCTCGGTCTTGATGTCGAGGTCCTCGATCAGTCGCAAGGCCTTGTTCCGGCGCCTCGTCGGTGAGACGAGGCCGTACCTGCCGAGCTTGCGGGCGATCGGCAGCGTGCCGTTCTCCCCTACCGACAGCAGGGGGACGAAGCCCTCGCGGTTGCGGTCCTCCGGCACGAAGCCGAGGCCCGCCCCCAGGGCGGCCGGTACGTCGCCCGGCCTGACCTGGGTGCCGTTGACCGTGACCGTGCCCGAGTCGGGTTTGCGCAGGCCGACCAGGGCCTCGGCCAAGCCGACCTTGCCGCTGCTGCCGGATCCAGCCAGGCCGACCACCTCGCCGCTCCTGACGGCCAGGTCGACCGCCTGGAAGCGGCCGGCCAGCGACAGCCTCTCTGCGGACAGGACCACCGCGCCGTTCGCGGCGCCGCGGGTCCTGGCCTCGTACGCGGCCGTGGCCTCGCCCGTCATCGCCGCCACCAGCTCGTCGTGCGGCAGCTCGGCGACCGGTCTGGTCATGACATGCCGGGCGTCGCGGAAGACAGTGACGCTCTGGCAGATCTCGTACACCTCATCGAGATGGTGGGAGATGTACATCATCGTCACGCCCTGCTCGCGCAGCGCCCGCATGCGGGCGAACAGCCGCTCGATGGCCGGGCCGTCCAGCCGGGCGGTCGGCTCGTCGAGGATGATGAACCGCGCGCCGAACGACAGCGCGCGGGCGATCTCCACGAGCTGGCGCTGCTCGACGTTCAGGTCGCCGGCGAGTGCCTGCGCGTCGACCTCCACCTCGTACGTGGCGAGCAGCTCGCGGGCCTTCGCCCGGAGTGTCCGCCAGCTGATCATTCCGCCGGTGGTCTGGCGGTTGAGGAACAGGTTCTCGGCGACGGTCAGCGCCGGGATGATCGTCGACTTCTGGTACACGCAGGCGACCCGCTGCCGCCAGGCGTCGCGGTCCGCGAGGGCGGGTGCCGCCTCTCCCGAGAACCGCACCTCGCCCTCGTCCGGCCGCTGAAGCCCGGTGAGAATCGACACCAGGGTGGACTTTCCGGCGCCGTTCCTGCCGACGAGTGCGTGGGTCTCCCCCTCGGCGATCGCGATGCCCGCGCCGTTCAGCGCCGTGGTGGGGCCAAAGCGCTTCACGACATTTCGGGCTTCAACATGATTTTTCATTACTTGACCTGGTTGCCCCAGAGGCTCTTGTCGTCCACATTGTCCTTGGTGACGAGCGGGGCGGGAAGCTGGTCCTCCAGGCCGTTCGGCAGCTGGATGATCGTGCTGTCGTGGTCGGTCGGTCCCGGCTTGAAGGTCTTGCCGTCGATCGCCGCCTTGGCGTAGAAGAGGGCGTACTTCGCGTACAGGTCAGCGGGCTGCGACACCGTGGCGTCGATGTCGCCCTTGCGGATCGCCTCGAACTCCTGCGGGATGCCGTCGTTCGACACCACGAACACGTGCTTGGGATCGGTCGGCGGGACGAGCAGGCCCTTCTGCTTCAGCACCTGCAGCGTCGGGGCCAGGTGCACGCCACCGGCATGCATGTAGATGCCCTTGATATCCGGGTTCTGCTCCAGCCTGGTCTGCAACATGGACGCGGCCTTGCTGCCCTCCCACTCGGTCGGCTCCTCGAAGACCGTGATCCCGGGGAACTTCGTCTTCATGCAGTCCCGGAAAGCCTCGGCCCG
This sequence comes from Nonomuraea sp. NPDC049158, assembly GCF_040648335.1. Lineage (NCBI taxonomy): Bacteria > Bacillati > Actinomycetota > Actinomycetes > Streptosporangiales > Streptosporangiaceae > Nonomuraea > Nonomuraea sp. NPDC049158. Next base: position 670,409 of record NZ_JBEZDM010000002.1, read on the forward strand.
GTCGCGCCCGTTGATCGAGCTCAGGGAGCCCATCAGCTGGACGACCTTGCCCTTGCCGCCCAGCTTCTCGCCCAAGAAGTCGCAGGCTTTCGTCCCGTACGCCCGGTTGTCGGCGCGTACGACCATGTAGACCTGACCCTTGTCCGGCCGGGTGTCGACGGTCACGACGGGGATCTTCTTGTTCGCCAGCGTCTGGAGGGTCGTGGCGATCGCGCCGGTGTCCTGGGGAGCCATCACGATCGCCTTGGCCCCTTGGCCGGTCAGCGCCTGAACGTTGTTGACCAGCTTGGTCACGTCGTTCTGCGAGTTCGTCGCGGGCATCAGGTCGACCTTGAGCTCGCCGGCCATCTGCGGGACGTACTTGATGTAGGAGTTCCAGAAGTCGGAGTCGGCGCGCGGGTGGTCGATGCCGACCTTCCCGCCGCCGCCTCCTCCGACTGCTGTCTGACCTCCGGAGCCGCACGCGGTGATGACCGCCAAGAGGGCCGCGCCTGCGGCTAAAGGACCGAACTTCATGGTGGGGGGTTACCTTCCTCGAATGCCTCTGCTTGACCGGCCCTCGACTGGGCTTGGCTGTCCGTCGATTCGTTTAGTTCACTGGCCGGAGCCGCAGCCCCTGCATGCCGCCGTCGACCGCGAGCGAGGTGCCGGTCGTCGCGCCGGCCTCGGGCCCGGCCAGGTAGGCGATCGCCGCGGCCACCTCCTGCGCGCTGACCAGGCGGCCCATCGGCTGCCTGGCGTTCAGCGCCTGCCTCTCCGCCACCGGGTCGTCGGCGGCGTCGAGCAGCCGGCCGACCCACGGAGTGTCCGCTGTGCCGGGATTGACGCAGTTGACCCTGATGCCCTCCCGTACGTGATCCGCCGCCATCGCCAGCGTGAGCGACAGCACCGCGCCCTTGGTCGCGCTGTAGAGCGCCCGGTTCGGCAGGCCCGCGGTGGCCGCGATCGAGCACGTGTTGACCACCGCCGCGTGCTCCGACTGCCTGAGGTACGGCAACGCCGCCCGGGTTACGCGGACCATGCCGAACACGTTGACGTCGAACGCCTTCTGCCACTCGCTGTCGGGGTTGTCGGCGACCGTACCCTGTGCCCCGATGCCCGCGTTGTTGACCACGATGTCGATGCCGCCGAGCCGCTCGGCCGCTTCGGCCACGGCCGCGCGTACGCCGGCGTCGTCCGTGACGTCCACCTTGATGCCGATGAACGGGTCACCGGGCGGGTTGATGTCGAAACAGGCCACCTTCATGCCGCGCTCGGCGAGCAACGTGGCCGTGGCGAGGCCGATACCGGCGCCGCCGCCCGTGACAATCGCTTTGAGACTCATGCGTCCCTCCAGACCTCGCCGCCGGGGAAAGTGTGGGCGGCGATCGATTCGGGGTGCATCGCCGCGCTGAAGCCCGGCGCGCTGGGGGCGGCGTACCGGCCGCCTTCGATGACCACGGGGTCGACGAAATGCTCGTGCAGGTGGTCGACGTACTCGATCACCCGGTTGTCCATCGTGCCGGTCACGGCCACGTAGTCGAACATCGACAGGTGCTGCACCAGCTCGCACAGCCCCACGCCGCCGGCGTGCGGGCAGACGGGGATGCCGAACCTGGCCGCGAGCAGCAGGATCGCGATGTTTTCGTTAACACCGCCGACCCGAGCAGAATCCAGTTGCAGGTACGAGATCGCGCCGGCTTGCAGGAGCTGCTTGAACACGATCCGGTTCTGCACGTGCTCGCCGGTGGCCACCGGGATGGGCTTGATGCCCGCGGCGATGGCGGCGTGGCCGAGCACGTCGTCGGGGCTGGTCGGCTCCTCCACCCAGTGCGGGTTGAACTGCCGCAGAGCGTTCACCCAGTCGATGGCCGCGCCCACGTCCCAGCGCTGGTTGGCGTCGATCGCGATGGGGAAGTCGGCCCCGCACACCTCGCGAGCCACCCGGAAACGTCGGATGTCGTCGTCGAGATCGGCGCCCACTTTGAGCTTGATCTGGCCGAAGCCGGCGTCGAGCGCCTCCTTGCACAGCCGGCGCAACTTGTCGTCGTCGTAGCCGAGCCAGCCCGGGGAGGTGGTGTAGGCGGGGTACCCCTCGCGCTTGATGTCCTCGACCCGCTGCCCCTTCCCCTTTTCCGCCTTTTTCAGGATTTCTAGGGCCTGTTCAGGCGTCAGGGCGTCGCTCAGGTACCGGAAGTCGATGAGATCGACGATCTCCTCGGGGGTCATCTCGGACAGCAGCAGCCAAAGCGGCTTGCCCGCCCGCTTCGCCTTCAGATCCCACAGCGCGTTGACCACGGCGGAGATCGCCATGTGCATGACGCCCTTCTCGGGGCCCAGCCAGCGCAGCTGCGAGTCGTACACCATCTCCTTGTAGAGAGCGCCCAGGTCCTCGACGTCCTTGCCGATCACATAGGACTCGAGGGCGCTGATCGCCGCGGTCTGCACGTCGTTGCCGCGCCCGATGGTGAACGCGAACCCGTGCCCCTCGTAGCCGTCATCGGTCTTGAGAACCACGTAGGCGGCGGAGTAGTCGGGGTCGGGGTTCATGGCGTCGGAGCCGTCAAGCTCGCGGGAGGTGGGGAAACGGATGTCGTGCGTCTCCAACTCCACGATCCGGTAGCTCTTTTGTCCGTCGAGAGTCGTCATGCCTGGCCCACCGTCTGGCGCTGGCGGCCGAGTCCCTCGATCTCCAGCTCCATCACGTCACCCGCGCGCAGGTACGGCTGGCCGGGCATCCCCATGGCGACCCCGGCCGGAGTGCCGGTGTTGATCACATCACCCGGATCGAGCACCATGAACTGGCTCAGATACCGGACGATCTCCGCCACATCGAAGATCATGTTCTTGGTGACGCCGTCCTGGCGCACCTCGCCGTTCACCGACAGCCGCATGGTCAGGTTCTGCGGATCGGCCACCTCGTCGGCGGTCACCAGCCAAGGCCCGAGCGGATTGAACGTCTCGCACGACTTGCCCTTGTCCCACTGGCCACCCCGCTCCAGCTGGAACTCCCGCTCAGAGACATCGTTGGCCACCGCGTACCCCGCGATGACGCCGAGCGCCTCCTCCCGGCTGCCCAGGTAGCGGGCCCGCTTACCGATGATGACGGCCAGCTCCACCTCCCAGTCGGTCTTCAGACTGTTCCGCGGTACGAGCACCTCGTCGTAGGGGCCGACCATGGTGTTGGCGGCCTTCATGAACACGACCGGCTCCGCCGGAACCTCCGCGCCGGACTCGGCCGCGTGGTCGCTGTAGTTCAGCCCGATACAGACGATCTTGCCTGGTCGCGCGACCGGAGCTCCGATGCGCAGCCCCTCGGCCGCGATCACGGGCAGCGCATCACGCTCGAGCGCGTCGCGGACGCGCGCCACTCCCCCGGAAGCGAGGAAAGCCCCATCGATCTCGGGCTCTCCGATGTCGCGCAGGTTACCGGCGCCGTCCATCACCACCGGACGCTCCTGGCCGACAGGTCCTACTCGCAGCAGCTTCACACCGCATCCTTAAGTTATACATCGGATGTATCTAGCATGATGCTGGTCGGCCTGAGTAGGGCCTGTCAAGCCTCCACGCGCGATACATCGGATCCATAGGGGTCGAGAGTGGCGCTGAAGTCGCATTACAAACGGTTGCAGTGACCAGCTTCGCCCAATCTTCGCATGAAGGGCCACCGAGTGGCCGTCACATACATCGGATGGCCCCCGTTCCCCATACCGGACTCCTTTCACCTGCGTAACGGGTGGATCCTCGGAGGTCTAGCATAAATTGCCGGGCGAACCGGGGCTCACCCACCTCGCAGCCTTCCCCATCCGCCTCAACCACAAGCCCCACTTAACGGGTAAACCTCCAGCAAAGCCCCTCAAACACCCGATGAATCCCCACAATGCCCCACGTACAACACCATCCCCCATCCCTCACGACCAGCCCTCCGCCCCTTCTACCCTCACCCTCCCAACCCAGCGACGCCACCAACCACACCAACCCCAAAACCGAGGACTGTCCGGCAAACGGTTGGAACCGCAGCCCGGCAGGGCGTAGGCGCGAGCGCGGTTATAGCTCGTTTTCTTGCCGGGCTTCTTGCCGGGCGGCGATCAGCCTCGCGCTTGGGGCCAGGCGGCCAGTGCCAGTTCCGCGGTTTCGGTGAGCTCTGCGGCCGTGGCGCCGTCGCGGGCCCGCTGTGACATGCCCTGGATGATCGCGGCAAAGTAGGCGGCCAAGGCGCGAGGGTTGGCCGCGGCGGATAGCTCGCCTTGCCGCTGCGCGGTCGTCAGGCGGGTTTCGAAGGCGGCCAGGTTCGCGTTGCGGAGGTCGCTCAGGAATGCCGAGATGTCGGCGTCCTGGACCGTGACGTTGGTGGCGGCGCTGATGGTCAGGCAGCCGGCCGGGTGGGAGGGGTCGGGATAGACGGCGGCCGCCTCGCGAAGGATGCGACGGAACGCGCCGCGGGCTGTGCGCTCCTCTTCCAGGGCGGTGCCGATGAACGCACCGACGGGAGAGCGCCCGTAGGCGTGGACGACCTCTTTGAACAGGGATTTCTTATCCCCGAACGCCGCATACAGGCTGCCGGGTTTGATGTCCATCGCCCGGGTCAGCTCGCCGATGGTGGTGGCCTCGTAACCGTGCTCCCAGAACAGTCGCGTCGCGGCTGCCAGGGCCGTCGTGCGGTCGAACGCCGGTGGCCGTCCGCGCTTCACGCCTGGTCCATTCATGCCCCTGATTTTAGAGCGAGCACTCAAGAAAGCGTGCTACGTTCACTTCTTGAGTCATCGCTCAAGAAATAGGAAGGCGGTCAACAGCCATGGCAGCAGGAGCACTTGAGGGCAAGGTCGCGCTGGTCACGGGTGGCAGCCGAGGCATCGGCCGGGCCATCGCCGAACGACTCGCCCGGGACGGTGCCGCCGTCGGCGTCGCCTACGCCCGGGACGAGACGGCGGCCGGCGAGACCGTCGAGCGAATCCGGAAGAACGGCGGGCTGGCCTTCGCACTCCGCGCCGAGCTGGGACGGCACGGCGACGCGAGGCGCCTCTGGGCTGCCTTCGACGCCGCGGGCGAAGACCACGCGTCCGACGGGAAGCTCGACATCATCGTCAACAATGCCGGCATAGGGCGCAGCGCGGCGCTGGCCTCGTTGACCGAGGACGGCTTCGACGAGATCTTCGCCGTGAACGTGCGTGCGCCGTTCTTCATCGTGCAGCAGGGGCTGTCGCGCCTGCGTGACGGAGGCCGGATCATCAACATCTCCAGCGGTGCGGCCCGCCTGGCCATGCCGGAGATCATCGCCTACGGCGCCACCAAGGGCGCACTGGACACCTTCACCCTCAACCTCGCCAAGGAGCTGGGCCCAAGGGGCATCACGGTCAACTCGGTGGCTCCCGGGATCATCGACACGGATGTCAATGCGGCCTGGCTGCGGGGCAATCCGCAGGCCGAGGCACATGCGGCCGCCCTGGCCGCCCTCGGCCGGGTCGGGCAACCGGAAGACGTGGCCGACATCGTGGCCTTCCTCGCCTCCAACGACGCGCGCTGGGTGACAGGCCGGGTCATCGACGCGACGGGAGGCGCCGGGCTGTGAACTGAGAGAGAGCTGAGAGGGCAGGAGCTGGGCCGCTGGACGGAGGGGCGGGCAGGTTGGCATGATCATGGACGAGCAGACAAGATGAGTCTGCCTCAGGCATGGCACAGCCAGCTTGGCAGCGTCGGCGGGCCAGGATGACGGGGATCGGGATGATGGCGGAGCGGGCGGTTGACTGAGGCAGCGGGGCGTAATAGAACACGTTTCAATAAGGCGCTTAACCAAGCGCTTGATCACTCCACAGGCCCGAGGTGAGCTCGAGTGCATATTGACCTCGTCGACCAGGACCGTTACGCGACCTCCGGCCCGCCGCACGAGCAGTTGCGCTGGCTGCGCGACAACGATCCCGTACACCGGCACGAGGGCGAGCCCGACTTCTGGGCCGTCACCCGATATGACGATGTCGTACAGGTGTCTCGGCGCTCGGACCTCTTCTCCTCGTCCAGGAAACTGGCACTGTTCGACGAGGTCACCGAGGAGCAGCGGGCGCTGCAGCGGCTGATGATGCTCAACCAGGACCCGCCGGAGCACACGCGGCGGCGGTCGCTGGTCAACCGGGGGTTCACGCCGCGCACGATTGGAGCGCTCGAACAGCACATCCGGGATATCTGCGACGACCTTCTCGACAAGTGCTCGGGCGAGGCGGACTTCGTCACCGAGGTGGCGGCTCCGCTGCCGCTCTACGTGATCTGCGAACTGCTCGGCGCCCCGGTCGAGGACCGGGACAAGATCTTCAACTGGTCGAACCGCATGATCGGCGCCCAGGACCCCGACTACGCCACCTCGGAGGACCAGGGCGGCGATGCGGCCATGGAGGTGTACGCGTACGCCAACCAACTGGCCGCACAGCGCAAGGCGAACCCGCGCGACGACATCGTCACCAAGCTCATCCAGCCCGACGAGAAGAGCGGCGAGACGCTCGGGGAGGATGAATTCGACCTCTTCGTCCTCTTGCTTGTGGTCGCCGGCAACGAGACCACCCGCAACGCGGCCTCCGGCGGAATGCTCGCCCTCTTCGAGCACCCCGAGCAGTGGCAGCGCCTGGTCGCGGACCCCACGCTGGCGGGCACGGCGTCCGACGAGATCGTCCGGTGGGTGTCGCCGGTGAACCTGTTCCGGCGCACGGCCACGGCGGACACGGTGCTGGGTGGCCAGCAGATCCGCGAGGACGACAAGGTCGTGGTCTTCTACTCGTCAGCGAATCGGGACACCTCCGTTTTCCCGGATGCCGAGGTCTTCGACATCGGCCGCAACCCGAACCCGCACATCGGTTTCGGCGGCGGTGGGGCACACTTCTGCCTGGGCAATCACCTGGCGAAGCTGGAGCTGCGGGTGCTGTTCGAGCAACTGGCCCGGCGGTATCCACGGCTGCGGCAAACGGGAGAGGCACGGCGCCTACGGTCGAACTTCATCAACGGCATCAAGGAACTACCGGTCGTCATGGACTGATCGCCGGCCAGCCGGCCCCTTCGGCGGCTGGCCGCCATGGGTGATCGCGAGCCGGCCAGCCCGTAGGACGCTGGCTGGCTCATACTTCAGCTGACATAACCAAGATCAGCGGTTTGCGCAACTCCCCCGGCAGTCGGTCCATCAGCAAGATCGCGGTCTACGACTGGGGCACCAAGTCGCGCTGATACCAACTGCCTGGCTTGCCGCCGAGGTCGGCCGAATCAGCCGGGCCGATCAGGACGAACCCGGCTTTGGTCAGCACCTTCTGGGACGCGGCATTCTTGTGGGCGGCGGCCGCCCGTAGTGTGCGCAGCCCATGCCGCGACGCCGCCAGCCGGCACAGTTCCCGAACGGTCGCGGTCGCCACGCCGCGGCCGGCGACGTGCTGCGCCACCCGGTAGCCAAGGTTCGCGATGCGATCCTCGATGTCGATCAGGTTGAACCTGCCGAGCACCGAGCCGTCCTCGGCGATGAGTACGTAGAAAGCACAGATGCCGGCCTCCTGCTCAGCCAGCAAGGCGTTGTACCGGTCGGTGAACTGGTCGAAGAAGTCGTCACCGCGATCAGAGATCGAGGCGGCGAAGTAGGCGCGGTTCGCCAGCTCGAAGGCCAGGACCGCCGGGGCATGACCAGCACGCAGTTGCTTCAGCTCGGGCACTGCCCGACTCTACCCAGAGGGCTCGCCGAGATCGCCTGCGTTTCCGGCCAGCGGCAGCGTCAGAAGCGGAAGCGCACGATGCGGGTGGACCGCTTCATGCCCGGCAGCAGGTTCAGGAGGCGGTACATGCGGCGTACACCCGCGGGTGCCTTGGCCATCAGCACCGGTGCGTCGAACATCGGCGCCTCGTCGACGTATTCGAGCCGCGGGTGCCAGTCGGCCGGCTCTGCCGGGTCGTTGAAGCCGCAGTGGAACTGGGCGCCGTATTTGCGCAGCGTGGGATCCCATTTCGAGGTGCGCCACGCCCAGACAGGCACCGTGTCGAACTGTATCTGGCCGGTAGGGAAGGCATCGATGACGCTGGTCAGCAGCCGCCGGAGGTCAGTCTCGGTGAGGTAGGGCACCAGCCCCTCGGCGATCATCAGCACTGGCCGCCCCCGGGGGATGCGTTCCAGCCAGGCCAGGTCGGTGACGCTGGAGTCGATCAATGTGTAGTGCTCGCGCGGCGGCAGGAATTGTCGCCGCAGTTCGATGACGGAGGGGTAGTCCAGGTCGTACCAGTCGACGGTGGCGGGCGGGTCGATCCGGTACACCCGGGCATCGAGACCGCAGCCCAGGTGCAGCACCACCGCGTCGGGGTGATCGGCGAGGAAGCCTCGGGCCCAGTCGTCGTGGGCCTTGGCGCGCACCACGGCGGCGAGGCCCATCTGGCTGGTGCCGAATCTGCGGCTGTCGTAGCCGGGGTCGAGGCGGCGCATCGCCTGCTCGGCGTATTCGTCGCCAAGAATCGGATCCGACAGTCGGTTGTCCAGTGCTTTGGCCTTCAGGACCGGACTGAGAGTCTTCTGCACTCCGACGAGTTCAGATTCTTTCATGACAACTACACTAAACTTATTTCAAGAATTTCGTGAAGACTGTGAATGATTTCAACCTGGCTTGGCCGGGAGTGCAGAACTCGAACGCGCCATGGCGTAAGCCCGGCAGGGTCGCACGCTGTCACACGACTAATTTCCTGGTTGCGGCAACACCGAGTCCGGGAACCGGTGGTCAGCTCGGGATTGCGCTGCCCCCGCAGCCTCTGTCGATCCGGCCCGTCTCGAAATACCGCACCACCTCGGCGGCGCACTCGGGTACCCGGGTGGTCGAGACGTGCACGTCGTCGGCGACCGTGTAGACGGTGCCGCCGATGGCGCGCCGCGTCTGCAACGTCCAGTCGTAGACGGACATGAACTCGTACAGGTGCCCCGCCAGTACCAGCGACCCGCTGCTCCGCTTCAACGTGGCCTCCTGCACCGGCAGCGGCCAGCCGGCACACATGACACCCAGTCCCCAGGACCGGCCGGTCGCCGGATGACGCTTCACGAGCTCCTGGTAGGCACGCCAGGCGGTGTCGAAACCGGCCCGGCTGCTGTCCTCGTTGCAGGCGACCGCCCAGTTCATGGTCATGTTCAGCATTTCGGGTGCGCCGGGCACGGGCGTACCCATCATCTGACCGCCGCTGAGCATCTCCTTGACGGTGGGCGGGGCGGTGGTGCCCGTCGCTGTGCGCAGTTCGGCCAGCGCCTTGCCCGCGCGTGCCCACTCGGTCGAGTTGCGCTTGGCCAGGTCGGCGACTGCCGAGCCGTCGATGGGCCGCGGCAGGTCGGTGTACGTCTTGGGGCTCTTGTCATAATCGCGCACCAGCTTGGCCACCTGCTCGCGCACCTGCCGGGCGGTAGCACCGAGACCATAGGTCTCATCGCGGCGGCTCAGCCAGGCGGCCATGCGCCCGAAGTCACGCTCAGCCGCCTCCGCGCTGTCCTTGACGTGCTCGTCGAAACGGGTCCACGGTGGCGCCACGCTGTCCAGGAAGGCCCGTGCAGTGTGCTCGGGGAACAGGCTGCGGTACACCATGCCCAGATAGGTGCCCCAGGAGAAGCCGAGCAGGCTGAGCTTGCGCTCACCCAGCGCGGCCCGCACCAGGTCCAGGTCCTTGGCCACGTTGCCGGTGGTGAGCTGACCGAGGAAGGCGGCGTCGGAGCGTCCGCACTTCTGGTTGGCGGCCACCTGGCCGTCGTAGATCTTCCTGGCCGCCTCCTTGGTCAGCGCGCCCGGCTCCTGCGGGCCTCCTGGCAGGGTGGGGCAGGCGACCTTGGTGCTGTACCCGACCCCGCGCGGATCGAAGCCGATGATGTCGTATCGCTCGTTGAGCTTGGCCATCTCCTCGTTCCTGAGCGCGGCCCGCAGAATCGGGTCCAGGTATCCGCTGTTGCCCGGCCCTCCTGGCAGGACGGCGGTCGCGCCGAGCCGGTGTGCCTTGTCGGTGGCGGCCAGCCGGGTCACCGCGATGTCGATCTTCCGCCCGCCGGGGTCGCGGTGGTCCAGCGGGACACTGACCGTCCCGCACTCCAGGCGCTTCATCAGCGTCCGGAAGGCCGGAACCTGCTCCTGCGTCACGCGCAGGCTCTGGATCACCTCATCGGAGTAGTCCGGGCAGGATTTCCATTGAACGGACGATACGCCGGAGCTCGGGCTGGGGTTCGCGGTGACGCTCGCGCTCGGGTCGGCCTCCGTGGCGGCGCCTGCCGCGGAAGGATGCGCCACCAGCCCCGCCAGCGCCAGTGCCATTGCCGTCAGTGATCTTCGGTACGTCATGCGGACCAGTTGTAACGCAGCGGTTGTTTCCTTCCTGTTTCCAGGAAAACGGCCGCCGGGCCGCAGGCTCTTCGGCACCGCCCCACGGCCGCCCTGACAACATCACCTCATGCTGTACGAACAGGAACTCGGCGAGCAGGCAGTCACCAACCGACGATCACGCGTCGTGACCGATAACCGGAGGCCGAGTTTTCCGATGTCCGCTAAATGTCCGGCGGCTGTCCTGGCCTCCGCATTATCGGATGCTGGAAGGTCATGAGTAGCGGCGCCTGAGTGTTATCTCAGAGCATCGCAATTCCGACCGGACGACCCATGGAGGTTTCTATGGAAACGCGATCGAAGTCCCGCCGCACCGTTCGCCGGCGCATTATCGGCGCAGCCCTCGGCGTACTGTTCGCCGGCACGATCGCGACCGTCGGCGCGTCACCCGCGCTGGCCGAAGGCGATGGCTGGATGTGGATCGGCGTAAGTGCCGACAACCGCGTAGACGTCCAGCAGAACTCCGGCAATAACGGGAAGTATCACATAGACATCTGGTACGCCTCGAACGGTGCGCGGTACGGCGGAACCGGTGACTACCAATACTCAGGCGGCACCAGGGGACAAAAGTTTGGCACGCATGCGTCCGTCGCCGGTAAGCGGCTCTGCGCCAAGCTCTGGTATTACAACCCTAATACCGCAGACTGGGAATCTCACGGCTCCCCCTGCCACACTTATTGATACCAGTGGCTGCATAGCAAATGGGTTGCCCTGGCAACCTGAAACGGGCCTGCCGGCGTACCCTCGGACACGCTGGCAGGCCGCCCTTTTCTTACCAACGACGGCAAATCCGCCAAGGCCGCTCGGGAATTGGGACATGCAGTCGATACTGGGCAGGTGCGTTTCGAAAGGCGTGAGGCCCTTGCGGACGCAGTCGAAGGCCGTGCGGGCGCCTGGCCGTGCGGGTCAACCGGCTGTGCGGGAGGAGTCGTCGTAGGCGGTCAGGACCGTGTCGGCGTGGCGGAAGGCCCAGTCGCCTAGAGCACGGATCGGCACCAGCAGATCCTTGCCCGCTTGGGTCAACTCGTACTCCACCCGCGGCGGGGCTTCGGCATAGCGTCGGCGTTCGACCAGGCCACAGCGTTCCATGCGACGCAGTGTCTGGGTGAGCACCTTCTGACTGATGCCGCCGATCTCCTGGCGGAGCCGGCCGGGGCGCATGGGCCCCTCCTTGAGGGCGAATACCACCACCGGCAGCCAGGCATGGGCGAACAGGTCCACGGCCAGACGGGCCGGGCAGTCGGCGATGAAGTCGCCGAAGGGCTCAAACGGGGAATCGTCGTGGTGGTCCACATGCGCCAGTCTCCCGCATCCGTTGAACACCTGGAGGTACCTATCGGCGCGGCTACCGTCTTCGCCGGAAGCTGCAGTCCAGGCGAGGAAGAGGGAATGACATGCGTATTGGCATACTTGGGGCGGGGCAGATGGCCGAGGCGCTGGGATCGGGCTGGGCGCGGACTGGGCACGAGGTGATGGTCGGCGCACGGTCGCAGGAGAAGGCGCGCAAGGTGGCCGAGGCGATCGGGGCGGGCGCCTGCGGCGGTGACCTGCGGGCCGCCGCGGAGCACGGCGAGGCGTTGCTGCTGGCCGTACCGGCCTTGTCGGTGGACGGGATTCTCGCCGAGATCGGCGCGGCGGACGGCGCGTTGGCCGGGCGGACGCTGATCGACTGCACCAACGCCTACGAGCCTGACGCGTTCACCAACGCGCCGAACTCGTTCTTACTGGCCGACGACGCGGTGTCCGAGCGGGTGGCCAGGCTGGCCACTGGGGCGGGGATTGTCAAGGCGTTCAACCTGTGCGCCGCGGAGGTCTGGACCTCCCACGCAGGGCGCGGGCTGGGGGTGCCGCTGTGCGGCGACGATGAGCGGGCTGTGGAGGTGGTCGCCGGTCTGGTGAGCGATCTGGGGTTCGAGCCGGTACGGGCAGGTGGGCTGAGGCGGGCGCGATATCTGGAAGCCGTGAGTGTGTTCGTGGTCGGCTTGTGGTTCGCCGGGTACGACGCCCGCCAGATGCTGCCGCCCCTTCAGGAGGCCTTCGCCCATTCTGACGCCTGACATCGATCCGTTCATGGGTTTTAAGAGCCCTCATGACTCCCAGGTAAGGGCTCTACCGGTAGCTGGCCCAAGAACGTCGCCTTCTCCTGATCGCTCATGGGTGTGGCTTGCCTGGAGGGAACGAGGGGCACCCCCTTGGATGAGTCCCAGTCTTGGGGTGCGGCATGAATCCTTTAATGGGGTTCGCGCCTCTTATACCTGTACCGACAACCGCGTCGGGACAGGTTCAGGAGGTTGTCATGCTCGTAGGTATCGTCGTCGTGGCGGCCGTGCTCTTGTGCACGTGCACCGTCGTAGTGCTGCGTAGGCGGAGTCGTTCGCGTGGCTGAGGTGAGCTGGCCGGTTGAGCAACTGGTCGTCGCCGCGCGGGATGGCGACGTCGAGTCGATCGCCGCGTTGGTGTCCGGCACGCACCCGCACGTGCAGCGATTCGCCCACTTGATGTGTGCCTCGCCGGAAGATGCGGAAGACGCCGCGCAGGAGGCGTTGATCATTCTGTACCGCAAGATCGGGACGTTGCGGGCGTCCGGTGCGCTGGCGTCGTGGATGTTTCGCATCGTCCGCAACGAGTGCCTGCGGCGATCGCGGTTACTGGTGCGACGCCACGAACCGGTCGTGGACGTCACCGTGTGGTCGGCCGAAGAGGAGGTGCTGCAGCGGCTGGAAGCCGACCGGGTAGCGGCGGCGATCGCTTCTCTGCCCGCTGATCAGCGGCGCGTTTTGATCATGCGCGATGTTCTGGGCTATCGCGGACGGGCGGTCGCCGATGCGCTCGGCCTCAGCACCGCCGCGATGAAATCGCGCTTGCATCGCGCCCGCGCCACGGTGCACCACACGCTGCAGGGCACACCTGGCACAGCCATGGGAGACAACGATGACTGACGATCACAGCTTTGCCAGCGCCTCTCTGCCACGACACCTGGTGCGCGGCGTGATCGGGTTCGGCGCGCTGGTCGGTTCGGTCGCCCTGATTCCGGTGGTCGGACTGGGTGGCTTGCTGCTCGCGCCGGCTGGTCTGCTCGCCCTGCGAGGGTGTCCGACCTGCTGGGCCATCGGTTTGATACAGACCATCTCGATGGGCCGGGTGCGGCGCTCCTGCGTAGATGGCCGGTGTGAACTGACCCTGGCCCCCTCTCCTGGATCGCACCCCGCCGACGACAGCTCGTAAACCGATGCCGCAGATCTACTTGTCCGGTCTCGGAAATCGTGTCGGTGGTTCCCGGCACCTCTACCGGATTGCCACGTGCGCCGTGTCAGGGAGTCGGGAGAAAACGCCTGATACCCGGGGGCGCAACCTCCGGATTTTCGGTGCTCCACCACAGCTCGCCGTCGACCGTCAGGTACGGCACCCAGTAACGCACCGGGGCACCCGCGGCGAGCGCGTCGGCCACCTCGGTGAGGTAGGCGCCGAGCGTGGGCCAGGCAGCGTCGAAGTCGCCGAGGCCGTCGTGCGTGGTCCAGCCGACCCGGCCGTACCCGGGCCCGGGCCGCAGGTCGATCACCTGCGCATCGCCGTCCGCGGCGGCAAACGGCACCCATCGCTCGTGCCACCATGGCTCGGCGCCCGGCTGGTGCGGGGTGAACCCGTCGACGCTCGCGGCGACGTCCATGCACATGCGCCAGTGGTCGACGATGCCGGCGGTCGACAGCGGCGGCCCTTCGGGCAGGATGTTCGCCCAAATGCGTTGGCCGTCGTGGCGGCTCAGCGACTCGACGAGCTCAGGCGGGAAGGCGAGTCCCAGCGCGGCTTCGGCGGCGGCGACGTCGGCCGGGTCGGCGGGTGGAGCCAGCGCGGCCGCGCTGGCGGGGGTATGCCGCGCCAGCCACTCCTCGATCCGCGCCCACGCTTCCGTCACCATGACCACACACCCTAACCTCGCTCGTCCCAAGTGCAGCACCCCCACCGCACACAACGGACGACGAGACTTCCGAAATGGTCTGGTACGGGTGGCCTCACCCGTACCAGGTAACCGTCGTCGTCTGCGGGCGGCTCTGATGCGGGCGAGGATGCGGGTCGTCTGCCGGGCGCCTGGTTGCCAGCCCTGCTGGATGAGGGTGTCGGCCACCTGATGGAGGAGGTCGGCGGTCTGACCGGGGATGACGTCTCGACGGACGACAATGACCCGCCAGCCGAGTGCGCGTAGCTCTGTGCGGCGCTGCTCGTCGCGGAGTTGGTCGGCGGCCGACGTGTGGTGTCGCTGACCGTCGTACTCGACCGCCACCTGGAACTCCGGCCAGCCGAGATCGAGATAGGCGAAGCGGTCCTCCGCCAGGGTTACCCGGATCTGGGTGCTGGGCTTGGGGAGGCCGTTGTCCACGAGGATCACGCGCAGCCAGCTCTCCCGGGGCGAGCCGGCACCCCGGTCGGCGAGGCTGAGCGTGTCACGTAGGTGCCATGAGGTGGACTGGTGCCAGAGGGCCTCCAGGTCCACTCCGTAGCGGAGGAACTGGTCCAGGGCGGCCACGGCCTCCAGGCGGGGAAGCCAGCGGACGCAGTCGAGGGCCGTGCGCTCCCGGGTGGTGAGGCGGACGCCCTTGTGCTCCGTGATGTCATCGGCGGGCAGGGTGGCCACGTGGGTGACGCAGCCGGGGATCGCCAGGTGGCCAGGGGCTATGAGCTCCACCGGCCAGTCGTCTTCGGTGGTGTCGAGGCTCAGCACGTGCAGGCCCCAGATGTGGGCGGCCGTCCGGCGGCACGCGACGGCCTGGGGAATCAGCCGCGTTATGTGCTGGGCACGTTCGAGCAGCGAGAGTTCGTTCACGCCGTTCAGAATGAGGGAGCAGACGATGGGCAAGAGGCGCCGAATCCGATTCTGTGGATGAAGCAGATCATCGACAATTACGGAGCTTTGGGCGGATCTTAGGCGCTAGGAAGAGAATGCGCGCAATGCCGGAAGGACGTCGGCCGCGAGTCGTTCCATCTGCCCCCGGAAGTCCGCCCCCACGGGCATGAGGTTCAACGAGGTGAACCCCAGCCGGAGGAACCCCAGCAACTTCTCCACCACCTCCTCCGACGAACCCGCCACCATCGAGGCCGAGGACGAGGACTCGCCGACCGAAACCGGCACGTTGTAGACGCACTCCACCTCCCGCCCCACCCGCTCAGCGGACTCCAGCACCCGCGAACGCATACCCGCCGCCTCCGAAGGCGGTGCGAACCCCAGTGAAGGGATCCACCCGTCCGCCAGTTCCCCGGTCGCCGCCAGCGCCCGGTTGCCGTACGTCCCCAACCAAATGGGGATTGGACTGACAGGCTTGGGCTCCAGTGAGGCGTCCAGTGTGTGATACCGGCCGCCCTCGTACGTGAACGACGGAGACGACCACAGCCCGCGCATGATGTGGATCGCCTCCACCATCCCGTCGACCTTCTCCCGCGGCGTCGGCACGCCCAGCCCGAAGGCCCGGAACTCCTCGTCCGAATAGCCGCCGCCGAGCCCCAGGATCAGGCGGCCACCCGAGAGCCGGTGCAGCGACTCCGCCATCTTGGCCACCATCGCCGGCGGCCGGTACGGCACCCCGAGGACCCGCGTGGCGACGCGGATCCGCGAGGTGGCGGCGGCGATCCAGGTGAGCAGCGTCCAGATCTCGTACGTCGGCGACGTTCCGCACGGATGGTCGGACGTCGAGACGAAGTCGAACCCCAGCTCCTCGGCCAGCCGCGCGTCCCCGACCGGATCGGCGCCGGGAGCCGCCGAGGCCGAGATGCCCACGCCGAACATCGCACCCGACATTCCACTCGACATCGCGTCCGCCTCCCATCATTTGGTTTACATGGAACCTAAAACCAATGTTGGTTACACGTCAACTAAGTCAGCTAATCTGGGCGGCATGGGTGACCCGCGTTGGTTGGATGAGGCGGAGTTCCGGGCCTGGCTCGGCTACCGCCGGATGCGGCTGCTCCTGGACGCCCAGGTGAGCCGGGATCTCCTGCGCGACTCGGGGTTGTCGGCGCCCGACTACGACGTGCTGTCGTCCCTGTCATCGGCCGAGGGGCGTCGCGGGCGGCTCACCGAGCTGGCCGAGCGGATGTTGTGGTCCAAGAGCAGGCTGTCGCGGCACATCTCACGGATGGAGCAGCGCGGCCTGGTCACCCGTGAGGAGTGTGAGAGCGACGGCCGCGGCGCCGTGATCGTGCTGACCGAGGAGGGAATGCGGGCCATCGAGGTGGCGGCTCCCGATCATGTGGAGTCGGTACGCCGCCACTTCATCGACCTGCTGACGCCGGAGCAGATCGAGGTTCTGGGGGCCGTCGCGGAGACCGTGCTGACCCACCTTGGGGAGAAGAGCGACGGCTAGGACACCCAGATGGGGCTCCAGTTGGGCACCTCGTGGAAGCGGCGCAGTTCGGAGACGCCGGATATGGTGCCGAGCCAGGCCGCGTACGGCGGGCGGTCGAATCCGCTCTGCACCATCGTCAACCGCGTCTTGCCACCGGACTCCGCCAGCTCCCAGGTGCTGACCCCGACGCCGCCCCAGTCGACGGACAGCTTTCGCCCCGGCTCCAGCTCGACGATCTTCGCCGGGTTGGGGTTGTCCGCCAGGCCGCCCATGGCGAAACGGCCGCCGACGTGCGGCTCGATCTCGATCGGGAAGCCGAACCAGCGAGTCACCGACTCCGAGTCGATCAGCGAGTCGAAGACCTTCTCCGCCGAAGCGGCGATCAGCACTTCCGCCCGCAGGTCGGAGGAGGTGAAGTCGGGCTTCGGGGTGAGCGGGCGGCCGTCGAAGTGCTCGGCCAGGTTCGCCAGCATGAGGCACCAGTATGTCTGGATCACCCCGCGGATCGTCGCCTCCGAGAGTGCCTCCTGGAAGTTGAAGTGGGTCTGCGACACCGACACGATGGTCGTCTCGGGCCCGTCCTCCTCCAGGCCGAACTCGACCGTGGTGTCCACGCCGTCCAGCAGCCAGGAGAAGCGCACCGTGTGGTCGTCGACGTGCAGGGGCCGCTGGTGCGGCGCGTCGCCTTCGGGGGTGTGGCGGCCCCAGAACGCATAGCGGTCCGGCAGCTCCACCTCGGCGTGCTCGGCCAGCCAGAGCCGCATCGTCGCGGCGTCGGTCAGCGCGTGGTGCACCTCCTTCACCGGTGCCTGGACGCGGGCGCGGACGGTCATCGGCTCACTCATGTTCATCTCCCTTGGGGTAGCAGGCGACGGCGAGCTTGAAGGCGTCGCCTTCAGCCCCGCCGTACCTCGTGAACAGGTCCTGCAGCATCCCCTGCAGCTCGTGCAGGAACTCCTGACGGTCCTCGGGGCGCACGTGGATCTCCCCCGACAGCCCGATCGACGGCAGCTCCGTCGCGGTCCTGTCGAGGCTCGCGATGTCGGACTGAACCTCCTCCATGAGGTCCAGCAGGTAGCCCAGGCTCAGCTCGTCCCGCACCCTGCGCACGCCGATGTGGCCGACCAGGCGGGGTGACAGCCAGTACGAGCGCGCACCCGCCTGGTAGATGCCCTCGTGGACACCGCGCACCTTGCGCTCCGACACCAGGTCGACCAGGCCGGCGTCCACCAGCCGTTTGACGTGGTAGTAGACGCGTTGTGGCGTCTGACCGAGCCGGGCCGCGACCTCGGTGCAGGTGCGCGGCTCGGCCAGCTGCCGCAGCACCTCGACGCGCTGCGGCTTGAGCAGCGCCTCGGCCTGCTCGATCTGTTCCAGGTACAGGACATCTCTCATCGCAAAAACAATCCTTTATGTAAAACTGTATTTTGTCAATAGGGCGTGCTCGAAGGAGCACCGTCGATCGGGGTGGATGAAGGCCAGGAGGGGGTCAGGGCCAGGGAGGGCGGATCAGGGCCAGGAACTGTCCTGGTCGGGGTCGCCGCCGTTCGACAGCAGGCGCAGGTCGGCTTCGACCATCGTCGCCACCAGCTCGTCGAACGGCATCGTCGGCTCCCAGCCGAGCTGCACCCGGGCCTTCTTCGGGTCCGCGCAGAGCAGGTCGACCTCGGCGGGCCGATGCAGGGCCTGGTCGGTGACGACGTACTGCTCCCAGTCGAGGGAGGCCGCCGCGAAGGCGGCCTCGACCAGCTCGCGGACCGACTTCATGCGCCCGGTGCCGATCACGTAGTCCTCGGGGGTGCCGGCCTGGAGCATGAGGTGCATGGC
Organism: Nonomuraea sp. NPDC049158; assembly: GCF_040648335.1. NCBI lineage: Bacteria > Bacillati > Actinomycetota > Actinomycetes > Streptosporangiales > Streptosporangiaceae > Nonomuraea > Nonomuraea sp. NPDC049158. Next base: position 688,899 of record NZ_JBEZDM010000002.1, read on the forward strand.
CCGTACGTAGTCGCCCGCGAAGCCCCAGTCCCGCCTGGCCTCCAGGTTGCCGAGCCGGAGCTCGCTGTCGAGGCCGAGCTTGATGCGCGCCACGCCGAGCGAGACCTTGCGGGTGACGAACTCGGCGCCCCGCCGGGGCGACTCGTGGTTGAACAGGATGCCGGAGACGGCGTACATGCCGTAGGACTCGCGGTAGTTCTGCGTGAGGAAGTGCCCGTACGCCTTGGCCACGCCGTACGGCGAGCGCGGGTGGAAGGCGGTGCGCTCCGTCTGCGGCGTCTCGCTGACCTGCCCGAACATCTCAGAGGACGAAGCCTGATAAAAGCGGATCTGGCCGGAGGCCGCGCTGCCGCGCGACACGCCCGAGCACACCCGGATGGCCTCCAGCATCCGCAGCACGCCCATCCCGGTCACCTCGGCCGTGAGCTCCGCCTGCTCCCACGACATGGGCACGAACGAGATGGCCCCCAGGTTGTAGACCTCGTCGGGCTGAACCCGTTCCACGGCAGAGATCAGCGACCCCTGGTCGAGCAGGTCGCCGCGGACCACCTGGACGTCGGCCAGCAGCTTGCGCAGCCGCGACACGCGCGGGTTGGCCTGGCCTCGCGCCAGGCCCCACACCTCGTATCCCTGACCGAGCAGGTACTCCGCCAAATAGGAACCGTCCTGGCCGGTGATGCCGGTGATCAGAGCGCGCCTGGCCAAGGGGTCCTCCCACTATCACGACCGCGTCCGTTTGGACGGGAATGTACAGCTAAGCGCCTCGATACAGCACCAAAGCCCCCTAGAACACGTTCCACCGAACCGCGCTCGGTCATGCCAACATCGCAGTTCGCACGGCCTTTGGCGGTAGTTGTGAACAATTCCAGGTGACCTACCGAATGGTAGCCTTCTCGGACTAAGGTCATCTTCACGGTACACGCCCATCTCTGGGTGCATACCGGGCTAGAAAGGGGTGTCCGTGAGCGACACGCTGCGGATCGCGCTGCTGTCCTACCGCAGCAAGCCGACCTGTGGTGGCCAGGGCGTCTACCTTCGCCACCTGAGTCGCGAGCTGGTCGCCCTGGGCCATCACGTCGAGGTGTTCTCCGGCCAGCCGTACCCGGAGCTGGATGAGGGCGTGATCCTGCAGAAGGTGCCGAGCCTCGACCTCTACCGCGACGAGGACCCGTTCAGGACGCCGAAGCTGCACGAGTACCGCGACTGGATCGACTGGCTGGAAGTCGGCACCATGTGGACCGCCGGGTTCCCCGAGCCGCTGACGTTCACGCTGCGGGCGCACCGCGCGCTGAAGAAGCGGGTGGGCGACTTCGACGTCGTCCAGGACAACCAGACACTCGGCTACGGCCTGCTCGGCATCCAGAAGCTGTTCCCGGTGGTCGGCACGATCCACCACCCGATCAGCGTGGACCGGCGCATCGAGCTGGAGGCCGCCACCGGCGCCAAGAAGCTGACCATGCGCCGCTGGTACGCCTTCGTGAAGATGCAGGCCAAGGTCGCGCCCCGGCTGAGCCCGATCCTGACCGTCAGCGAGTCGTCGCTGGCCGACATCCACCGCGACTTCAACGTCCCGCAGGCGAACATGCGCCTGATCCCGCTCGGCGTCGACACCCGCTACTTCCACCCGCGCCCGGACAAGCCCCGGCGCAAGGGCTCGATCGTGGCGGTGGCCAGCGCCGACTCCCCCATGAAGGGCGTCGCCACGCTGCTGCGGGCGGTGGCCAAACTGGCCACCGAGCGCGACGTCAACCTCACCGTGGTCAGCAAGCCGACCCCCGGCGGGCCCACCGAGCAGCTCGTACAGGAGCTGTCGCTGCAGGAGCGGGTCCGCTTCGTGCACGGCATCTCCGACGACGAGCTGGGCGAGCTGATCGCCACCTCCGAGGTCTCCGTGGTGCCGTCGCTGTACGAGGGGTTCTCGCTGCCGGCCGTCGAGCACATGGCCTGCGCCACCCCGCTGGTCGCCAGCCGTACCGGGGCGCTGCCCGAGGTGGTGGGGGACGCCGCGATCCAGGTCGCGCCCGGCGACTCCGAGGAGCTGGCCGCGGTGCTGCGCCGCCTGCACGACTCCCCGGAGGAGCGCGAGCGGGTGGGCAAGGCCGGATACGACCGGGTCATGGAGCGTTACACCTGGCGCGTCGTCGCCCAGAGAACCGTCGAGGCGTACCGCGAGGCCATCGCGGCCCGCCGTACCCGCTGACCGAACTTCCGAGGCCCTGACCCAACTTCAAGGAGATCGATAAGTGCTGACGGTGGACTTCGCCCGACTGCCGGTCGGGCCCGGCGTACGCGTGCTCGACCTGGGTTGCGGCGGCGGCCGGCATGCCTTCGAGGTGCTGCGCCGGGGTGCGGACGTGGTCGCCTTCGACATGGACCAGTCCGAGCTGGACAGCGTGGCGGCCATGTTCGTGGCGATGGACAAGGCGGGTGAGGTGCCGCCCGGCGCCGACGCTGAGACCGTCCAGGGTACGGCGCTGGACATGCCGTTCGAGGAGGGCTCCTTCGACCGGGTCATCGCGGCCGAGGTGCTGGAGCACATCCCCGACGACATGGCCGCGATGCGGGAGATCTTCCGGGTGCTCAAGCCCGGCGGCACCGCCGCGATCACCGTGCCGAGCTTCCTGCCCGAGCGGATCTGCTGGGCGCTGGACGAGGACTACCACACGGCCCCCGGCGGACATGTCCGGATTTATACGTTGGCTGAGCTGTCGGCGAAGCTGAAGTCCACCGGCTTCGACATCGGCCCCCACCACCACGCCCACGGGCTGCACGCGCCGTACTGGTGGATCAAGTGCGCGGTCGGCGTCAACAACGACGACCATCCGCTCGCCAAGGCCTACCACGAGCTGCTGGTCTGGGACATCATGAAGCGCCCGCCGCTCACCCGGCTGGCCGAGAACCTGCTCAACCCGCTCATCGGCAAGAGCGTGGTGCTCTACGTCAGGAAGCCCGCCGCGTGATCTCACGCGAGGAGGCCGTACGGACGGCCTTGAGCATCTCGGCGATCCAGAGCGCTGACGGCGGCGTGCCCTGGCCGGAAGGCCACGTGGACGCGTGGAACCACGTCGAGTGCCTGATGGCGATGACCGTGGCGGGCCTGCGCGATCCCGTGGCGCGCGGCTACGACTGGCTGGCCCGGCACCAGCGCGACGACGGCTCGTGGGCGATGAAGCTGGTCGACGGCGTCGCCACCGAGCAGGGCGGCGAGTCGAACCACGCCGCCTACGTCGCGGTGGGCGTCTGGCACCATCACCTGGTGACGGGCGGCCAGGAGTTCACCGAGCTCAGGTGGCCGATGGTCAAGAGGGCGCTCGACTACGTCGTGGGGCTCCAGACCGAACGCGGCGAGGTCGTCTGGGAGCGCGACGCCCAGGGCCGGGCCTCCTCCTACGCGCTGCTCACCGGCTGCTCGTCGATCCACCAGGGGCTGCGCTGCGGCGTCCTGCTGGCCGACCACCTAGGGGACCCGCAGCCGCACTGGGAGCTGGCCGCCGACCGCCTGGCCCACGTGCTGGCCGCGCACCCGGAGGCGTTCGCCGACAAGAGCCGCTACTCCATGGACTGGTACTACCCCGTGCTCGGCGGCGCCGTCCGGGGTCCGGCGGCGGAGGAGCTGCTGGAGCGGGAGTGGGGCACGTTCGTGGTGCCGGGGCTGGGGATCCGGTGCGTGTCGGACCAGCCGTGGGTGACCGGGGCGGAGACGTGCGAGCTGGCGCTGGCCCTCGACGCGCTGGGCGACCGCGACCGGGCCGCCCGGCTGTTCGCCGACGTCCAGCACCTGCGCCATGAGGACGGGTCGTACTGGACGGGCTGGCAGTTCGTCAACCAGCGGCACTTCCCGCACGAGCGGAGCGGATATACGGCCGCGGCGGCGGTGCTCGCGGCGGACGCGTTGTCCGCCTTCTCGCCGGGGGCGGGGATCTTCCGCGACATCAGCGCCCCCTCCGTCTCCCCCGCCGACCCGCACCTGTGTGGATGCACGCCCGCTCGCACGTGATCCTGCCCGGGTACGCAAGGGCTTTTGCGGGTTCTTTGCCGGGAAATGCGGAGCGGCACCGCCGAACGCCTCATTGGGGTTACTAGCTTCGTGAGTGGCCGTACGAGGCGTCTTCGGGGGAAGCGTGGGCGACACGGGCACAACAGCGTTCTTGGAGCAGGACAGGACCGAGCCGACGTTTTCGCCGGTTCGCGGGCTACGGAAGCTGCTGCTGAAGGAGCAGTCCGAAGCCGACCTGGCCCGGCGGAGGTTCCGGCTACGGCAGGGACATTCCCGGGCGGCCGTCGAAGGAGCCGAGCGGTCATACCTTTTCGGGTACAACGCCGCTCTTTCCGATGAAGCCGACAGGATCGACGAGGTGGCTCCCGAGCAGCGGAGCTTCGCCTATGAGGGGGCCGGTGCCGCGTGCACCGTGCTCGATCTCCTCACCATGACTCGGGGCCGGCGCCTTCACGAGCTACTAGCCGGCCCCGCCCAGCTTCACCCGTACGCCGTGCACCTCGGTGCCGGGCGCGGTTACGCACTGCTGCGCGTACGGCCCATGTGGGGTGTACGGCGTACCCACCCGCTGTTCCGGTGGCTGGCCGTGGACGGGTTCGGGTTCCAGTGGAGCCTGACGCGGGCCGACCGGATGGTGGGCGAGCGGACCATGCCCGACCTGCTCACCCGGAGCCACTGCGCGATCTTCGACCAGGGGCTGGGGCGGCTGCTCTGGTACCACGAGTGCGCCTCACCGGACGACGTGGCGGCCAGGATCGCCGCCTACCCCGCGGGGCGCCGGGCCGATCTGTGGAGCGGTGTCGGGTTCGCGGCGACGCACACGGGTGGCGCGAACGCCGACGAGCTGTGGTGGCTGACCGATCACGCGGGGACTGACGGATTCCGGGCCCATCTGGCTCAGGGGAGCGCGTTCGCCGCCTCGGCCCGGCTCCAGGCGGGGGCGCTGCCGGACCACGTGGCGCAGGCCGTACCGATCCTGGCGGGGGCGGAGCCCGACGAGGCCGCCGGGTGGACCGAGGGGGCGCTCATCGCGCTCGGCCACGACCCGCGCACCCACGAGGACTTCCAGTCCTGGCGGGCCCACACCCGCAGAGCGTGGACCCGCCGCCGGACGCGGCATTAGATCCCTGGGGCCACGCGCTCCAGGACGCGCAGCGAGCCCTCCACCGAGGTCTCGGTGAACGCGCCCGAGGCGAGCGCCCGCTGGTATACCCGGTAGGGCGCCTGACCACCGGTGGCCGGATCCGGATAGATGTCGTGGAAGACCAGCGCGCCGCTCGCCATGACGTGCGGCGCCCAGCCCTCGTAGTCGCGCGTCACCGGCTCCTCGGAATGGCCGCCGTCGATGAACAGCAGCCCCAACGGCGTGTTCCAGAGCCGGGCCACCTGCTCGGAGTGGCCGACCACGGCGATCACCTCGTCCTCCAGCCCGGCGGCGGCGATCGTCTGGCGGAACGTCGGCAGCGAGTCCATCTTGCCGAACCGCGGATCGACCAGCGTCGGGTCATGGTGGGCCCAGCCGGGCTGGATCTCCTCAGAGCCGCGGTGATGGTCCACGGTGATGACCACGGACCCCGCCAGCCGGGCCGCCGCTCCGAGGTAGACGGCCGACTTGCCGCAGTAGGTGCCGATCTCGCAGATCGGCCCGAGCTTGCCGTACTGGCAAGCCGCCTCGAACAGGGCCAAGCCCTCATTTTCCGGCATGAAACCCTTGGCGTGCTTGGCGGCGTATCGCAGTTCAGGCGGCATCGTCATAGGGATGCACCCTAGTAGAACCGAACAACATTCCAGCGCCCCCTTGCCCGCCATTCTGCAACCTGTTCTACTTGGCAACGTGAATCAGCGCGCTCGCATCGCGATGTCCGGAGACGAGGTCACCGCCTTCCTCGAAGGGGCCCGCAAGCTCCAGCTCGCGACCATCAACCCCGATGGCACGCCGCATCTGGTGACCATGTTCTACGGCCTCGACGAGGGGCGGATCGTCTTCTGGAGCTACGCCAAGGCGCAGAAGGTCCGCAACCTGGAGCGCGATCCGCGGGTCAGCTGCCTGATCGAGACCGGCGAGGACTACAACGAGTTGCGCGGCGTCCTGCTGTACGGCGAGGCCAAGCGCGTGGACGAGCCCGAGCAGGTCCTGGCCGTCGGCATGAAGGTCACGCGCCGGATGACCCCGGACGTGCCGGACGAACTTTTGCACCCCTATGTCGAACAAACCGGGCGGAAACGGGTCGCTTACCTTGTCGAGCGCACCAAAGTGGTCTCATGGGATCACAGGAGGCTCACATGAAGATCAAGGTAGATGAGATGGTGTGCGAGGCCAATGCGGTGTGCATGGGGCTCGCACCCGAGGTGTTCGACGTGGACGACGACGACCAGCTGCACATCCTGCTCCCGGAACCACCCCCCGAACTCCTGGACCGCGTTCGCCACGCGGTCCGATCCTGCCCCAAAGCCGCTCTTTCCCTAGAGGAATAGCCGGAGGAGGAACTCCCCATGCGCGCCGCCCTTCTGCACGCCGTAGGCGACGACAAGCTGGACATCCGCGACGATGTCACCCTCACCCCCGTCGGCCCGACCGACGTGCGGGTGCGGATCAGGGCTACGGGCGTCTGCCATTCGGACCTGTCGGCCATGTCCGGCGTGCTGCCGCAGCCCGTGCCGCTCGTCCCGGGTCACGAGGGCGCGGGCGAGGTGGTCGAGGTGGGCGAGCACGTCTCCTCGGTCCAGCCGGGCGATCACGTGATCATCAACTGGCGTCCGTCCTGCCAGGCCTGCGAGCTGTGCCTGGGCGGCCAGCCGTACCTCTGCATGAAGTACGTGATCGAGGCGTTCACCAAGGGCAACTTCCGCTTCGGCGGCGACCAGACGGCGTACGGCATGGCCGGGTGCGGCACCTGGGCCGAGGAGATCGTCGTCCCGTGGCAGGGCGCGATCAAGATCGACACGGACATCTCGTGGGAGGCTGCCGCGCTGATCGGCTGCGGCATCACCACCGGCGTGGGCGCCGCCCTCAACACGGCCAAGGTACGGCCCGGCTCGACCGTCGCCGTCGTCGGCTGCGGCGGGGTCGGCCTGTCCGTCATCCAGGGCGCGCGCGTCTCCGGCGCCCGGACGATCCTGGCGATCGACCCGCTGGAGTCCAAGCACGAGCTGGCCAAGAAGGTCGGCGCCACCCACGCCGTCACCCCCGAGCAGGTCCCCGAGGCGCTCAACGAGCTGACCGCCGGCGGCGGCTTCGACTACGGCTTCGAGGTGGTCGGCAAGGCGGCCACCATCCAGAGCGCGTGGCAGGTCACCCGCGCGGGCGGCGAGGTCATCGTGGTCGGCGCGGGCGCGGTGGACGACATGGTGTCGATCTCCGCGTTCAGCCTGCTGTTCGAGGGCAAGAACCTGCTGTCCAGCCTGTACGGCGAAGCCGACGTACGACACGCCTTCCCGTACTTCGCCAAGCTCTACAAGGCCGGTCAGCTGGACCTGGAATCCATGATCAGCGCCCGGATCCGGCTGGCCGACCTGAACGACGCCGTGGCCGCGCTCAAGGGCGGCGAGGTGCTACGCCAGATCGTCCTGATGGACTGAGCCTCCAGCAGGACTCAGCGCCTGATCCCGCTCGACCAGCGGGGACTCGACTCAGCCGATGGGCACCACCGCGATGCTCATCCGTGCTTCTCCATTCTCGTCACCAGGCGCCCGCTACTGCCCGGGTGGCGACGTTGAGGCGGTTGAAGACGTTGGTCGCGGAGATCATCAGGAGCAGGGAGCTGAGCCCCTGCTCGTCGTAGTGCTTGGCGGCCGTGTCCCAGATCTCGTCCGGAACCGGATCCGCACGGTCGCTGAGCCGCGTGACGGCCTCGGCGAGCGCCAGGGCGGCGCGCTCGGCGTCGGTGAAGTAGGGGGCCTCCCGCCAGGCCGCCACCGCCCACAGCCGCTCGTCGCTCTCGCCCGCCTTCTTGGCGCTTCGCGAGCCCATGTCCACGCACACGCTGCAGCCGTTGATCTGGCTGGCCCGCAGGTGGACGAGCTCGAGCGTCGTGCCGGGCACGCCACCCTGCTTGCACGCCTCGATGAGGGCCAGGATCGCCTTCATGGCGTCGGGGACGAGCTTCGCCGGGTTGGTCATCCGCGCTTGCATGGTCGCGTTCCTCCAGGAGTCACATCGGCCGGCAGGGTCCCGGCCGTTACCCATATGACCCGCCGGATCGGAGGAATGTGACCGGCCGCTGATGGCCACCAGGTGAAGGGCGCGACACCGGCCCGCGGAGGAAGCCGATGGTCACCAGGTGACGGGGAGCGACACCGGCCCGCGGATGACCATGCCGCTCTTCCAGCTCAGCTCCTCCCCCGCCACGGCCGGCCGCAGGCCGGGCAGGCGCCGCAGCAGCGCGGCGAGCGCCACCTGAAGCTCCATCCGGGCCAGTGCCGCCCCGGGACAGAAGTGCGGGCCGTGGCCGAAGGCGAAGTTCGGCTGCGGCTTGCGGGTGAGGTCGAGCCGCTCCGGGTCCTCGAACACCCGGGGATCGCGGTTGGCGGCGTAGTAGGCCGCGAAGACCGGCTCGTTCGCGCGCACGGTGCCGCCTTCGAGCGCAACGTCCTCGGTGGCGTACCTCGGGATGAACGTGGCGGCGGTCGCCGTCACCGGGACGTATCTCAGTAACTCCTCGACCGCGTCCGCCAGGTCCACCTGCCCCTCGCGCAGCAGGGCGAGCTGGTCGGGGTGGGTCAGCAGCGCGTACGTGAAGTTGGCGATCTGCGACGCCGTGGTCTCGTAACCGGCGGCCAGCAGGGTCATCAGGAAGCCGATCAGCTCCTCCTCCGACAGGCTGTCCCGCTCGTCACGCGCCCGCACCAGAGCGCCGATCAGGTCGTCGGTAGGGGACTCGCGCCGGCGCGCCACCAGCCGCGCCAGGTAGCCACCGAGCGCGGCCAGCCGCGCCGTCTTCTCCTCCAGCGGTATCGCGGTCGTCGTCATGTACGCGTCGGCCCAGGACCGGAAGGTCGCGCGATCCTCGTACGGCACACCCAGCAGCTCGCAGATCATGGTCGCGGGCAGCGGCACGGCGTAGCCCTCCACCAGGTCGGCCGGTGGCCCTTGAGCCGCCAGCCGATCCAGCAGGTCCTCGACGATCTCCTCGGCGCGGGGCCTCAGCAGTTCGACCCGGCGCGCGGTGAACGCCTGGCCGATCAGCCGCCGCATCCGCGTGTGCTCCGGCGGGTCGAGGTCGGAGAGCCCGCCGGGCACCGGCTCCGGGTACATGCGCGGCGCGTCCCGGCCCACCGCCGCGGCCCGGCTGAAGCGCGGGTCGGCGAAGACCGTGCGGACGTCGTCGTAGCGGGTCGCCAGCCAGGCCGGCTCGCCGTACGGCAGCTGGATCCGGGCCAGCGGCTCGTGCTCGCGCAGCCAGCCGTAGGTGTCGTCCAGCTCCAGTTGGTACGGCATGCCAAGCGGATAGTCCCTCATGGCCCCACCTCTCACCAGGTGACGAGCAGTCTGGCCCACGCTTTCACCAACCCTCCAGGCTGTCCAGATCATCGAAGGACAGGGAGTTGACCTGTGTCAGGCCATGTCGGCGGCGGTCGGCGGGGCTGTGACTCTCGCGTGTGCGGCGTACGGGGAACTGCAACAGGCCGAAGGGTGCCGGACACTTACCAAGGTGTCCGGCACCTTTCGGCAAGGAGACTCTGTGACACACCGAGATCGCTTCGAAGCGGTCTATGACGCGTACTATCCGGCGATACATCAGTACGCCGCCCGCCGTACCAGCTCCCCCGACGACACCGCCGACGTCATCTCCGAGACGTTCCTCACCGCCTGGCGGCGCATCGGCGACGTGCCCGAGGGCGAGCGGGCGCTGCTCTGGTTATACGGGGTGGCCCGCCGCGTACTGGCCAACCAGCAACGCGGCGCGTCCCGCAGGGCCGGGCTCGCTGAGCGGCTCCGCGACGAACTGGCCGCCGACCGGCCCGTCAGACCGGTCGATCTGGAGTACGTACGCGCCGCCTTCGACGAGTTGCCCGAGCGTGACCGCGAGGTCATGGCGCTGGCCCACTGGGAGGGTCTGAGCAGCGAGCAGATCGCCAAGGTTCTGGGATGTACGGCCGTCGCCGCCCGGACCCGGCTGCATCGGGCGCGCAAGCGGCTCGCGGCGGCGCTGGAACGGCAGACGTCCTTGACGATCGCGATGGGGGAAGCATGAGTGACATCGACAACCTGATGAGGGCCATCGATCCGACCCCGCACGCGCCGGAACAGGGGCCCGGCGCGCGCGAGCTGCGTGCGGCGATCATGGCGACACCGGCTCCAGGCCGCCGACGGTCCTGGCTTCCGCAAAGGGGAACCTTCGGACCCCGCTGGCCTGTGCTGGCATCGGCGGTCACCGCCGCGGCCGTGGCCGTGGCGATCGGCGTCGGCCTGCCGGCCGGGGGGCCGGCGACCGAGTTCGCCAACGCGGCCGTCTCCATCAAGCGGGCCGAGGACTCCTTCAGCGTCACCATCACCGACCCGGCGGCCGACCGCCGGCGCTTCGAGGAGGCGTTTCGGGCGGTCGGGTTGAACGTCACGGTGAAGGTCGTCCCGGTGGCACCGGACGAGGTCGGCAAGCTGCTCGGCCCAATCGTTCCGGAGGGCTTCAAATGGCACGGAAGCATCGGGGTGCAGAGCGTGACACCTTGCGCGTCGGTGTTCTGCGGCAAGGTCTGGATGCCCTCGGACTTCCCCGGACACGTCGTCTTCGGGGTCGGCCGCCCCGCCAAGCCCGGCGAACCCTATGCCGAGGACGCCGCCTTCGATCCCGAGGGGGAGGAGGCCATGGACGGCTACACGGCTCACGGCAAGACGGTCGCGGCTGTGCGCGCCGAGGCGCGCCGCCGTGGGTTGAAGGTCGGGTACCTCCTGGTGTGGAGCCACCCTTACGGCGGCTTCTTCGACCAGCCCGTGCCCGCGGACCAGGTCAAGGAAGGCTGGATCATCAGCGGATCCCGCGCCCACAGCTCCGACACCGTCGACCTCTACGTCCTGCCCGGTCCCGGCGCCGGTCCTACCCCCGACCCGCTGAAGGTCAGAACACCTCAGTGGTACGACGACCTCACCGACTGAGGAACAGCGCCCTGTCACATTTCCCCCGGTTGGAACGTCTTATAGGTAGCCGCCCGTAGGTAGCCGCCCATTAGTCCAGGCGTCCACGCAGGGGAGATGAATCCTGTTGGTGTCCATCCCGGAAGTCCCTTACACCGACCCCAACAGCTGGCGGATCGCCATGGAAGCCAGTACGGCGAGCCTGTCGATGAGCAGCCTGAACGGCCCGCGGCTCCTCGAGGAGCTGCCGTGGTTCCAGGGTTCCTTCCGGCTGACTCCGGCCGGGCTGCTGGCGGGATTCACCCTGCGACTGCCGCTGCCGACCCGCCCGGCGTGGCTGCGGGAGGAGGAGACGGCCGAACTGCTGTGGGAGTCGGTGAGCCTCGAAGCCGCCGGGATCCCGAACCAGTTCAGCGGGCGGACCCGGCTGCGGCTCGGCCGACGGGAGACCTTCACGAGCGTGTCCGCTCTGTGCGCCAAGATCCCCGTCGGCCGTTCCGGCCGCCCCTACCTGAAGATCGTCCTGGAGACGGTGTTCCCGTCGTTGAGCCTGCGCTGGCCGCGCGAGGCACGGCTGCGGCTGCGGCCAGTGACGCTCAAGCTGTTCAGTGAGATCCGCCTCGCCGAGACCACCCCGTCGCCGTGATCCCGGGCCCATCCGTCACTCGGCCGCCTTGGGCCGGTACGAGGCGATGATCACGCCGCTCTTCATGACCTTGGTGTCGACCAGCTCGAACGACGCCTTGAAGTCCTTGAGCGGCGTCGTCACGCTCTCGGCACCTTCCAGCACCGGGGTGATCCAGAACCGGACTTCGTCCAGCAGACCCGCCCTGATGAGCTGAGTGGTGACCGAGCCGAACCCGTACTGCAGGATGTCCTTGCCGTCCTGGGCCTTGAGCTTGGTGACCTCCTCGACCAGGTCGCCCTGCAGCACTTCGGTGTTCTTCCACGTGGGGTCGGTCAGAGTGGTCGAGGCGACGTACTTCTTGACGTTGTTGAAGTAGGCCGCGCCGGTGGTCGGGTCGCTCTCGTCCCGGGTCGGCCAGGCGGCGGACATACCGTCGTACGTGGCACGGCCCATCAGCAACGCGTCGGCGCCATTCGTCTGCTCGCCGGCGAAGGCGGCGGCCTCGTCGTCGAAGTAGGGCATCGTCCACATCGGGTTCTCGATGACGCCGTCGAGGGTGATGTAGGTCGAGTTGATGAGCTTGCGCATCGGGATCTCCTCAGTGTCGGGGTGCTGCTTGGTGACACCCACAACATTTCAGGTCCCGCTGACGATTCTCTTAAGATGCCCTATTCGGCCGATCTTCGGCTAATGGATCAGCGTACGGTCGTCGCCCGCGCGATCCAGCTCTCCGGCCCCGTGGCCGTCGTCAAGGGGGACCTTCTCGCCCCCGTACGCCTTCGACATCCGAGCGCGCAGTCTGCCCAGTGGGCCGCGCATGCCCTTCGGCGGGATGCCCGTGCTGTCGGGCTCGGCGACCGCCAACATCGCCACCGGCTCCTTGCCCCGTACATGCGCCTCGATGTCGTCCGCCGCCGGCACGTGCGCCTCGACGAACTCACCGCTGGGCAACCGCTTGATCACACCCGATTCGACACCATGGGAAATGATGCCCGCGTCGTAGCGCTGGAGCCCCAGGCATATCCGGTACGTGATCACATACGCCAGCACGGGCGCCACGAAGATCAGCACCCGGCCCGCGTACGTCGTCGCATTGAGGCTGATGTGGAAATAGGCGGAGATCTCGTCGTTGGCACCGAAGAGCCAGAGCACGCCATAGAACACGACGGTCGTCATGCCGATCGCCGTGCGGTGCGGGTTGTTGCGCGGGCGGTCGGCGAAGTTGTGCTCACGCTTGTCGCCCGTCACCCACTGCTCGAGGAACGGATACAACGCCAGACCCGTCAAGACGATACCCAGCGGGGCCAGCGCCGGGATGATGACGTTGAGCGGCACTGTGCCCGCATGAGACGTACCGAACAGGTTGATCTCCCACGGAGGCATGATGCGCAACGCGCCTTCGAGGAAGCCCATGTAGAAGTCGGGCTGCGAACCCGCCGACACGTCAGCGGGCGTGTAGGGCCCGAACAGCCAGATCGGGTTGATCTGGGCGAACGTCGCCAGCCCCGCGATCACTCCGAAGGTGAACAGGACGTACGCGCCCGCCTTGGCCATGAACGCCGGATAGAACGGCGCCCCCACCACGTTCTGGTTTGTCGTGGTCTTGCCGGCCATCTGGGTGTGCTTCTGCATCCACATGAGCACCAGGTGAGCGGTGACCAGCGCCAGGATGATGCCCGGGATGAGCAGGATGTGCAGCGAATAGAACCGGGAGATGATATCTCCGCCCGGATACTCTCCGCCGAACAGGAAGAACGTCGCGTACGTACCGACCAGCGGCAATGAGACCAGCACACCCTCGGTGATCCGCAGACCGGCGCCGGACAGCAGGTCGTCGGGCAGCGAGTATCCGGTCAGCCCCTCAAGGAGCGCCAGCGTCAGCAGTAGCACGCCGATCACATGGTTGAGCTCGCGCGGCTTGCGGTAGGCGCCGGTGAAGAACACCCGCAGCGCGTGCACGATGGTGCTCGCCACGAAGATCAGCGCCGCCCAGTGATGCATCTGCCTGACCAGGAGGCCACCCCGGACGTCGAAGCTGAGCTCCAGCGACGACGCGTAGGCCTGGGACATCATGACGCCTTTGAGCGGGGCGTACGACCCGTCGTAGGCGATCTCCGCCATGCTGGGCTTGAACCAGAACGTCAGGAACGTCCCGGTCAGCAGCAGGAAGATGAACGCGTACAGCGCGATCTCCCCCAGCAGGAACGTCCAGTGGTCGGGGAAGATCTTGCGCATGTTGCGCTTGATGAAGTTGGCCGCGCCGAGGCGCTCATCGAGCCAGTTCGAGGGGCTTGAGACGGCGTTCGGGATGGTCTTGAGCTCGTTCATCCGTGATCTCCGACCGCCATGTCAGGCACTGTGGGCATGTCGCTCCCCGTTCTCGTGGACACCTCCCTACATAGACGCCATAGGGGTCGGAAATGTGACATGTCCGCCCATGATGGGCGACCTCCGCACCCATGACAAAGGGGCCCGGTACGCTGCCGGGCCCCCTGCTTGAGGTGGCTAGAAGTCGAACTCTCCCCGCTTGGCGCCGTCCATGAACGCCGCCCACACCGACGCGCTCACCACATAGGGCTGCAGGTCAGGCCGCTCGGTGTCGCGGATGCCCACACGGCCGGCGGACAGCGGGGCAACCTCCAGGCAATTTCCGTTGTCGCCCGAGGACGAGGACTTCCGCCAGCCGGCGCTCCTGAGCTCCTCGTTCAGTTCCAGGTCCATCCCTGCTCCAACCTCTCCTCGATCTTCTTGATGGACAGGCTCTGGGGAAGGGCTTCCGCGCGGCACATCTGATAGCGGAGGCCAAGGGTCTCGATCTCAGCCGGTTTGTCCCACACCTTTCCCGATACAGGGCTGTCCACGAAGGCCGCGCTCGGCCCGCCTGCCATGTGCGCGATCACAAAGCCTCCGAGCAGTCCAGCCGTGAGACGGGCGCTGAGCGGGAGGATCTGGATCGTGATACACGGACTATGAGCCACCTCGATGAGGTGCGACAGTTGGTGGCGGGTGATACTTTCGCCCCCGATCGGACGGTAAAGGATCGACTCGTCGAGGACCGCCCAGAGTGTGGGTGGGCCGTCTCTTTGGAAGATCTCCTTGCGCGCCATCCGGGACCTGACCGCCTCCTCCACCTGGTCGCTGGTAACCCCTGGTTTTCCCGCCAGGATGGCTCGGGCGTATTCAGGCGTCTGCAGGAGACCAGGGACGATGGTTGGTTCCCAGGTCCAGAGCTCCCGGGCCATCGTCTCGATATCGAGCCAGGGAGCGAACGTCTTGAAGATGGACTCCCGCTTGCCGACCGGCAGGAAGTCGACCAGGCGGCCCGGCTCCAGCCCCAGTCTTTCCTCGCAACGCTTGGCGAGCACCTCGGTCGGCGTGCGTACGGCCCGTTCGACGGAACCGACCTGGTTGGCGGAGAAACCGATCTTGTTGCCGAGTTGCCCTTGGGTCAGTCCCGCTTCGAGACGAAGCTGACGTAGTTCGTACCCGAAACGGGCCTCCGCACTGGCGTCTGGATTCAACTCTTTGGCAGGACGCATCGGGGGCTACTCCTGGTCTGATCCCACAGGATCACACAACATTTCCCACCGAGGGACTCATATTCGTGTGGCACGAGCCCTTACGGTCATCCCAGAAATTACCTGCCGGATGGCACGCTTACCAGTGTTTCAGGCCAACAATTCCCCGTGCGACACACAAATTCTCGAGATCGCGTGTTATAACGGCACAGAAATTCGGGCGAGTCAGGTGATTTCCATGCTAATACGAGCAGAAGATGTAATTCTCATCGGAGCAACCAGGCTGCGGCGCGGCCGCATGGCGCCGAAACAGGCGCGCGCCGCTGTCGCCTGGTGGCTCGCGGACGATCTCCCGACGGGTCCCGACGTGCAACAGGTGGTCTCTGAGCTGGTCACGAACGCCTGCGAGCACGTGGAAGGAGGCCCGGACCGCGAGTGGGTCACGGTGAGTGTGGTGGACGCGGGGACGGGTTCTTTCGCGTCGAGGTGACCGATCCCGGCGCATTTAGCGCTGAGCCGCATATGGCCGAGCCGGCTCCCGAGGCCGAATCGGGGCGCGGTATTCGCATTGTCGCCGAGCTGTCCGACGGATGCTGGGGGACATTTGTCACCGCAGCCCAACACCGCGCGGTGTGGGCCGATGTGAAGACCAGATAATGAGGCCGAATATTCGGCTGACCGTTCCAAGAACGCGACCGGGAAGGGGCCCTCAGCGGATACCACGCGCCGTCTTCGGCGCTGGCCACCAGGCCGCGTCTGAGATCGGGGTCGCCGGTGAGCCGGTGAGCCGGGGGACGACGTCAGTGACCATGGAGACCTCGCCCTTCTCGATCGCCTGGAACCACGAGATCCAGGTCTCGATCTGCTCTCCGCTGATGCCCAGTCGCCATCGCCGTGCGAAGGCTTCCTCAAGGGTCTCGGTTTCGAAGCGGTAGGGCCGGCCGGTGGCCGCGGCGATCCGGGTGACCGCTTCGTCGAGAGTCAGGGCCTCGGGCCCGGTGATCTCTAGGGTCGCGCCGTCGTGCTCGGAGCGGGGACCCTCGTCGAGCGCGACGGCCGTGATCACGTCGGCGATGTCCTCGTGGGTGACGAAGGCGGCCCGGCCGGTGCTCGCGGGGCCGCTCACGACGAATTCCTCGTCGGCGAGGGCGGCCGGCGTCGACGCGTAGATGCCCGCCCGGAGCACCGTGTGGCGGATCCCGGCCCCTGCCAGGAACTGTTCGGTCAGCCACTGGTCGCGGGCGTTGACATAGGTGGCGGTGGGCGCCGCGCCGACGAGGGACACATACAGGACCCGGTTCACGCCGACCGCGATAGCGGCCTCGACCGCGGTGGCGTGTTCCTCCAGTCGACGCCCCGTGCGGTGTCCGGAGACCAGGATGAGGGTCGACGCGCCCTGGAGTGCCGTGCGCATGGCGTCGGCGTCGGCGTAGGCGGCCGGACCGCGCCGCTGGGCGCCCGGCAGTTCGGGTAGACGGTCGGGTCTGCGTCCGACGAGGAGTTGGGGGACGCCACGGTCGGCGAGTCGTGTCGCGATCCGGCTGCCCAGCGCCCCGGTCACCCCGGTGACCGCCACTGTGACGTGGTTCCCCTCAGCCATGAGGCTCCCTCTATCCGGGGGCCACTGTCGATCGCGGAGCCCCTGCTTCCGATCACGTACCTTGGAAGTCGATCACAGGCGAAGGCCCGTCGCAAGCATCTCAGGCGCCCCTGACGAGGCTCCGACCTGCCGAAACGGTGGACGAACCGGGCATGGAACCCGGCCCTTCTCACCGATGACGAGGTTGCCTCTCCCGTGCCAAGGGGCAGTCCGCGCAGGCCTACATGCTGAGCCTCCTGGCGGCGGATGCACGCCGTTCTCACAACATCGACCTGATCGCCCAGTTCGAGGGGCGTGACGACGGCATGCACAGCGCTCCAGGGCAGGCCGCGGAACTCGTTCACCAGGCACGAGACGAGCGGGACGAGCAACTCACAGATACCACTGGAGACAGCCCGTGCTCGTGATCGACGCCTCCGTCATGATCAATGCGCTGGCCGATGACGGAGAAGCCGGCCGTGCCGCACGCAAGGCCATCATGACCGATCCCGCCTGGATCGCGCCCGCCCACATGCCCAGCGAAGTCGCCCACGTCGTCTCCCGCCTCGTCAGACAAGACCTGATCACACAGACGCGTGGGTGGAGCGCCTTTGAGGCGCTCACCCGGCTAGAGCTTCAAAGGTTGACGTTATGTAGTTGTATTCTCACGGCTGGGTGACATGTGGGCGGTCGCCGTTCAAACCGGAGACAGGGGTTGAGGCCGCCCAAGGGCCGTAGCTGGGGAGCGCGCGGGACACCCCCGTGGTGAAGGTGTCTCGGCGGCCCGCTCGCGGTCTGCTGGGACAACCTCAACACCCACATCAGCGTGAAGACAGCTGATCAGCGGCTTCATCGCCAAGACCCGTCTCGACTTCAAACCGCCCTCCCACAGCATTTGAAACTCTCTAGTCAGCCGACCCGGCCTGCCCGCCGCAGAACACCTGCTTGACCAGAGTGTCGGTCAGCTTCAAGTAGTCCTTCGCCGGGCCCCTTGTGACCTCGTCCACCCAGGTCACCGAGGCGGTCAGGGTCTTCTTGCCGTCGGGTGAGCTGTACATCAGCGCCCCGTAGCCGTGCGGCGGACTGCCGTTGTGCTGGTAGACGGTCCCGCAGTTCGGGCCCAGGTCCTGCACGAACAGCCCGAAGCCGTAACCGAGCTTCCCGTACGGCTTGCGCATCTCGGCCAGCAGCGGGGCCGGCAGGAGCTTGCCGCCGTTCAGCGCGGAGATGAACGTGTGGAGGTCCTGGGTGGTCGAGATCATGTCACCGGCGCCGGCCAGGAGGGACTGGTTCTGGCGGGAGATGTCGACCGTCTTCCACTGGCCGGCTTCCTCGTAGCGGTAGTAGCCATGGGCGTGCGGCCCGGGGAGCTCGGTCCGGTTGCCCGGCACCACGGTGCCCCGCAGCCCGAGCGGCCGCAGGATCCGTCGCTTCATCTCCTCGGCGTAGGAGTGGCCGGTGACCTTCTCGATCAGCAGCAGGGCCACCGTGTAGTTGGTGTTGGAGTAGTTCTGGTCCGTCCCCGGCTCGAACCGGGCCCGCTTGGACAGCGCGAACCGGACCAGCTCTTCGGGCTTGTAGGAGTGGAACCGGTTGTCCAGCCACTCGTTGCCGGTGGCGGGGAGCCCCGGCACGTACGTGCCGTCATCGTAGGTCTCGCCGCCTGCGTAGTTGAACAACCCGCTGGTGTGCCGCAGCAGCATCCGCACGGTGATCCGCGGATCCAGTCCGAGCTTGGGCAGGTAGTCGGCCGCCGGGGTGTCCAGCCCGATCTTGCCCTCGCCCACCAGCTGCAGCACCAGGGTCGCGGTGAAGGTCTTGGTGACGCTGCCCGCCCAGAACCGCCCGTTCGTGGGCGGCTTGGCGGCCTCGCCGAGCTTGCTCACCCCGGCGCTGCCGACCCACTCGCCCCGCTGATCGTGCACGCGCACCTGCACCCCGGCGAAACCGGCGTCGACGAACGCCTGCATGGCCTTCTGCAGTTCCGGGCGATTCTGCCCGGCAGCGGCCTTCGGCGTGGCCACGCTGCTGTCCGCGGCGGCCATCCCGGGGGTGACCGCCCCGGCGAGCAGCGCGGCCGCCAGCGCGGTGACCGCCACTCGCCGGAAGACCTTGGTGGCTGGTGGGGATTGGGTTTTCATGGTTGCTTGTCTTTCGGTGTCGCGCTCAAGCGAACAGCTCGCCGAGCGGATCGGGTCGATGGGGATGCGAATTGGCCCGTACGGGTCCCCGGTGCTCAGCGGGTCTACTGAGCCGCCTCGGCTTGCCCGCCGCCGAACACCTCGTCGATGAGCTTCACCAGGGCCGTCTGGAATGCCCCTGCCTGGGACATCGCGGCGTCGTCCACATAGGTCAGCGATGCGGTCATGGTCTTGCCGCCGTCGGGCGTGCTGTACATCAGCGTCGCGTAGCCCGCGATGCCGCCGTTGTGGTGGAAAATGGTGCCGCCGTCCGGGAGCTCCTGCACGAACAGCCCCAGGCCGTAGCCGATCTTCGGGTCCGGCTTACGCATCTCGGCCAGCAGCGAGGCCGGCAGCAGCTTGCCGCCCTGCAACGCGGAGATGAACGTGGCCAGGTCGCGGGTGGTCGAGATCATGTCACCACCGGCGGAGATCCAAGACGGGTTCTGGCTGGTGACGTCGACCGTCTTGTCCTGGCCGTCCTCCTCATACCGGTAGTAGCTGTGCGCGTGCGGCTCGGGGACCTCCGTCGAGGTGCCCGGCGCCACAGTGTCCGACATCCCGAGCGGCCCCAGGATCAGCCGCCGCAGCTCCTCGGCGAACGAGCGGCCGGTGACCTTCTCGATCAGCAGCCTGGCCAGCACATAGTTGGTGTTGGAATAGTTCCACTCCGTCCCCGGCTCGAACCGCGCCGGCTTGGACAACGCCAGCTCCACCAACTCCTCCGGCCGGTAGGTCCTGAACCGGTTGTCCACCCACTCCTGGCCCGCCCAGGCCACCCCCGGCACAACCGTCCCGTCCTCGAAATACTCCCCCGTGAAGTTGAACACCCCACTGGTGTGCTGCAACAGCATCCGCACCGTGATCCGCCCGTCCAAGCCGAGCTCGGGCAGATAGCCGGCCGCCGGACTGTCCAGCCCGATCTTGCCCTCGGCCACCAACTGCAGCACCACGGTCGCGACGAAGGTCTTGGTGGAGCTGCCGATCCGGAACCACCCGTTCGTCGGCGGCTTCGCGCTCTGGCCCAGCTCACGCACCCCGGCGCTGCCCACCCACTCACCCCGCTCATCGTGCACACGCAACTGCATGCCGACGAAACCGGAATCGACGATCTCCTCGATGACCTTCTGCAGCTCCGGACGGACCTGCCCGGCAAGGGTCGTGGGCACGGTCCCGCTGTTCGCCGCGGTCACCCCGGGCGTGGCCGAAGCGGCGTCGAGGGCCTCGGTGATCTTGCGGGCCATCTCGGTCATGGTGGGGCTGGGCGCGCCCTTCTGAGGCCGGCCGGCTGCTTCGATGGCGACGATGACGGTACGGCGGAAGTTGTCGGCCTCTTCCGGAGCCTGCTCCTTGAGCAGGCCCATGGAGGCCGTCAGCGCCGGCAGCACCTGGTCGGCGAGCTCGGCCACCGTCTTGCCGTACTTCACGCCCTTGGGCGCCTTGGCCAGCACGTGCCCGACCAGACCGGTCGCGGAGGTCAAGGCGATGGAGGCCTCGGTGGCGGCCTTGTGCGCCGAACCGGCCGCACCGGCGGCGGACATCAGCGAAACGGCGCCCCAACCGGCGATCCGCAGGGTGAGCTTGTCCTGGTCGTCAAGGGTGATGGACATGATGGTGTGCTCCTTTGAAGCTGTTACGAAAAGTCATTTGAAGGGCGATGGCTCTTACAATCGCCGACCGCACTGATACCGGGCCGTCGCCGTCCTGACGCCGCCGCTGACAGGACACCGCATGAACCGCATGGGGCCGATGTCGGCGGCCACGCTTCCTGTCAGGCGCCGAACATCATTGCCGCCTCGGCACCCTTGGACTGGTTCTCGGTGATGTAGGGGCGTAGTTCGCGCTCGTACGCGGGGAACGCGACCGTGTGGTCGCCCGCCGTCTCCACCAGGCGGGTCGCCAGCAGGTGGGCGCCGATCAGGGCCTGGGAGGTGCCCATGCCCGCCGTCGGCGCCGCGCAGTATCCGGCGTCGCCGACGAGGACGACGCGACCGTGTGACCAGCGGTCCATGGCGATCTGGCAGGCCGAGGAGAAGTAGAAGTCGGGAGCCAGCCGCATCTCCTCCAGCAGCAGCGGCACCTCCCACCCATCGCCGGCGAAGCGCTCGCGGACCAGACGTTCCTGCGTGTCGCGGTCGAGCCTGTCGATGTCAGGGGAGTCGGTGGCGACCGACAGGCTCACGGTCATCCTGGCCGGGTTGCTGGAGCTGAACACGTAGACGGCCCGGCCTGGCGCGCTGTACAGCAGGCCCTCGTGGTCGAGGCCCAGCCGGTTGACCGTGGTGTAGCCGACGCCCGACATGCCCAGGTGCCGCACGAAGTCGCGGTGGGGACCGAAGACATGGCGGCGCACGTTGGAGTAGACGCCGTCGGCTCCGACCACCAGGTCGAACCTGCGCCCGGCCGCCCTTTCGAACACGACGCCGACGCCGTCCTCGTCCTGGTCGATCGCGGTGATCGAGTCGTCGAAGACGTAGGAGACGTCGTCGGCGGTGATGCTGTGCAGGATGCGCGTCACATCGGCTTTGAGCACCTCCAGGTCGCCGGCGAACGTCTCCGCGGGCAGCTCACCGGTCGGCTTCCCGTCGCCGTCGATCAGCGTGATCGCG
Source organism: Nonomuraea sp. NPDC049158 (assembly GCF_040648335.1). NCBI lineage: Bacteria > Bacillati > Actinomycetota > Actinomycetes > Streptosporangiales > Streptosporangiaceae > Nonomuraea > Nonomuraea sp. NPDC049158. The sequence goes on from NZ_JBEZDM010000002.1 coordinate 710,482, forward strand.
CCCATCCCCGTGGCGTGATCGTGCATCTGCGCCAGCAGGCCCATGCCGTCGAGGACGCCGATCGCCTCGCCGCGGAAGTCGACCGCGTATCCGGTGCCGCGCAGCGCGGCGGCGCGCTCCACCACGGTCACCGCGTAGCCGTGCCGATGTAGCCAATACGCCAGCGACATACCCGCGACACCCGCGCCCGAGATCAGCACTTCTCCGCTCATGTGTGCTCCCTTTCTGTACGTCATGAGATCTGGGGAAATACTGATCGAGGGCGTTGATACATTCGCCCATATGACCTCTATGCGCTTCTCACTCCTGGGCCCAGTAGAGGTCAGCACCGAAGGGCAGCCGCTGGGCGGAGCGCCGCGGCATCGCGCGATGCTCGCCTACCTCCTGCTGAACGCGGGAAGCACGGTGAGCACGGACCGGCTGATCGAGGCGATGTGGGGGCCGACCCCACCGGAGACGGCCAAGGCCCAGGTCCAGGCGTCGGTGATGGCGATACGCCGGATGCTGCGCGCGGCGCAGGCCGAGAGCATCGTGCGGACGCGTCCCGCCGGCTATGCCGCGGTGCCGGAGCCGGGTCAGGTGGACGTCCATGAGTTCAGGCGGCTGGCCGCGGGCGACAGCGAGGAGATCCGTCAGGCGCTCGGGCTCTGGCGCGGGCAGGCGCTGGCCGACGTGCAGGCCGACTATGTGCCCGCCACCAGGGCCCTGCTGGAGGAGCAGCGGCTGACGGCCGTCGAACGGCTGGCGGAGCTGGAACTTCAGGCCGGGCGGCATGCCGTACTGCTTGACGAACTCGCCGCGGAAGTGGCCGGCCACCCGCTGAGGGAGCGCCTGCGCGGGCAGTACGTGCTGGCGCTGCATCGATCGGGACGGCAGGCGGAGGCTCTGGCGACCGCGCGCGACTACCGGACGACGCTGGCCGAGCAGCAGGGGCTGGACCCCAGCCGGGAGTTCGCGGCCGTCGAAGAGACGGTGTTGAGAGACGAACGGCACGCGGTGGTGAGTTTCCTGCCGTACGACGTGCCCGATTTCGCCGGGCGGGAAGCCGAGCTCGAGCGGCTCACCAGACTGCCCGACGGGGTGAGCGTGGTCGCGATCGACGGCATGGCGGGCATCGGCAAGACCACACTGGCGGTACACGCGGCACACCTGCTCGCCGAGCGCTTCCCCGACGGCGGGCTCTTCGTCGACCTGCAGGCCCACACCGCCGGCCGTGATCCCGTCGATGCCGGCGAAGCGCTGGAGATCCTGCTGCGCCAGCTCGGCCTGCCCGCGGAGCGCATACCGGCAGGGACCTCGGAACGTGCCGCGCTGTGGCGTGGCGAGCTGTCGGGGCTGCGCGCCCTGGTCGTCATCGACAACGCCGCCGACACCCAGCACGTCCAGCCGCTGCTGCCCGGCGGTTCGGGCAGCATGGCCGTGATCACGAGCCGGCGTCGGCTGATCGACTTGGACGGCGCCCACGCCATGTCCGTCGACGTGCTCTCAGAGCGTGACGCGGTCGAGCTGTTCACCGGCGTCGTCGGGCCGCGGGCGCGGCAGGAGCCCGTCGCCGTCGCCGAGGTCCTGCGCCTGTGCGGGTTCCTGCCGCTGGCCGTGCGCATCGCCGCCGCGCGGCTGCGCCACCGCCCCCGATGGACGGTGGACTACCTCGCCGTACGGCTCCGCGACCAGAGCCGCCGCCTGGCCGAACTGGCCACCGCGGAACGGGGCGTCCCCGCCGCCTTCGCGCTGTCGTACGAGCATCTGAGCCCCGACCATCGCCGCATGTTCCGCCTGCTCGGCCTCCACCCCGGCCAGGACATCGACGCCTACGCGGCCGCCGCGCTCGCCGACCTGACCGTCACGCGTGCCGAGTCGCTCCTGGAGGACCTGCTCGACGCGCATATGCTCCTCCAGCAGGAACCGGGCCGCTACACCTTCCACGACCTGCTGCGCGACCACGCCAGGTCAGCGGCCGACCTGGAGGAGCCGGACAACTCGGGAAAGGCCGCCCTGACCCGGCTCTTCGCCTTCTATACGCACGTCACGGGCATGGCCGCCGACCTCAAGTACCCGGACAGAACACTGCCGGTTCCGCACGAGCCCCCGCCGCGCCCGCAGATCCCGCCCCTGACCGGCCGCGCCGACGCCACGGCCTGGCTGGACGCGGAGCTGCCCGTCCTGCTGGCCGTCGGCGCGCACGCGGCGGAACACGGCCGGCACCCGCACGCCTTCTTCCTGTCCACGACCCTGTTCCCCTTTCTGGAGGAACGCGGCCGCCGCGGCGCCGCTCTTACCCTCCATCTGCAAACTCTCGCAGCGGTACGGCGGGCGGAAGACCGGCGCAGCGAGGGCCGTACCCTCGCCGACCTGGCCAGAACCCACCACGCCATGGGCAACGTGGTTCAGGCCGTCCAGTACGCCCAAGAGGCCATCAGCGTCTGCCGGGCCGCCGGTGACCCGGAGGGCGAGGCGGTGGGACATCACTACCTGGGTCACTCGCTCGAATGCCAAGGCAACCTCCATGGCGCCCAGGACCACTATCAACAGGCATTGGACCTTTTCCAGGCGGCGGACAAATACGTCGGCACGGGGGTCCTCCTGACAGACGTGGGCAGGATCTACGGGCAACTGGGCAAGCCCGACCTGGCTCGCGACTACCTGGAGCAGGCCCAGCGGATCAACCACCAGATCGGCAGCCCATCGGGCCTCTGGAACACCCTGCTCTCCCTCGGTGACCTCCACAGCGACCAAGGCGAGCACGACGCCGCCCGCCACGCCCTCGAGCGCGCCTACGCGATCAGCCGCGACCTGGGCCCGCACCTGCAGGCGGAGACCCTCAACGCCATGGGCGCCGCCGCACACGCCATGGGCGACCACAATCAGGCCCTCATCGATCACGACGCCGCACTCGCCCTGGCCAAGGAGATCGACGATCCCCACGAAGCCGCCCACGGCCACCTCGGCCTGGCCAAGGCCCGTCACGCACTCGGCCACACCGCCCTGGCCCGCACACACGCCCAGGCGGCGCTCCTCCTGCTCGAAGAACTCGGCAACCCCGCCGCCGACGCCGCCAGAGCCCTCCTGTGACGAGACCGCCGCGCGGCCACCCCAGAATGTCGGTTCCGTTTACTAGCGTTGGCGCGTGGACGAGAGCGAGAAGAACGCGCTGTTGATGTTCCTGGAGGCGCAACGGGCCAGTGTCCTGGCGATCGTTGACGGCCTCGACGTCGAAGCCTTGTCAACCGCGGTCCTGCCCTCGGGATGGACGGTTCTGGGTCTCGTGGAGCACCTCGGCTACGCCGAACGGCACTGGTTCCAGGAGATCGCCACCGGCCACGCCGAGCCGCTGGCCTGGCCAGACGACCACCTGCCACTGACCACACCGCGGCCACCGTCTGTGGTCTTCGCGTTCTACCGGGACCAGTGCGCGCGGTCCAACGCGGTCCTCGCCGCTAGTCCGCTCTCGGCTCCCCCGCGAGGACGACACCCCGGACCGCTCGGGGACGAGGTCACTGACCTGCGGCGGATCGTCCTGCACATGATCGAGGAGACGGCACGCCATGCGGGTCACCTTGATGCCGCGCGCGAGTTGCTCGATGGAAAGACGGGACTCGGGCCTCGATAGCCGGCCCTCCAATCAGGCAAGGCAGGGGTGCGCGAGGGGCGGGAGCCCCTCGCCGGGGCGGAGCCCCAAGGAAATACGCCTGAGCGCCGTCCGCGCGAAGCGCGCCCCACGGCGAAGCCCGCGCTTGTCGGGGGTCGAAGGGGGCGGAGCCCCCTGGGAAGCACGCCTGAGCGCCACTCGCGCGAAGCGCGCCCGACATGCGATGACCATGCGTGTCGGGCGTCGAAGAGGGGCGGAACCCCTGGGAGACATATGCCTGAGCGCCCGGCACGCGATCATCATGCGTGTCGGGCGCGCCAGGGCAGTCAGGTCAGGTGGTGGAGAAGGCCGCGTCGAAGGCGGTGGTCGGTGGGGTGATGGCGTTGAGGGCGCGGATGTAGCCCAAGGCCTCCCGTGCCCCGTCCAGCCGGTCCATCCCCGCGTCCTCCCACTCGATCGAGATCGGGCCCGCGTACCCGATCGAGTTGAGTGCCCGGAAGCAGTCCTCCCAGGCCACGTCGCCGCGGCCGGTGGAGACGAAGTCCCAGCCGCGCCTCATGTCCGCCCACGGCAGGTGGGAGGACAGGCGGCCGCGGCGGCCGTCGCCCACGCGGACGCGGGTGTCCTTGCAGTCCACGTGGTAGATGCGGTCGGCGAAGTCGAGGATGAACGCCACCGGGTCGAGGTCCTGCCAGACCATGTGGGACGGGTCCCAGTTGAGGCCGAACGCGGGGCGGTGGCCGATGGCCTCCAGGGTGCGCTGGGTCGTCACGTAGTCGTAGGCGATCTCGCTGGGGTGGATCTCGTGGGCGAAGCGGACACCCTCCTGGTCGAAGACGTCGAGGATGGGGTTCCAGCGGTCCGCGAAGTCCTGGTAGCCCGCCTCCACCATCGAGGCAGGCACCGGCGGGAACATGGCCACGGTGTGCCAGATCGACGAGCCGGTGAAGCCGACCACCGTGTCGACGCCCAGCAGGGCCGCGGCTCGCGCCGTGTTCTTCATGTCCTCGGCGGCCGCCTGGCGAACGGACTCCGGGTCGCCCGAGCCCCAGATGCGGGCGGGCAGGATGGCCTTGTGGCGCTCGTCAATCGGATGGTCGCAGACCGCCTGGCCGACAAGGTGATTGGAGATCGTCCAGACCTTGAGGCCGTGCTTGTCGAGCTGGGCTCGCTTGGCGGACACATACGACGGGTCGCTGATCGCCTGCGCCACGTCGAAGTGGTCGCCGGAGCAGGCGATCTCGAGGCCGTCGTAGCCCCATTCGGCGGCGAGCCGGCACACCTCCTCGAACGGCAGGTCGGCCCACTGGCCGGTGAACAAGGTGACCGGTCTCATATGTCCTCCACAACTGTGAAACGGCTGGAATCAGCCGCACTACGCTCGACCGCCGCGAGCACGCGTTGCACCCGGAGCCCGTCCGCGAAAGACGGCGCCGGGTCGCTGCCCTGGGCGATCGCTTCCAGGAAGTCTTTGACCTCGTGGGTGAAAGTGTGTTCGTACCCGAGTCCGTGTCCGGGTGGCCACCACGCCCCGGCGTAGGGGTGGTCGGCCTCGGTGACGAGGATACGTTTGAAGCCGCTGTCGCCCTCGCTGACCCACAGCTCGTTCATGGCCTCGAAGTCGAAGGCGAGGCTGCCCTTCGAGCCGTTGAGCTCGATGCGCAGCGCGTTCTTGCGCCCGGTGGCGAACCGGGTGGCCTCGAAGGAGGCCACGGCACCGCCGGTGAGCCGCCCGATGAAGAGCGCGGCGTCGTCGACGGTGACGGGTCCGGTTTCCGATGAGCCCGGCGACACGGGACGTTCCTTGACGAACGTCTCGGTGAGCGCCGAGACGCCCACGATGTTCTGGCCGGTGATGAACTGGGCGGTGTCGATGATGTGCGCCCCGATGTCACCCAGGGCGCCCGATCCCGCCTTGTCCTTCTGCAGCCGCCACACCAGCGGAGACGCGGGGTCGACGATCCAGTCCTGGAGGTACTGGGCTCGCACGTGCCTGATCTCGCCGAGCCTGCCCTCCTCGACGTAGCGCCTGGCCAGCGCCACCGCGGGCACCCGCCGGTAGTTGAAGGCCACCATGCTCTTGGCGGTCGACAAGGCCGCCGCCCGCACCATGGCCTCCGCCTCGGCCACGCTGTTGGCCAGCGGCTTCTCGCAGAGCACGTGCTTGCCGGCCTCCAGGGCGGCGATGGCGATCTCGGCGTGGGAGTCGCCCGGCGTGCAGATGTCGACGATCTGCACGTCGTCGCGTTTGACCAGTTCCCTCCAGTCGGTCTCGGTGTCGGCCCAGCCGAGCCGGGCGGCCGCGGCGGCGGTGTGCTCCTCGGACCGGCCGGCCAGCACCGCCATGCGCGGTGCCAGCGGCAGGTCGAAGAAGGCGCCGACGCTGCGCCATGCCTGGGAGTGGACGCGGCCCATGAACGCGTAGCCGATCATGCCCACGCCGACGGTGGTTTGGTCTGACATGCAACCCCCGATCAGGATTCGAAGCCGAGTGGCAGGTATTTCTCGACGTTCTCCTTGGTAATGGTCTCCGACGCGAGCGTGATCGACTGTGGCACCTGGTTCTCCACCAGGTCGCTCATGCCCTTCTGCTGCGCGATCAACCTGGCCAGCTTGATGGCCGACGAGGCCATCGTAGGACTGTAGGTGACGGTGGCCTTCAGCACGGAGGTGCCCGACTGGATCTCCTTCATGGCGTTCAGGGAGCCGGCGCCGCCGACCATGAAGAACTCGGTCCTGTTCGCCTCCTTGATGGCGGCGAGCACGCCCACGCCCTGGTCGTCGTCGTGGTTCCACAGGGCGTCGATCTTCTTGTGCGCCTGCAGCAGGCTGGCGGCCACCGAGTTGCCCGTCTCCACGGTGAACTTGGCGTCCTGCTTCGCGGTGACGCTGAAGCCGAAGGTCTTCAGCGCGTCGGCGAACCCCTTGCTGCGGTCCTGGGTCAGCGGGAGCGTCGCGATGCCCTGGATCTCCACGATCACCGGGTTCGAGACGCCCTTGTCCTTGAGCTGCTTGCCGATGTACTGGCCGGCCGCGACACCCATGCCGTAGTTGTCGCCGCCGATCCAGGTGCGGTACGCGAGCTTGTCGGGGAAGATCCGGTCGAGGTTGACGACCGGGATACCGGCCTGGGTGGCCTGGAGCGCGACCTGGTTGAGCTGCTGGCCGTCGTTCGGCAGGATCACCAGGGCGCTGACCTTGGCCGCGATCAGCGACTCGACGGCGGAGATCTGCTGGTTGATGTCGTTCGTCGGCTCGACGGGCTTGAAGTCGACGTCCGAATACTGCTTGGCCGCGGACTCGGCGTTCTTCGCGATGGCCGCGATCCAGCCGTGGTCGGCGGCGGGCGCGGAGAAGCCGATGACCACCTTGGTGCCGGGCTGGTCGTTGCCGCTGGCCGCGGGCGCGGGGGCGGGGGCCGCCGACGAGGGCGCGGCGGCGGGCTCGTTGCTGGTACAGCCGGCCGCTAACATCACGGCTCCACCGACCAGGAAACCCCTGCGCGCGACGTTGTTGCTCATGGTGCTCTCTCCTTCAGGTTCCGTCGCTGGAGAAGGACGGCGACGACGATGATCAGGCCCTTGGCGATCAGCTGGTCGCTGGTGTTGAGCCCGTTGAGGATGAACAGGTTCGTGATGAGGGTGAAGATCAGCAGGCCCAGGATCGAGCCGATGATCGTGCCGCGGCCGCCCGTGAGCAGGGTGCCGCCGATGATGACGGCGGCGATGGCGTCGAGCTCGTACAGGTCGCCGTGTGTGGAGGAGCCCGTGGTGGTGCGGGCCATGATGAGGATGGCGGCGATGCCGCAGCACAGCCCGGACAGGGCGTACAGGAGCATCGTGTGCCGGCGGACGTTGATGCCGGCCAGCCGGGCCGCCTCGGGGTTGCCACCGACCGCGTAGGTGCGGCGGCCGAACGTGGTGCGGTTGAGCAGGATCCAGCCCAGCACCACGACCAGCGCGAAGATGTAGACCAGCAGCGGGACCCCGAGCAGCCGCGTGGTCGACAGGTCCACGATCGCGCCGTTGTCGGACTGGATGATCTGCGTCTTGCGGTCGGACATGCGCTGGGCCAGCCCGCGCGCCGCGACGAGCATCGCCAGGGTGGCGATGAAGGGCACTAACCGCCCGTACGCGATGAGCAGCCCGTTGACCAGGCCCGTGCCGGTGCCGACGAGGATCGCGCAGATCGCCATGACGGCCGGTCCGTACGCCTGCGTGGCCAGGGTGGTGGCCCAGACGGAGGCCAGGGCCATGGTGGCGCCCACCGACAGGTCGATGCCGCCGCCGATGATGACGAACGTGGCGCCGACCGTGATGACGCCGATCGTGGCGGCCAGCGACAGGATGCTGACCAGGTTGGAGGTGGTGGCGAAGTTCTCGGGCTTGGTGACCAGGCCGACGATCGCGAGCAGTACCAGCGCGACCACCAAGCCCAGGTGCCGCGCCTCTCCGAGCCAGGCCAGCGGACCGGGGGCCCGCACGGCCAGGCGGTCCTGCGGGCCCGCTTCTGCGGGGTTGCTCATCAGGCGGCTCTCCCATCCATGATCATGTCGAGCACGCGATGCTCGTCGAGCTCTTGGGCGTCGCCCTGGTGGATGACCGTCCCCTCGCGCAGTACCAGCACGCGGTCGGACAGGCCGAGCACCTCGGGCACCTCGCTGGAGACCAGCAGCACGCCGATGCCCTGGTCGGCCAGCCCGCGGATCACCGCGTACAGTTCGGCCCTGGCCCCGACGTCCACGCCCCTGGTCGGCTCGTCGAGCAGGAGTAACTTGCGCCCGCCGAGCAGCCAGCGGGCCAGTACGGCCTTCTGCTGGTTGCCGCCGGACAGCGTCTTGATCGGCCGTTCGGGGTCGGGCGGGCGGATGTCGAGCACCTCGACCAGGCGCCGCGCCTCGGCCTTCTCGCGGGCCCGGTCCATCCAGCCGAAGGTGGCGAACTCCGGCAGGCTGCCCAGGGTGATGTTGGCGGTCACGCTCTGGTCGAGCAGGAGGGCCTGGGCCTTGCGCTCTTCGGGGGCCAGGCCCATGCCTTGCCGTACGGTGCCGACGACGTCGCCCCGCCGCAGGGTCTTGCCCGACAGCAGGACGCGGCCGGAGGCGCGACGGGCTCCGTAGACCGCCTCCAGGATCTCCGAACGTCCGGAGCCGACCAGCCCGGCCAGCCCGACGATCTCACCGGCGCGCACCGAGAACGACACGTCGGCGAACGCTCCCGGCGAGCTGAGCCCTTCGACGCGCAGCACCTCCTCGCCCGGGGACTCGGCGGCGCGGGGCGGGAAGACGTACTCGACGTTGCGGCCGGTCATGAGCGAGACGATCTCGGAGGTCGGCGTGTCGCGGGCGGGCAGGCCGACGGCGACCGTGCGGCCGTCCTTGAGCACGGTGACCCGGTCGCCGATCTCGCGGATCTCCTCCAGGCGGTGCGAGATGTAGACCACGGCGACGCCCTGGGCGGTGAGCTCGCGGATGATGCGGAACAGGTTGGCCACCTCGTCGTGGGCCAGCGCGGCCGACGGCTCGTCCATGATGATCAGGCGGGCCTCGTGGGAGAGCGCGCGGGCCATCGAGACGACCTGCTTGGCGGCCGGTGCCAGCCGCCCGACCTCGGCCTTCGGCCGAATCTCCGGGTGGCCGAGCCTGGCCAGCACCGCGGCGGCGGCCCGGTTGGCCGCTCCCCTGTTCACGAAGCCGGCGCGGGCGTGCTCGTGGCCCAGGAAGATGTTCTCCGCGACGCTGAGCCCGTCGACGAGGTCGAGTTCCTGGTAGATGGTGGCGAAGCCGAGCCTGATGGCGTCGATCGGGCTGCCCGCCCTGACCTGCGCGCCGTTGAACTCGATCGTGCCCCCGTCGGGCTGGTGGACGCCCGCCAGCACCTTGATGAGCGTCGACTTGCCCGCGCCGTTCTGGCCGAGCAGGCAGTGCACCTCACCGGCGCTCACGTCGAGGTCCACCCCGTCGAGCGCGCGCACGCCGGGGAACTGCTTGACGATTCCCCTCATGACCAGCATCGGGGTCCCTTTCAGGCGTTGACGATCCGGTTGATGTTCTCGGGTGACAGGTAGTTCTCGATCGCCAGGATCCCGGCGCCCAGCGCGGCGGCGTTGATCCCGGTACGACTGGGCACGATCGAGAGGTGATGTGTGGCCAGCGGCAGCGATCTGCGGTAGACGGTCTCCTTGATGCCGGCCAGCAGGTGCTCGTGGACCCGCGACAGGGCGCCGCCGATGACGATCACCTCGGGGTTGAAGAAGTTGACCAGGCTGGCGAGCACCTCGCCGATCAGCCGGCCCGCCTCTCTGACCAGCCGGAGCGCCTGGGTGTTGCCCGCCTGTACCAGCGCCACGACGTCGGCTCCCGTCTCGGCGGGCGTGCCGAGCTCGGTCAGCCTCCTGGCGACGGCCGCGCCGCCGGCGACGGCCTCCAGGCAGGCGCTGTTGCCGCAGCGGCAGCCGGCGTCCTCGTGGCCGGAGACCCGGATGTGGCCGATGTCGCCGGCCGAGCCCTGGGCACCGCGGTGCAGCTTGCCCTCGGCCACGATGCCGCAGCCGATGCCGGTGCCGATCTTGACGAACAGCAGGTGGTCGGCGCCGGGGTAGGCGTTGCGGTGCTCGCCGAGCGCCATGACGTTCACGTCGTTGTCGACGAGTACGGCGCAGCCGGCGAAGTGCTCGGGAATGGGATAGTCGTTCCATCCGGGCATGATCGGCGGGTTGTTGGGCCGGCCCGTGGCGAACTCCACCGGCCCCGGCACCCCCATCCCGATCGCCTTGAGCGCGGCCCGTGGCCGTCCGGCCTCGGCGAGCAGCCGGTCCAGCCGCTCGTCGACGTGGGCCAGGACCGTCTCCGGACCTTCGGCGATCAGCAGCGGGTCTTCGCACTCGGCCAGCACGTCGCCCGAGATGTCCATCAGCGCGATCCTGCAGTGCGTGGCGCCCAGGTCGACGCCCGCGAAGGCGTGGTCCGCGGTGTGCAGGCGCAACTGCCGCGGCGGCCGGCCGCCGGTGGACTCGCCGCTTCCGGTCTCGGAGACCAGGCCGCGCTCGATCAGCGCGTCGACGCGCTGGCTGATCGTGGACCTGGCCAGGCCGGTGAGCCGGGCGAGGTCCGAGCGGGTGGTAGCGGAACCGGCGCTGATGAGCGTCAGAACGTCACCGGGCGAGCCCGGAGCGGAGGTCATGCGGCGACAATAAGATCACACAAGCGGCAAATCAAGAGTGTTAGCCGCCCAAACCCTCCCTACTTCCGCCGATAATCAAACAAAGATCTCTGAATTCGGACATAAGGGCAGTTCGGCCCCACCGAGGTCGCGACGCGCCGCCCAGCGGCGGCGACGCAGGGCGTACTCCTGACGTCGGGCGTACTCCTCACCGCTCATGCCCCTGGCGCCACCGCCACAAGCCCCGGCAGCTTGCCGCCACACGCTCTGGCGTCTCGGAGCAACCTCCCTCGCGAGAGCGGCACGGTCGCAGAGCATCGGCGCCCCGGCAGACCGTCAACATCTGGAGAACCATTAGTGGTCATTCGGTAAGAACTGTGCGGCGACCGGAGCACCCATTAGGAGGGCGCATATAACGGGTTCCGTGGCGAACACTTCGCTGGAATTCCGGGCGAAATGTCCCATGACCCGAACCGCCATCCACACGGGGAGTCCGAAATGAGAGAAAAAATAACGATACCTATTTTCGTGGCGATGGCCGTGGGAGGTGGAATCGCCTTCGGGACCGCAGGACTGGCGTCCGCCTCCACGGACAGCCAGGTGGCACCCACGAGCACCGCGAGCCCGCGACCCTATCCGCCGAGGCCCACTGCCAGTGCCAGTGCCAGTGCCGCCGCCACGCCGAGGGCCACCTCGACGTCGTCGTCGCACGTCAACATCGACGTCGACATCGACCCCGAGGAGTTCCGTGGGTGGCATCGTCGCCATCGGGGCTGCGGCCATGGGTGCTGTGGCCACGGGTGCCATGGCCACCACAAGGAGCTGCCGATGACCGGAGCACCCGTGAAGGCCCTGGCCGCGGCCGGTGCCGGCATGCTCCTGACGGGCACCGCCGGCACGCTGATCGCCATGCGGCGTCGCCGTTCGTACAGCGCGAAGTAAGTCGCCGATCTCACAGTGCGAAGTAAGAGACGCCGAGTTGTCATCGCCGGCCTGCTGGCTCCCGCCGCGGGCCTCACGCTGGCCGGGGGTTGGGCCGCGCACCTCGCTCTGAGCGTGCGGGACCACCTGCAGGCGACCAGGAACGCGCTGGTCCTGCTGCGCGCGAGCGACCCCGGCCGGCTGGCCGGGACGCTCGCGGACGCGCAGTGGCACGCGACCGAGGCCCGCCGGCTCACCTCCGGCCCGGACTGGTCGTTGCTCGCTCACACTCCCCTGGTCGGAGGGAGCGCGACGACCATCCGCGGTCTGGCGGAGGCCGCTGCGGAGCTGACCGGTGCCCTGACCGACGTGCACCGGGCCGCCGCGCCGCTGATCACGGCCGATGGGTCCGCCAAGGGCGCTTCCATGACTGACATGGGCGAACTGCTGGCCGACCTGGAGTCGGCGGCACCGGCCCTGGACGCTGCCGCCGACCGGGTCGCTCTGGCGCGCTCACGCCTGTCCGTTACCCCGGCGGACACGGGCGTGAGCGAGCTGGACGAGGCCCGCGTCACGGCCCTGGAGCAGGTCGATCGGCTGCACGGCTGGCTCGGCGCCGCGGCCGACGCCGCCGCCCTGCTGCCGCCGATGCTGGGCCACGACGGTCCGCGCCGCTATTTCCTGGCATTCCAGACAAATGCCGAGGCGCGCGGAACCGGCGGCCTGGTGGGCGCCTTCGGCATTCTGAAAGCCGGGCAAGGAAAACTCGGCATTCAGCGGCTCTCCGCCAACACCCGCCTCGCGCCGAGTCCGGCACCGGTCGCCGACAATGGGCCGGCATTCAGCGCGCGTTACGGGCCGAGCGCGCTTTCCCTGCTCTCCAATTCCAATCTTTCCCCGCATTTCCCGTACGCCGCGACCACCTGGACCGCGCTCTGGGAGCGGCAGACAGGCCGGCGGCTGGACGGCGCCATCGCGACCGACCCGGTCGGGCTCTCCTACCTGCTGCGGCTGATCGGCCCGGTCACTCTCCCGGGCGGTGAGACGGTGACCGCCGAGAACGTGACCGACCTGACCGAGCGAGTGGCCTATGTCCGCTACCAGGATCCGGACGAGCGTAAGAAGTACCTCATCACGATCGCCGGCGCCGTCAGCGAGGCGATGACCCGGTCCCATCCGGATCCCCGCACCTTGATGTCCACCTTGGCGCAGATGGTGGATGAGCGGCGGATCCAGGTGTGGAGCCGCAGAGGCATCGAGCAGCGCCGCCTGGCGACGACGCCGCTGGGCGGAGTGCTACCCCGGGAGCCTGGACCGTTCGCCGGACTGGTGGTCAACAATTCCGGCGGCAACAAGCTCGACTACTACCTCAAGCGCTCGGTCGACTATGAGCTGGGCCCCTGCCGTCCCGACGGGCAACGCGTCACGAAGGTGCGGGTCAGTCTCACCAATGACGTGCCGCGCAGGAAGCTGCCCAGGTACGTCACCAGCCGCCTTGACTCCCCGGAGCGCCCCCATGCCGTCGGATCCAACCTGCTGTGGGTGTCGCTGTACACCGGCGTCGGCGCGAAGAACGGCGGCGTGCGGATCGACGGCAAGCCCGTGGAGGTCATCAAAGAGGTCGAACGATCCCACCCCGTCTACTCCATCATGCTGGAGCTCGCACCCCGGCAGTCCAAGACGCTGGAGTTCCTCCTGCTCGAACCCACCTCGGACGCGGCGCCGCTGGCGCCCGTGCAGCCACTGGTCCATCCGCAGCAGACCAACATCACCCAGGACCATCGGGGCTGTACCTTCGAGACTCCCACAAGCGAAGGGTAAAGACCGGCGCGCCGCCAACAGCCGTCTGACCAGGGCGTTCTACCGTCGCGCTCATGGAAGGTACGCGGGACGCGGCTGGTTTCCACATCTTGTTCGTGTGCACGGGCAACATCTGCCGCTCTCCTCTGGCGGAGCGGCTGACCCGGCCGGCCCTCGGGCCCGCGTTCCGGGTGACCAGCGCGGGCACCCACGCCGAGCCGGGCACGGAGATGGCCGAGCACACACGGCGGACGCTGCTGCGCCTCGGTGGCGATCCCAGCGGCTTCGTCTCCAGCCCGCTGACCACCGAGGTGGTGGCCGCCGCGGACCTGGTGCTGACGGCCGCCGCCGCGCACCGCGCCGAAGTGGTGACCCGGCAGCTCCAGGCAGCCGGGCGTACCTTCACCATCGTCGAGTTCGGCGCCTTGAGCAGCGCGGTCGAGCCCATGGCGGTCACCCGTCATCGCGACGCGGTACGGCGGGCGCACGCGCTGGTCGACGAGGTACGCAGGCTACGCGGCCTGGTGCCGGTGGACCGGCCCGACATCCTCGACCCCATCGGCGGCACCCGGTGGCACCACCGGATGGCGGGACGGAGGATCGCCAGATCGCTCGCCGTCCCGCTCCGGCTCCTCACACAGCCGTCGGCGCCTTGACCGCCGCCCTGGCCTCGGCCTCGGTGTCGGTCTCGTACCCGTAGCCGTAGCCGTAGCCGTCGTATCGGCTGGCCTTGGCCGGGACGAAGTTCATGACCGTGCCGACGATGCGAGCGTTGATCGACGCCAGCAGCTCAATGCCCCGGAGGATGTGCTCCTGCCGGGTCTTGCCGTACCGCGCGACGAGCAGCACTCCGTCACAGATCGCCGAGAGCGTCGCGGCGTCGGTCACCGGCAGCAGTGGCGGCGCGTCGACGATCACGATGTCGTAGTCGTCCATGACCTGGTCGATCACCTGGCGCATCCCTCGTGAGCCGAGCAACTCGCTCGGGTTCGGCGGGATCCGGCCGCTCGGCAGCACGAACAGGCGCGGCTCGCCCCAGGGCTGGATCACCTCGTCCAGCCGCGCCTTGCCGATCAGCACGTCCGTCAGGCCGACCGCGCCCTCGATGCCGAGGTAGGTCGGGATGCGCGGACGACGGAGGTCGCCGTCGACCAGGAGCACCCGCCACCCCGCCTGGGCCAGGGCGATCGCGAGGTTGGAGGAGGTCGAGGACTTGCCCTCGTTCGGCAGGCAGCTGGTGATCACCAGGGATCTGGGCTGCCGGTCCACGCCGATGAACTGCAGGTTCGTACGGAGTGAGCGGAACGCCTCCGACCTGGACGATCGGCCCCCGCTACGGACGATCAGCGGGTGACGCCGCGCGTCCCGCTCATACCCGATGACGCCGAGAGTCGAGCTCTTCGAGGCCCGCTGCAGCGTGTCGGAGGACTTGATGGTCGTGTCCAGGCGATCGCGGAGCACCAGCGCGGCGAGGGCGGCGAGCAGCGAGATCAGTACGGCGAGCACCATGTTGATCACCGGCCTGGGGCTGACCGGCGCCTGGGGGGTCTCCGCCTGGTCCACCACCGTGATCTTGATCGCGGGGCGGCTGGCTGGTGTGACCCGCTCGATCTGGTCGATCAGCTGCGTGAACCGCGCCCCCAGAGCGTTGGCCAGTTGTGCGGCGCGGACCGGGTCGCTGTCCGTGACCGTCGCATGGAGCAGGACGGTACCGGGGACGACTTCCGCCGAGATGTTCGCCTGCACGCTCCGGATGTCCTCGGGTGCGGCGATCTGGCTGACCACCCGATGGCTGGACAACAAGGTGGCATAGGACTGGACCCTCTGCGCCGACAGTATGCCCGCTTGGTACGCGGCGGAGAGGCCGCCCTCTCTGTCTTGGCCGGAGACCAGCATCGAGATCGCCGCGACATACTTCGGCGGCGTGTTCGCGGTGACCACCGCCGCCGCGCCCATCCCGATGGCCAGCGAGGCGAGGATGAGCAACCAGTTCCTGCGCACGAGCCGCATGTAGTAGAGCAGATCCACCGGATCAACGCCGCCTTTCTCGGATTCTTGAACGAGCCTTGAGGTGCCGGACCGGCGCGTAAACGTTCACGCCCTGCAGCAAGACGAAGACAACGAGCGCGATTCCGCCCGCGGTGACCGCCGCGATGAAAGAAGAGACCCAGCCCATGGCCATGGCCAGGTACAGGGCACCAGCGAGCCCTGAGCCCACGCCGAGTGCCGTTGCCGCCAGTCGGGCTCCCAGGCCGATTCTCCGCAGGCGATGCGACACGTGATCGGTGCCGCCCGACAGCGGCGATCGGCCGGCTCTCATCCGGGAGACGAACACCACCCCGGTATCGATAGTCGCGACAAAGGTGGGCAGAAGCAGCCCCGCCGCCACCGTGACCGGACCCTGTCTCATCACCAGGACGACCGCCGAGCACGTGAGGACGAAGCCGATGAACAGCGATCCGGTGTCTCCCATGAACATCTTCGCGGGCGGCCAATTGTGCAGGAGGAAACCCAGCGTGGCGCCGGCCAGGGCCACCAGCAGGAGCCCCAGAGCCGGCCATGCCTGCAAGAAGGCCGTCCCCGCGAGGAAGGCGGCGCTGACCGCGGTGATCGCCCCCAGCGAGCCGTCCATGTTGTCCAGCAGATTGAAGGAGTTGGTCATCACGACGATCCACATGACGGTGATCGGACCATCCGGCCATCCGCCTGTCACCGTGAGCTGGACCCCGGAGAGCACGACGCCGCTCGCCGCCACCGTCTCCACCACCAGTCTGGCGGCCGTGGTCAGCGACTCGAAGTCGTCGATCAGGCCGAGGAGGGCCACCGCCATGCCGGCCAGCAGGATGGCGGTGAGCCGCCGGTCGCCGGGGCCGACCGCGGCCACCGTGGGGACGATCGTGGCCAGCGCGATCGCGATGCCACCTAGGTAGGGGGTCGGGCGGGTATGCGCCTTGTGCCCGCCGGGATGATCGGTGAGGCCCCACTGAACCGCGAGGCGCTTCAGCGGGATGGCGGCCGTCGCGCTGAACAGACACGCCGCCACACCGGCGGCCAACGCGAGTGCTCCGTTCACCGCATCGCCGCCGCGAGCTCCTCGCGGGCCTCCTTGACGATCTCGGTGAGGATCTCGTCCAGTGTGCGTCGCGGAGCCCATCCCGTGAGCTCTCGGATCTTGGTGGTGTCGGGGACCCTGCGGGTCATGTCCTCGAAGCCGTGTTCGTAGGCCTCGTGATAGGGGATGAGGTCTACCCCGGAGGTGGACGCGGTGTGCTCGACGACCAGCTTCGCCAGCTCCAGGATGCTGATCTCGTCGGCCGATCCGATGTTGAAGGTCTGTCCGATCGCGGCGTCGTGGTCGAGCAGCCGGAGCAGTGCGTCGACGACATCCACGACATGGGCGAAGCACCGGGTCTGGGTGCCGTCTCCGAACACCGTGAGCGGGGCGCCGGCAAGCGCCTGGCGTACGAGGCGTGGAATGACCATGCCGTAGGCCGGGCTTTGCCGTGGTCCCACGGTGTTGAACAGCCTGACGACGATCGTCGGCAGGCCGCGCTCTCGGTGATAGGCGTTCGCGAGGATCTCGTCGACGGCCTTCGCCGTGCTGTAGGCCCATCTCACCACGGACGGACTGCCGAGGATGCGATCGGCGTTCTCGCGCAGCGGTCCTGACGAGTTCTTGCCGTAGATCTCGCTCGTACTGGTGATCAGGATCTTTTTCCGGTATCGATGCGCGGCCTCGACGACGATCTCCGAGCCGCGGATGTTGGTCGTCAGGGATCGGAGCGGCTGCTCGACTATCAGCTTGACCCCCACCGCGGCGGCGAGATGAACGACGACGTCGCACTGATGGACGAGTTCGTCGACCATCAGCTCGTCCAGAATGGAGCCCTGGATGAAGCGCAGGTTCGGATGCGGCCGCAGGTTGGCCAGCCGCCCGGTCGACAGGTTGTCGAGAATAACGACGGAGTCGCCGCGGGCGATCAACGCGTCGGTCAGATGCGACCCGACGAATCCGCTGCCGCCCGTTATCAGGTAAGTGCACTTCGATGCTTTGCTCACGGGTTTCCCTATGAATGCGTTGAACTGGAGATAGCAGCAAGTCAGGCATGCACACCGGGGTTCACGATCACCGCCTTCTCGAACCAGTCCACCGTCATCCGCAGCCCGTCTTCCAGCGGCACCGAGCGCACACCGGGAAACAGTTCGCGCAGCAGGCTGGAAGAAGCCTGCGATTCTCGGATGTCACCGGTTCGGGGCGGGAGGTAGGCGGCCTCGATCGGCTGGTCGAGGACCGAGCCGAGGAGGTCCTTCAGCTCCAGCAGCGAGACGCGCGTGCCGAAGGCGAGATTGACCGGTTTCGTGCTCGTCACCCGGCGCACGGTCGCGTCGCAGAGGACCTCAGTCACTGATCCCACATAGGTGAAGTCCCGCGTCTGGAGCCCGTCGCCGTAGATCGGCACCGGGCCGCCCGCCAAGGCTTTCGACACGAACGCGGGGATGACCGCCGCGTAGGCGTGATCTGCGGCCTGTAGCGGGCCGTAGACGTTGAAGAAGCGAAAGGGCAGCACAGCCAGGCTGAAACTCGAGGCGTACGCCAGAGCGTAGGCCTCGGTCGCCAGCTTGCTCACGCCGTAGGGGCTGAGGGGCCTGGTCGCAAGGTCTTCGTGCTTGAACGGCTCCGCGCAGTCCCCGTACACCGAGGACGACGAGGCCAGGATCACGTGCGGTTTCGTGGCCCGGCAGGCCTCCAGGACGTGGAGGGTGCCAGTGGCGTTGACGCCGTGCGAGGCCAGCGGGTCCGCCAGTGATCGGGGCACCGACGGACGTGCGGCGAGGTGAACGACGGTTGTGGCGTCCGAGACAAGACCGGTCAGGAGATTCAGGTCCAAAATACTGCCCCGAACGAACTCCACCCCGACGTCGTCGAGATTGGCGAGATCTCCGCTGCTCAGGTCGTCGAGCACCGTGATCCGCTCGATCTCGGGCCGCGACGCCAGCGCCCGGCACAGGTTCGCGCCGATGAAGCCGGCCCCGCCGGTTATCAGGATTTTCACTTGTTCATCTCTCCTGTCATGACCTGCCGATCCCGGCGACGTGCGCCCAGTGATCGATAGAGGGCCTCGGTGTCCGCGACCAGCCGGTCCACATCGAACGAGGCCGTTGTCCAGAGGCGCGCCGCCTCACCCATCCGGCGGGCGAGCGCGGAGTTCGAGAGCAGCCGTACGGTGTGGTCGGCGAGCTCTCCCGTGTCGATCGCGGCGACCAAGCCGGTGCGTCCGTCCTGGACGACCTCGGTGACGCTGCCCACTCGGGTGGCCACAACGGGAGTGCCTGCCATTCCCGCCTCGATGAGCGTGAGGGGGGTGCCTTCGTTGTCGGAGGTCAGCAGAACCACGTCGGCCGCGGAGTAGATCGTTTCCACGTCCTTTCGCCAGCCCAGCAGGTGGAAGGCGGGCCGGATCGGCTCGATGCTCCGTTCCACTTGCTCGCGGAGTTCGCCGCCGCCGCAGATGACGAAGTGGCAGTCAGGCACCCGCTGAAGGATCCCTTTCGCCGTGGCGATGAACCGATCGGGGCGCTTCACCTGGGTGAGCCGACCCACATACGCCACTACGGGTGCGTCCGCGGGGAGGCCCAGAATCCGGCGCGCGAATCCGCGGTCGGACACCGGCCCCAGCCGGACGCCTGGTGGGATCACCACATACTGCTCCGGACGGCCGATCCCCGCTGCGAGGAGGTCGTCTCGTACGTGAACCCCCACGGTCACCAGGCGATCCGACAGGGAGGCGAGAAGCCGCTCAGCGCGCACGTAGATCGCACGCTTGGGTCCCGAGAAGTAGCCGTCGAGAAGATGACCGTGGAAGACGTGAACTCGGGCGGCGCCGACTCCGGCCAGCGTGGCCGCCACGCGCCCAAGTGCGCCTGACTTCGCCGTCCGCGTATGGACGATGTGCGGGCGGAAGGCGCGCATGGCGGATATCAGGCCGAGGAGTGCGCGGGCGTCATCGGTTGGTCTGATCGAGCGGCCGAGACCCGGAATCCGGTGAACGCGCACGCTCGAACGCTTCAGTTCGAGGTGGTCACCCTCCTCATGGTCGACATAGCCCGTGTAGAGACGATGGACGAACTCCTCCGGGTTCAGCCGCTCGGAGAGTCCCAGCACTTGGGTGGCAGGGCCGCCTACGTTCATCCGGGCGATGATTTCCATGACGCGAATCCGGCTCTCCGGATGCATACGGGTTCCTCGATGATGGACATAGCGCACGTCAGCGAAGCTAGCCAGGAAATAGGCCCGTTCCGCCGACGCCGTGGCGGTACTGGCGAAATGTTTTACCGCTCCCTACCTGCCCATGATCAAGCTCTGCCGGCCGGCGCGGTGGTCGCCTACGCCTCGAAACCGTTCTCGAGCTCCGCGCCGCTTCCAGCGGAACATCGCAGGCGAGCTCCGCAATGCCTGCTGCCGCGTGGCGTGGTTCCGAACGCGTATCGTCTATCTGAATGAAATTATTCTCTTTCTTTTCCTTGTCGGCGGCGGTACCGCAGGCGTCCCCAAGTAAGAAAGTAAAATGACCCGGCGGCGTGGCCGGCGAAGAATAGCGCCACGCCGGCGCCAAACGAAGGAGATGGTTGTGCAGCTAGATACGGTGATACGTCCAGATTCACCACGCGTGAAGATGCCGCGACCCCTCGAGGCGCCCGACCGCCTCCGAGTAAGCGTGGTCGGCACCGGATATCTCGGAACCACCCACGCGGTGAGCATGGCACAGCTCGGACACGACGTCGTCGCCATGGACATCGAGCAGGAAAAGATCGCCATGCTGTCCGAGTGCGAACTCCCCTTTTTCGAACCCGGCCTCGCCGAACTGCTCCGCAAATGCGTGGAGGCGGGCCGTCTCCGGTTCACGACGTCGTACGACGACGTCTCCGAGGCGGACATCCATTTTGTCTGCGTAGGAACACCGCAGCTTCATGGCTCCTTCAACGCGGATCTGCGGCTGGTCGAGACGGCGTTCACCGAGTTGGCGCGGCGGGTGACCAGACCGACGGTCATCGTGGGGAAATCCACGGTACCGGCGGGAACCGCGCGGCGTATGGCCGACGCGGTCCGCCGCCAGGCCGCCGACGGCCAAGTCGAGGTGGCCTGGAATCCCGAATTCCTGCGCGAAGGGCACGCCGTCGAAGACGCGCTGCGACCCGATCGGCTGATTTTCGGGGTGAGGTCACCGCGGGCCGAACGACTGCTCCGGGCCGTCTATCGACCGATCATTGAGGGCGGCTGTCCCGTCATGGTGACCGACTACGCCACAGCCGAACTGGTGAAGGTCTCGGCCAACACCTTTCTAGCGATGAAGATATCTTTTATCAACGCCATGGCGCAGATATGCGAGGCCACCGGCGCGGCCGTGCTGCCGCTCGCCGAGGCGCTCGGCTACGACGACCGGATCGGCCGGCGTTTCCTGAGCCCCGGACTCGGCTTCGGCGGTGGCTGCCTCCCGAAAGACGTTCGTGCCCTGTACGCGTGCGCGACAGACCTCGGCCTGGACGATGTCGCCACATTCATCAGACAGATCGATGTCATCAATCTGAGTCGCAGAGACCGTACGCTGACGCTCGGCCGGGAACTCCTGGGAGGCTCGTACGCGAGAAAGCGAGTCTGCGTCCTCGGCGCCGCGTTCAAACCGAACACCGACGACGTCCGGGACTCTCCCGCGCTGGCGGTGGCGGTCGCCGCCCACCGGGAGGGCGCGCAGGTCGTCATGCACGACCCCGTCGCGATGAACAGCGCGCGGCGAATACACCCTGAGATCGAGTACGCCGACACCGTCGTCACCGCCGCACGGGAGGTTGATCTCGTCATGCTGTTGACCGACTGGACGGATTTCGAAGACATGGATCCCGCACTGCTCAGCGGCGTCGTGCGAAGCCGGAATGTGCTGGACGGGCGCAACGTGCTGACGCCGGAACGCTGGCGCTCGGCCGGCTGGACCTATCGCGCTTGACGGGTCACCGGGAGCACACCTCGTCGTAGAGTTTCTCGAACCACGCACCCGTCTGCTCGATGTCGACTAGATCGACGCCATCACGCGCCCCCTCCCGGAGACGCGCGTGGTTCGCCGGCAGCATCGCGCGCAGTATCTCCTCCGCGAGCGCCTCGGGGTCTCCGGGGCGGGTCAGGTAGCCGTTCCGCTCGTGCTCGACGAGATCGGGAACGCCCCCCACCCGGGTGGACACGACCGGCACGCCCGCAGCGAGCGCCTCCATGACCACGACGGGCAGTCCCTCGTGTGCGGAACTGAGCACCAGCAGGTCCGCGGCCGCGATCAGGCGGGCAGCGGTGGGCACGCCGCCGAGAAACCGTACGGAGTCCAGCCTCAGCCTGGCGACCTGGCGGACCACCTGGTCGTGCAGCGGCCCCGTGCCGGTCAGGACGAACATCGCCCGCGGGTCGCGCGCCACGACCGTGGCCGCCGCCTGGAGGAGGGTCTCATGGTCCTTCTGCGGGCGCAGGTTGGCCACGTGCACGATCAGGAACGCCGACTCCGGTACGTCCCATGCGCTTCTCGTCCGCGCGGCGTCCTCGGCCGCGTGGCGCTGCTCGGCGACGTCGACTCCATGAATCCTGATGCGGAGATCGCGTGCTCCGCGGCTCACGACGGCCCGCGCGACATGGGGGGAGACCGCGACGGTGCAGGCGTCGAGCCATCCCGTGGCCCGGTCGAGGAGCATCGTGGGCACGCGATAGCGCACGTTGTGCACGGTCGAGACGAGCGCGGGGCGCGGCCGGGACAGGCGAGAGGTCAGCCGGATCACCGCCGCGGGCAGCGGGGAGTGCAGGTTGAGCACGTCTGGGCGCAACCTTCTGACGACGGCCGCCAGGCCGAGAAGGCGCAACGCCGGAGGGCAGGGGGTCAGATCGACGACACGGATGCCCGCGGACCGCAACCGCTGGATGAGCTCGCCGGTGGACGCCTCCAGGCACACCACGGTGTATCGCTTGTCGGTAGACCGCATGGCGAGCAGCCGTGATACGAGGAGAACCTCCGCACCACCGACGTCCAGCGTCTTGATGATTTCGCAGACATGCAATCCGGCCTTCACCGTGACCATGATCGCCATCGGGCTTCCAGCAGGCGCGCGGCGGCGCTCCGGCGACCACAGAAATTACGAGATCTTGACGGGCCGGCATGCCGGGACACCGCCGAAGCCGGTGGCCCGGCAAACCTTCATGCGACACGCGTCCGCCACGCACCGTCGCGCGTCATCACTATCTGTACGCTTGCTCTTGTGGTTGGTAAACCACCGGCGGTCTTAGGGAGAGCTCATGGCTCTCCTCACCACACCTGACGAGCGAATCGTCGTCGATCGGCTCCTCACGAGCCCGAAGCTGATCTCGGTTACCGCCGTGGCGTACAGCCAAAAGAACAAGGGCAGCGTGTCACGAGCATGAGAATTATCCGTGTCAGTTATCGCATACCACCCGAGCCGGGCGGAAAAGAACGGCATGTCGAATGCCTCACCCGAGAACAACTCAAGCGCGGCCATGAGGTCGTGCTCGCATTCCGCCGAGGTGGGGTCGTGCCGGACGGCACGACGGTGCTGGCCACAACACCCACGCCGGTGTCACGCACGCTGGCGGTGAAGTCCGACGTCCTGGCTTTCGCGGCTGAAGTCGGCAGGGCGCTGCGGAGGTGCCGTTCCGCCGATCTTGTGCACCTGCACGGAGACCATGTGGAGTCGGCCGTCCTAGGACCGATCTGCAGGCGTCTCGACCTCCCGCTTGTGCTCACCGTGCATGCCGCCCTTTCAAAGCGGCATCAGCGCTTTGCCCGGATGGCCTTGCGAAACGTCGACGCCTGCATCGCCATAGGCGCCAACACCGGCGACGATCTGGCGCGCCTGGGTGTCGATCCACGCCGGATCTGGGTGACCTCCAGCGGCCTTGACCTCGAGGGCATCGCCAAGATCCGCGGACTCGGCGAACGCGAGCCGGGCCTGATCGTCAGTGTCGGCTCCCTTGAGCCGATGAAGAATCATGATCTTCTCATCGCCGCCTTTCACGCGGTGCGCCGCACCCGGCCGGGGCTTCGGCTGGTCATCGCCGGCGACGGCCCCCAGAGGGAGCGACTGCGGCGCCTGGCCGGCCAAGGGGCCGGCATCGAGCTTCCCGGACAGCTGCCCCGAAACGAGATCTACCGGCTTGTACGGTCCGCACAGGTCTTCGTCCTCGCGTCACGCCGCCTCGACGGCAAGGGCGAGGGAGTCCCAACGGCCGCCCTGGAGGCGCTGGCTCTTGGCACTCCGGTCATCGTCTCCACAGATGCCGCGCTTGAGCCGGTTGTCCAGGACCGCGAGGCGTACCGAACCTTCACCTCCGGATCGGTTGACGGGCTGATCGACGTTCTGGGATCCGTGCTCGACGATGACGAAGCCCGCCATCGAATGGGCGCCCTGGGACCAGGTGCGACCGCGGCACTCGATTGGCCATCCGTCGCGAGCCGGGTGGAGGAGTGGTACGGCACGGCGCTGAGCGGCATTCCGCGACACGCCTGATCTCAAATACGCACGGGATGCGGCAGCGCACCCGCATCCTGAACGGGGGAAAAGTGAACGGCCCACAGCAACTTGAGCACGTGGTGGTCACCGGGGTCGCCGGGTTCATCGGCTCGCACCTGGCGGCGGCCCTGCTGAAACAGGGGGCGAGTGTCTGCGGAATAGACCGGCGCCCGCCTTCGCAGGATCCCACGGCAGCCCAGAACCTCGCCGACCTGACCGCGCGGCCAGGATTCACGCTGGTCGAGCGAGACCTGATGGATCTGGATCTAGAGCGGTTCGCGAAGGGGGCGTCCGCCGTCTTCCACCTCGCCGGCGTGCCCGGTGTGCGGCCTTCCTGGGGCGACAGGTTCGCGGACTATCTCACGTCGAACGTCATGACGACCCAGCGCCTGCTCGAAGCCTGTGCTGCCATGGGCGTGCCCCGGCTCGTCCTCGCCTCATCATCCAGTGTGTACGGCACCGGCGCCGACCGTCCCTCGCGCGAAGAGGATCTTCCAACGCCGCTCTCTCCCTACGGAGTCACGAAATTGGCGGCCGAACGCCTCGCTCTCGCCTACGCGTTGAGACCCAGCACGCCGACGAGTGTGGTGGCGCTGCGGTACTTCACCGTCTACGGCCCCCAGCAGCGATCCGACATGGCGATCTACAGAGTGCTTGAGGCTGCGCTGACCCGCCGCCCGATGCGGTTGTACGGAGACGGGACCCAGCGCCGTGACTTTACCTACGTGGACGACGCGGTGGCGGCCACGATCGCGGCCGCCTCTGCTCCCGCGAGAGCCGAGGTGGTAAACGTCGGAGGCGGCAGAACCTACAGCATGCAACACGTGCTGGATTGTGCTGCGGAGATCACTGGATTCGACATCCCCATCATAGGTGCCAGTCGGCAATCAGGCGACGTGGAAACCACGGCGGCAGACCTGACGAAAGCAGAGAAATTGCTGCGCTATCGGCCGTCGACATCACTGATCGACGGTATGACCAGCCAGTGGAAATGGTCACTGAACCAGCCAGACGTTCTGTGGTCGCAATGAAGTGACCGCCCTTGGCTCATGCCAGGAAAGGGCAAGAAACGTGCCAGTCGAGAAGTTCTGAGCGGATCAAACCGCTTTTCATCTCTACGCTTGCCGCCATGAACCAGAGATCTCCCGTCGATGGCCTGTCACCGAGCCCCGCTCTTCCTGCGGGAATCTCCCATCCGGAAGAATTTTCGCCGGGCCGGAGCAGCGCATCCGTCCGGTCCAGAGTTTGGTGGGGATGGCTGCCCGCGGGCTTGGTGATGGCCTTCGCCGCGGCCACGCTCAGTCGTTATGGGGTATCCGGCGGCGACATGGCGGCCTTTCTCGCCTATGTTGTACTGAGCCTTACTTTTCCGGGCGTATTGGTAATCCGCGTACTCTATGCAGGATCGCGCACGCTGGCGGAGGAGATCGCGCTGGGTCTGGCGCTCGGCTACGCCATGGAGATTCCGCTCTACATCGGTGCCCGCGCCGTCGGCGTGCCCTTGCTCGTCATAGCAGGTCCACTGAGCGTGTACGTGCTTTTCCTTGCCGTCCCATCACTGCGACGACATTGGCGCAGCAGTCAGCGATTGGCCGCACCTTGGTGGTGGTCGTGGGTCCTCGCCCTGGTCATAGCTGTCCTGGTGGCATGGAGCGCGATCAAGTTCTACGGCGCCCACGCCATAACGTGGCCTGAGCTCGGGCAGGCAGACCACGACATGCCGTTCCACCTCGCCCTGATCGGCGAGCTGAGGCATCACGTGCCCCCCTCGGTCCCGATGGTTGCGGGTGAACCCCTCTTCTACCATTGGTTCGTCTACGCCCACTTCGCCGCGGCCAGTCACCTGACCGGAGTGGAGCCGCTCATCCTGCTGTTCCGCCTCGGCATGCTTCCCATGCTCGCCGCGCTCGTCGTCCTCGCGGGCCTGACCGGGCGTCGAGTCACGGGCTCGTGGTACGGCGGGTCGATCACGGCCGTGGGCACGGTCTCAGTAGGGGCGACGAGCCTGTACCTGGGCGCGAACGGACGGTTCACCTGGGGCGGCATTCCAGATATGGCATGGACCAGCCCGACCCAGACTCTCGGTGCGCTGCTGTTCGCCCCACTTGTCCTCATACTTATCCATCTGATCGGATCACGGAGATACGACCCTCGCGCATGGGGGCCGGCCCTGGTGTTGCTGATCGCGCTTACCGGCGCCAAAGCCACCTACCTGCCGCTTCTCCTGGCCGGTCTGACCGTTGCGGCAATAGCGCAGATCGTCCAGCGACGCCGGCTGTCCCCGAATCTCATCATCGCCATCGCCATGACGATGGCCTGCTTCCTGTTCGCACAGTGCGTCCTGTTCGGCTTGGTCAAGCAAGGGCTAGTCGTAGATCCTTTCTCCTTCACCCGCCTGGCCTGGGGGGAATTGACCGGTGTAAACCCCAGCGGCTCCGTACCTGGCCTGGCGGCGGTGCACTTGCTCTGCTGGGCCGTCGCCTGGGCCGGGGTCGTCGGCCTGCTCGTCCGGCCACGACAGCTCGCCCGTCCCGTGGTGGCCCTCCTGCTCGGCATCGGCATGGCCGGCGTCGGCGCGGCGCTGGCATTCGGACACCCCGGCCGAAGCCAGCTCTTCTTCCTCTGGAGCGCGTGTCCCTACCTCACAGCCCTCGCTGCCCGCGGGCTTCTCGCCCTCCTACGGCGAGCACGGGTCACCCCCACGACAACGGCTATCTGGGCCGCTTTGGGGGCTGTCACCGCGTACCTGATCTCCTTCCTCTGCGGCGTCTCCATACCGCTGGAGCCCGGACAGGACGGCGCCCTGCTGTATCGCCCTTACTGGGTGCTTCTGGCCGCCATCGTGCTCGGGGGCGTCGTCCTGGCGATCCGGCGTGGTGCGCTGACCGCCGTAACCCTCCTCGTGGTGGCCTGCACGGCGATCGGTCTGCCGGCGTACTGGCACGCACGCGTCCTGTCCGCTCTCAACGCTTTCGGCAAGGACGACGTCCGACCTGACGTCCAGCCCGTCGCGGAGCCGTCGGTCCCCCAGGGCGGGCTGACTGCCGCACGCTGGTTGCGCGCCCACTCCGATCCCGACGACCTCGTCGCCACGAACGTGCACTGCCGCTGGGGGCGAGAGAACCCCTGCGACAGCACCTTCGCATGGGCGTCAGCGCTGACAGAACGGCGCATGCTGGTCGAAGGATGGGCCTACACGGCGGCGAACCTCAACAGCTGGCGCCCCGGGCTGACGCAGGAGAGCCTTCCCTTCTGGGACAGCCGGCGGCTCAGCGACAACGACGCTGCTTTCCAGGCGCCCACGGAGAAGGCCATGCGCCTGCTTCGCGATGATTATGGGGTTCGTTGGCTTTTTGTGGAGGAATCGCCAGGGAAATACAGTTCGGCGATCGGCGATTTCGCCGAATTCCAGTTCCGTTCCGATGACTACGCTGTATACCGGCTACCTGGGGTAATGCTTACGCAATAATCGTCCGGCCATGCGACACGTCGCCGCGCCGCTCCGTTCGCCGCGTTGTTCACTGCGTTCGTGTATGCGACTGATCTGAGGACGGTGCCGTTCAACCGGACGTACATCGCGAACAATGAGCTCGACTACCTGACGGAAGCCGTACGCGGACACTCCACCTGCGGCGACGGGCCCTTCACGCGGCGGGCCACCGTGCTCGTCGAGCAGATCACCAGTGCCGGGCAGGCTCTCCTGACCACCTCCTGCACGCACGCGCTGGAGATGTCGGCGATCCTGCTGGACCTGCGGCCCGGCGACGAGGTGATCATGCCGTCGTTCACGTTCATGTCGACGGCCAACGCCTTCGCCTTGCGCGGCGCGGTGCCGGTGTTCGTCGACTGCCGGCCCGACACGCTGAACCTGGACGAGCGGCGACTGGAGGCGGCGATCACCGAGCGCACCCGGGCTGTGGTGGTGGTCCACTATGCCGGTGTCGCCTGCGCGATGGACGAGATCGGAGAGCTGGCCCGCCGATACGGCCTGGCCGTCATCGAGGACAACGCCCACGGGCTGGGCGGCCACTACCGGGGCCGGCCGCTCGGCTCGTTCGGCTGCCTGGCGACTCAGAGCTTCCACGAGACGAAGAACATCCAGTGCGGCGAAGCCGGCGCGCTGCTCGTGAACGACACGGCCATGACCGAGCGGGCGGAGATCGTCCGGGAGAAGGGGACAGACCGCAGCCGGTTCTACCGCGGCCAGGTCGACAAGTACCGGTGGATCGACATCGGGTCGAGCTACCTGCCCTCCGACGTGCTCGCCGCGCAGCTGACCGCCCAACTCGAGGCGTTCGACACGATCCAGGCGCGCCGCCACGAGGTATGGGACCGCTACCACGAGGAGCTGGCCGACTGGGCCGCGGACAACGGGGCCGGCCAGCCGACCGTCCCCGACGACCGCGCGCACCCCGCGCACCTGTACTACCTGCTGATGCCCGACCTGGACCACCGCCAGGCGTTCATCGCGCACCTCGCCGAGCGTGGCGTGCAGGCGGTGTTCCACTATCAACCGCTGCACTCCTCCCCCGCCGGCATCCGGTACGGCCGCACCGCTCCGGGCGGCTGCCCGGTGACGGAGCAGGTCGCCGATCGGCTGGTCCGGCTGCCGCTCTTCGCCGGCCTCGACGAGCCCGGCGTGACCCGGGTGATCGACGCGGTGCGTGCCTACGAGGTGAGCTGATGGCCTGGCACGACGTGATCGAGGCCCCCGCGCCGCGGGCCCAGGAGTCGCCGCAGGAGTCGGCCCGCTTCGGCTGCTCGGTGGAGCGATTCACCGTATCGGTCGCCTCCGGGACACCGCTCGCCTCGGTCCGCGAGGCGATCCTGCGCTCAACCGCGGACGTCGTCGTGCTGCGATATCCCGCCGAGCACATCGGGTGGTTCGCCGCGCTGACGGATCTGGGCAGGACCGCGGTCTTCGCCGACTCCCTGGCGTACTGGCAGCTTCTGGTCGGCAGGGGGCGCGCGCCCGCGCCTTCGCCCGAGCTGTCGGTGACCGAGGCGCCCGGCGCCGCCGCCGTCGCGGGTCTGGTGGCCGACATCTTCTCCGCGTACGGCAGCCACCACCTGGCCAACCCGCTGTTCGACCCCGCGCTGGCGCTCGCCGGTTACCAGGAATGGGCGCTGCGTTCGGCCGCCCGGGACGGATGCCTGGCGCTACGCGGCCTGGACGGCGACAACGGCTCAGGCCTGCTCGCGCTCGCCACCCTGGAGGAGGACGCCGACCGCACCGAGATCCTGCTCGCCGGAGTGATCCCCGCCCAGCAGGGGCGGGGACTCTACGCCCACCTGCTCAAGGCGGTCGAGGACCGCACGCGGGCACGCGGCGGGCGCGAGGTGGTCATCTCCACGCAGGGACACAACACGCGGGTGCAGCGGGCCTGGGCCCGATACGGGTTCGAACCGGTGCAGACGCTGATCACTACTCACCTGGTCCTGAGCCCGCTCCTGCGTGGACGGGGATGACAGGCTCCTCTGGGCGATCGGCGGCGTGGAACGGGCCGACCCGCTCTCTGACCACGTAGGTCGGCCGGCCCATGCCGCTGCCGTGAATCCGGCCGACGTACTCGCCGAGCATGCCGATGGCGAAGAGTTGCGCGGAGGAGAAGAGGGCCACCATAGAGGCGACGGTCGTGAAGCCGGCCACCGTGGTGTCCCCGACGGCGAAGCGCCACAGCACGCCGACGCCGAGCACCAACCCGATGACGCCGGCCAGGAAGCCGAGATAGCTCGCCGCCCGCAGCGGCGCCGCGCTGTAGCCGACCAGCATGTTCATCGCGTGGCGGAACAGCATGCGGACCGTGTAGTTGGAGCGCCCGTGCGCGCGCTGGTTCATCTGGACCTGGACCGAGCCGACCTTCGCCGTAGCCCAGGACAGCGCCACGTCGATCGACGCGTGCGGCCCGGACAGACCCCGGAAGCCGTCGCGCAGCCGGGTGCGGAAGGCTCGGAAGGCGCTGATCTCCTGCGCGGTCCGGATGCCGAGCGCGCCTGACAGGCCGGCCTTCACCGAACGGGAGGCCAGGTTCCGCAAGAAGCCGTGCTCCTCCTCGACGGCGACGCCGTACACCAGGTCGAGCCGATCGCCCTCCAGGGCGGCCAGCAGGCGGGGAATCTGCTCGGGCGGATGCTGCAGGTCGTCGTCCAGGGTGACGACCACGTCGTGGGCGGCCTCGCGGATGCCGGCGACGAGCGCGTTGTGCTGGCCGTAGTTGCGCGACAGGTTGACAGCGCGGACCCCCTCGATGCTGCGGGCCAGTGCGGCGGCCGTCTCCCAGGTCTCGTCTGGACTGCCGTCGACCACGAGCAGGATCTCGTGGCGGACGGAGACCTGGCTCAGCGTCGAGACGATCCTGCTCACCAGCGTGGGCAGGGTGCGCGCCGACCGGTAACACGGAATTACCACCGACACCGACATGGATCCCCCGATCGTCCAGTGCAAACCGGTTATAGTCATGCAACCCCCACCACGCGATTCAAGATGCGGAGTGCGGGCCACATGGTCGACCTGAGAAGCCGGACCAAGCGCGGCAAAAAACCGTCATTCGGATGGCTGGCCCTGATCCCGGCTCTTGTTGGCCACCGCATCACATATCTGCTGGCCGGCGCCATGACAGCGGTTGTCTATTACATTCTCCTGGGGCTAGCATTGATGGTCGCGGAGAATGCGGCGCCCTATCTTGTGCTGGTCGTGGTCAGCCACTTCGTCACCGTGGTCATCGTCTACCCGGGCTATCGGCTGCTGGTGTTCCGCATTTCCGGTGATTCCTGGATATCTGGCTACTTCCGGTTCTACCTGGTAGGGCTGGGCTTTCTCGGGACGTCGCTGGGTGGTCTCCCCATCCTGGTGGAGGTGGCCGGGATGCCGCTGATGCTCGCACAAGGCCTGATCATCCTGGCGAGCCCGCCGTTGAGCTATCTCATCCACCGCAAGTGGACGTTCCGTGCTGCGTGAACGTCTAGCAGCGGCAACGTACTGGGCGCCATTGAACAAGAGCGCGCGGCAGAAGCGCTCCCCCAGGTAGCACGGTGCCTAAGCTCCTGCTCGCAGGCGGCCGCTACGGCCACGTCCTCTTCGCGGAAGGACCAGGACCGATGAAGGCACTCGTGCTGGCGGGCGGCAAGGGGACGAGGTTGCGCCCGCTCACCCACACTTCAGCCAAGCAGCTCGTCCCCGTGGCCAACAAACCGGTGCTCTATTACGGACTCGAGGCCCTGCGCGACGCCGGCATCACCAGCGTCGGCATCATCGTCGGTGACACCGGCCAGGAGATGCGTGACGCCATCGGCGACGGCTCCCGGTTCGGCCTCGAAGTCACCTACATCCCTCAGGAGGCTCCGCTGGGCCTGGCCCACTGCGTCCTCATCGCCAGGGAGTTCCTGGCCGAGGAGCCGTTCGTCATGTACCTGGGTGACAACTTCCTGGTGGGCGGCATCAACGACCTGGTCGGCGCCTTCCGCCAGGCCGACCACGACGCGCAGATCCTGCTGACGAAGGTCGCCGAGCCGCAGTTCTACGGGGTCGCCGAGCTCGGACCCGCCGGGGAGATCGTCGGGCTGGAGGAGAAGCCGGATCACCCGCGCAGCGACCTCGCGATCGTGGGGGTCTACATCTTCTCCCCCGCCATCCACGACGCCGTACGAGCCATCACGCCGTCCGCGCGGGGCGAGCTTGAGATCACCGACGCCATCACCTGGCTCATCGGCAACGGCTTCCGCGTCCACTCCCACCTGGTCAGCGGCTACTGGAAGGACACCGGCCGGCTGCAGGACATTCTGGAGTGCAACCGCATCGTCCTCGAACAGGTGGAGCCGGAGATCAACGGCTTCGTCGACGGTCTGAGCGAGATCACCGGAAGGGTCGCCATCGAGCGAGGCGCGGTAGTGGAGAACTCGGTGCTTCGCGGGCCGATCGTGGTCGGAGCCAATACCAAGATCACCTCTGCCTACGTGGGCCCCTTCACCTCAATCGGGTCCGACTGCGTGGTGGCGAATGCGGAGGTCGAGTACTCGATCGTGCTCGACGGCTCCTCCGTGGTCGGGGTCTCACGCATCGCCCGCTCCCTGATCGGGCGCAACGTGGAAGTGACCAGCGCGATCGGCACGCCCAACACCCACGAGCTCATGGTGGGCGACCACAGCAAGATCAAGATGCGCGCATGAACATCCTCGTCACCGGCGGCGCCGGTTTCATCGGATCCCATTACGTACGGTCGTTGCTGCTCGGGTCGTATCCCGGCTACGAGGACGTCAGCGTCACCGTTCTGGACGAGCTCACCTACGCCGGAAACCTCGAGAACCTGGCTCCCGTGGCAGGGCATCCCCGCTACAGATTCCTGCGGGGCGACATCACTGACACGCGGTTGCTCGCAGAGATCGTCCCCTGGTGCGACATCTTGCTGAACTTCGCGGCCGAAACGCACGTTGACCGGTCCATCACGGGCGCCGGAGCATTCGTGACGACCAACGTGCTGGGCACCCAGCGGCTACTCCAGGCGGCGCTCGACGCGGGCGTCCAGACGATGGTCCACATCTCCACTGACGAGGTGTACGGGTCGATCTCCGAGGGGTCCTGGACCGAGGAGGAACCCCTGCTGCCCAACTCGCCATACTCGGCGGCCAAGGCGGGAGGCGATCTGCTGTGCCGGGCCTACCATCGGACACACGGCCTGGATGTACGCGTGACCCGTTGCTCCAACAACTACGGTCCCTACCAGCACCCGGAGAAGCTGATCCCCCTCTTCGTCACCAACCTCCTCGACCGCGAGCCCGTCCCGCTCTACGGCGACGGACGCAACGTGCGGGACTGGCTGCATGTCGACGACCACTGCCGCGGCATCCAGTTGGTGCTGGAGAAGGGGTCACCAGGCGAGGTCTACAACATCGGCGGCGGCACGGAGCTGACCAACAGGGAGCTGACCGAGTTGCTGGTCGCGGCCTTCGGCCTGGGCTGGGACATGGTGCGACACGTGCCGGACCGCCTGGGGCACGACCTGCGCTACTCCGTTGACTGCGGCAAGCTCCGAGCACTCGGCTACGAGCCGGGCCGGAGCTTCGAGGATGGCCTGACCGAGGTGATCCGCTGGTACACCGACAACCAGAGCTGGTGGCGACCGCTGAAGAACAAGCCGGCCTGACCCACTCCCCCTCGCCTGAGGCACCCGGAGAGAGGCCGGAGGGAAGGCACGCCTTCCCTCCGGCCTCTCTCCGTCCCCCAAGCCCCCCAACTCCACGACCAGGACGGTTCCCCGGAAAGGGGAGTAAAGCCGTAACCGTGATCACCGTCATCAGCGCGCCCGTGGGGATCCAGGGCATGCGCGGCCTCGGCTCCCGTCCAGCGGTCCGGCCGCCCTGAGCGCGAGCGCCGGGCTCCAGACCGTGCGGTCTCGCCGCGAGATCGCGCTTGTGGGCGCCGGTCGGCGCCCACAAGCTCCTGTCATGAGCCGGCTACCAAACGGCTCTGCCCCATCAGCTAGCTCGATTCCGCGAACGCCACGTCGACCCAGTAGTTGGTGGACAGGTACGTCCCCGTGGGGAACGTGTTCGTGGCGCCGTAGGCATACACCCCGTTCCCGCCCGAACCGGCGCTCGCCAACGCGGTCAAAGGACCGTTACTGTACGCATTAGTGAAATACGGCCGCGACGTCGAATAACGGCCCGACGACGTAAAATAAGACGCGATATACGTAGTATTCGCAGTCACTGCCACCGGGGTGGCGAAATTCACCTGCTGCCAGCCCGAAGCCGACTCCCCGGAGAAGGTCGCGC
Source organism: Nonomuraea sp. NPDC049158 (assembly GCF_040648335.1). Lineage (NCBI taxonomy): Bacteria > Bacillati > Actinomycetota > Actinomycetes > Streptosporangiales > Streptosporangiaceae > Nonomuraea > Nonomuraea sp. NPDC049158. The sequence goes on from NZ_JBEZDM010000002.1 coordinate 744,277, forward strand.
TCGCCAGCAACGCCCCGCCAGTGCTCCACAGACTACCTATATGAGTCCCTGTGTTCAGCGTGCTCTTGTAGAACCGGATACCACCGATGACGCCGCTGGTCGACGCCGTGAACTTCACCCCGAGGGTGACCGGCGAGGTATCGGGATCCGCCTGAACGGCCGGAACCGCCGAACTGTTCCACAGACTAAATGTTGGTGAGAACACCACGTCGACCCAGTAGTTGGAGGCCTGGTACGTCCCCGTGGGGAACTTGTTCGTGGCGCCGTAGGCATACACCCCGTTCCCGCCCGAATCAGCGCTCGCCAACGCGGTCAAAGGACCGCTACTGTACGCACTGGCGAAATACGGCCGCGACACCGAATAATAACCCGACGAAGTAAAATAAGACGCGATATACGTAGTATTCGCAGTCACCCCCACCGGGGTGGCGAAATTCACCTGCTGCCAGCCCGAAGCCGACTCCCCGGAGAAGGTCGCGCTCGCCAGCAACGCCCCGCCAGTGCTCCACAGACTACCTATATGAGTCCCCGTATTCAGCGAACCCTTGTAGAACCGGATACCACTGATAACGCCGCTGGTCGACGCCGTGAACTTCACCCCGAGAGTGACCGGATCGGTATCGGGAAGCGACTGAACAGCCGGAACCGCCGTGTCGTCCCACAGGCTACTCGATGACGCGTAAACCACGTCGACCCAGTAGTTGGTGTCGTCGAAGGTCTGATTCGGGAAAGTTCCTGACGAGGCATAGGCGTACACGCCGTTCCCACCCGAGCCGGCGCTCGCCGGCGCGCTCAAGGGACCGTTACTGTACGCATCAGTGAAATACGGCCGCGACACCGAATAATAGCCTGATGTCGTATGATAAGACGCGATATACGTAGTATTCGCAGTCACCCCCACCGGGGTGGAGAGATTCACCTGCTGCCATCCACTTGCTGTTTCATTGGTGAAGGTTGCCTCCGCTAGGAGCGTCCCTGTGGAACTCCATAGATGGCCGACGTGCGTCCCCGTGTTCAGCGAACCCTTGTAGAACCTGATTCCGCTGATGAGGCCAGAGTCCGAGGCTTTGAACTTCACCCCTACTTCTACGGCATGAGAATCGTTGTGCGACGCCTCATCCGGGACAGTCGTCGACGACCAGAGGGTGCAGCATATCCCGCCCACGGTCACATTCACCGTGGTCGGATTCGGCTGGATGTTGCCGATGTCATCGACTGCGCGAACCCTGATCGTCACGGCCCCATCGCCGGTGGGCGTCCATTCGTACTGCCAGGCGCTTCGGCCGGTCGCCTGGAACCATCTCGTGCCGTCGAACGAGACTTCCACGCCCCCGATGACGCCGCCCCCGGTATCGCTCGCCGTTCCCTGAATAGTGACCGCCCTTCCTGCGACCACACCAGCGCCGCTCGACGGATTGGTGATCGTTGACGTCGGCGGAGATGTGTCCGTCGACGGGGTCGCCGGAACCAGGCCGGGCTGGAGACTGGCCGGCTGGGCGCCCATGTCCGCGAAGAGGTTGACCGTCGCCTGCTGCATACGGATGTCCGTGGGAGCTCCGGGCCGTTCGTGCACGGCGTCGAGCCCCCACGCCCACTGGGTGGTTCCCGCGCCGAAGACGAGTGCTCCACTGGAATGCCGGTAAAGCACTAGCCTATGTGTGGGAACCCCAGCGCCGTACTGGCTCCCGTAGTCGAGCAGGTATCTGTCGTTTGTGGGCACGGTCGTTCTCGAGAACTTGACCAGCCCAGGCGGCGCGACGGCGTTGTCGGGGGCCTCGTCCCACTCGTACCCCAGCGTGCCCGCGGGAAAGGTCGCCGTCTGGCCGGGAGAAAGATTGGCGATCGACGTGTTGCGCCACAATCGCATGTCGGCGAACTCCGCGGGGACCTGTATCGAATCGTTGGCGAGCCCGTTGACCATGAACAGCGTGCCTGTCAGTGCGTTCTCTGGTCGCCCGCCGTCCGCCGGCGGGGAGTAACGCGGATCTCGCCACGTCCCCGTCCATGTCGAAGTCGGATCGAGCCTCGTGTTGTTCGCGAGTGTCTCCTTGTAGCAGACGATCGTCCTGAACGAGCTGCTCGGCTCCGCGATGCTGTTCTCCCATCTGGTCTTCCAGAAAATCTCGTTTCCAGAGAAGAAGGTGAGGTTCACGCCGTTGTCGCGAGCGTTCTGCACGTTGTTCCGCATCTCGTTCGACCAGTATTCGTCATGGCCAGAGGAGACGAACACCTTGTGCTCGAGAATTTCCGCTCCCCGCATGGCGGTGTCCACACTGGAGGTGTAACTCACGTCGAACGCGTTCGCCTCGGCCCACCTGACCAGCGGGTATTCGGAATCGAAGAACCAGCTCATCGGACTAGAGTTCCAGGTCAAGAACGGACGGTTGTAGCTGACCTTGAACCCCCGGCCTATCGGAGCACCTGTATAAAGACTGTTGCCGCCATAGGCGTTGTACGCCTGCCACGTGGCGTCAGACGTCTGCACCAGGAAATCCGAGTGCCGGGTATCGTCCCTGACCACGAAGACCATGTGGCTGGCTTGGTCCGCCACGTCCTCTCGCACCAGCTTCGCGATATAGACGCCGGAAACCGCGCTCGCCGGCACGTCCCATGAGGCCGACACCGCCCAGTTGCCACAGTCGATCAGGCCGGTCGCGCCATCGGTCAGGCACGCCGGCTGCGTCTGCGGAAGCGCGGCGGACGGTTGAACCGTCGCGATCAGGCGTGCTCCCATGCCGCCGTAGTAGCCCATGCGATAGATGTCCAGGCGATAGTCGGTCGACGGGGTCAGCACCTTGAATTGCGCTGTCTCCCCATGGTTGAGACTCATTTGAGTGACATATCCCTGGATGCTGGGCGAACCCGATCCGACGATGTCCCACTCGCTGCGCGGGTTGCCGGGAAGGCTGTTCTCGATGCAAATAACAGACGTGGGCGGGCACGCGGCTCTGCGGAGGCGGGCGCCGCTCTTGGCAGTTCGGCGCTCTCTCGGAGGCGGTGCGGGAAAGGCGGCGCGCGTGTCAGCCGGCACGGCGACGGGTATGTTCCTCGATGACCCCGCCGGTGATGTCGTCGAAACGCCCGCAGCGGCAGGGGCGTGCTCGCCGGGCTCGAAAGTGGACGCGTGCGTGGGACCGGAGACGGCCCCGAGCAGACAGAGCAGGATGGCCAGACTGTTCCCGCAGACGATCCAGAGCCTCAGGCGCCGCCACCGGGGCTCTCGTCCGCACGCACCATCTCGCATCTTCAGTCTGCTCACTTCATTCAATCCCTTAAACGGCTGCTGCATGAGGCATCGGAAGCCCTCCCCGTACGAGCGCCGGAAGAAGTGCCGGACACACGCGACCGAGGATGTTCTTGCCAGGGCTGGATATGACTGCTCGGCGGACAGAGCCGCCGTGGTTCGTCGGTGCTGGAATCACCTGCCGGCGACAGAACGGCTCGCAGACGCGTCATCGCCTCGTCAGCGGAGTTGCAGATCGGTCCCTACGACATGGCGAATGAGTCCGCGGGAACGCTCGATCTCCCTCAATGATCGTCAGGTCGACGCACCGGCCCTTCCCCAGACGTCGACTGTCGCCAAAGATCCGCGGCTCGAATGCCGCGGAGCTGACCGCCCGGGCCCCGTGCTTTGCCGGACATGTGACGGAAGCCGGTGGGCCCATCGCGACAACGCGAAAGGAAGCGACACCGAACGCTGTACGGCGTGCGACTTCAACCATGCGTGCAGCCTGACAACGCCGACGCCGTGACCGGGTGCAGACGCCCGGTCACGGCGATGTCCTTGCCAATGATTTGTAGCGTATTAGGATTTCGCCGGAACGGCGGCCCTAACCGGACGGCTCGGCTAATCCACGCTGAACACTACATCTACCCAGTAGTTGGTGGCCTGGTAGGTACTCGTCGGGAAGGTGCTGCCGGCGCCGTATGCATAGACTCCGTTGCCACCTTCGGCACCGTCCGCCAACGCGGTGAGCGGACTGTTCACGTATTGAGAGGTGAAATACGGACGAGTTAGCGAATAACGCCCAGACGTAGTGTGATAAGAAACGACATACGTCGTATTGGCGGTAACGGCGACCGGTGTCGCGAAGTTCACCTGCTGCCAGCCCGATGCCGTCTCACCAGAGAACGTCGCATTCGCCAGCAACTGACCGGATGACGTCCACAGCGCCCCCGTATGCGTACCCGTATTCAACGAACCCTTATAGAACCGGACACCCGTCGCGGTCCCGTTCACCGTCGCTTTGAACTTGACGCCTACCGTGACCGCAGAGCTGTCGGAGTGAGAAACGACGTCCGGGACATCGGTACTGCTCCACAGAGTCTTTGTCGGTACGAACACGGGCTCTACCCAGTAGTTGGTGGCCTGGTAGGTACTCGTCGGGAAGGTGCTGCCGGCGCCGTATGCATAGACTCCGTTGCCACCTTCGGCACCGTCCGCCAACGCGGTGAGCGGACTGTTCACGTATTGAGAGGTGAAATACGGACGAGTTATCGAATAACGCCCAGACGTAGTGTGATAAGAAACGACATACGTCGTATTGGCGGTAACGGCGACCGGTGCCGCGAAGTTCACCTGCTGCCAGCCCGATGCCGTCTCACCAGAGAACGTCGCATTCGCCAGCAACTGACCGGATGACGTCCACAGCGCCCCCGTATGCGTACCCGTATTCAACGAACCCTTATAGAACCGGACACCCGTCACGGTCCCACTCACCGACGCCTTGAACTTGACCCCCACCGTGACCGCAGAGCTGTCGTTGTAAGAAACGACGTCCGGGACATCGGTACTGCCCCACAAGCTGCTGGCAACGACTTGATTGATCGGCGGTGAGGTGCTTGGGGCGAAGTGGATCGGGTTTTCGTTGTCGAAGGTGGTTCCGCCGAGGTAGACGGCGGTGATGCGGTGTTGTCCTGTGGC